>NZ_JBIDCU010000002.1:644872-665786 GCF_043204765.1 Micromonospora sp. NPDC047730 | reverse complement strand
CACCCCCGCCGAAGCCCTCACCGAACACCAGACCCTGATAGCAGCCTGACCAGCAAATCCACGAAGACCTGTCCAAGATCCTTGACACAGCCCACCGCCAACCGCCCCGATCTTCTCGGACCCCGAAGCGCCACGGATGCCGGCTGCGACTGCGATAGCTGGTCGTGCCACCAAACCGCGTAGACCTCGGTGACCACCAGGGCGACACCGTCGCGGAGGTGGTCGACCTGCAACGGACCCGATTCCAGCTTGCTGGGCGGCATGGCGGACCCTGACATTTGCGCCCGGTAAGCGCGCCACTGACGCACCAGCTCGTCACGGCGATCGTCGGTAAGCACTCGACGCAGCCCGCCATCATTCCCGCTACTCAGCCGCAGCAAATAGACAGCCACTGCCGCATCGGGGGCGCGCTCTCCCTGTTCCGCCTCAACCTAAACTTTCACCGCCCACGCTGCAGGAACGGCCAGCGCACCTGTGCACGCCATGGCGATGAAGGACAAGAGAACCCAGGGCCACCGCCTTGAAAGGGCTTCCCGCGTCACGTCAGGCACTCTAATAATCTTGCTCGGACTTGATCGACTTCGATGCTCAGCCAAAATCATCGGACACAGATCCGGCACGACTGAGCTTGGAAAGCCCTGTAAAACGTCGAGAAGCGATGAGGGCCGCCCTGGTCAGGGAGGTGCGGGAGAATAGGAAACCGGAGAAGCAGCCGGAGCTGAGCCGCCAGCGTTGACGAGCGCCAGGAGCACCCGCCGCCCCGGGACAAGCCTCAGGGGGGTCAAGAGTGCTGGTCACGGCAGGAACCCTGGGTAGCACACTCGCCGGATCGGCGCCCCCGCTACAGGCACGAGGTTGATTGCCTTGTACGGGCATGATTCCACAGTGTGACGAGACGTCTGAGTGTTCTTCTGATCGCTGTCGGTGTGGCGGGGTTGCTCGGTGTGATGCTGCTCCACGTTCCCGCATCGTGGTGGCGTGTCCTGGCCTCTGGGTGGTCGGTGCTACTGCCGGCAACAGTGAGCCTGGCGCTGTTGCTCTTAGGCGCACGGCTGTGGTGGCGGACCAACCAGGAAGGTCACCAGGCGTCGGCGGCACCGACACCACCGGACCGGCAGGTGCGGCCGTTGCGGGCGTGGGTGATCTTGGTCGGAGCGGTTGTCGTGGCAGTAGTCACTGGGGCGGCGGTGCTCTGGTTGCAGAACACCCTGCCCGCAGTCGGTGACCAGGTGCAGCGGGCTCGGTTGCGGGTGGACAGTATCCGAACCGGTCTGACCATCGGAGCCGCCGTCACCGGTGCATTTGCTCTACTGCTGGCAGTTCGCCGGCAGCAGCTGGCAGAGCGCACCCAGCAGGCCACCGAGTACGACGCCGGCGAGAAGAGAGTCACCGAGCTGTATGTCAAGGCGGCCGACCAACTCGGCGCCGACAAGGCCCCGGTGCGCCTCGCCGGCCTGTACGCCCTCGAACGCCTCGCTCAAGACAACCCGGTCCACCGGCAGAGCATCGTCGAGGTCATATGCGCCTACCTACGCATGCCGTACACCCCACCCGACGACCAGCCTTCACCCGGCACCAATAACGCACCGGCTGCAGGGGAAACATCGACCCCACACAAGCCACCGGTGCAAGCCACCGGCACCAAGGACCCCGACAAGCCAGCCACCGAACCCCGCGAAGAACGTCAGGTCCGCCTTGCAGCCCAACGCATTCTCGCCCGACACCTACGACCCGAAATCGAAAACGAAGACGTCAATCCCGCCTACTGGGGCCCAAAGATCGTTCTGGACCTTACGGAGGCAACCCTCATAGACGCCGACTTCACCAAATGCCACCTCTACAATGCAGACTTCAGCAGAGCAACGTTCAGCGGCGGCATCTGGTTCGGCCAGGCGACGTTCAGCGGCGATGCCTGGTTCAACAAGGCGACGTTCAGCGACGACTTCTGGTTCGGCCAGGCGACGTTCAGCGGCCGCGCATGGTTCGACCGAGCAACGTTCAACGGCCACGCCTGGTTCGGCCAGGCGACGTTCAGCAGCGACGTCTGGTTCGGCGATACGACGTTCAGCTGCGGTGCCGGGTTCGACAGGGCGACGTTCAGCGGCGACGCCGGGTTCGACAGGGCGACGTTCAGCGGCGACGCCAGGTTCGACAGGGCGACGTTCAACGGCGACGCCAGGTTCGAGGGGGCGACGCTCCGTGGGAGCAGATATGAAGGCCCCACGAATCGCGAGCGACCTCGACATCGGTGAGCGAACGGACGACGAAGCTCCTCCGGCGGGGGCCTCATGCTCGGGGATGGCCGGGGACTGAGCGGCGGTTACGGTACGGGGCGGCTGAGGGGGATGCCATCCCGTCACCGTCGTCCCATGCAAAGCCGAGCAGACCAGGGCCCGCTCCACCGTGGTGTGGGACGACGGTGACGGGATGGCAGCGGTGCGGCGGCGGCCGCCGTCGAGGCCATGATCATCGGGCACAGATCCGGCACAACTGAGGCCGGAAAACCCTGTAAGACGTCGAGAAGCGATGAGGATTGACGTCCTGCTCAACGGCCAGATGTGTCCGAATCGGGATGATCTATCGGTGGCCCTTCGGAAAGCCCGTGTCATCGACCACCCACGCCACCGGCTTGACCACGTCGAGAGCCCGGCGGGCCAGCCGCATCCGCACCCCCGTGGTGTCCCACGTCGAGGTCGTCACGAACTGCTGCAACCCCTGATGATCCACCCCCAGCCGCTGCGCCATCGGCTGCATCGACTTCCGCCGCCCATCCAGCAACAGCCCCCGCAGATACGTCTCACCCTTCGCCCGCTGATCCGACCGAGCCAACAGGGTGAACACGTCCGCCGCGAACGCCTCAAGCCGCTGCCGCACAACCGAAAGCTCGTCAGGAGTCACCGCAACATCGAACTACCCGGACCCCTCCGACGCCCCAACGACACGCCGACCTAACAAAGCACTACTAGGGATCCGGCCAATGGCTTCGGGTCAGGTCCGCTTGCGGCTCGCGATCTCGTCAGAGAGCTGCTGCACATGGGCGGGGTCCGCGTCCCGGGCAAGGGCGACGTAGTGGTCCATGACGGCCGGCCGGTAGCGCACGGGCAACGTCTGTCCTGGGGCGAGTCGGGAGAGCTCGGTGATCGTGAGGTCTTCGTCTGCGATACCGCGGAACGAGATGCCGTCGGCGGTCTCCACGTCGAACATCAGGACCACCCGTGGACTGCCGTCGCTGCTGACCTCCCGCCAGTCGACGAGAACGCCGAGCGCAAGCGCCCCCGTACGCAGTTCCGCATTGCGCTTCCGTGCATCACTGCTCAGGAGCGGGTTCGGGGCGACGCCCGGGAAGTCGGGCCCGACGCCGAGCGATTCCCGACTCAGGTCGGGCCTGAGCTGCGCCATCAGGTCGTTGAGCTTCTCTTTCCAACCGAACATCCTGCCCCCTCCCTCACACCCGGTGCCGGAATCTCGGCCTGGCGCTTCGCCCTCACCGCGATTCTACGTCTCGAGGAGACTTCCCGCTTCACGTCGGGCACTCTAGAGATCTTGGTCCGTCTCGATCAAGTTCGATTTCAAGCATGATCATCGAGCACAGATCCGGCGCAACTGAGCTCGGAAAGGCCTGTAAAACGTCGAGAGGCAATGAGGGTCGCCGCCCTGGCCAGGGGCCGGATTTACCCGATTCAGGATGATCTATCGGCAACGTCCGGCATTCAGGGTTCGAGTCCCTGGCGGCCCACTCCTCCGCAGGTCAGCTACCCTGACCGGGTTTCGCCGTTGCCACGATCGGGCCGGTACAGCAGCGAAGTACAGCAGTAGACCGGTCACCAAGCGGGTCACTTCCTGAGTCCTGGACTCGGCCGAAGCGGCAGCGGTGATGGAACAGCGAAAGGCCGGACGATGACGGATGGACCACTCGTGCGTAACTCGCGGCTACTCGCCTTGTTCACCGAGATCGTCCAAGGCCCAGAGGGGACCCTGCGCGCCGTGGAGGCTGCCGGGCGCGGCATCGCCGCTGAGGCGCGCTGCACACTCGCCGTACTCGCAGACAAGATGACCACCAGTTCCGGAAGCCCGGCCGAGTTACGCCGAAGGGCGCTTGCATCTGCCGATCGGCTCATCGAGCTAGGTGCCATTGAAGACGACCTGAATGAGTTGTGGTCCCGTCGCCGAGAGAACGATCTTGACGACGCTGCTTTTGAGGCAAGCCTCCAACGAATAGTTACGCGCATGGAAGCCTGGCCCCGATCCTGGTCGCGCGAGCCCGACTGAGCAATGTGATCGCCTGTTATTGGCCCAACGCCTGGCCGAGCCGCTTGAGCGCGTCGCGGATGACCGCCGACACCAACGTGTAGATCTCCATGGTGATGGCGAACTGCGCATGCCGGGGAGTCCGCATCGTTCGATGCAACCCGCCAAAACTTCCAACCGTTGGTGCTGCTTGCACGGCATGCAGGACATTAAAATAGACTACGCGGACTATCGCATCGCGGGTCAGAATAATGTGCCCACCTGGCTTCATTGGAATGAGTACCTAGGCGCTTATCTCAGGGTCAACGATCACGTGGGCGACTTCATGACAATTGAGGTATCCGAGGACGACCCGCACAGACTGATCATTGGTGCCGAGCCGTCGGGCCCCTTCGTGAATGCTCAGGATGAAGAGCACGGGCTCTCTGCTCAGTAGGCGGTAGAAGGCATTACGAATGTTCGTTGTGGGCGCGGCTTCGCTGGCAGGAACTGACTGCGGCGGACCGGTCGGTGGCCACGGAGGAGGCAGAATGTATGGGGTTCCTCGGCGGCCTCCCGGATCGGCAGGGCGCATTGTGGTGGCCTCTGCCGGCAGCAACGCTGACAGTCAGCCGCGCTGAACAGGGACGGGCTGAGGAGGGGCCAGCGGTGCGCTGTTCTTTGACCTGACGACCGCTCCAGACGAGGACGGCTGCGCGACGCAGCTCTGTAAGCGAGACGTCGGGCAGCAAGAAGGCAGTAGAACCCTCGATCATCCTCGTTCCCGCTTGCCAGCGGACGAGCCGGGCAACTGCGTATCCGCGCAGCGCGGCATGCTCCGGCACCCGTCGATAGATTGCGTCCGCATCCCCCCGGAGGGGGTCATGAACGACGGGGTCGGAGGCGCCCGAGCCGACGAGATGCCCTTGCGGCGTGTCACCACTGCTCATCGAGGGCTGCGATCTGCTTGCGGAGGGTCCGGGCATCCTTCGGCGGCAGGACCGCAATGGCGACGTCCAGGATCCAGCGCAGCTCGGGCGGATCCGGACAGCACTCCATCACCCCACAGCCGGCGGTCGGGTCCCACAAGCGATGCCAGGGGTGGCGCACGAACCATGACCAGGTCCGCACTGCATCAGACACGGCCTGGTTCCAGAGGCGGGTGCGTTCGAGGTAGGCGATGGCTTTGAAGCCCTGGGCCGAAAGCCCGGGGATGACAGAGGTTGACCCGTCAAGCGGTCGCCGGTAGATGGAGTCGGCACGCAGTTGTGCGGGGCGCCTACGCGGCATTGCCCTTTCGTGGAGTCGACATGCCGATGATCGTTGCACACCCGCGTTCGGCTCACCTGTGCGACGACCTGCGTGCGTGGGGACCGGACCACGACGACTCCCACAGCGGCGGCCGGCCTGGGTCGCCGGTGGAACGGCTGTCGACAGCAACGCTGACAGCAACGCCGCGGGACGGCGGCACGTTGACAGGTGCCAGCACGGCCGAAGCTCCGAGCGTGTAGCCGTTGCCGGACGGGTGCGGACGCGACGCACAGAGCTTGTAAGCGAGGCGTCCAGCCCACGGTCAGCCGAACGGGCAGGCAGGTCAAGAGACCGCCCACTCAAGGGTTGACAACCCTGGTTGTCGCGCTGATTCTGGGTAAGAGGCCATTGACGAAGGAGCCCATGATGCGGGAACTGACGTCGAACGAGCGGCAGGAGCTACGGCGGGAACTGAGCGCTGTCGCCGCCAATTGGGCGCAGCGGCTGAACACGTCTGGCATGGATGCCCAGCGCGGAGCAGACGACGAGCGGAGCCACCTGGACGGGATGCGGGCCCACCTGGCGCGCATGGCGGCAGGGGAGCAGATGCGCCGGCTTCTCGCCGACCTCGTATCTGCCAGCGCAGAGGAAGCGGCGATGTGTGGGGCCGGCTATCCCGAGCTTGGGGCAGCGGTAGGCGCCAGCCGGCAAGCGGCGCGCAAGCGTTGGCCTAACCTGTCGATCTCGAAGGGGCGCGCCAACGAGTGGAAGCCACCACCCGGGAGCATCGGCTGGGCCGGCAGCCATCTGGGGTACCCGGGACCACCCGGGACCTGAGCGGTAGGCGACTGACCGGTGCCGCAACTCGAGACGGGAAGTGACCCTCGGAAGGACTTTGCTCCTGCCCGCTCCGTGCCCGATGCACGCGCCCAGGGGTGGCTCCGACAGCAACGGTGGCAGACAGCAACGGGCCCGTATCGGGAGAGCCGGCGGGCCTATAGACGGACGACAGCCCGAGGTAAGCGACACAGCCGGGCGCTGCCACACGCCGTGCACAGAGCTTGTCAGCGAGGCGTCGCGCCTCTGGGGGGTGGCCCTGGTTTACCGGGGAAGCGGGTTGGCGACGTAGACGCCCTTGCCCTGCCGGCCGCCAATCAGCCCTTCGGCCTTGAGCAGCGGCCCTGACCGGGCTTTCCCACGCCGCGATCAGGGCCGCTACAGCAGTAGGCCGTTCATCGGTCGGGCGCCTTGCCGAGCCGCTTGAGCGCGTCACGGGCGGCCACCCACGGGGCCACGTGTAGATCGCCATGGTGATGGCGAACTGCGCGTGCCGGAGGATCTGCACTGCCACCCGGGGATGCACGTCGAGGTCGGCGGAGGCGGTGTCGGTCAATGTTCGGGCGGCACGGTCGGGCGTCAAGCTGACATCAACGAAGCCGGCCCTCGGCGATCTCGTCTTCGTTGACCTGTGCGAATGGATGCCGTGTCGCGCTGGTGCCGGCCCGCCCGGCGGAGATCCGTACGGCGGCGCCGCCACAACAGCCAAGCGCACTCCGGAAGCCCGCCCGCACCGCGTCGGGCCCTACCCCAGCGCCTCGACGGCCGGGCCCGCCGCGGCCCGCTCCCGCGGGACGCGGCGCCGGGTCGGCAGCCCGAGCGTCGGGTTGGCGACCCCCCAGGCGGCGCCCTTGCAGACCAGCTCCTTGTAGACGGCGGCGAGTCGTCCGGTCAGGACCGCCTGCACGGCGCGGTCGTCGGCGGTGACGTACTGGATCAAGCCGTCCTTGCGGCCCAGCGAGATGCACTGGTTGAAGTAGCGCAGCGACGTGTCCGGGAGCTTCCCGCCGGTCAGGCGCGCCGCGATCGCGTCGGCGGCCTGCCACGCCGTGGGGACGCCCGAGGCGCACGACATCCGCAACGGCTTGTTGCCCGGTCCTATCGCGTGGGCCGCGTCGCCGACGGCGTACACGTCGGGGTGCGAGACCGAGCGCATGGTTCCGTCGACCACGATCTGGCCGGTGCCGGTGACCTCCAGGGCGGTCGCCTTCGCGATCGGATGCACCACGAAGCCGGTGGTCCAGACGGTGACTGCGGCCGGGATGGTCTTGCCGTCGGCCGTGGCGACGCGGTCGGCTTCGACGCCGGTGACGGCGGCGTGCTCGTACACGGTGATTCCGAGCTTGCCGAAGACCTTCCGTAGGTGCGTGCGGCCCTTTGGCGAGAGCCAGTCGCCGAGACCGTCGCGGATGGCGAGGGCGACGTCGAGGTCCGGGCGGGCCTCGGCGATCTCGGTCGCGGCCTCCAGGCCGGTGAGGCCGCCGCCGACGACGACCACGGTCTGCCCGGCGGCGAGGCGGGCCAGGCGCTCGCGCAGTCGGAGTGCTCCGGGCCGGCTGGCGATCTCGTAGGTGTGCTCGGCAGCCCCGGGGACACCCTGGGCGTTCCAGCCGCTTCCGAGGGCGTAGACGAGCGTGTCGTAGGGGAGTTCTTCGGAGCCGTTCGCGTCGGTGACGGCGACGGTCTTGCGGTCGACGTCGACGCCGGTGACCCTCGCGAGCCTCAGTTCGACGCCGGTGCCCGCGAACATCTCGCTGAATGGCCGGGGCTTGAGGTCCTGGCCCACCGCCAACTGGTGCATCCGGACGCGTTCGACGAAGTCGGGCTCGGCATTGACAAGGGTGATGGCGACGTCCTCGTGGCGAAGCCGCTTGGCGAGCCGGCCGGCGGCGATGGCTCCGGTGTACCCGGCTCCGAGAACGGTGATGCGATGCTGCATTTCCCTGCTCCTGTCTTCCGCGGGTTCGCCACTTGAACCGGACGGCCCGGCGTTTCCTGACAGGAGCGCGATGTGAAGCACCTCACACGGCGGTCAGAAGGCGCGGAACAGGGGCTCCCCGTGGTTGGCGGCCGCCCAGTGCGCGGTCGCGCGTTCGAGCTTGTCGGGGTTGACCTGGGTGCGGAACGCGGCGATGCCCTCGGCCGTGACCTCCAGGCAGATGACGCCGATGACCCGGCCGGCCACGACCGCCACGACGGCGGGGTCACCGTTGGCGGTCCAGGCGTAGACCTCGGGCGCGCCGCCGACCAGGGCACGCTTGACCTCGCCGGGTTTGAACAGGCCCCGCAGGAACTTCGCGACCGCGACGGCACCCTCGAACGCCCTGGCGCGGGCCGGGACCTTCCCGCCGCCGTCGCCGATCGCGATGGCGTCCTCGGTGAGCAGGCGCACGAGCGGCTCGGTCTGGCCGCTGGTGGCGGCCGCCAGGAACTGCTCGACGATCCGCCGGGCGGCGGCCTCGTCGATCTCGGTGCGCGCCTTGCCGTCCGCGACGTGCTTCTTGGCGCGGTGGAAGATCTGCTGGCTGGTGGCCTCGGTGATGTCGAGGATCTCCGCGATCTCTCGGTGCGGGTAGTCGAAGGCTTCCCGCAGCACGTACACCGCCCGCTCCTTCGGTAAGAGGCGCTCCAGAAGGGTGAGGACCGCGTACGAGACCGATTCACGCTGCTCGGCGGTGTCGGCCGGGCCGAGCATGGGGTCCCCGGCGAGCAGGGGCTCGGGGAGCCACTGGCCCACATAGGTCTCGCGGCGCGCCCGTGCGGAGGTGAGCTGGTTGAGGCACAGGTTGGTGAGGACCTTCGTCAGCCACGCCTCGGGCACCTCGATGCGGTCGACGTCGGCGGCCTGCCAGCGCAGGAACGTCTCCTGCACGGCGTCCTCGGCCTCCCCCGCAGATCCGAGGAGGCGGTAGGCGATGGCCTCCAGGCGCGGCCTGAAAGCCACGAACCGGTCGACGTCGTCCGCGGTAAGGGGCATGGTCCGAGCCTAACCAGCTACCTCGACTCCGCACCGCCGGCAAGCCACCGGGTCGTGGCCCTACCGGCCCCTGCCGTCCTCGCCACACGGCACGTCAACGGCACGCCGGTCACACGACCTCGACCGACTCCGGAGGTCGGTGAACAGGCGTCGCTCACGGGTCGTCAACTCCGGTGGGTGAGGACGTTGATGACCCTGCCGTTGGGGTCGCGCATGAAGAAGCGTCGGACTCCCCATGGCTCGTCGGTGAGTGGGTGCACGATCTCAGCGCCGGCGTTTCGGGCGGCCTGATACGCGGCATCGACATCATCGACCTCCACGGACACGTCGGGGACGACCGGCGCGGTGGCGTCGTGGGTCATGAGACTCAGCTGGGCTTTCGGGTTGGCACGATCGCTCAGGGTCACGATCCAGCCCATGTCCATCACGACCTCGAAGCCAAGTACCTCGACGTAGAAGGCGGTGGCCGTCGCGATGTCTTTGGTTGCGAGGTCGGGCATTACGCGCTTTATGGCCATGATGGTCATGATGCCTCGCGGCAGCCTCGCCGACCAGGCCTGCCCCGTCTTGTACGGCTGGCACGCCCAGGCGCCCACCCTCGCCGAGGCGATGGAACGCATCGGTCGGCTGGCGTACGCAATCCTCGATGGCGCGCTGATCCGCACCGGCCGACTCTCCGGCGACCAGGACCGACGCCGCGATGTCCCTATGGCCTGTGCCGCGTCTCAGGTGATCCTGAGGCGTGTCTCGGCTGATGGTCTACCGCTGCCAGAAGCCGTGGTCGTTGCCGCCTTGGACGTAGATGGCGAAGGTGCCGTGCCCGGGGATCTCCAGCGGCTCCACGGCAATCTCGCCGCCGGCCTCCACTACCGCTGCGACGGCCGCTTCGATGTCTTCTACCAGCCAGTAGGGCCGCACCACCGGCTCTTCGGTCTCGCGCAACGGCGCCCGCACCCCCACCAGCCCGCCCCCCGGCATTTCGGCCGTCCGTGCGTTGCCAAGCCCGGAGTCCGGCTCGCCAAACTGCACCCCGTTCGCTGCCGCGTAGGTGGCACACACCACGTCGACCTCCTTGGTCACGATTTCGAGGTAGTAGATCCGCATGGCTGTCTGACCTCCGGTAAGTCAACGACGTACTAGATGGGGTCTGGTCTTCTGCATCACCGCCACTGTGTGGCCATCTCCCTTATCTCACGCAGGGGCGACATTCCGAGATTCTCCAAGGGCACGATCGCAGGGCCTCAAGTCAGTCGTGCCCGTAGCGTGCCTGACGCAGCGGTCAGTGCAGAGGTGCTGCCGACATACGCCTCGTACTCCAGCCGGGATTGCGATCATGGCTCGGTGAGGGCTTGCCGGGCGTGGTGGCTGTTCATGGCTTGGGCTTGGTGACGGCGCCGGCCGTGTATTCAGAGAAGATCTCGGCGAGGACACGCAGTGCGCTCGCGGCCGACTCGTCGGCATCGCCCAAGGTATTGGCGCAAGTGACGAGCGTCTTCCAGAGGGCCCAGCCGCGCCCGCGCGCCCATGTCGCCTCACCGACGGACAGTCGCTCCCGGAACGCCTGCCGGCCGTCGGCGGTCAGCAATGTCCATGCGATTGCCAGGTCGCAGGCCGGATCGCCGACGCCGCATGTCCCGAAGTCGATGACGGCCGCCAACCTCCCGTCGTTGAGCAGGAGATTTCCCGAAGCGATGTCACCGTGGAACCAGCTGTCGACACCGTCCCAGCGTGCGTTCAGTGCGCTCTTCCAGATCTCGCGAGCCAGGTCGGTGTCGACGTGGCCGTCCAGTGCCGTGAGCGCGCGCTGGGCTTCCCCGTCGTAGGTGCGCAGCGTGCCGCCCCTGAACCAGTTGTGCTGGCCAGGGCGGGGACCGCCAGTGGTATCGATGCTCTGTAAGACCGCCAGGAACTCGGCCAGGTCGACCGCGAATCGGACGGGGTCGGCGATGCGGTCCGCGCTCACCGGTTCGCCGTCGAGCCATTGGTAGATCGACCACGAGTAGGGATAGCCCGCGCCGGGTTTGCCTTTCGCCAGCGGGGCGGGGATGGGCAGCGGGAGTCGGGGAGCGAGCGCCGGAAGCCACCTGTGTTCCTTGTCGACGGCCAAGGCGTACTCGGATGCGCTGGGCAGACGCACCAACCTCCGGGAACCGAGGTGGAAGGTCCAGTTGTCCCAGCCACCGTCGGCTACGGGCTGGACCGGGAGGTCGGCCCACTGAGGGAACTGGTCGGCGATGAGCCGATGCACCTGTTCCGCGTCGACGGCAATGCGCTGGGGCACTGGACCGAGATGTGGTGTGTTGCTCACTGAGACATCCTTGTCCGACAGGGGAAATTGAAGCGCGCGACCTGATGCGGTGCAGAAGCGAAGGCAGCCACCGTCAATCATGGACGTCTGTGTGGACCGACGAAGGACCGGGCGGGCACCGCACCGGGCCGGGTTCTCGTCGAGTGCGGGCGCCGTTTGCAACTGGTCGGTCAGGACTCGAATCCTCTGGCGGGCTCGCCGCCTCTTACCTGTGCCGGCGAGACGCGCCGGCGGAGAACTGGAGGATGACATGGAGCTCGTATGGTGGGTTGCCATCGCCGTCGGAGCCCTCGTGGTCTGCATGTGCACCGTATTCCTGCTGCGGCGAAAGGGACGTTCCCGTGGCTGAGACGGCATGGCCGAGCGAGCAGTTGGTGCTCGCCGCCCAGCGCGGGGACATCGCATCGCTCACCGCGCTGGTCTCCGGCTCGTACCCGGGCGTACGGCGGTTCGCGCACACGCTGTGCGCCACACCCGAAGATGCCGAGGATGCGGCGCAGGAGGCGTTGATCGTCCTCTACCGCAAGATCGGCACGCTGCGTGCCTCCGCCGCGCTGGCCTCGTGGATGTTTCGGATCGTACGCAACGAATGCCTGCGTCAGCTGCGGCTCGTCGGCCATCGCCCTGCGCCAGTGGCCGACATCGCCACGGCGTCGGCCGAGGACGAGGTGCTGCAACGTCTCGAAGCCGGCCGCGTCGCCGAGGCGATCGCCGCGTTGCCCGCCGACCAGCGTCATGTGCTGATCATGCGGGACATCCAAGGCTTTCCGGGCCGGGCCGTCGCCGACGCGCTCGGCCTCAGCACGGCCGCGATGAAGTCCCGGCTGCACCGCGCCCGCGCCTCGGTGCACCGCACCCTGCAGGAAGGGTTGGTCGATGGTTGACGGTCCCTCGTTTGCCAGCCAATCGCTGGCGCGGCACCTCGCCCGTGGCGTGGTCGGGTTCGGCGGGCTGATCGGCTCGATCGCACTTCTGCCGATCGTCGGCCCGGTGAGCCTGCTGCTGTTCCCCGTTGGCCTGCTCGCGCTCCGCGGATGTCCGATGTGCTGGGCGGTCGGCCTCGTGCAGACGCTGTCGTTGGGGCGCCTGAAGCGCTCCTGCACCGACGGTCGCTGCGAGCTGCGGAGGAGGACGACGTAGGGGCGACGGCGAACCGACTCGCTCACCCGCCGGAATGCGCCGCGGACCGGGCGGCGCCGCTCCCCCGTGGGCCGCCGCTCCGGCGGCGCCACTCAGAGCATCGCCACCGGCACCAGTCGAATCGCCTCGACACCATCAAGGCGTTCGATCTCGGGCAGACCGGTTCCACCCTTCCCGTTCAAGGGAAGCTGGAGCCGCAGCGAAGCGCGCGCCACCTGCGAGTCAAGTTGCGTCGCAAGGTCGCCCTTGCCTTGGCACTGCTTGCGTAGCCGCTCGTAGGCGGCGTCGCGCTCCTCGAACTCGACCGACTCCGCGTGGGGCAGCGCCCGGACGGCCTCCGCTACGGCGGCTCGCTGCTTTTCCGTAGCCGTCGGTTCCAGCCGGACGATCGCCCCGATCCGCGACGGCACGGGATCAACATCGGCGATCTTGAGCCCAACCCACTCGACGCCGTCGACCGTACCCATCACCAGATCGACTGCTTCGGCGACCGAGGCGTCCGTGACAGTCGCGTGAAGGGACTCCGGCAGGTTCTCCGGATCCAGGTCCGCCACCAGGTCGGGCGAGTCTTTCCGCAGTTTCTCGTAGGCCTGCTCGCGGGTCTCGAAGGCGACGCCCGTTACGCTCGGCATCGCGCGTAGCCGCTGCTCCACCACACTTTTCTGCGCTGCCGTCACATCGCGGTCCAGCAGGACGGTCAATGTCGTGTGCCCGGCTTCCTTCGGCTCGGAGGTGCAAGCGGACAAAGCGGCCAGGAGCAAGAGGGCCAATACCGGCGCGACGCGACGCATGGGTCAGATCGTAGGTGGGCGCGAGGCGTCGAATGATCCCGAGGTCCTGGCCGGAAGCGGCTGGCCGAGCGCGTTCCCGCCGGTCACCCGCACTACCGGTTCCTCGGTTCCTCCACTGCGGAGCACCCGCGCCGTGGCCGCCCCGACGAAGACCGGTGGTGGCGGCTTCGCGGGGTCCTCACCTTCGTTCGGCACGCCCGTTAGCGTGGCCGCTCCGGTGCCAGGATGCGGGCCACGGCGTGACAGGCGCCGGCGACCAGCGGCAGCAGCAGGGCCGCGCTCGCCGCGGCGCCGCCACCGACCTGGGGTACGCCGGCCGCCCGCAGGCGCCGCCAGGCCCACAGCGAGAACGGGGCGACGACCAGCGGCGCGGTCACCACGCCGGGGGTGTATCCGCGGGTGACCACGGCCTGGGCGACGTGCCCGCCCGCGTGCAGGCCGAAGCCGACCAGGGCGGACTGGTAGAAGCCGCTGCGCCCGCCGGTGCGAGCGCCCCGGGCCGCCGCGGCGGCCATCACGACGCCCATCGCGCCGATGGCGACGCGTGCCTGCGCCGGGCTGACCCGGAGCTGGTCCCACACCCGCTCGGGCACCTGCGGGAAGCGGGCCCGCAGCCGTGGCCGGGCGCGGTCGAGCCAGCCGCCCATCGTGGCGAGTTCCTCGGCGTCGTGGACCGCCCAGGCCGCCAGCAGCCCCCAGGTGGCCGCCGCGGGGAGGGCTCCGTCCCTCTGCGAAGTCATGAGCCCTATAATTTACGATACGGCTCGTAAATTATAGAGGATGTGACGTGGCCAACGAGCGAGGCCGGCCCCGGCGGCCGGAGACCGACACGGCGATCCTGCACGCGACCCTGGACCTGCTCCGCGACGGCGGCTACCGCGCCCTCTCCATCGAGAAGGTGGCCACCCGGGCGGGCGTGACCAGGCCGACCGTCTACCGCCGCTGGCCCGACAAGGCCAGTCTGGTCGTCGACTCCCTGGCCGAGGCGGTGCCCGTCGCGCCCGCCCCGGACACCGGCGACACCCGCACCGACCTGCACCACCTGGCACGCGGCCTCGTGGACCGGCTCGCCGCCCTGGCGCCGGTCGTCCTCGGCGTACTCGCCGACAGCATCGGGCGCGACGACCTCGCCGCACCGCTGCGGGATCGGTACCTGCGCCCCCGCCTCGACACCATCACCGACGTCGTCGAGCGCGGCATCGCCCGTGGCGACCTCCCGTCCGACACCTCGCCGGCCACCGCGCGCGATCTCCTCGCCGGCCCGCTCGTCTACCGGTGGCTGGTCGACGGCACCCTGACGGACACCGACGTCCGCGAACTCGTCGACACCGCCTGGAAGGCTCTGACCGGCCGGGCCGACACCGCCTCTGACACCTGAGCCGACGTGAGCCCCGACGAGCGGCCGGCGTCGGCCCGGTCAGGGGTGAGCGGCGACCGTCTACTGTCCTCGCCATGAGGACGGGGACGCTGACACGAGCCGCCACCATCGTCACGGCGATCGGGCTGGTCGCCGGCTGCGGTGGCACGGCGGCACGTGAGGCGCAGGGGTGCGAGGAGTCGGTACGCGAGGCGGAGGCCAAGGTCCGGGTGGACCGCTGGGACCCGCCGGAGGAGCTGCCGGGCCTCGGCGACTATCCCGAGATCCACTGGCAGGCTCGCGCGTTGGGCGACCCGTG
Source organism: Micromonospora sp. NPDC047730 (assembly GCF_043204765.1). Classification (NCBI taxonomy): domain Bacteria; kingdom Bacillati; phylum Actinomycetota; class Actinomycetes; order Micromonosporales; family Micromonosporaceae; genus Micromonospora; species Micromonospora sp. NPDC047730. The sequence goes on along the minus strand of NZ_JBIDCU010000002.1, from coordinate 650,579 downwards.
TTCCCGGGCCCCGGGCCCGACGGACTGGGCGTACCAGGCTGTCGTCAGGCTCCATCCGCAGGACGCGCGAAAACTGGCGGAGCAGTACGACTTCGCGCCGATCGCGGCCGACGACCCGGCCCAGCACGACCAGGGCAAGACGCCCGCCGACGTGTGGCCCGACCTGCGATCGCACGTCCCGGCCGCTCCCCGCTGGCTGCACAGCCGGTCGTACGACGAGGCGCCGCCCACCACGCGTTGGCGGGTGGCGTACCTCGACGTCGAGCAGGAGACGGTGCTGCTCATGCTGAACGACCACTAGCGGCGGGGCCGCCCGGGGACGCGGACCGTGGGCCCCGCCCCGCCCCCGCCTCGGCCATCCTCCACCCGCTCCCCCGGTCGACGCGCCGGGTCGTCGCCGCGTCACCGTGGCAACGACGCCGACCACCCGCGCGGCACGACCGACACGGCCGGCGGCGGGGCGTCCCCCGTGGGGAGGAGGGGGCTCACGCCGTCGCGGGAGGTGTGGCGGGCGGCCGACCGGAAGCCTGGAACGCGAGGGCGACAAGGGTCGCCACCGTTTTCAGGAGGACCGATGAGGACGACACTCCGTGGGCTGGGCGCAGCGGCCATCGTGGTCGGCGTGGCCCTGGCCGGCGCTTCGGGCGCCGCCGCCTCGGCGACGGCAGACCGGGAGCCCGCCGGGACCGCGCGCGTGACCGGCAGCGGCGAGGTCCGGCTGACGTTCGCGCCGGACCAGGACGTGCGCAGCTTCAGCTTCGATGCGCGCGCCACCCCGTACGCCCGCCCCCTGCCGGGGGCACCCCAGGGCCTGCCCACCGACGCGACCGGGACCGTCCACGTCGCCCACCGGGTCGCGGCGGACGGCTCCACCGTCCGCTTCGCGGCCCGGGTCGACTGCCTGGTCACGGCCGCGCGGACCGCGACCCTCACCGCCGTGGTCACCGAGGCCGACGCGCCGGTGGCGGACCTCGTCGGGCGGCGGCTGGGCTTCAGCGTGTACGACGGGCCGGGCCGCGACCGCGTCGGCTTCTCCTGGGCTGTGGTCAACGCCGACCAGGGCCCGGACGGGCAGTGGCGGGAGGGCAGCGTGGGCACCTGCATGGCGCCCGCTCCCTTCGCCCCGGTGACCGAAGGCGGCTACCAGGTGCGGCACGCCGAACTGCCGCCGCCGCCGGAGAGCTGAGCCGGCCGGCGGATGTCGTCGGGCTGCGACGGCGATCCGCCGGCCCGCCGTGTCGTTGATCCGGTTGAGCCTGCCCCCACCTGCGACGACGGTGGGGGCACCAACCGTGAGGAGGCACGCCGATGACCCGTCAGCGCGAGACCGTGGAGGTCGACCCGGTCCTGTTCCGTGCCGTCTACGACTCGCCCGCGTCGCTGCCCGGCGCGCACCGGTGGACGACCCCGGAGTCGGACGTGCGGCGCATCGAGAAACTGCTCGGCATGCCGCTGCGCAGCATCGGCGCCCCGCTGTGGGTCAGCGGCGACGAACCGGACTGCCCCAAGTGCCAGCGGCGGGTCACCTGGTACGACATCGTCTCCTCCGCCCTCTCCGGCGTGCACGACCGGATGATGATCGCGACGGTCATCCTCGGCGACCGCAAGTACGTCAACACCGAGGTCCCGGACGCGATCGCCGGGGTGCGCTGCGCCGACTGCCGCACCCCGATCGAGGGGCTGCGCAGCTTCAAGTGCCACAACTGGGCGTACGCCTTCGAGGCGCTGGAGGCCGTCCGGGAGCGGATGACCGGCGCGTCAGTCGTCGGCCGTCAGCTCGCGGACGAACCGCAGGCCGGGGCGCCCGTCGAGTGACACCTCGCCGACCGGCGTGAAGCTGGTGCGCCGCAGCACCGCGAGCGAACCGGCGTTGTCCAGGGTCGTCCTGGCGGTCAGCCGGCACAGCCCGTACGCCGCACGGGCCAGCGCGGCCACACGGCGGACGCCGTCGGTCGCCACCCCGCGCCCGGCGGCCCGCTCGGCCACCCGGTAGCCCAGCTCGGCCTCGCCGTCGACGACGTCGACCAGGTTGAACCGGCCCAGCACCGCCCCGTCGGCGTCGACCAGGACGTGGAAGTGGCACGCGCCGGCCTCCTGCTCGGCGAGCAGCCCCGCGTGCCGCGCGTCGAAGTCGGCGAAGTACGCGTCCCCCCGGTCCGGCACCGACCGGGCGAACCACTCCCGGTTGTCGCGTTCGAAGCGCAGTAGTGCGGCGGCGTGGTGAGCGGCGAGCCGCTGAAGTTCTGGCACCGCACCACCCTACCCAGATGTAAGGAAGGGACCCTTCCTCGACAAAAAACGATAGGAAGGTGCCCTTCCTTACACGTCAGCGGTCGCCAGCGGAGCGGCGGGTGGGCCGGCGGCCGGGCGGGGAGGGCGGCTCGGGGCCGGGGTCGGGGACGACAGGCATCGGCCGGACCACCGGCCCGGCGCCGGTGACCCGGAGCGGCTCACCGTGGTGCCACACCTCGATGCCGGTCTCCGGGTCGGCGTCGGGCAGCTCGTAGCGGGCCGCGTCCCGGGTCAGGGTGACCCGCAGCCGGTGGCCGTGCCAGCGCAGACAGAAGCCGAGCCGGTCGATCCGCGCCGGCAGCCGGGGGTCGAAGGAGAGCACCCCCCGGTCGTCGCGCAGCCCGCCGAAGCCCTGCACCAGCGCCAGCCACGCCCCGGCCAGCGACGCCAGGTGCAGCCCGTCGCCGGTCTTGTCGCCCAGGTCCGCCAGGTCCTGGAGCACCGACTCGGCGAACAGGTCGTACGCCAGGTCGAGGTGCCCGACCTCGGCGGCGAGCACCGCCTGCGGGGACGCCGACAGCGACGAGTCCCGGACGGTCCGCGCCTCGTAGTAGGCGACGTTGCGCGCCTTCTCGTCGGCCGTGAACTCCCCCGGGCACCGCTGCATGGCGAGCACGAGGTCGGCCTGCTTGACCACCTGCCTGCGGTACAGCTCCAGGTACGGGAAGTGCAGCAGCAGCGGGTAGTCGTCGTCGGAGGCGTTCGCGAAGTCCCACTCGGGCTGCGCGGTGAAGCCGGCCGCCTGCTGGTGCACCCCGCGCTCGCCGTCGTACGCGACGAAGACCGCGTCGGCGGCGGCCCGCCAGCCGGCCACCTCGGCCGGGTCGACGCCGAGCCGGGCCGCCGCCTCGGGGTGCCGCTCGGCGGCGTCGGCGGCGCCGCGCAGGTTGCGGCGGGCCATCAGGTTGGTGAAGAGGTTGTCGTCGACCAGGGCGGAGTACTCGTCCGGGCCGGTCACCCCCCGCAGGTGGAAGGTGCCCACGTCGGACCAGTGGCCGAAGCCGTGCCACAGCCGGGCCGTCTCGACCAGCAACTCCAGCCCGGCCCCGGCGAGGAATTCGTCGTCGCCCGTGGCGGCGACGTAGCGCAGCACCGCGTCGGCGATGTCGGCGTTGACGTGCAGCCCGGCGGTGCCGGCCGGCCAGTAGCCGGAGCACTCCCGGCCGCCGATGGTGCGCCACGGGAAGGTCGCCCCGGCCAGCCGCAGCTCCGCCGCGCGTTCGCGGGCCTCGGGCAGGTGGGCGTGCCGCCAGCGCAGCGCCGACCGGGCCACCTCCGGGGCGAGGTACGTCAACACCGGCAGCACGTAGCCCTCGGTGTCCCAGAGCACGTGCCCGTCGTAGCCGTTGCCGGTCAGGCCCTTGGCCGGGATGGTCCGGCCGCCGTCCGGCCGGCCCGCCTGGATGAGGTGGAACACGGCGAACCGGATGGCCTGCTGGAGTTCGGCGTCGCCGTCGAGCAGCACGTCGGCCGTCTGCCAGGCGGCGTCCAGGGCCGCGCGCTGGGCGGCGAGCAGCGCGTCGAAGCCCGCCGCGCGGGCCGCCCCGGCCTCCTCGACGACCAGGCGGGCCAGCCCCTGCGGCGGCGTCGCGTCCACCGTGGCGCACTCGTACGCGGCGAACTTCGTCAGCTCCAGCCGCTCGCCGGCGCGCAGCGTCCCGCTCAGGGTGAGGCGCAGCCGGTCCGGCGCGCAGTCGACGCCGGGGGCGAAGCCGTCCGGGGCCCGCACCTCGTGCGCGACGGCGACGGCGACCCGCTGCCCGCTGCGCTCGGTGCGGTGCACGAGGACGCCGTCGTGCCCGTTCGAGTGGCGGTACTCGGCGGTCAGCGGGTCATGGATCACCGAGGCGGCGCGGGGGTCGTCGGAGCGCTCCGGCACCCGCTCGTTGGCGAGCAGGTCGGCGCAGACCCGCACGTCGACCGTCCCGCCCAGCGGCTCGACGCTCCACCGGACGGCGGCCACCGGGCGGCGGGGCAGCGAGACCAGCCGGGTGCTGCGGACGCGTACGCCGTGCCCGGCCGGGGAGACCCACTCGGTGTGCCGCTCGACCACCCCGGCGCGCAGGTCGAGCACCCGCTCGTGGGTGCGCAGGGTGCCGGTGCGCACGTCCAGCGGCTCGCCGTCGACCCAGAGGCGGATCAGGGCGGCGTTCGGCGCGCTGATCACCGTGTCGCTGAGCTGCGGGAAGGCGTACCCGTCCTCGGGGTAGGTCAGCTCGCGCCGCTCGTGGAAACCGTTCAGGTAGCTGCCGGGCATGCCGTACGGGGCGCCCTCGTCCAGGTTGCCGCGCCAGCCGACCCAGCCGTTGCCCAGCGCGAAGATCGACTCCGTCTCGGCGAGCCGGCCGAGGTCCGCCTCCGTACGCCGGATCCGCCAGGCCTCGTCGTCCCCGGTCCCGGGCGCGGTCGGCGGCCGATCGGCGGTCGGGGTGTCGTGCACAGCGCCTCCAGGGAGTCCGACGTACCGGGTCGACCGTGGCAGACCGGGCTGAGAGATCACTGAGACGAAAGTCAGGGCCTCGGCCCGACCAACGCACACTGTGTCCGACTTCCAGATGTTCCAGGGTTGTCCGTGAGGTAAACACGGTATGAACTATTGGTGAGGTGAGTCATGACTGATGCGGGCACGACGGATGTGCCGGAGATCAGCGCCGAGTGGTACCGGGACATCGTCGACCTCGCCGCCGACACCCCGCAACCGGTGCAGTGGTTCGCCGGGCACTTCACCGAGGCCGCGATCCTGCTGCTCGGGGCACTGTGGCTGGTGGCGGCCGTGTCACGCCTCGGGGGTGGCCCGCGCGGCCGCGCGTACGCCCTGGTGACGCCGGTGGCGGTGGTGCTCGCGTACGGGTGCAGCGAGGCGTTGAAGGTGGTGGTGGACCAGGAGCGCCCCTGCCGGGCGGTGGCAACCGACCTGGCCATCATCGCGGGGCACTGCCCGCCGACGGGCGACTGGTCCTTCCCCAGCAACCACTCCACGATCGCGGGCGGGCTGGCGGTGGCGACGCTGCTGCTGTCCCGCCGGGTCGGGCTGATCGCGCTGCCGGTGGCGGCACTGGCCGCGTTCTCCCGCACCTTCGTCGGCGTGCACTACCCGCACGACGTGGTCGTCGGCGTCCTGCTCGGCGCCCTCGTCACCGCGCTGCTCACGCCGCTGCTCGCCCGCCCCACCGCCGGCCTGCTCCAACGCCGCGCCCGCCACGCCGAGCGTCCCATCCCGAACCGGGCCACGTCCGCCCGCCGCTAACCCCCACCCTCACCCCTCCCCGCGATCTTGCACTTCCCGCCCGGGCAGAGCGCACAAATCCGCCCACATCACGGGCCACAAGTGCAAGATCGCGGGGCGAGAGTGGGAGCGCGCGGGCGGGAGCGCGGGGGCGGGAGCGCGGGGGCGGGAGCGCGCGGGCGGGAGCGC
>NZ_JBIDCU010000002.1:0-644776 GCF_043204765.1 Micromonospora sp. NPDC047730 | reverse complement strand
GCGCGGGGGCGGGAGCGCGGGGGCGGGAGCGCGGGGGCGGGAGCGCGGGGGCGGGAGCGCGGGGGCGGGAGCGCGGGGGCGGGAGCGCGGGGGCGGGAGCGCGGGGGCGGGGTTAGGGGAGGAGGAGGGCGGCGACCGCGCCGCAGGCCAGGAAGGGGCCGAAGGGGAGGTGGCTGCGCCAGCCGACGCGGCGGGTGGCCAGGAGCGCGACACCGACCAGCCCGGAGAGCAGCAGGGCGAGCACGAGCCCGGCCACCGGGAGGGCCCAGCCGTACCAGCCCAGCAGGGTGCCGACGCCGAGCGCCAGTTTGGCGTCGCCGAGGCCGAACCCGCGCCGGCCGAGCAGCAGCGTGGTGGTGGCGAAGAACAGCGCCAGCCCCGCCCCGGCCACGGTGGCCCGCAGCCAGGGCTCCGGACCCGCCCCGGCGAGCGCGGCCACGCCGAGCAGCAGCCAGGTGCCGGCCGCGGCGGGCCAGGTGAGCCGGTCCGGCAGCCGATGCACGGCCGCGTCGACGAAGACGAGGGGAATCGCCCAGCCCAGCCACCAGGCGGTGGCGGCCAGCACCGCGGCGGGTGGACCGACCAGTAGCAGCACCCCGAGCGCCCCCGCCACGGCGAGCTCGACCGCGCCGGGCGGCGGGCCGACGCGCGCCCGGCACCGCCCGCACCGGGCCGCCGGACCCAGCGCCGGCCACGGCCGGGCCAGCCCGATCGGAGCGCCGCAGGCGTCGCACCCGGTCCTGGTGGCCACCCCCGGCGGTACGGCGTACCGGATCGCGGCGAGGCGGAGCACCGGGCCGAGGGCGAGGACGGCCAGCGCCCGCGCGACACGGGAGGCGACCGGCGGCGGCCCGGCGGGCTCCGCCAGCACCGGCGGTTCGGTCAGCGCCATGAGGGGTCCTCCCGCCGGACGCCGGGGCACGACACGGAGGGTAGTGACGGCCCGGCCGGCCGGTAACGGGCGCGACGGCCTGCGCCCCTCCCGCCGGAATCGCGGAAATGCACGCGGAAATGGCGCGACCACATGAGCGGGAATCCCATACGAATGGAATGTCGATACGTCGGGACGGGGGACGGATCGGACCAGTCGCCGCGTCCGGGACAGCCCCCGACGACCACGACGCCCACTCGCCCACTGGACGGACTCCCACCGCGTCGACTTTCCCAACCGCACCGCGGAAGACCGCGACCCGACTCGACAACACCGCCCGCAGCCACCCGGCGCCACCACCTGTCATCACTCACGGTATCCATCTGAATTGCCTCTGTTGCATCGGCGGACGTCAGCCTATGCTCGCCCCTTGGGTGCGGTGCAACCCCGCGACGAAACGACAGGGACGAACCAGGGCCTGCATTTGTAGATATCCGTAATGGCGAATGCGGCGACGCTTTCCGACAGGCCCGGATGGCCCCATTCGGCCGCGCCACCGCATGCCCGGAGCCGGTGCGCCGGCCTCCGGACGGCCACCGAGGAGGCACGACGTGCGCGGACGGCAGCTCGGCCGGTTGACGGCCCGCCTGCTCGCCATCGCGGCGGTCGCGGCGGTCACGGCCTGCGGCGCCGCCCCGGCGACGACCACCCGGGCGGCTCCCGCCGGTGGCGCCCCAACCCCGACCCATCGGGACGTCGACGAGCAGGCAGCCAGGAAGGCGGCCCTGGCCGCGTACGCCGGGTACCTCGCCGCGTCCCGCACGGCGAGCGGGCGCAGCGACCCCCACCACCCGGACCTGTCGCGGTTCCTCGCCGACCCGCTGCTGACCCGGGTCCGGCTGTCCATCCGCGAGACGAAGGAGCACGGCGCGATGCGTACCGGCACGTTGGTCTCCGACCCCACCGTGACGTCGGTGAGCCTGGATTCGAGCCCGCCCACCGTGGAGATCCAGGACTGCCTGGACGCGACCGGCTACCGCCTGGTCTACGCCAGGGACAAGCGGGTCGTCCCCGGCACCGGGGGGACCCGGCACCTGGCCACCGCGACCGCCACCCGGTACCCGGACGGCCGCTGGCTGATCAGCGCCGGCGCCGCCCACGAGGACCTGCCGTGCTGACCTGGGAAGGAGGGGGCGCCCCGGCCGTCGCGCCGAGCGGGGCCGGGGCGGTCCGCACGCGCACCGCCGGGACCGGGGCCGGAGCGACCCGCCGGGCGCTGGCCGGCGCCGGCCTGGCGCTGCTGCTGGCGCTCGGGGCGGCCGTGTCCGCACCCGCCGCGGGGCGCGCGGACCCCGGCGCGGAGTGCCCGCCCGGGCAGAGCGACTGCAGCGTCTGGGACGACGACCCCGGCACCCCAGGCGGCCCGGGCGGCGGCGGGGACACCGGCGGGGGCGGCGACTCGGGCGGCGGTGGCGGCGGCGGGAAGTGCCAGTGGAACGGCCGCACGGTGAAGTGCTACGACGACGTGCTCGGCTGGTTCAACAACGGCGACGGCTGCTACTACAAGCTCGCCCAGCCCCAGCTCGATGCCCCCGAGGGCAAACAGTGGTACGTGCGCACCTGCAACGGCGGCGACCTCGGCGCCCAGACCACGGTCCTGCGCGACGCCCCGCCGCCCGGCTTCGGCGCGCCGCCCGACCCGGAGGAACTCGCCCGGCGGGCGCTGGCCAAGATCACCATCGCGGCGCCCCGGATCGCGGTCGCCCCCCGCCGCAGCAAGGGCCCCGGCCTGGTCGGGCTGCCGGTCTGGATGTGGGGCAGCAGCCACGACCGGAAGTACTTCGGGCCTACCCAGCAGGCGTCGGAGACCGAGCGGGGCCTGACCGTCAGCATCACGGCGACGTTCGACCGGATCGTCTGGGACATGGGCAACGGCCGCACGGTCACCTGCACCGGCGCCGGCACCCCGTACCGGGCCGACGGCCCGCACGCCGGCCGCCGGTCCCCCGACTGCGGCTACGACAGCGGCTACCCGAAGGCCGGCGACTACCGGGTGCGGGCCACCACGTACTGGACGGTGACCTGGGAAGGCGGCGGTCAGAGCGGCGTCATCCCGGTCAACCGGACCACGGGGACGGTCCCGGTCCGGATCAACGAACTACAGGTGGTGTCGGAATGAGTGTGGCGACCCGGAACGGAACCGGACCGGTGGACGCGCCGATCGCCCCGCCGAAGGTGGTGCGGCAGCGCCGGATGCGACCCGGGCTGCTCGGCCTGGCCGTGCTGCTGATCGCCCTCGGCGGCCTGGGGGCGGCGTTCGCGGTCACCTCCGTACGCGCCACCGGCAGCTACCTCGCCGTGGCCCGACCGGTCGAGGTCGGCCGGCAGATCGGCGCCGACGACCTGATGCCGGTGCAGGTGGCCGGCGGCCAGGGCCTGTCCCCGGTCCCGGCCGGCCGGCTCGACGAGGTGCTCGGCAAGCGGGCCGCCGTGTCGCTGACCCCCGGGACGCTGCTGACCATGGCCCAGCTCACCGACGACCCGCTGCTCGGCCCCGGGCAGCAGCAGCTCGCGCTGGGTCTCGGGCCCGCCGAGGTGCCCGCCCGCGAGCTGCACCCCGGCGACAAGGTCCTGCTGGTCAGCACGCCGGACGGCAACGACGACCGCCCGGTGGGCGCCGCCACCCGGTTCGAGGCGACGGTCATCGACACCGCGACATCCGACGATGACGACGAGGTGGTGGTCTACCTGGCGCTCGCCGTGCGGGACGTGCCGGCCGTGGTGGCGCTCTCCGCGCAGGAACGGATCGCCGTCGTGCTGACCGAGGCGGCCTGAGCATGGCGATCATCGCGCTGGTCTCGGCGAAGGGCTCCCCGGGCGTCACCACCTCCGCCCTGGCCTGCGCCCTGACCTGGCATCGGCGGCTGGTGCTCGCCGAGTGCGACCCGGCCGGCGGGTCCATCCTCGCCGGCTACCTGGGCGGTGCGCTCGACGGCCCCCGGGGCATCGGCGAGCTGGCGGTCGGCGAGCTGCGCGACGGCAACCTGGAGACCGCGTTCTGGTCGCAACTGGTCGACCTGGACGCGCCGAAGCGGGAACGGCTGCTGCTGCCCGGCGTCGTCGACCCCGCACAGGCCGGCAGCGTCACCCCGCTCTGGCAGCGGTTCGCCGACTTCTTCGCCAGCCTGGAACGCGGCGACCCGCCGTACGACCTGCTCGTCGACTGCGGGCGGCTGCACGTCGTCGGTCCGCCCTGGCCGATCCTGCGCGCGGCCTCGGTGGTGCTGCTGGTCAGCCGCGCCCGGCTGCCCGACCTGTCCGGCACCCGCGCGATGGTCAGGGCGATCGAGCGGGACTTCGCCGAGCACCGGGTGCCGCCGGGCAGTCTGCGGCTGCTGCTGGTCGGCGACGGCCACGGCAGCGGCGAGGTGAGCAAGGCGCTGCGGCTGCCGGTGGTCGCCCGGCTGCCGGACGACCCGCGTACGGCCGAGGTGCTCAGCCTGGGCGGCACCGTGCGGGCCGGTCGGCCGCTGATGCGCGCGGCCGGGGCCCTGGAGGTGCCGGTCGGGGCGCTGTTGGAGCGGCGGCGCGCCCGGCTGGCCTGGCCCGTGTCGCAGGGGGTGCCGGATGCGGTTTGAACCGGTCTCCGCCGATCCGCGCCGACAGCCGCCCGGCACCGCCACCCCGCCCGGTGCCACTGCCACCGCACCGCCCGGCGTCACCTCCACCACGCCGCCGCTGCCCCCGCCCAACGGGCGGCACCACCAGCCGGCGCCACTTCCGGTGCCGCTGGCCGGGCCACCGCCGGAGCCGCCGCCCCGGGCCCGGATCGACTTCCACGTGGTCCGCGAGCTGCGCCGGGAACTCAGCGAACGGCTCACCCGGTGGCAGCGCGGCCGGGAGTTCACCGTCGACGAGGAGGACACCGAGCGCGCCCGGCTCGCGGTCGCGGTGGTGGCCGAGTACGCCGACGCGGTGCGCCGCGCGGGCACCCCGATGGCGGCCGGCGAGGAGCGGCTCCTGCTCGACCAGGTGACCGCCGAGCTGGCCGGGCTCGGCCGCCTCCAGACGCTGCTGGTCGACGACACCATCGAGGAGGTGCACATCCTCGGCTGCGACCAGGTGCGCGTCACCCGGCACGGCGGCGGGGTGGACTGGGCCGAGCCGATCGCCGACAGCGACGACGAACTGGTGGAGATCCTCCAGGCGGCGGCCCGCCGCGCCGGGGCCACCGAGCGGTCGCTGTCGACCTCCAAGCCCACCCTCGACCTGCAACTGCCCGACGGCAGCCGGCTGGCCGCGGTGTTCCTGGTCAGCCACCGCCCGTACGCGGTGATCCGCAAGCACAACACGCTGGACGTGAGCCTCGACGACCTCGCCGGCGGCCAGGGCGACCTGGACGAGATGATCGACCCGCTGGTGCGCGACTTCCTGCGCGCCTCCATGCGGGCCGGGCTGAACATCATGGTGGCCGGCCTGGCCGGGGCCGGGAAGACCACGGTCATCCGGGCGCTGATGGACGAGATCCCGGCCGACGAGCCGTACGTGCTGCTGGAGGAGAGCCGGGAGCTGCTGCCGGCCCGCCGCCGGCTCAAGCACCGGGCGGTGATGAGCTTCGAGGCCCGGGAGGGGCACGGCGAGCGCGGGCCGGACGGCCGCCCCGCCGGCGAGGTGAGCATCGCCGACCTGATCCCCGTCTCGCTGCGGATGGGCGTGCTGCGGATCATCGTCGGCGAGGTCCGGTCCCGGGAGATCGTCCCGATGCTCCAGGCCATGACGACCAGCCGCGGCTCGATGTGCACCATCCACGCGCGTACGCCCGCCGGGGTGAGCGAGCGGATCATCGAGCTGGCGCTGGCGCACGGCCGGGAGATGACCGTCGACCAGGCCCGCCGGATGGCCGGCAACGCGCTCGACCTGATCGTCTACGTCACCGTCGAGGACGAGACCGCGATCGGCGGACGCAAGCACCGCTTCGTCTCGCACGTCGAGGAGGTCATCGGCGTGGGCGACGGCAACCGGATCACCACCACACAGGTGTTCGGTCCCGGGCCGGACGGGCGGGCGGTGCCCCGGCACCTGCCCGAGCGGATCCGCGCCCAGCTCCTCCGGGTCGGCTACGACGCCCGGCTGCTCGGCCGGTGGATCGAGGCCGGCACGGGCGCCTGGCGGCGACCCCGGCAGACCCGGCTCGGGCGGCGGTGACCCGCGGTGCTGGACAACGTCGAACTCGTCGCGGTGGTCTCCGGGGCCGCCTGCGTCGCCGGGCTGCTGCTGGCGGTCGTCGCGCTCGTCGGCACCCGCCGGCCGCCCGGCGGGCCCGGCGCGGGCCGGGGGCTGGAGCGCCTGTGGAAGGGCTCCGGCGCCAGCCCGCGCGAGCAGCGGGCGCACCAGGCCCTACTGGTCGGCGCGCTGGTCGCCGGCGCGCTGGCCTTCCTGGTCACCGGCCTGCCGGTGGTCGGCCTGCTGGTCGTGGTGGCGGTCCCCGGCATCCCGTGGCTGTTCTCGGTCGGCAAGGCCGAGCAGCGGGCCATCGCCCGGATCGAGGCGGTCGGTGAGTGGACCCGCCGGCTCAAGGACGTCTCGGCCACCGGCCAGGGCCTCCAGCAGACGATCATCGGCACGGTCGCCACCGCGCCCGAGGAGATCCAGGAGGAGGTACGGCTGCTCGCCGCCCGCCTCCAGGCCGGCTGGCTGGCCCGCTCCGCGCTGCTCGCCTTCGCCGACGAGATCGGCGACCCGGTCTGCGACCAGGTGGTGGCGGCGCTGATCCTGCACGTGACCGACCGGGGCGAGCGCCTCGGCGACGTGCTCGGCTCGATCGCGCACGCGGCGGCGGCCGAGGTGGCCACCCGCCGGGAGATCGAGGCGAAGCGCACCCAGCCCCGGTTCGCGGTCCGCTTCCTCACCGGGATGACCCTCGCCACCGTCGCGTACGGGCTGCTCAACACCGAGTACGTCAGCCCGTACGGCACGCCCTTCGGGCAGCTCGTGATGGCGGCCCTCGGCGCGGCCTTCGTCGGCCTGCTGGCCTGGGTGCGATCGATGAGCCAGCCGCGCCGGCCGGCGCGCTTCCTGCCCGCCCCCGACCCGCAGGAGGTGCTCGCTTGAGCCTGGTGGTCCTCAACTGGCAGCTCGCGCTCGCCGTGTGCGGCGGGGCAGCCGTCGGGCTGGGCGCCTTCCTGGTGGTCCGCGAACTGGTGCCGGCCACCCCGGCGCTCGGGCCCGCGCTGCGCCGGCTGCACCAGCCGCCCGGCGGCGGGCAGCTCACCGCCCCCGCCGACCGGCGGCTGGAGTGGCTGACCGGGCTGAGCCGCTGGCTACGGCCACCGCACCGGCAGCTCGCCCTGATCGACCGGACCCCCGAGCAGTACGCCCTGTCGATGCTGCTCTCCGCGCTGATCGGGCTCGCCGCCCCGACGCTGCTCGGGGGCACCCTCCTCGCCGTCGGCGTACGGCTGCCGGTGGTCGTGCCCGTGCTCGGCAGCCTCGGGCTGGCGCTGCTCTGCGCCCTGGTCGCGCACCGGGCGGTGCTGGACCGGGCGGACAGGGCCCGCGACGAGTTCCGCCAGGCCGTCTGCACCTACCTGGACCTGGTCGCATTGCAGCTCGCCGCCGCCCACGGGCCGGTGCAGTCGCTGGAACGGGCGGCGGCGGTCTGCGACGGCTGGGTCTTCGACCGCATCTCCGAGGCGCTGCGGATCGCCCAGATGCAGATGCACTCGCCCTGGGACGAACTGCGCGACCTCGCCGAGCGCATCGGCATCCCGGAGCTGGGCGACGTCGGGGCGATCATGCGCTCCTCCGGCAGCGAGGGCGCGCAGGTGCACGAGACCCTGCGCAGCCGCGCGGACTCACTACGCGACCAGATCCGCACCGACAACCTGGCCCGGGCCGAGGGGGTGACCAGCCGCCTCGACATCCCCGGGGCGCTGCTCGTCTTCGTCCTGCTCGGCTTCGCCGTCTACCCGTTCATCGCCCGCCTCTGATCCGACCCCGAGAGAAGGAGCCCGTCATGTCCGTCATCACCTACCTGCACGTCGCGCTGGCGGCGCGGCTGGCCGAGCTGCGCCGCGACGGCGAACGGGGGGACAGCCCCGTACCCACCGCCGTGATCATCTTCGGCCTGGTCGCCGTCGCGATGGCGGTCACCGCCGCCGCCCTCGGCGCGGCCAACGACTGGATGGACAACATCCCGAAGCACCAGGACCCGAAGTAGCCCTGATCCGTGAGCCGCGCAGACTCCTCGCCGGGGCGCCGGGCGGTCACCGCCGCCCGGTGCCCTGCCCTGGCCGCCGCCCGGCCGCCCGCACCAGCCGCCGCCCGCCCCGGCCTGGCCGCCGCCCGCCGCCCCGGTCCAGCCGTCGCCCGGCGTCCCGGTCCAGCCGCCGCTCGGCGCCCCGGCCTGGCCGCCGCCCGCCGCCCCGGTCCAGCCGTCGCCCGGCGCCCCGGCCTGGCCGTCGCCCGGCGTTTGGCAGCCGGCGGGACCGACCGGGGGGCCAACCCGGTCGAGCTGGCGGTGGCGATGCCGGCGATCCTGCTGCTGCTCTTCGCCTCGATCCAGACCGCCGCCTGGTTCGTCGCCCGGTCCACCGCGCTGAACGCCGCGCAGAGCGCCGTCAACGCGCAACGGCTGCACCAGGCGCCGCCCGGGGCCGGCGAGGCCCGGGCCGCCCGGTTCCTGCGGGCCGCCGGCGGCTGGCTCGTCGACTGGGACAAGCCCGCCCCGAGCTGCGAGAGCACCAGGACCGAGGTGACCTGCACGGTGCGCGGTCGCTCCCTGTCGGTCGTCCCCGGGGTCGACTTCCCGGTGCGGCAGACCGCCCACGGGACGGTGGAACGGTGGACCACGCCGTGAGCCGTACCGCCGAGCGTGGCTCGGTCTCGATCGAGGTGGCGGTGCTCGCCCCGGCCTTCATCGCGCTGATCGTGCTGGCCGGGGTCACGGGGCGTACCGCCGTGGCGGCCGAGGCGATCGAGGCCGCCGCCCACGACGCCGCCCGCGCCGCGTCGATCTCCCGGGACGCCCGCACCGCCCGTGCGGAGGCGCGGGACGCGGCCCGCCGGCAGCTCGACTGGCGGGGCCTGGACTGCGCTGGCAGCCCGGAGGTGACCTTCAGCGGCGCGGTACGCGGCAGGCCCACCACCCTCGACGCGGCGTTCCGCAGCCCCGCCGGGCAGGACGCCTCGGTCACCGTGCGGATCGCCTGCACCGTCTCCTACCGGGACCTGCACCTGTCCGTCCTGCCGGGGATGCCCGCCGGCACGCGGGTGTCGGCGAGCTTCACCTCGCCCCTGGACCGCTACCGGAGCCGGCGATGACCGCCGGTCGGGTCCGGCCGGCTCCCGCCACCCCCGGCGACGAGGGGCGGGTGAGCGTCTTCCTCGCGGTGGCGATGGTCGGGATCCTCGCCGTCATCGGCATGGCCTTCGACGGCGCCGGCCAACTGCGCACGTTGCAGCGGGCCGACAACCTCGCCGCCGAGGCCGCCCGGGCCGGCGGTCAGGCCATCGACCGGGCCACCGCCATCGAGGGCGGGCCCACCCGGATCAACCGGCCGCAGGCCCGCCGGGCCGTCGCCGACTACCTCGCCGCCGCCGGCGCCGCCGGCCACACCGTCAGCTTCCCGGTCGTCGACGGGGAGACCCGGGTCCGCGTACGCGTCACCGTCACCCACCACAGAGCCATGCTCGGCCTGTTCGGCTTCGACGAGACCGTCACCGTCTCCGGCGAGGCGAGCGCGCGGCCGCTCACCGGAGCACCGTAGGAAGGAAGGCAGCCATGGCCGCTTCGGGTCGTTCCGCCGTACGGCGGACCGGACGGATCCTGACCGGGCTCGGCGCGCTCGTCGTGCTCTGCGCGGTGCTGGTCGGCGCGCCGGTGGCGCTGCTCGCCCTCGCCGGCAACCCGCTGCCCGACCACCTGCCCACCGTCGCGGAGATCGGCGCGACGCTGACCAGCCGCGACGACGGGCGCCTCTTCCTGCGCGCGCTGGCGCTGGCCGGGTGGTTCGGGTGGGCAACGTTCGCCTTCTCCGTGCTGGTGGAACTCTGCGCGCAGGCGCTGCGCCGGCCGGCACCCCGGCTGCCGGGCATGAGCCGCCAGCAGCGGGCCGCCGCCGCCCTGGTCGGGTCGATCGCGCTGATCATCGCGGCCAGCCCGGCGGCGAGCGCGGCGACGGCGGTCGCCGGCCCGTACGCCCTGCCGGCAGCGCCGATCGCAAACGCGCCGATGGCTGTCCCGCCACAGGCCACCTGGCCGGCCTCGGCGGCGCAGCCTGCTCCGGCGGCCTCGGCCGACGGGGCGGTGGTCTACCGGGTGGCCCGGGGCGACCACCTGGGCAGGGTCGCCGAGCGCTACCTCGACGACTTCGACGACTACCGTGAACTGGCCGCGCTGAACCGTGTCGACGACCCGGACCGGATCCACCCGGGCCAGTTGCTGAAGCTCCCGCAGGAGGCCGAGGACCGGGGTGCCCGCCGGCACGCCACCGGCCGCCTCGTCGCCCGGCCCACCGCACCCCTGCCGGCCCGGCCGGCCCCGCAGCCCACCCCTGAACAGGTCACCCCGGAGCGGGCGACACCCCCGCCCCCGGCGCAGGCCCCGGCGCCGCCGCCGGCCGACGCGACCGGCGACGAGGCCCCGACACTGACGGTCGGAGCGGCCCGGGCCGGCGAGCCCGACCGCGTGAACCGACCACTCGCGGTCTCCGCCGTCCTCGCGGTGGCGAGCATCGTCGGCGCGCAATTCGGCGCGGTCCTTGGCCTGCGCGGCCGCCCCGCCCGCGTACCGGCAGGCGCGGCCCGCACCGCCACCACACGCCGTCGAGGCACCGGGGGTGCCGGACGGGACGGAGGCAGCCGCAGCGGAAGCGGACGCGCGACCGGACACAAGGCAACCGGACGGGGCCGGACGGCACACGACGGAACCGGACGGGACGCGGCTCCCCGGGGCGCCGGCGCAGCCACCCACACCGGGACGACCGCGATCCCCCGCGACAGCACCCCCCGCGGCCACAGCGACGCGCCCACCACCCCCCGCCCGCTGGCCGGCGCCCACGCCGACACCACCCGCGACCCCCTAATCGGCCGCCACCGCCGCCCCTGACCCACCCCCGGGCGCCCTCGTTGATCATGAAGTTGTTGCAGCGACACGCCGATCAGGACGGCAACAACTTCATGATCAACCGGCGTGAGAGATCAACCGGCGTGAGAGATCAACCGGCGTGAGAGATCAACCGGCGTGAGGGGTGGGGCGGTGTGAGGGAGGGGGTGGGGTGGGGTGGGGTGGGGTGGGGTGGGTCAGGGGAGGCGGGTCTCCAGCATGCCGTTGACGATGCGGGTGGGCAGGACCTGCTGGTCGTTGCCGGACGGCCCGTGCACGACCTCGCCGCCGTTGAGCCGGAACGTGCTGCCGTGCCACGGGCAGACCACGCACGCGTGCCCGTCGATCTCCTGCACCTCGCCCTTGCCGAGCGGGCCGCTCTGGTGCGGGCAGCGCTCCAGCATCACGGTGACCTCGTCGCCGTGCCGGTAGAGGATCACCGAGACGTCGTCGATCTCCCGGGTGATCAGCTTTCGCTGCGGCAGGGCGGACATGTCCGCGATCGAGTGCCAGCCGTCGCTCATCCGGTGCAGCTCGGAGATGCTCTGGTTGACCTGCGCGCCCTGCTTGTACGCCAGGTGCCCGCCGATGTACGCCCCCGTGCTCGCGGCACTGAGCCCGAGGAAGCCGAGCGTACGGCCGAGGTTGTGCCGGCCGGTCATCCGGGCGGCCACGGAGCCGGCGTAGAACGCCAGGCCGATGCTGTTGGAGGCGGCGTGCACCAGGCCGATCCGGCGCTGGTCTCGGGCGAGGGCTGCCCAGTCGTTGAGCCCGGCGACCGCAGCCGGCAGGGCGCTGATGGTGCCCACCGCGCACAGCGTGGTGGCGGCGCGGCGCTGCCCCTGCATCAGGTCCAGCACGGCCGTGCTGAGCCACGCGCCGACCGGCACCTGCACCATCGCCGGGTGCAGCGGGTGCCCCAGCCAGACACCGTGCAGCAGGTCGCGAACGCGCCTTGGGCGGAGGGTGGCCTGGACGGCCCGCTGCAACCGGTCGCCGATCCGGTCCAGCGCGGAGGCCTGCTCGATCTTCGTCATGAGTGCTCGCACCCGTACCGACTTCCCGGCAGGAGCGACCGCAAACCGGTATCCGGTGACGGATCCGCAGCGGTGCGTGACGAGGTTTCTGCCGGCCCGGAACCAGGCGCGCCCGGCCGGATGGGCCCAGCCCTTCCGCGGTGGTGAGGTCAGCGGTCCGGCGACGTCCAGCGGTCGTGGTGGATCGCCTCGGCCAGCGGGCGCTTCTGCCGCCAGCCGTGCCGGGCCAGGTCGGGCACGGCCTCGAAGTGGGTGACCGGCCCGAGGCAGAGCCACGCCACCGGCCGTACGCCGTCGGGGATGCCGAGCAGCTCAGCCAGCCAGGGCTCCCGGTAGAACGACACCCACCCGACGCCGAGCCCCTCGGCGGTGGCGGCCAGCCAGAGGTTCTGGATGGCGAGGCAGGCCGAGTAGAGCCCGGTGTCGGCGATGGCGTGCCGCCCGAGCACGGCGGCGCCACCGCGGGCCGGGTCGTAGGTGACCACCACGGACAGGGTGGACTCCAGCACCCCGTCGATCTTGATGCGGGCGAACCGCTCGGCCGCCTCCCCGTCCAGGGTGGCGGCGAAGGTGTCCCGCTCGGCCTGGACGTGCTCGTGGAACCGGCGCCGCAGCTCGGGGTCGCGGACGAGTACGAAGTCCCAGGGCTGGGAGTAGCCGACGCTCGGCGCGGCGTGCGCCGCGGTCAGGACGCGGTGCAGCGTCTCGTCGGGCACCGGCGCCCCGGTGAACTGGCCGCGGACGTCCCGGCGGCGATGAATGACGTCGTAGAGATCCAAGGCAGGCTCCCGCTGCGCTCGGCCCACGCTCGGGGCGTGGGCACCTGACCGCGAGGCCGGTCTTCGGACTCCCGGATCGACGCCTGGCCGTCCGCCTTCCCGGCCCGGGCGGGCCAGTGGCTGCGCTCTCGCGCGTGGACGGTGGCTCCCCGGTCACCGCGGCGGGCCCGTGCCGGATTCGCACCGGCTTCCCGATTCTCCCCGCTCGCGCGGGGCACCTCACATGATCGTGCCGCCCGGCATGCTAGCGCCGCGCCAACCGGACCGGCGCTGCTGGGCCAGTCGGACGCCTGCGTCCGCCGCCCCGCCGCCGCCCGGCCGGACCTGCCAGGGACCGGACCGCCACCCGGCCGGACCCGCCAGGGCCGGACCCGCCAGGGCCGAACCCGCCAGGGACCGGACCGCCACCCGGATCCGCCACCCGGCCGGACCCGCCAGGGCCGAACCCGCCAGGGGCCGAACCCGCCAGGGACCGGACCGCCGCCCGGATCCGCCGGCCGGGCGGGGAAATCCGGTCGCGGGCCGCGCCGTCCGCGACCAGTGTGGTCCGGGTGTACGCACTCGCCTCCCGCCCGCTGCCGGCCGGCCACCCGGCGGCCCGACTGACCGTCGCCCTCGGCCGGCCCCGGGCCGTGCCGCCACCGCTGCTGATGCTGCTGGGCATGCTCTCCACCCAGGTCGGCGCGGCCGTCGCCAAGCAGCTCTTCGGCAGCACCAGCGCCGGCGGTACGACCACGCTGCGGCTCGGCTTCGCCGCGCTGATCCTGCTGCTCGTGGCCCGGCCCGGGCTGCGGCTGGGCTGGCGCGCCGCCGGCCTGGTCGGGGCGTTCGGGCTCACCCTGGCGCTGATGAACCTCGCCTTCTACGCGGCGCTGCACCGCGTGCCGCTCGGCGTGGCGGTCACCATCGGTTTCGCGGGGCCGCTGCTGGTGTCGCTCGCCGGCAGCCGCCGGCCCGCCGACGTGGCGTGGGCGGTCCTGGCGGGCGGCGGGGTGCTGCTGATCAGCGGGCTCGGCGGGACCGGGGTGGACCGGGTGGGGCTGCTGTTGTGCGTCGCCATCGCGGTCGGCTGGGCCGGGTACGTACTGCTCGGCAAGGCGGTCAGCGCCCGCGTGCCGGGCAGCCGGGGCCTCGCGCTGGGAATGGCCGTCGCCGCGCTCGCCGTACTGCCGTTCGGGGTCGCCGGCAGCGGCACGGCGCTGCTCGACCCGTGGACCCTCGCGCTGGGCGTCGCGGTGGCACTGCTGTCGTCGGTGCTGCCGTACTCGGCCGAACTGGCCGCGCTGCGCCGGATGCCGGCCCGGGTCTTCGCGATCCTGCTCAGCCTGGAGCCGGCGATCGGCGCGCTGGTCGGGCTGGTCCTGCTGGGCGAGCTGCTGGCCTGGCCGCAGGCGGCCGGGGTGGCGTGCGTGGTCGGCGCCGCGCTGGGCGCGACCCTGGTCCGGCCCGGCGCCGCGAAGGCGCGCTGACGCCCCCTGGCGCCGTCGGCACCACCGGGGCATGCTGTGCCGATGGGCGTACGCGTCGAGCACGACGGGCCGGTGACCACGGTGATCCTGGACCGCCCGGCGGCCCGCAACGCGGTCGACGGGCCGACGGCCCGGGCCCTGGCCGACGCGTTCCGCGCCTTCGAGGCCGACCCCGACGCGGCGGTGGCCGTGCTCTGGGGCGCCGGCGGCACGTTCTGCGCGGGGGCCGACCTGAAAGCGATCGGCACCCCGAGCGGCAACCGGGTCGAGCCGGAGGGGGACGGCCCGATGGGCCCGACCCGGATGACGCTCGGCAAGCCGGTGATCGCCGCGATCTCCGGTCACGCCGTGGCCGGCGGGTTGGAGCTGGCGCTCTGGTGCGACCTGCGGGTCGCCGAGTCCGACGCGGTCCTCGGGGTGTTCTGCCGGCGCTGGGGGGTGCCGCTGATCGACGGGGGGACGGTCCGGCTGCCCCGGCTGATCGGCGAGAGCCGGGCGATGGACCTGATCCTCACCGGCCGGCCGGTGCCGGCCGAGGAGGCGTACGCGATGGGGCTGGTGAACCGGCTGGTCGCCCCGGGTGAGGCGCGGGCGGCGGCCGAGCGGCTGGCGGCCGAGATCGCCCGGCACCCGCAAACCTGCCTGCGCAACGACCGGGCCGCCGTGCTGGCCGGCGCCGGCCAGCCGGAGCCGGCGGCGCTGGCGACCGAGCTGGCGTACGGGATGGACTCGCTCGCCGCCGACGCGGCGGCCGGGGCGGCCCGGTTCGCCGCCGGCGCCGGGCGGCACGGCGCGGCCGTCTAGCGCGGACGCGGCGGCACGGCCGTCTAGCGCAGGTGCCGCAGCGCGTCCTCGATGGCCCGGTGGAACGTCGGGTAGGCGTAGATCATGTGCCGGAGCCGGGCCAGCGGTACGGCCGCGTGCACCGCCACCACCAGCCCGGAGAGCACCTCGCCGCCGGCCGGCCCGACCGACGTCGCGCCGATCAGCACGCCCTGGTCGGCGTCGGCGACCAGCTTGACGAAGCCCTCGTTGCCGCTCCGGTGGATCCAGCCGCGCGCCGACGACGGCAGTTCGGCGAGGCCGACCTGCACGTTGATCCCGCGCTCGCGGGCCTGCCGTTCGGTGAGGCCGACCGCGCCGATCTCGGGGTCGGTGAAGGTGACCCGGGGCAGCGCGCGGTAGTCGGCGCGCGGCACCGCGCCGGCGGAGGCACCCGACCCGGTGGTGCCGGACGCGCTGACCGCGCCGGCCGCGCCGCCCGTCACGCGGGCCGTGCCGCTGGCGTCCGGCCCGCCGTCGGCGCGCCGGGCGTGGTCGAGCACGTCGGCGACGACGATCCCCGCCTGGTACATGGCGACGTGGGTGAACGCGCCCTCCCCGGTGACGTCGCCGACCGCCCACATCCCGTCGGTGACGCGCAGCCGGTCGTCGACGGCCAGGTACCGCTGGCCGGCGTCCACCCCGACGGTGTCCAGGCCCAACTCGTCGAGGTGGGCGCGGCGGCCGGTCACCACCAGCAGCCGCTGCCCGGTGAACTCCGCCCCGTCGGCCCCGTGCAGCGTGAAGCCGCGCCCGTCGTGGCGGACCCGCTCCGCCCGTACGCCGGTGTGGATCTCCACCCCGTCGGCGCGCAGCGCGGCGGCGGCCACCTCGGACGCCTCCGGCTCCTCGACCGCGAGCACCCGGTCCGCCGCCTCGACGACGGTGACCTGGACGCCGAACCTGGCGAACACCTGGGCCAGCTCCAGGCCGATCGCGCCGCCGCCCAGCACCAGCAGCGACTCCGGCAACTCCTCGACCTCGATCGCCTGGCGGTTGGTCCAGTACGGCGTGTCGGCCAGCCCGTCGACCGGCGGCACGGACGGCTTGGTGCCGGTGCCGAGCACGATCCCGTGCCGGGCCTGGAAGACCCGCCCGCCGACCCGGACCCGGCCGGGGCCGTCGAGGCGGGCGCTGCCCCGGACGAACCGGCCGCCCTTGCCGGTGAAGCGTTCCACGGCGACCGTGTCGTCCCAGGTGTCGGTGGCCTCCTCGCGGATCCGCTTCGCCACGGGTGCCCAGTCGGGCCGGACCTGGGCGGTGCCGGCGAGCCCGTCGACCCGGCGCGCCTCGGCGATCGCGTTGGCCGCCCTGATCATCATCTTGCTCGGGATGCACCCCCAGTACGGGCACTCCCCGCCGACCAGGTCACGCTCGACGCCGACGACGGTCAGCCCGGCCTCGGCGAGCCGCCCGGCCACCTCCTCGCCGCCGACCCCGAGCCCGACCACGACCACGTCCACCAGTTCCGGCTCCGCCATCCCGCCAGCATTCCGCACCGCCCGGTCTCCGACCACCCGGCCGGCGCGATATTCGCTGCCCGGGTGTCGTCGGCCGCCTACGGTGGCCGGATGCGCGCCCGCTTCTCCGCCGTCCACGACTGCTTCGCCGACCTGCTCGCCACCGGCCGGGAGACCGGGGCCGGCCTGGCGGTCTGGTACGCCGGGGAGCCGGTCGTCGACATCGTCGGCGGGGAACGGTCGCCGGGGCGGCCGTGGCTGCCGCAGACGCTGGTGAACGTCTACTCGGTCGGCAAGCCGGTCGCCGCGCTCTGCCTGCTGATGCTGGTCGACCGGGGCCGGCTCGACCTGGACGACCCGGTCTCCGCGCACTGGCCCGGCTTCCGCACCCCGGCCACCGTCCGGCAGGTGCTCACGCACACCGCCGGGCTGCTGGCCTTCCCGGTGCCCCGGCCCGCCGCCGCGATCGCCGACTGGGATCTGCTCTGCGCCGACCTCGCCGCCGCCGGGCCGGAGTGGCCGCCGGGTTCCGTCGCGGGCGAGCACGCCTGGACGTACGGGCATCTGGTGGGCGAGCTGGTGCGGCGGGTCGACGGGCGGTCGGTGGGCCGCTTCCTGGCCGAGGAGATCGCCGGGCCGTGGCGGCTGGACCTCGGCTTCGGCCTCGGCGAGGCGGACCGGCGGCGCTGCGCCGAGCTGCGGTACGGCGACCCGGGGTGGCCGGACCGGGTGGCCGGTGCGCCGGGCTCCCTCCGGGCGCGGGCGCTGGACAACCCGCCCGGCGGACGGGACCTGGCGGTGGTGAACGGCCCGCTCTGGCGGGGCGCGGAGGTGCCGGCGGTCAACCTGCACTCGACGGCGGGTGCCCTGGCCCGGCTCTACGCGGGCCTGCTCGCCGGCGGCGTCCTCGACGGCGTACGCCTGTTCGGTCCGGAGTTGGTGGCCGAGGCGACGCGGGTCCAGTACGACGGCGACGACCTGCTGCTGGGCCGGCGCACCCGGTGGACGCTGGGCATGCAGTGGGAGGAGGACGGGAGCTGGGGCATGGGCGGGATCGGCGGCAGTTCCGCCTGGGCCGACCCCGCGCGCGGCTACACCTTCGCCTACGCCACGTCCCACCTGGCCGACCACGACCGGGTCGACGCTCTGGTGGACGCCCTGCACTCCTGCCTCTGACCCGCTCCGACCGCCTCGGGCGGGTGCGGCCAGCGGGCGGCCGGCGCCACGGGCACCCGCCCCGGGTCGGGCGCGCCGCCGGCCCGGGGTGCGACCGCCGGAGCCGGACGGCAAACGGTCACGGGCTCGGCACGGGGACCGGGGCGGGCGCCCGGGCGGGCCCGGGGATCACCACGGGCGTGCCGGTCGGGGTGAGCAGGGCGCGGGCGGCCACCGCCAGCCGGCGGCGTCGCGACACCAGTGCCCGGCCGGCGAAGACGTCGTAGCCCTGCGCGGCCACCTCGTCGAGGATGCCGCCGTAGAGCGCGTACGCGGTGCGCATGCACGCCTGCGAGGCGGGCGCGAGCAGCGTGATACCGGGTGCCGCGGCGGCGTAGTGCGCCTGGGCGCGGCCCACCTCGTACGCGATCAGCTCCCGGATCCGGGGCGTGGCGCGCCCCCGGGCGCGGGCCTCGGTCAGCTCCTCTCGGGTGACGCCGAACAGGGCGAGGTCGTCGTCGGGCAGGTACGTCCGCCCGCGCTCGAGATCCTCGCCGATGTCCCGGATGAAGTTGGTGAGCTGGAAGGCGAAGCCGAGCTGGCGCGCCGGCTCGCGGGCCGCGGCCGGGTCGGAGCTGCCCAGGATCGGCAGCATCATCGTGCCGATGACGGCCGCCGAGCCCTCCATGTAGTCGAGCAGGTGGTCGTAGGTGCGGTACGAGGTGACCGTCAGGTCCATCGCCATGCTCTTGAGGAACGACACGAAGTCGTCCCGGTCCAGATCGAAGACGGCGATGGTGTGCAGCACGGCCGGGAGCAGCGGGTCGTCGACCGGCTGGCCGTGCAGCCCGGCGACGAAGCGGCCGGCCCAGTCGTCGAGCCGCGCCGCGCGCTCGGTCGGGGACAACTCCTCGGTCCGGTCGACGATCTCGTCCGTGTAGCGGGTGAACCCGTAGAGGGCGTGCACGTGCCGCCGTTTCCAGGCGGGCAGCAGCCGGGTCGCGAGATAGTAGGTGCGGCCGTGGCGTCTGTGCACCTCACGACAACGGTCATAGGCAGCGGTGAGATCCGTGTCCACCGGCCCTCCTCAAGTATCGACGCACCAATCGACGCAAGACGTAACCCTAGGGTACGCTCGGCCGCATGGCCAACGACGCAGTTGCCGGCAACACCCTCCGTGTCACGCCGGCAGGCCCGGGAGACGGGGACGACCCCGTCGGCGCGGTCCTGGCCGCGTACACGAGGGATCTGGTCGCGGCGGTGGACCGCACCCTGGCCGCCTTCCTGGCCGCCGAGGTCGCCTCGCTGGCCGAGATCGACGCGGCGATGGGCCGCTTCGCCGCGACGGCGCGCGACAGCGTGCTGGCCGGCGGCAAGCGGGTCCGGCCGACGTTCGCCTACTGGGGCTGGCGCGGCGCGGGGAGCGCGGAGCCCCTGCCGGCCGTGCTGCCGGCGTTCGCCGCCCTGGAGTTGCTGCACACCTTCGCCCTCGTGCACGACGACGTGATGGACGCCTCCGCCACTCGACGCGGCCGGCCGACCGTGCAGGTGGCGCAGGCCGCCCGGCACGCCGCCGCCGGGCACCGGGGCGACCCGCGCCGGTTCGGCGAGGCGGTCGCGGTGCTGGTCGGCGACCTCTGCGTGGTGTGGGCCGACCGGCTCCTCGCGCACGCCGCCCTGCCGCCGGCCCGGCTGCTCCACGTCCGCCGCTGCTACGACCAGATGCGGGTGGAGACGATCGCCGGGCAGTACCTCGACGTGCTCGGCGAGAGCGACGCGGCGAACTGGTCCGTCGACCGCGCGCTGCGGGTCGCCCGCTACAAGACCGCGAGCTACACGGTGCGGCGGCCGCTGCTCTTCGGCGCCTGCCTGGCCGGCGTCGACACCGACGCCCCGCTGATCGCCGCGTACACCCGCTACGGGCTCGCGGTCGGCGAGGCGTTCCAGCTCTGCGACGACCTGCTCGGCGTCTACGGCGACCCGTCGGCCACCGGCAAGCCGGCCGGCGACGACCTGCGCACCGGCAAGCCGACCGCGCTGCTCATGCTCGCCCGGCAGCTCGCCACGCCGGCCCAGCGGCGCGCGCTGGACCGGGTCGGCGACGGGGTGACGGACGCGGAGATCGCCCGGCTCGCCGGCGTCGTCGCCGACACCGGCGCGGTGGACCGGGTCGAGCGCATGATCTCCGACCGGGTCGCCGAGGCGCTCGCCGCGCTCGACGCCGCGTCGATCGACGAGACGGCACGCACCGCGCTGACCGGTCTCGCGACCGCCGCCACCAACCGGCGGGCTTGATGGGCAACTTCGTACAGGGGGGTGGTCGCGTGCGCACCGTGCACGGGCGTACGGACCGGGTGGTGGTGGTCGGCGCCGGCCTGGGTGGGCTGGCCTGCGCGCTGCACCTGGCGGGCAGTGGCCGACAGGTGACCGTGCTGGAGCGCGAGCCGGTGCCGGGCGGCCGGGCCGGCCGGCTCGGCGTCGACGGCTACGAGTTCGACACCGGCCCCACCGTGCTCACCATGCCGGACCTGATCGCCGAGGCGCTCGGCGCGGTGGGCGAGGAACTGGACGACTGGCTCGACCTGACCCCGCTCGACCCGGCCTACCGGGCCCACTACCCCGACGGGTCGACGCTGGACGTCATCACCGACACCACCCGGATGGCCGCCGAGATCGCCCGGGTCTGCGGCCCCCGCGAGGCCGACGGCTACCTGCGCTTCGTCGACTACGCCCGGAAGCTCTGGCAGTGGGAGCGCGCCGACTTCATCGAGCGCAACCTGGACGCGCCCACCGACCTGCTCACCGGCAACCTACTGCGGCTGCTGGCGGGCGGCGCCTTCCGCCGGCTCCAGACGAAGATCAACCAGTTCTTCCGCGACCCGCGCACCCAGCGGATCTTCTCCTTCCAGGCGATGTACGCCGGCCTCGCCCCGCACGACGCCCTGGCCATCTACGCGGTCATCGCGTATCTCGACTCGGTGGCCGGGGTCTACTTCCCGCGCGGCGGGATCCACGCGGTCTCCCGGGGCATGGCCGGCGCCGCCGAGAAACACGGCGTGCAGATCCGGTACGACACCACGGTGACCCGGGTGGAGACCGCGAACGGCCGGGCCACGGGCGTGCTGACCGCCGACGGGGAGCTGATCCCGGCCGACGTGGTGGTGCTCAACCCCGACCTGCCGGTCGCCTACCGCGACCTGCTGCCGCCGACCCGCCCCCGCAGGCTCACCTACTCGCCGTCCTGCGTGGTCCTGCACGTGGGATCCCGGCAGGGATATGGGAGGATCGCCCACCACAACATCCACTTCGGACGGTCCTGGAAGGGCACCTTCGATGAGGTCATCCGGCGCGGCGAGCTGATGAGCGACCCGTCCCTGCTGGTGACCAACCCGAGCCGGACGGACCCGTCGGTCGCGCCCGCAGGCCGGCACACCTACTACGTGCTCGCGCCGGTGCCCAACCTCCACCGGGCGCCGTTCGACTGGCGGGGCGACCTCACCGACCGCTACGCCGACCAGCTCGTCGGGACCCTGGAGGAGCGCGGCTACGTCGGCTTCGGCGCGGGCGTCGAGGTGCTGCGGGCCGTCACCCCGGCCGAGTGGGCCGAGCAGGGGATGGCCGCCGGCACCCCGTTCGCCGCCGCGCACACCTTCTTCCAGACCGGCCCGTTCCGCCCGTCGAACCTGCACCGGACGCTGCCGAACGTGGTCTTCGCCGGCTCGGGCACCCAGCCCGGCGTCGGCGTGCCGATGGTGCTCATCTCCGGCAAGCTCGCCGCCGGCCGCATCACCGGGGAATCCTGATGACCCTCGCCCGCACACCCGAAAGGCACCTGCCGTGACCACCCGCGAGAAGCACCTCGTCGAGCTCGTCGACGACGCCGGGCGCGCACAGGGCGAGACCACCGTGTCCGCCGCGCACCAGCCCCCGGGCCAGCTGCACCGCGCCTTCTCGGTGCTGCTCGTCGATCCCGACGGCCGGGTGCTGCTCCAGCGCCGGGCCGGGGTGAAGACCCGCTTCCCGCTGCGCTGGGCCAACTCGTGCTGCGGCCACCCCGTGCCCGGCGAGTCGCTGGTCGAGGCCGCCAACCGCCGGCTGCGCGAGGAGCTCGGCGCCGACCCGGTCGAGCTGACCGAGGTCGGGGTGTACGTCTACTACGCCGAGGACCCGGCCACCGGCCGGGTCGAGTTCGAGTACGACCACGTCCTGCGAGGCGGGTTCCGGCCGGGCACGCCGCTGCTGCCCGACCCCGACGAGGTGGCCGAACTGCGCTGGGTCGACCCCGTCGAGCTGGCCGCCGACCTCGACGCCGATCCCCGCGCGTACGCGCCCTGGCTGGGCGGGGTGGTGAACCGGCTGCTGCGGCCGACCGTCGGCCCGCCGAACGCGGCCACGAACCCCTCCGCGCTGCCGGCGGACGACGCGTCGGAGCGGTCGGGTGGCCGATGAGGCGCTGAGCGCGGGGGCGGTGGCCAGGCAGCTGGGGGTCGCCGTCACCACCCTGCGCACCTGGCACCAGCGCTACGGGCTCGGCCCGAGCGAGCACGTACCGGGACACCACCGGCGCTACACGCCGGCCGACCTCGCGCGCCTGGAGATCATGCGGCGGCTCACCGCCCAGGGGGTCACCCCCGCCGAGGCGGCCCGCTGGGCCCGTCGGACGCCGGAGACCGCACCCGCCGCCGGCGCCGGTGCCCGCCCGCCCGCACGTACCGCCGGTACGCGGGACGGCGGCGGCCCGACGATTCCGGTCGGCCGGGCCGGGCCGGCCGCCCGGGGGCTGGCCCGTGCCGCCATGCGGCTGGACTCGGTGGCCATCAGCGAGGCGATCGCGCACGCCGTCGAGGCGGACGGGGTGGTCGCCACCTGGGACGGGCTGCTGCGCCCGGTGCTCGTCGGCATCGGGGAGCGGCACGCGGCCACCGCCGGCCTGATCGAGGTCGAACACCTGGTGTCCCGGTGCGTGTCGGAGGCGTTCGCGGCGGTCGCCCGGGCCGGCGCGCCCACCGGGCCGCCGCGCGTCCTGCTCTCCTGCGCCGACGAGGAGCAGCACAGCCTGCCGCTGGAGGCGCTCGCCGCCGCGCTCGCCGAGGCCGGGGTGGGCTACCGGATGCTCGGTGCCCGGGTGCCGGCGGCGGCGCTGGTCGAGGCGGTCAACCGGACCGGGCCGGCCGCCGTGGTCGTCTGGTCGCACGCCCCGGCCACCGCCGACCCCGCCCAGCTCACCGCCCTGCTCGCCGCGCCCCGCCGGCCGCTGCTGGTGCTCGCCGCCGGGCCCGGCTGGCCGGCGGACTCGCTGCCCGCCGGGGTGGTGCGGCCGCTCGACCTCACCGAGGCGGTCTCGCTCGCGCTGGCCGTACACGACTCGCTGGGCCAGTCCACCACCGGCTGACCGGGGTGCCGGGACGGAAAGCCGTCCACTAGCGTCGGGGGGTCCGCCGACCCCGACCCCCTTCGGGAGCGAACGATGCGCCCACGCGCCGTACTGGCATCCGGTCTGGCCCTTGCCCTCCTCCTCGGCGGCTGCGGTGACACCTCCGCATCCCCGCCGGAGGCGGCCGGCCCCAGCCCCGTCGCCTCCGCGCCGCTGCCGCCGGGGCCGACCCCGACGGCCAGCCCGCGCCCGACCCGCAGCACCCCGCCGCCCAAACGCCCGGTCCGGCCGCTGCCCAGCAAACTGCCGCCGGGCCTGCAGCGCAGCACCGGCGTACGGGCCGTGGCGCTGACCTTCGACGACGGGCCCAACCCGGTCTGGACACCGAAGATCCTCGACCACCTCCGCGCGGCGCGGGTCACCGCCACGTTCTGCGTGGTGGGCACCCAGGCCCGCCGCCACCCCGACCTGGTGCGGCGGATCGTGCGGGAGGGGCACCAGCTCTGCAACCACAGCTGGCACCACGACCTGGACCTCGCCCGGCGACCGGTCGCCGACATCCGCAGCGACCTGGCCCGCACCAACGCGGCGATCCGGGCCGCGGTGCCCGGGGCCAAGGTGCCGTTCTACCGGCAGCCGGGCGGCCGGTGGACGCCCGAGGTGGTGTCGGTCGCCAAGCAGCTGGGCATGCGGTCGCTGCACTGGAACGTCGACCCGCAGGACTGGGGCAAGCCCACCACCGCGACGATCACCAATCGGGTACGCGCCGCGGCCCGGCCCGGGTCGGTCGTGCTGCTGCACGACGGGGGCGGCGATCGGGCCGCGACACTGGCCGCCTGCCCGCACCTGATCACCGACCTGAAGCGGCGCTTCGGCATCGCCCGGCTCCGCTAGACCGGCCCTGACCTGCGGTTTTGTGGCTCGTTGTGGCCAGGGCCATACCGGTTTGGTCGAGGGGCCGACCATCACGTAAGCTATCCAAGCCTCCGGCGGGGCCGGATGGGAGCAAGTCCGCTTGAAGTTGCGAGTGTGCAATGATGGCGGGGCCGCCCTCATCGTCTAGCGGCCCAGGACGCCGCCCTTTCAAGGCGGTAGCACGGGTTCGAATCCCGTTGGGGGCACGGTCCGGCTTCGGTCGGAGGCAACAAAGCTAGGTCCTGTGGAGCAGTTGGAGTGCTCGCCGCCCTGTCAAGGCGGAGGTCGCGGGTTCAAGTCCCGTCAGGACCGCCAGCGCTGACGCCGCGCCCACCACGCGCGGCGTTCTGCGTATCGGAGCGTGTGACCCTCCCGGCGGACAGCCCGCCGTGCGGGTAGCATGAACCGAGCAACACGGCCAGGTAGCTCAGTTGGTACGAGCGTCCGACTGAAAATCGGAAGGTCGGCGGTTCGACCCCGCCCCTGGCCACATAGCCTTTCGCCGGGCTAAAAGGGCGGTGACCTGCGGAAACGCGGTCACCGCCCTTTCTCTTTGCCGGAGTCAGATATTGATGAAGTCCCCCACTACTCAGCGTATGGGCGCACCGTGGGCACACGGTGCGCCCCCGCGGTCTCACGAAGGTTCGCGTGGCGCGACTCGCCGAAGGGGTTTCTGGTTCTAGGTCATGCTGCGCAGGTGCCCACGCTGGCGCCGGGTGCTCGTGTGACGTGAATCACTAGCCGGCGGGATCGCGTCAGCCAGGCGCGCGACGGCGTCCTGAACGCCCTGCTGGTACGCGTCGATGGTCCGGGCGATGGCCCGGATCGACAGGGTGAAGCCCCAGATGATCACGGCACTGACACCAAGGCCGACGACCAGGGCGATCGTCAGGCTGGTTGCGATGCTCGCCTTCCACTCGGGGTTGCTCAGGGCCACGGCGTAGATGACCACGACCGACAGTAGCGAGATCGAGAACAACATCCAGCCGATCCAGATGCCAATCCTGCGGAGGTCGATCCGAAAAGCCCACGCGGCGGCCTGCGCCTTCCCGGCCTTGATCATGTGGTGCTCCGTTCTGTGCTTGTCGCTGGCTGACCGGCGGACGTCGTGGCTGCTGAGCTTCCCTCCGACCGGGCCGCACCAGTCGATCATATGTTCGAATATCCTGCCAGGGCGCGTTGTGTGCGCCCAAGTCGATCGAGGCGAGGCTGCCCAAGGGTCTGAGGGCGGCCTGGCCTTGCGTCCGAGCCGGGTCCCCAGCTCTTGGCTGGGGCCCGGCCTGCGGCGTGCGAACTTACGGACGGAAGCGGTGCCCCGAAGGGTGAGGCCGGAGGGGGCGCACGTTGTCCCTGGGGGGAGGCAGCGCGTGGAGGAGCTGCCCGAGGCCGGCTTCGATGGCTTCGTGCACGCCGTGCAGTACGCCGTCGGCGTAGTCGAAGCAGGAGCGTTCTACGGCGGATTCGATGGCGGTGATGATGATGGCGCCCACGAGCAGGGCTCCGCCGATGACTGCGAGGGTGGCCACGCCGACGGTCACCATCAGGTGGCCCGTTGTCAGTTCTGCGCCGTCTACGAGAACGTCCTTGGCCATGACGGCGAACCACATTCCGGCGCCGATGTCCAGGACGGAGCCAGTGAAGGCCATGGTGCGGGTGATGCTCTTCATGGGGATGTGCTCCGATCGCGCTGAAGTTCAGGGAAACGGCCTGGCGGCGTCGGGCTGCTGCCCGAGCCGGCGGCTGCGGCGTCGTTCCCTGCTACGCGGGGCCGGGGGTCGGTTTCGGTGCGCGGCCGGCAGGCCGGTGCGGCTCACTGGCGGGAGCGATGGTGCCGTGCAGGACGGGCAGGGTGGGCTGCGTAGGAAGCGCGGCCGGACTGCTGTCCAAGCAGTTGTGCTGCGCGGCCTGGCTCAGGGGCGCGGGTTGGCCCGTCGGGTCCGGTAGCTCGCCAGAGGCGTCAGCGGGTTCGCGGGAATCACCGGCGGGCTCGGATATGCGCTGAGCGCCTCCCGAGTCGGCCCTGGGGCCCTCTGTCGTCGGCCTGCTTTCGGCGTAGGTGCCGGTGGGCATGCTTGCCGGTTCGGGTGTCGGGGCCCCGGCGCTCGGCGATGAGGTGGCTCCTGGTGTGGGCGCCGCTGGCTCTTCGGTTTCGATCAGCTCAAGTGGCAGCGGCAGAAGTGGCTGGTCGTCAGGGCTCGGCGTGCCGAGGATGGGAGCCAGCGGCGCCGTCGCGTCGTCGACGGTGTCGCCGAGTGCCGGGGAGATCGTTCCGACGTCTTCGCCAACGGTGTCGACGGTGGTGGCGACCGGCGTTCGAATGGCGGTCAGCGGAGTGCGGACCGGCTCGGGTGCGGCGTCGAGCACCTCGCCGACAAGCTGCGTGACGGGCTCGGTGGCGCGCTGCGTCTCTTGCAGCGCGTGTCGGATCGGGCGGGTGACCTCAGTGGTCAGGTGCTCGACCGGGTTTTCCTGCGTGGCGCGGGGCTTGCCGTTGTTGGCTCGTCGGTCCGGCCCTTGGGGCTTCACGGCCTCTGGCGCCTGACTTGCAAAGCCCTTGGGTGGCTTGACAGTCGGGGCGGGCAGGGCGCGCGGGGGCTGGTCGTTGGCGTAGGCCGGGTCGTCGGCGGCGGCCATGAGGGCGAAGCCGAGAATGGCGCCCGCTCCGGCGAGGCCGAGTCGCAGCGCGGTTCGGGCAAGGCGTGCGGTCACGGCGATCACCTCCGGGCGGGGGTAGGTCCGTCGGCAACGTGGGCCAGTGCAGAGTCTTCGGTTTTGTAACCGGAAGATCACTTCGTGCGTCACGATACGACATCGAACCCGGTGGTGCCTACCCGCTTTGGCGGTTTGACCTGGCTTACTGGCTGGCGCGGGTGAGGACGTGCCGGGCGGCGCGCTCGGCGGCCACCTCTGCCTGCTCCTTGGTGATTTCGCGGATTGCCCAGAGCCGGGCGATCTTCGCGAGCTTGTCTGCGGCGTCCTGCAGGGGGTGTTCGCTGGCGCGGTGCCAGGTGGCGGTGAGCAGGTCAGGGGCCTCGGCGAACTGCTTGGCCAGGCGCAGGATCTTCGCTTCGTTGCCGCTGGCGCGTTCGGTGGTGTAGCCGGGGGGCATCGGCAGGTTCTCGGCGGTCCAGCCGGGCGTCTGGCCGGCGGCGCGCCACTGCTCGATCAGGGCGACGGCGTCCTGCGAGTTGGTGATCACGGAGACGGGGTTGGCGTTGGGCAGCTGCTCCAGGGCCCAGAAGATGGCGCGCAGCTCGGAGCCGAACGCGCGGTCGCCGACGACGGCCTTGGGCTGGGTGGCGGTGCCGAGTCCGTACTGGCCGTTCTCGGCGACGTAGCCCCAGCTGATCGGGTACCAGGGCGGTCCGGCGGGGTTGTGCTTGTGGGAGCCGTTGCAGCCGACGACGATCGGCACGTCCTCGGCGATCTCGAAGCCGGGGATCTGGCCCTGGATGGCCTGCTTGTCGCGGGAGACCTGCCGGCCGCGGCCGTAGGCCAGTTCGCGGGGCTTCGGCGGCCGGCCGGGGCCGGGCTCGTTGCAGATGGTCTGGGAGAACTTCTCCCGCAGTTCCTCGGGGTGTTCCCAGCCGTCGCCGGCGGGCACAACAATCACGTCGCACACGTCGCACAGGTGCGGGTTCGTAATGCCTTCGCCGGTCCAGGTCACGGCAGACAGCCTAACGCTCCGTGCGGTCAGGGGCCGCACGCGTTACCCGCGGTGAGGGCGGCACGTCCCGAGCCATCAGGTACGTCATCGCGGGCACCGGGTCGCCCAGCTCGGGGGCGGCGATGTCGGCGCGAGGGAAGGTCCAGTGGCGGGTCAGGTCGACCACGGCGACGGCTTCGATCTCGTGGGTGTCGACGAGCTGCCGGACCGGCCAGCGGCGCCACCGCATCCACCACCGACCCCGGTAGGTGGCCTTGAAGTGGTCCCACCAGGTGGCGAACCGTGCCGTCTCTCGATCTGCTCGCGGCGGCGCTCGGTGACCCGCTCGTCGGGCAGTTGCCGGGCCAGGACGTAGGTCGTGAGGTCGTAGACCATCTCGTCGAGCCGCCGGCGGATCTCCAGCCGGTCCGCGGCGAACGCGCCGAGATCCGACCGGATGCCGACGCGCAGTTGGTCGAGGACGACCGGCTCGTAGGCTCGCTCGCTCAGCCAGCTCACGCCGCCTCCTGGGTGGGCCAGACGCGCCAGTTGCGCCACGATCGGCTCGGGGTGGGGCCGCGCTGGCCGTTGTAGCGCGAGCCGGCCGCCGCGGAGCCGTAGGGGTGCTCGGCGGGGGTGAACATCGGCAGGACGCACAGCTGGCCAATGAGCATGCCGGGGTGCAGCAGGATGGGGCGGGGATTGTGATTGACCAGCTCCAGGGTGATCTGGCCGGAGAAGCCGGGGTCGATGAACCCGGCGGTGATGTGGGTGGCCAGGCTGAGGCGGCCGATGCTGCTCTTGCCCTCGAATCGGCCGGCGAGGCTGTGGTCGAGGGTGACGGTCTCGACGGTGCAGGCGAGCACCGACTGGCCGGGCTCCAGCCGGAAGGACCAGCCCTCGGGGATCTTGAAGGGCAGCATCTTCGGCTCACATGCCGGATCGACCACCGGGTAAGGCTCGTCGGGCTGGATTTTCGGCCAGAGCAGCAGGTCGCGGTCGAGGCGAAGGTCGATGCTGGCTGGCTGGATCAGCTCGGGCTCGAACGGGTCGATGGCCAGCCGCTGCTCGGCGATGGCCTGGCGCAGGTCCCGGTCAGACAGCAGCATCGCCGGTTCCCTTCGCGGCGTCGCGGGCCAGCATGTTCTCCTTGATGTGCATGGCCATGGTCAGCGTCGCGTAGTACGCGATTACCAGGTCGTGGCCTTCGACGATGGCTTGCTTGAGGTAGACGGCCAGGTCGAGGCATTCCTCGTAGGCGTCGCGCAGGGCGTCGCGACCGTTGTTGGCCTGCAGGTAGGTGCCGTAGCGCTCGATGCCCAACTGCTCGCGGTCGAGCAGGTCGGCGCTGACGTCGGCGGCCACCGGCGGGATCGCGTCGAGCAGGTCGGCGCGCACCATCGACTGGATCGAGCGTCCGCCGTTCGGCGTCGGCAGGGGCTGCTCAATGTGCTCGGGCATCAGTGCTGCTCTGCATGTGGGGTTGCGGCGACCTCCGTGCCGTCGGACAGTCGGCTGATGGTGAAGTCGCCGAAGACGTTCGGAGCGATCTCCTGGAGCTGACGCAGGCACTCCACCGCCAGCTCGCGGATCTCGACGTCGGCGTGCTCCGTGGCGCGCATGGCGATGAAGTGCCGCCAGGCCCGGTAGTTGCCGGTGACCACGATCCGCGTCTCGGTGGCGTTGGGCAGGACGGCGCGGGCCGCCTGGCGGGCCTGCTTGCGCCGCAGCGTGGCGTTCTCCACGTCGGCGAACTTGCGCTCCAGGCCGTGCAGCAGCTCGTTATAGGCGGCCACGGCGGCGTCGGTGGCTTCGGTGAACCGGCGGTGCAGGTAGGGGTCGGAGGCGATGACGCCGGGCTCAACCATGGCGGCGTCGCGCTCCCGGACGTACCGCTGGGACAGTTGGGAGTACGAGAAGTGCCGATGGCGGATCAACTCGTGGGTGAACGAGCGGGAGACGCCGGTGAAGTAGAAGCTGGCCGAGGCGTGCTCCAGCACCGAGAGGTGTCCGACCTCCAGGATGTGCGCGAGGTAGCCGGCGTTGGTGGCCGTGGCCGGGTTCGGTCGGCTCCAGCTCTGGTAGCAGGCGCGGCCGGCGAACTCCGCGAGAGACTGGCCCCCAGATGCGCCCCCGTAGGCGTTGAAGTCGGGGTTCCACGGGACGTTGTCCGGCGGGGCGAAGCTGGTCCAGGCGATGAGCTTGACCTGCGGCTGGGCGGCGTGCATGCGCTCTCCTTGGGGATGGTGCCCAGCTCGCGGCCAGGCGGAGGCCATCCCACAGGCAAGCCGGCGGCCGAAGGTGCGGCAATTCGGCGGGTCACCACCTTGGCATCATTTAATACATCCAATGGGTAGACGAGGATGCCCGCCGGGCTCGTGGCTGAGGCCACGGACCCAGCGGGCGTCGGCTAGATCAGCTGCTGCGGCGGGCGAGGATCTCGGCGACCTGCTCCTGGTGCAGCTCCCGCTCCAGGCACCCGGGGCAGAGCTTGCGCTTGTGCGGCTCCATGCGGACGGGGATGCCAACAACCTCGCTCTTGCACCGTGTGCACGGGTACGGCTCGTTGGCGCGTAGCTCGCCGGCGCGCACCCGCACCTCGCAGGTGACGCATCGTGGCTGCTTGTCGGAGCCGACGACGGTGGCGTCCTCACCGCAGTCCTCCACGCATCGGCGGGTGGACAGGTTGCTGTGGCTGTCGAAGATCGCGCTGCAGTAGCCGCACTGGAAGTTGTCGCCGTTGTGATACGTGTCGACCCGGCAGAACGGGCACGGCGGGTACGGAAATTCCAGCTCGCGCTCCTCCGGCTTCGACAGCGCGGCCACCTCGGACGCCAGTGGGTGGGGCTCGACGTGGGCCATCGGCACCGGCCGGAAGGCGCCGTACAGCATCACCGTCGGCTCACTTCCCGCCTCGGGCCTGTACGCGAAGTCGATCTCGGGCTCGTCCTCGCGGTCGCCGCCCAGCCAGTGCAGGACCGGCACTCCGTCCGGGTGCGCCTTGCGCCACTCGGCGACGGCGGCCTTGACTTCGTCCGCGGTCAGCGCGGTTTCGGTGGTGGACACGCTCTCTCCTTGCTCGATCGGTTGCTTTGGCCTGGCTGCCACCGCGCCCGCCCGGCTTTTGGCCAGGCGGGACGGAAGCGGTCAGTTCGAGGTGCGCGTGGGTGCGAGCGGGCCGATGTGCCTGGGGTGCCGCAGGGCGACGTCGCAGGGCCAGCTCGACATCCAGCCGTCGCCCCAGCAGCTGGCGCAGAACCAGCCGGCGGGCGTGCAGGTGTCGATGTAGTGCGGCACGTGGAAGCGCGGCGGCAGGGCCAGGCGCACCTCCTCGTCCAGCTCCCAGACGGACTGCGTAGGGCTACTCACCCCCATGATCCAGCGTGGTACCCCCGGGCGTCCGGCCTTGCAGTGCGCGCACGGGTCGCCGCCACCGCACGCATCGTGAGACTGGACGGGGTCGGCGCGAAAGACCGTAGTGGTGGTCATCAGCGGAACACCTCGTCCCAGTCGCCGGTGATGATGAACCAGCCGCCGAAGACGACGACCAGCGAGATGAGGGCGGCGAACCACCAGGCGATCCAGTGGCCGGCCAGGGCGACCCCGCCCTTGATGAGCAGGGTCAGCAGCGCGGAGGCGAGGATCTTCGCCCAGAACTCCCTCACCGGTTGCGCACCGAGCCGTGCTGAGCGGAGGCGTCCAGGTCGACGCGGGCGCCGCTCACGGTGATGTTGCCGTGTCGGGTGCGCGCCCGCACCCGGCAGGGGCGCAGCGCGTGGATGTCGATGTTGCCGTGGGTGACGTGGAGGTTCGCGTCACCGTCGAGGGCATTGACGGTGACGCTGCCGTGCGCGCCTTGGACGTTCAGGGCGCCAACCTCGTCGATCTGGACGTTGCCGTGCCGAAAATTGATCGAGGCGGCGCCCAGGCGGCCCTGGGTGAGAACCGGGCAGTGGGCGGCGTCGACGACGATCGCGGACCGCTCGGGCAGGCGAACCTGCATCTCAACGGTGCTCCCGCCGCCGATGGAGACGTTCCCGCCGCCAACCACCACGCTGCCGTGGCTGCCGCCGATCTGGACCACCGAGCCGCTACCAGAGAAGTGGTTGACCTGGTGCATGTTGTCGCCGAGGACGACGACGCTGCCGCCGCCCTGGATGACCGTGGTGCCGCCCCCGGAGACCACGGTCGGGGGGATCTCCAGGTGGGCGCGGAAGCCGTCGCGGGTGTCGCGCAGCGCGAAGCCCTTGACGGCGTCGACGGCGGGGCCGCGGCTGGCGGGGGTGGTCAGGGTGACCTCGGCGCGGTCGCGGCGCTCGACGATCACCTCGATGCGCCCGTACTGCAGGCTCAGGTCGGCGACGACCGGTCCCGCCTGTCGGGCCTCGATGGTGCGGCTGGTCATAACTCTCCTTGGTCTTTGTGGGGGCTGGCCGGTCGGCCACCGTGCCGGCCCGTGCGAGACGGGCCGGCCGGAAGCGTCGGCGGTCAGCGGTTGTCGGTGGCGAGCCGGTCGAGCAGGTCCCGGGCGAGCGCGGCCGGGAGCTGTCCGCGCTGGATCGCGCCAAGCAGCGCGTACCCGTTTGCGATCGCCTGCCGGGCGGTGCTGATCTCCTCCTTGGTTACGTACCTGTCGGTGGCGCGGCTGTCGATCGCCTGCGCGGCCTTGTCGAGCTGCTCGCCGGCCTTCGCGAGGTAGTCCATCTCCCCGTCAGGAACGCGGGTCGTCGTGGCGGTGCCGTACATGCGTGGTGCCTCCGGTGTCTGGCGGGCTGTTGCCCCGGCGGTGGTCCGGGCTGGCCGGGCGGCCACCGTGCCGGCCCGTGCGAGACGGGCCGGCCGGAAGCGCGGCGGTCAGGTGGGGTTGGTTGCCGAGCGGGCGAGTTCCTTCAGCTCGGCGATCTCCGCGAGGAGCCGCTGGATTGCGGCCTGGTCGGTGGCCGGATTGAGCGCTGTGGTGTGGTCCTGCCCGCACTTCTGGCGGTCGTGCGCCATTCCTCGCGCGCAGGTGGCGAGCGCCATCGACCGGCCGTCGCGGAGGACGCGCAGGACGAAGCACCGCCGATCGCAGAACCTGCAGTACGAGCCCATCTCAGACCTCCTGGGCCTTGGCCTGCGCCGCCGGCAGGGGCTGCCTCTCCGGCGGATGGGGGGCCGGGACGGTGACGAGTTGGCGAGACTCCAAGACCCGGGCCCACCGCTGGTCGTCGGCCGCGCCCCACCAGCACTCCATGCCCCAGACGACGCCGGCATCGTCGTCGAGCACGATCTTCGGGTTGAGGGAGAGAGAGTGCAGGAGGCTGTCGATCCGCTCGGCCATTGGTCTGGCTCGCTCCTCGGCCCTGCGCTGGATGGCCTCGGCGGTGTACTGATCGGCCTCGGCCTGGGTCATCTCTCCGTCGGCCGCCTTCTGGTTGAAGTGGGCGGCAGGATCCCAGGCCGGCGTGGCGTCGTGGCGGCGAATCGACCGCTCAGCCATCGCTCGGTCCTCGTCGTCGATGGTCCAGCCGGGGCGGGGGTGGTCGCCGACGTAGACGCCGTAGCCGTAGGCGTAGACGGTGTCGTCGGTGGTGTTGCGCACGGCGAGGACGCGTGCGCCAATCTGCGTCATGGTGGTGACCTCTCGTCGGTGGCTCTGGCCGGACGGCCACCGCGCCGGCCCGCGAGGTGCGGGCTGGACGGAAGCGGGCCGGTTAGGCAGTGGTCGTGGCGAGCGAGGTGATCTCGGTGCCGGTCGGCCCGGGGCAGGTGGGCAGCTTCTTGTTGGTGCTCCACTCGGTGTTGCCCACTCGGCCGTCGGGCCAGGTCCACTCCTGGTGCCATTCGGCGCGGTGGCTGCCCGGCTTGTTCTCGACGTGGATGCCGCAGAACTGGCACCGCTTGTGGTGCTCGCGCAGCTTCTCCCAGGAGTGGCGGCGCAGGTCGGGGTTGTAGCGGGGGGTGCGGGCTCGCGCGGTCACGACGGGTTCTCGTCAACGCGTACGAAGACTCCGCCAGCGAGGCGGCCGATGCGGCGGGCCGTGCCGTCTGCGGCGATGTCGACGACGTAGCCGTAGGCCGGGCTGCCGTGGGCCAGCACGGTGGGGCGCTCCAGCATCTGGGCGGCGCGCAGGGCGTCGACGTCGTTGCCGTGGGCGACCCGGAAGTTGGGGTCGCGCATCGTGGCCATGATCTTGCGGCCGAGGGCCATTTCCAGCGCGCTGTGCTTGGTGTCGGCCACGATGATCACGTCGCCCTGGTTGACGTGGGCGGGGGCGCCGATGGCCTCGGCGACGGTGCGGGTGAGGAAGGCACCGTACAGGCGGTAGGTCTTCATGGCTCGTCCTTCGGGGGTCAGGCGCTGCGGGGCAGCGCGGAGAGGTTGAACGCGCGGGCGACGAACGCCTTGTGTCGGGCGGTGTCGAGGTGCTCGTCGGGGGCCCAGGCGCGGCAGTGGTGGCAGGTGCGCCGCTCCTCGTCGAGCAGGTCGTCGTCGGAGTAGTCCTCGGCGGCGAGCACCGCTTCCAGGTGCTCGGGGCCGCATTCGCTGCACTCCTCGGCGAGGTAGTGCGGGTGGACCGGACAGATGACCACGACGGTGGCGAAGCCGGGTTCGCGGTCGACGAGGCTCAGGTGGGCGTGCTCGCGCAGCCGGTGGGTCTCGACGACCTGGCCTCGGGTGTAGACGCCGAAGCAGTTGCCGGTCTCCAGGGCGTCGTCGCGCAGCAGCACCAGCCGCTCGGGCCAGAAGATCAGGGCCTCGTAGGAGTCGACGTCGGAGGCGACTTCGACGATCACGGCGGAGTCCGGGTCGGGGGCCCGGCGGATGTCTCGGATGATCCGCCACCCGTACGGGGTGGAGATCTGCCGCCCACGGTGGCGGGCCGCATCTTCGTGCACCGCGGCTGCCGGGATCGTCTCGACGGCGCTCATCGGCTCCCTCGCTTGTCTTGATCTCGTCTTTCTATGTACCAGAGCGTACGGTACAGTGCTAGACGGAGTGAGACAAGGTGATGCACGGCGGAATCCGGGCATCGCCAGCGACCAGGGGAGATGAGCAACGTGAACATGGGGCCCAGCGAGAAGAGTCGGCTGTTCGACGCGATGAAGGACTACGGTCTGAGACTCCGGCGGAGCCGGGGCAACCATCTGCAGGTACTGCGCGGAGACGAAGTGCTGTGCAACCTGCCGGGCGACACCAACGGCTCCGACTGGCGAGGCTGGGCCAACGCCCTCGGAGAGCTGCGGCGCAAGTCCGGCTTCGAGTGGCGCCCGAAGCAGCCGCGCAAGCGCCGAGAACCGTCGATGGCATAGCTGCGCCGTCGGCCAAGCGGGCCCGGATCCACCGTGGATCCGGGCCCGATTTGTTGTGGCCACCACGGTCCGCCCGGTCGCCCGGACGGCCGCAGAAGCGGTCAGGCGATGGCTTCGTACCTCACGACCTCCACCGAACCCGCAATCAGCCGCTCCCCGCCGGCCGAAGGCGTCTCCGACAGCCACTGCTCGTGAATCTCGACGAAGCTCGCCAGGTACTCGTCCTTCATCTGGGTGGGGTACCCCATTTCGCTCCAGCCGTCAGCCTTGCTGGTCGTCGTGCGGTACCGATAGTGAATCCGGTAGCGCCAGGCGCACGCCTGGAAGTCGTTCCGCTCATCCTCCGTCGGGATGTAGCTCGTGCGAGTCATTGGCCCGCAGTCGCCTGCAAGCATGACGTAGGTTGTTTCGCCCTTCTCCTGTCCCACTTTCGGACCCCCTTCTCGATCAGGCCCCGGCGGCCACCGCGAGCACCCCGGCGGTCCGGGGTGCCACGGAAGTCGTCAGTGGCCCGAGCAGCCCGAGCAGTGCAGGCCGACGCAGACCGGAGAGTGGCCGGTGGCCTTGCGGACCATGCCGGCGATCAAGGCCAGCACCGCCGCGGCGCCCAGCGCGGTGGCGGCCATCTGCTGCAGGTCCAGCGCCAGCAGCTGGCTGACCAGCCACCCGAGCAGGGCGGAGGCAGCCAGGACGGCGCCGCCGGCGACCGTCAGCTTGCGCCTCGCCGACCAGCCCGGCCTGGCGGCCGGGTGGCGCAGCGGCACAGCCCGAGCCGGCGTCGGACGCTCGCGCAGGGCGACCGCGGCGGACGGGGCGCTGATCGGCACCGCGATCCGGGGGTCCGCCAGGACCTTGACGACGATCTCGCCGGGCCGCTCGGGGTGCGGCTCCGGCTCGCTCATGCCCAGCAGGGCGTCGTGGGCGCGCAGCAGGGCGATGTCGCCCATCACCTTCGCCGGCACGCCGTGCAGGAGGTGCTCGCGCGGGGGGTACGTGGTCGTGGTCATGTTTCTCTCGCTCCCATTGTTTTGGGGTTCGGTGACCTGGCGGTCACCGCCGCCGCCGGACGTGGGGCCCGGCGGCGACGGAGGCGGCCAGCTACGCGTCGACAAGCTCCTCGGTCTCGGCCTGTGCCGCCGCCTCCTGCTCGGCGGCCTGGGCCAGCTCATCCATGGCGCCCGCGATGCCCGCCTCGGTGAGCTTGTGGGAGCCAGACTCCTCGCCGGGCTCGGTCCACTTGGCCCTCCGTAGGTCGGTGAGGACCTTGCCGACCATGCGGCTGCTGTGGCTCTTCACCAGGTCCAGCAGCTTCTGCCGGGGCAGGGTGTGGTTATCGGCCTCCAGGAGGCGCTCCAGCACGATCAGGCGGCACGGCCGGCCGTCCTGCTCGCCCATTTGCGGCAGCGGGATGCTGTCGAGGTCGCCGTTGTCCATGGCCTCCAGTCGCTCCAGGCGGTCCTCGTAGCCGGTGCCGGAGCGGCGGGTCAGCGCGTCGAGCACGCCCGGCGTGCCGTAGAGCTTGCCGTCGCGGTAGATCCAGTCGATCGCCTCGCCCGGGTAGAACGCGCGCATGATCGACGACCGGGACGCCGCGCCCAGCACGTAGCCGATGCCTGCGGTGGTCTCCTCGCCCGGCCGGCACTTGCCCTTCGGCCACTCGCGCGGCAGCTGGTGCGGGGCGGCCGGCAGGGTGCCGTTGAACGCCACCTGGCCGGACAGGGCGTTGGCGGTGCGGAAGACGATCACGTTGCCGCCGGCGACCGCGTCGCGGATGGCCATGTCGCCGCCCAGCTCGGTCAGCAGCGGAACCTGCGTGATCAGGCGCAGCTTGATGCCGACCTTGCGGCCCATTTTGCCGAGCATTGCCACGATCCGCTTGCACTCAGGATCCTTGAGGATCATGTGCGCCTCGTCGATCGTGATCACGATCATCGGCAGCTCGGGCGTGGGCTTCCAGTTCTTCTGGCCCCGCCGCCAGACCTTGCGCTCCTCGTCGTACCACTTCTGCCGGCCGAAGGCCCGGTTGCGGGCG
This sequence comes from Micromonospora sp. NPDC047730, assembly GCF_043204765.1. Classification (NCBI taxonomy): domain Bacteria; kingdom Bacillati; phylum Actinomycetota; class Actinomycetes; order Micromonosporales; family Micromonosporaceae; genus Micromonospora; species Micromonospora sp. NPDC047730. The sequence continues at coordinate 607,818 of NZ_JBIDCU010000002.1, read as the reverse complement.
AACATCTCCCGCTCGGTCTTCTGCAGCAGGATCCGCGCCTCGTCGAGGTGGTGGGCGAACCAGTCGACGTAGTCCTGCCAGTCGCCAAAGCTCTGGCCGAACTGCGGGTCGATGACCCGGGAGACGATCAGGCCCTTCTTGACCATCTTCGTCTCGCCGTCGACTTCCTCGGGCACCAGCACCGTGGCGTGGCGCTCCAGGGCCAGCAGGAGGTTGACCAGCTCCGACTTGCCAGAGCCCGTCGCTCCGGAGATCAGGTCGTGCCAGGCGCCGCCAGTGGACCAGAAGCGGTAGCGCACCAGCTCCCCGTCGGCGTGCAGGCCGATGTGGGCCACGCCAGTCTCGACGTCGAAAGTGGCCTCCGGTCCCTGCCAGTGCTGGATCGCCGCGAGCGGGTTCTCCTTCTGTACGGTCAGGATCGCCTGGCTGGCGTTGCCAGGCATCAGCTCGATCGACACGTCGGGGATGTCGACCTCGTAGGCGCCAGCGACCTGCTCAGCGGCCTGCACGAACTTGCTCGGCTTGACCGTGCCCGGCAGGTCGGAGGCGATCGTGGCGCGCCAGCCGCCCTTGATCTCCTCGACGGTGTGCTCGACCAGGTGGGTGCCAGGTAGCGCGCCAGCGGTCAGCGCGACCGCGGTGGTCCAGATGGCGACCTTCTTCGCGACCTCGACGGCCCAGCCGAACGGGGCCGGCTCGGGCTCCGGTTCGGGCTCCGGTTCGGGCTCGGGCTCAGGCCGGGGGTCGGGCTTCGGCTTCGCTGGCGGGATCGCCTCGAAGCGGTGGAAACGCAGGTATGGCACCCCGGCCAGCATCGTCAGCAGCGCACCGGCGGTGATGGTGACCTTGCCGCCGAGGGTATGGGGCTCAAGTCCCACCGTGCCGGCGGCAGCCACCCAGCCGGTCGCCGCTGCGGTGGCCGCAGCGACCGCGCGGCGGATGCGCTCCCGGCGGGTGAGGGCCTCCGGCTCGCCGGCCTCGATCGCCTCGGCGGTCTGCTTCCCCTCCACTCGGGCCAGGGTCTTGTCGATCAGCTTCGGCGACAGCTTCCACGCGGCCACGCCGAACACCGGCACGGCCATCGCCGCGTACATCGCGGCGTGGTTCTGGTAGACGACCTGGCCGGCCGCGGCGGTCACCGCGGCGGCGGACAGGACCTCGACCCCGCCGCGAAGGCGCTGGCCCATCTCGGCGTACGGCAGCAGCGGGGCGGTGGGCGTCGCCTCCTCCTCGGAGTCCGGCTTCCGGTCGGCCGGCGCCTCGCGCTTGTCGGCGGCCTCGCCGGGCTGCCGGCGGGCGCGGGTGCTGGTGGATGCCATGGTTCCTCTCCGTGCTACTCGGGGGTTCTCTTGGCCCTGGCGGCCACCGCGCACCGCCCGGTCACCCGGGCGGCCACGGAAGCGGTCAGCCCGCGAGGTAGGCGGGGTTGATGCCCTCGCTGACGACGGTCTCGTGTGCGTGACCGAAGCGGGCCTGCAGATCGTCGATGTCGGCCTGTAGGCCCGCGCTGACGTCGCTGAGGGCCTCCTGCGTCTGGAGCATCAGGTCCGGCGAGGCCGCGGCGGCCACCAGGAGCAGCTGCTCCACGGCGGTCGCCATGTTCGGCGCGGTGACGCCGAGCGCGCCGATCTGGTCGGTGAGCAGCTGCTGCCCGCCGGCCATGTCGTTGGCGATGCCGCTCAGCTCGCCCTGGAGGTTCTCGATCATCTGGGCGATCTCCGCAGCGCGGTTCGCCTGCTCGATGCGCGCCTGCAGGTTGGCGATGGCCGTCTCATGGCCCAGCACCTCGGGGCTTGCACCCAGGGCCGGCGCGGTGTCAGTCGGAGTGGTCACGATCTCTCCCTCAAGAACGGGTCCGGCGTCAGCGATGGCCGCCGGCGCGGAGGTGGTGGTCGGGTCGGGGTTGGTCGGGCCCGGCATTGGCCGGGCCGTCGGCGGTTCGTCGACCGGCGGCGTCGGTGCCGCCGGCGGCTGGGTGGTCGGGCGCTCGGTGGCGGAGCTGTCCACCGTGCTGGCGCGGTCCTTCAGGCGGTCGATCAGTCGTGCCGCCCGGCCGGACGGAGCCTTTCCGCGCTTGGCTGCGTAGCTCTCGTACCAGCCGGCTCCCGTGACCAGGCCGCGTCGGCCGCCGCGGTAGGCCGCGCCGGCCACGGCCGCCGTGCCGAGCAGCAGCGCCCGGACGGTCGCCCCAGTGGCCCGGGCCCCGAAGAGCAGGCCCCGGCCGCCGGCCCGGCCGGCCAGGCGCGCCGCCCACGAGCTGGCGGCCACGCCGAACGCCGCGTACTTGCCGACCCGGTGGCCGCGCATCGCCCGCAGCCGCCGGTCGGTGGCCTCCCGCAGTTGGCGCGAGGACTCCGCCGCGCGGTCCCAGGACTTCTCCCAGGCCTTTCTGGCGGTGTCCCGGCCGAGGCCGAGGGCCTCTTTGACGCCCTCGGTCACGACGGCCGCGATGATGAAGCAGAGCAGGAACGGCATCTCGGTCAGCCGAACAGGTTGGCGTTGAGGCTGCCGCTGAGGTTGTTCAGGAACGTGGCGATGTTCTGCAGGCCGTTGCCGAGTGCGCCGCCGAGGCCGACGGTCCACGACCACAGCAGCACGGTGCAGACGCACGCCGGGATGTTCGGGGTCCGGTCGGCGCCGACGTCCTTGGCGATGACGGCGATCATGATGATGACCGGCGGCCAGCCGAGAAGCGGGAACGAGCCGGAGATGGCCGCGGCCCAGTCGCCGAGGGTCGTGTCGACCATCGCCGCCCCGGCCATGAGCGCCCCGAAGTACGACGCCCAGAGGTACGCCTTCTGCCACTTCTCCCGGCCGCGGTTGATCTTCGGTCCATAGTGCTGGCCGACGGCGGCCAGCGTCAGCCAGACGAGGAAGCCGCTCGTGATGACCATGGTGATCCTTCCGATGTCGTGGTCGACGCCGCCAGTCGGCGGCGCCTGATCTGGCCCTGGCGGCCACCCCCGCCGTCCGATCCGAAGCCCGGACGGCGAGAGAAGAAGCCAGGAGCGCTCAGCTCAGCCAGAGCACGGCCAGTCCCACCAGGACGCCGTTGACGACGACCGCCCGAGATGGGTGCTGCTGCGCTGAGGCGAGACCGTAAAAAGCGAGCGTCAGCGGGATGGCCCACGACACCAGGAAGACCCGGTAGAGCAGCTTCAGCGCAGCGTTGTCGCCGGGGACCGTCGGGTTCCGCAGGCGGTCCAGCAGCTTCTGGACGGGCGTCGGCGCGAGCGCGAACAGCCACGCCTGGCGGACGTTCTCAACGACGCCCCGCGCCACGGTGCCACGGCGCTCCATTGCCCCCTGCGCCTTGATCACCACCTCCGACCTGTGCTGATCTTCAGCGCGGCCATCGGTGGCGTTGCCATATGGCATTGCCATCTCAGTGGTGACCGACACGACCCCTCCTCGCCTGTGCACGGGCCGCGCACCGCGTGACCCACTGGCCGAACCGAACCTTGCCGCGGCGGAACCGCGGCTCGTACACCTCGATCTCGTACTGGCCCACGTCCTTGCTGAGGTCGCGCTGATTGCGCGCGGCCACTCCCGCGAGGACCTCGGCTACCTCCCGGTCGTCGCCGAGGGCGAAGGTGACGAGGATGGGCTCGGCGTGCCGCTTGCCCAGGTAGTAGGGCTGGACGTAGTACGGCCGTCGCTCGCTGAGCATCCGCCCCGCCTCGTCCTCGTCTTCCTGTCGCATCAGATGCTCTCCTCTACGTTTTCGCAGCTCAGGCCCGGTTTCGGGACCGGCGGAGAACCGTCGCGTGGACCCAGAGGGCCAGCGCCGCCAGCAGCAGCAGACTCGACGCTCCAACCGTCCAGGACCACCCGCGCACCGCCACGTGGATGGCGTTGCTGGCGAGGGTCCCGAAGGTCAGCACGGCCCAGATCAGGGTGTACACCTTCGCCCGTAACGGCATTGCCGTCGGCATTGCCATCTCCTCCTTCATCTCATGTCCTCCCTGCTCAGGCAGCCCGCGAGCGGCGCTCGCGGAGGGCCTTGATCGCGTTGTCGATGTCCCGGTTGCTGGTCCAGGCATTGAGCGGCGGCTCGCCCGCTGCGGTCATCAGCTTCACCAGCGCCTTCACCTTGTTCCGGCTCGGGATGCAGTCCGGGAACATGAGGTCCAGCTCGTTGACCCGCGAGTCGTGGCGGTTGCGCGCGGCCCTCAGGTCGCCCACCTCGGCCTCACCGGCCCCGCCGTGTGAGGCCGAGGCCTCAGCCGACGAGGCCCCGGGGCCGCTGGCCCCATCGGTCCCCGCGCCGGCCTCGCCGGCCCCACCGCCCGCGAGGCCGGCCTCGTGAGGCTGAGGCATGAGACCAGAGGCCGGCGAGGCCAGCACCCTGAGGCCGGCCTCAGGGGACTGAGGCCGCGAGGCCGGGGCCGGCGAGGCCACGCCGGCGAGGCCGGCCTCATGGGGCCGAGGCCGCGAGAGTGGGGCCGTCGAGGCCGGGCTGGCCTCGTGAGGCCGGGGCTGAGCGTTGGCCTCAGAGGCTGCGAGGCCGGCCGGGACGAGGCTGCCGTCGATGGTGAGGCCGGCCCCAGTGGCCGGGCTGGCCTCAAGGGCCGGCTGCCCCGCGAAGGCCTCCGAGCCGACCTCGGCCACGCGGGCCAGGTGCGTCAGCGCGAGGCCGGCGTCACCCTTCTTGCCGGCCTTCACCGCGGCCTTCGCCGCGGCCTTGCGCAGGATCGCGTTGGCTCGCGCGACCTGGCGACGCTGCTTCTTCCGAGCGATCCTCTCGGCCCGCTCGGCCCGCATCTCGGCGCCGACCCGGATGGCCTCGGCACGGTTGCGCACCCACGGTCGGGCGACCATCGCAGACCAGGCCCAGAACGCGGTGCCCGGGTAGCGAAGCGCCAGGTCAAGGCCCAGGCTCGCCTTCGGCGCGGCCTTCTTCTCCGCCTTGCGCAGCTCCTTGCGGGTACGGGCGTTGGTCCGCATCTCCCACAGGACGATGCCGGCGATCGAGGAGGCGGCCAGGACGACGCCCATGACCTGGGCGACCCAGGGTTCCAGGCTGGGGTCGCCGGCGTGGGCGGTGTAGTTGACCCAGGCACCGAAGCCCGCCGCGGTGGCCGTCAGGCCGCGCAGCAGGAACGCCTTCTCGCCCTGCATGCGCTGCTTGTGGGCGGTGAGGGCGAACGCCAGGGCCAGGCCCTCAATGAACGCCGCGCCGCCGATGGCGCGCGGCCACGACCAGTCGAACAGGTCGTGTGCGACCTGCGCCTGAGAGGTGCCCGCCACGCCAACCGCAGCCCCGTAGATGCCCATCGAGTACACCGAGTCGGCGTGCTCCCGGGCGTAGGTCACGGCGCGGCCGGCGGCCCCAAGGGTGCGGGCCACGGCCTCACGCATCGCCGCGCGCCTGGCCTCCTTGCGGGCCAGCCTCTTGGCCTCGCGGGCCTCAGCCTGCCTCGCCTTGGTGGCCTCAACGGTCACCTTCTGCTCGGTGTGGGCCCTGAGGCGGATGGCCTCGGCCTCGGCCTCAGCGATGGCCCGCTGGCCTCGCGCGGCGATGTTGCTGGCCGTGCGCGAGGCCTTGAAGGCGGGGGCCTGCCTCACGGCTCCTGGCCTCATGGGGTCGGCCCCGTTGAGGCCGGCCGAAGCGGCGGCCTCAGTCGGCCTCGCCGTCGAGGCCTCGTCGGCCTCACGGGGGCCGGCCTCATCCTGGCCCACCGTTGCGGCCTCGTTGGCCCCATCGGCGGCCTCGTGGCCTCGTGGCCTCGTGGCCTCAGAGGCCGGCCTCATCGCGTCGATCATGGGGGCACCGTACTCCTGTCTATGCCAATCTGTCTAGTCAGATCTGACTATTCGGGCTAGAGTCTGCTGTCGTGTTCGAAGCGGCCAGCCCGGGCCCTTGCAGAAGAGGCGGTACCGTGATCACCATGTCGCCTGCGGACCCCGCTCGTTACCGGCAGATCGCCGACTCCCTCCGGAGCCGCATCGAGTCGGGCGAGTTGCCCGCCGGGTTCACGCTCCCGGGCGAAGTCACGCTCGCCGAGGAGTACGGAGTCGCCCGAGGCACCCTCCAGAGGGCCCTCGAAACACTGCGCGCCGAGGGGCTCATCGAGACGATCGTCGGCCGCGGCACCCAGGTCCGCGCCCGGCAACCCGTGCAGGAACTCGGTCCGGACCGGTACCGCGCCGGCTGGGGCGACCGCCTCACCGTCTACAACGTCGACCGCAGCCCCGCCACGGCCGACCTCGCCGAGCGGCTACGCGTCGAGGTCGGGACGCCGCTGCTCTGGCAGCGCTCGGTCCACTACGTCGACGACCGTCCGCGACGCCTGGAGACCAGCCACATTCCACTGGAGCTGGTCGACGGGCGCGAGGACATGTTCGGTGCCGCGAAGGCCGGCGACAACGTCGCGCAACTGGCAGCCGCCGGCATCCATGTCGACGAGATCTGGGAGAGCCCGCACTGCCGACTGGCGACCGAGGCCGAGGCGGCAGCGCTGATGATCCCCGGCGTCTCCCGGGTCACCGTCATCGCCCGCTGGATGACCGTCGGCGACCTCCGCGTGGAGACCGCCGACATCGTCATGCCCGCAGACCAGGTCCGCCCGGTCTACCGCGTCACGCCGTAGGGGCCACCAGCGTGCTCGGCGACGCCGAGGCCGCCGTGCCCGACCGACAGCTGTCGATGAAGGTCTGCTCCACCTCGCGCTGCCAATCCCCGTGACTGCCGACATCGACGCCGGGCAGGTCGTCCAGCGCCAGTGCGAAGAAGGCCCGCCGGCACCGCTTCTCGTCGATCTGCCCGCCCTGGGCCGCCATGCGCTGGTGCGCCTCCACGCCCCGTTGCGCTGTCTTGTCCAGATACGCGCGCCGCTCGTCGTAGCTGGCGCTACTGCACCCGGCCGCGCCAGCGGCCAGCCCCGCCGCGACGACCACGATCGCGGTCATCCTTTTGCTCTTCATCTCTCGGTCCTCCTGGTCCTGGCCCTGGCGGCCACCGCCGGGCTGGTGCGAGACCAGCCCGGCAGGAGCGGCCAGGCGCTCAGGTGGCCGGGCCCTGACCCCGCCGGTCAACGACCTCGATCGGGACGCGCCCGCCGATGTGCTCGCGCAGCCACAAGCCGAGCAGCTCCACGCACCGCTCGACCGCGGCATCCACGTCCCGGCCGTCGAAAGTCGCCAAGCCAGGAAGCGTCGACGTGACGGTTGCGTACGTGTTGAGCGTCGTGCCGGGGGTGATGGTGAAGAACTCGGCGTTCCCCTCGGTCTTGACGCGCACATCGCCGCGTCCATCGATAGTCAGGATCAGTTTCACTGCGACTCCCTCCTCAGCAGCCCGGCCTCGCGCAGCCCGGCCAGCAGGGAAACCTGACTCCTGACGGCCACGGCGAGCGAAAACCGGACGACGTTGGTACGCATCATCCGCCTGTCCGTATTCAGGTCGTTGATCAGCTCCTCGACCTCGTTCCCACCGGTATTGACGATGAGGTCCCGGTAGGGCTCCATCCACTCGGGCATCGTCCAGTGCGCTGGCTCGGCCGGCGGCTCGCCCTCGCGGCTCCACTCGGGGTTGCGGTCAGGGTCGACAGAACGGTCCATGCCTCGTGCCCTCTCGATCTTCGATTTCTCTGGCCGGTCGGCCACCGCGCCGCCCCGGGTAGCCCGGGGCGGACGGAAGCGGGTCGGTCAGGACCGCAGCTCCTCGGGGATGATGTGGAGCAGGATCAAGTCCAGCTCCGCCTCCAGTCGGTCGCACTCGGCGTCGTACTGCTCCTGCGGGGCGCCCCGCTCGCTGGCCGGCGACCAGTAGATGAGGACCTGGGTAAGCAGGTCCATGTCCAGCGGCGCCTTGCTCACCTCGTCGGACAGCCAGCTGCCGATGTCGCGCCAGCCGTCCTCGCAGACGATCTTCGCCCGCTGTCCACACCGGCAGGGGCACTGCCGGTCGGGCAGAACCGACCATGCCTCCACGACGTGCGCGGGGATTCTGGCGCGCCTCACAGCGCCTCGACCTCGCCGCGGCGAGCGGCCTGCCGACCGTGCAGGGTGCAGAGGTAGACACCCTCGCCCCTGGCGTGGCCGTAGGCGCCCTGGTGGATCACCTGGCGGCGCCGGGTTTGGCCGTCGCAGTCGCCGCGGTGGTCGTAGTCGGTCTCCTCGCAGTCGGGGATCAGCTCGACGGTCATCGGCTGGAAGTAGACGTGTGCGACGGCCTGCGGCTCATCGCCGGGCTGGATGGGGATTCTGACGGTCGTGCCGTCGCAGTTCAGGGTCAGGATCAGCTCCACGACTCTCCTCGGGTTGCTGTTGGCTCTGGCCGGTCGGCCACTGCGCCGGCCCGCGAGTGCGGGCCGGACAGAAGCGGGCCGATCAGTTCGAGCGTGGAAGGTAGCTCTCGTACCAGCCCTCCAGCTCACTTCGGATCACTCCGTCGTCGTGGCCACTGGCGGCCCACTCGTTCAGCACCCGATCTGCAGCGAGAAAGGAGTGCCCGGCAGCGACGCAGGGCCCATCCAGGGCGTGGCACGGATCCTGGACGTCGACCTCCCCCGGGCGCGGCCGACGATGGATCGCGAGGATCGTCGGCAGTAGTCGCACACCGTCCGGGGCCTCGACCGTCATCCCCTCGGGCGCTCGATCGTCGCCCCGCAGTAAGCGGGCCACCACGCTAACCGCCCCGGCTGGACCGCGCAGCGCCCACAGTCGCATCGGCCCGCCGGGTTCCAATTCGGGTACCTCGACCTGAAAAAAGCTGAGGTCGCTCACTGTCGCTCACCTCCTGTGGCGCTCTTGCGTGCGCCGGGGCGCCCTCCGCCGAGGACCCTGGCGTGCCATTCTCGGATCTCCGAACGCAGCTTGTGATGCCACAGCGGTGTCTTGCCGCGTCGGTTCGGCCGGTCCTTGGCGGTGTAGAAGGTCTCCGGGTCGATGGCCTCCACCTTGCCGCGGCTGTAGTAGGCCGTCGGTGGCGGGAAGGGGTCGCTGGCGTACCTTCCGCCTGGCCTGGAACGGATCATGTAGTTGGTGATCGCCTGCGGCTGCAGCGGCGGGTCGGCGATCAGCGCCGCGACATCGTCGCGCGAGTCGTAGTCGTTGAGGTTCACCGCGGCCGTCCCCGTCGCGCGTTCGGCTGGACGTGCGCCACCGCCGCGGCGGCTACCGCGAGCGCGACAAGCGCGCCGACGATGCCGTAGGCCATCGCGCCGGCGATGACTGCCGGGGCCATCACGACCGCGACCGCCACCCGGCCTGCTGTCGCGCCGGGGCGGTGCACCGGCGCCGGCTGCTCGGGCATTGGCTCTCCCGGTGCCGGCCGGTAGCGGGTTCGGGTGCGGGGTACTTCCTCCTGAGCGCACATCTCGTTACTCATCGTGCCTCCAGGTTTATTTAATGCATCCAAGGTAGACGAGGAGACGCACCCAGGCAACGGGGCGCCCTCGGATTGGCCCTGACGGCCACCGCCCCGCCCGGCACGCCGTCCGGGCGGGACCGAATCCGTCAGGACCGCAGGAACTCGACAACCTCCGGCCAGCGGCTCGACGCCTCGGCCAGCAGCCGCTTGTGCTCGTCCTCGATCGCCCGGCTGCGCTCATACAGGTCGTCGACGCGCAGCCCCTCGATGTGCTCGGTGATCAGCGCGGCCAGCGTCGACGGGTCCAGCGCGTCCAGCTCCCACGACTCGTAGCCGTGCTGGGCGATGTACCCCTTGGCGCGGGAGTCCGTCAACTTCGCCGGGTTCGGCGGCGGGTCGTACTCCTCCACCTGGTCGTAGTTCAGCGCGATGCGCCGCACCTCGATCGGGTCGCCCGAGACGTGCTCGCGCATCGACCGGCGGATCTCGGCGATCCACACAGAGTCCCCCTCGAACTCGTGGGCGTGCTCGTCGAGCCAGTCCTGGTTGAGGAACTTCTCCAGCCGGTCCTTGATGTCCCGGGTCATGTCGATGCCCGACGGGTCGTGGTCGCCCAGGTGTAGTACGGTCACACCCTGCCCGTCCTGGATGTAGCGCAGGTGGCGCCGCGCGGCGCCCCACAGCTCGCTCTGCGAGACGTAGCCCCGGCAGGAAAACCAGGCCACGTCATGCTGGTTGGCCACCCGCTGGACGATGCCGGCGAGGGCCTCCTTCTCGACCCACACCTCGACCCGCCGTGGCTGGTCGGCCCACTTGTCGACCTGGAAGCTGTACGCCGCGGAGTCGATGATCGAGTCCGGGTTCTCCCAGTGCGAGTTGGCGCGCAGGTTGCGGGTGCGGTCCACGATGTAGTCCCAGTCCAGCATGCCCGCCATGCGGGCCTTGTTGATGATGCTGCCCAGCCGGTCGTACGACCGCTGGGTGTTCGGTATCCAGTCCTTGGAGACGAACTGGTAGTACAACTGACGCAGGGTCAGGTCGTAGCCCTGCGCGGCGAACTCCCGGCAGATCATCTCCGCCCGCCGGATCTCGCTGCGGACCGCAGCCGTCGGACTCCAGTCCTCGTATTTGATCTTTGCCACGTCGCGTCCCTTCGGGGTCCGCGGCCGATCGCCGCGGCTGGCCCTGGCGGCCACCACCCCACCCGGCGCGGCCGGGTGGGGCAGAAGCGGTCAGGACTTCTTGGTCGGCACGTAGACACGCAGCCCCTGAACCTCGCTTCTGGCGAACTCACCCGGGGCGGCCGGCAGGAGGCCGACGTGCCCCTTCGGGTACATCTCCACCCTGGCGAACTGGTCAGCCTGCGCGTATCCGTCGAACAGGACCCCGCCGGCCCGGCGCACCCGGTCCTCGGAGCCCTTGCCGACCGCTACCGGCTCCAGTCCCCGCTGAAACTCGCACTTGCCCGAGTAGCCGAAGCCGCTGTGCTGCACGACCGTGTACCTCTTGCCTCCAGCCATCTGCCTTCCTCCTCCTTGGCCCTGGCGGCCACCGCCCCGGCCCGGAACGCGTCCGGGCCGGACGGAAAGCGCCAGCTACCTCGCCGGACCTTTGCCCAGGTCCTCCTCGTACACCGTGATCGCGTCGCCGCCCACCGGGGCGTACGCCCAGGCCACCCAGGGGCCAGCCTTGAGGTAGCCGCCCGACTCCTGGTAAATGCCCGGCTCCACCTCCGAGCCCGTGCAGTACCGCTCATCCGGCGACAGTTCGAGCATCTCGGTCAGGTCGGCAGCCAGCGCGGCGCGAATCTCCTCGGTGCGCTCCTCGATCGCCGCTCGGTATCGCCGCAGCAGGTCGTGCTTGGCCTGGGTGATCTGCTCCACCGTGGCGTCGCCCGGCAGCTCGGTCCAGAACACGCTCAGCCACTCGCCGCAGCCGTGCTGCTGGCTGACCGCCATCGCCGACCCCAGCGGGTTCGCGATCGCCGGCGCCGACTCCACCGTGGGCACCGGCTGTCCGCACCGGTCGCAGGTGCTGTAGGGGCGGTCCGCCCACACCAGCACCGACTCCACGTACTCGCCGCTCACCGGCGACACGGCGCCGATGCGCGTCTCGTGGATAACGTCCCCCATCGTCACCTCCTCCTCGTCTGGCTGCATTCTCCGCGCTCTGGCGCCCACCGCCGCGCCCCGCGCGGAAGCGCGAGGCGCGACAGAAGGCGTCAGCGCCGACGGCCACCGCCACCGAGAGACCCCCCGGAGGTGCGGCTGCCGCCCGTCGTGGACTGCCGCGTGCTGGTCGTGTTCGACCGCGTAGTGGTGCTCGTCTGCTTCTGCGTCGAGGCGCCCGAGGTGCGCGACCCCGTCGCCTTGCCCGTCGGCTGAGTGCCGATCTTGATCTTCGGCGCCTTCCAACCCTTCGGCGGCTTCGAGTCCTGGCCCTGGACGACCCAGGGGTACCAGACCCAGATGCCGGCCTCGTCGTAGTAGCCGCAGTCCTCGTCGCGTTCGCGCTGGTCGTCGACGTCGCAGTCCGCCGCCCCGTTGCTCGTCTTCTCGGTCGGCGCACAGGCGGCCACGGCGGCCGTCGGGATGGCCAGGGCGCCGGCCAGCATGACCACGCCGAACAGCTTCTTGATCCGCATCCTGTCCTCTTCCTTGTCGGTGATTCTGGCCAGGCGGCCACCGCACGCCCTCAGGACACGCCTGAGGGCCACGGAAGTCGCCGGGCTACCAGCTGAGCGCCTGTCTGGCCTCGGTGGGCAGGTAGTCCTTCTGCCCCCCGTCGACGAGGTACAAGACGTGCTTGCCGTCGACGATGGCTTCCTCGGCACTGTCGAGCCGGTGCTCGAATGGGCGCCTGGGAGAGATCGCGAGCGCCACCGCCGTGTCGTCGTCGTACTCCTCCAGCGCGGCCTTCAGGTCGCCCACACTTCTGATCATGTGCCCCTCCTGCAACTTGCGTTCTGGCACGGCAGCTCTTGCCGGGCATGGTCAGTCGTCGCCGCCCTCGACGAGGATGTTTGGCCGCGGCCGGCGCTGCTCCGGATCGCACCGGGGGCACACACACTTCGGCCACCGGCCGTTCTGCTGCCCCCATACCGCCGCCACCTCCGGGTGGTTGGCCCGGTGGCGCGTCCAAGCCTGCTCGAACGTCTCGTCGTACTCGTTGGTGCCCTCGGGCGCGAGGGCGTACGTGCCCAACCCCATGTCGATGGGGCGCTCGCTCGTCGCGCTCACCCGGCGTTCCAGCGAGCCGCGCCTGGGTCGCCGAGCAGCACCTCGCCGCTGCTCAGCATCCGCCCGAAGTCGTGGTCGCTCGTGGCCAGAGAGGCCAGCCCGGAACCGCGCAGCGCGTCGGTGGCGATCACCAGGTGCGGCCGGACGATCAGCTCGCCCAGGACGAACTGGTGGGTCCGCTCCGACCCGAACCGCAATGGGTGTCGTGCCGCCGCAGGCGCCATCGAGCCCCCTACGAACGACACCACGCTTGGGCCCTGGTTCTGCACGTACATCCAGGCGCCGACGTGCCTGGCGTTCTCGCCGAACATGACCTTCGTCATGTCGACCCCGTCCCCGTACAGCATCTCGTCCTCCTCGTCCTGGCCCTGACGGCCACTGCGGTCCGCCCGGTCGCCGGAGCGGCCACAGAAGCGGTCAGGTCTCAGCGGGCGGACAGCTCGTCGAGCCGGCGGCCGACGATCGTGCCGGCCGGCAGGTCCGCTATCGGCCCCACGATGTCGTCGGCGACAGCCTCCGCCACGCCCTCCTCAGCGCCCCACCCTTGGTCCGTCAGCGCCTTGGCCACGATGGCCGTCAGCTGCTCGAACGTTAGGTCCTGCTCCACCACCTCCGCGGTGGTCGTCCCCTTCGCGGACTCGACCCCGATCAGCGCCCGGCCGCAGCCGCAGCCACCCTCCGGGTCGGCCAGGTCTGCGTCGCACACGAACCCGGGGAAGACCAGCTCTCCGTCGTTGGTCCACGAGAAGTCCCCAGGGCGCTCGCCCTGACCTCTCCTGGTCGCTGCCAGCACCTTCATCTCTCGCTCCTCCATGTCGCTCTGGCGGCCACCGCTGCCCGCCCGACCAGAGTCGGGCGGGAACGGAGGCGGTCAGCGCAGCTCGATCAGATCGAGCCAGAGCAGGTCGCCCCGCTCGCGGAAGTCGAACCCTCCCTCGCCTGCGCCGCTCAGGTAGTCCTCGGCTGCCGTGTTGGGGAACTCGCCATCCTCATCCTCTTCCAGGTCGAACAGCACGGCTTGTTCGCCGTCCCCATAGACCCGGTGGATTATCGTCGAGGCGTCGAGGCCGTCGTGCCCCTGCTCAAAGGCAACCCAGCGAGCCTCGGGGAACTCCTGGCGGATCAGCCCCGCCGCCTCGGCCACCTTGTACCGGGCGAGCGTGTACTGCGCGTTCTCCAGCTCACGGAAGGCGTCGGAGAGCGCCTGCGCGCGCTGCTCTCCATCGAGCGCTGCGTATTCCACGGTGGTCAGGCCGGACATGTGTCTTGCTCCTTCATGCGGTTCCTCGTTGGCCGGGCGGCCACTGCGGCGCCTGGGTTGCCCCAGGCGCCACCGAAGCGGCCCGATCGGTCAGCCGCGCTCCTCGCGCGCCAGTAGTACGTCCACGGTCAGCTCGCGGTACGCGAGCAGGCCCTCGACAAGCGGGATCACTTCGCCCTTCTCGTAGCCGGGGATGCCGTTGGTGAGCAGGACGCGCCCGTACACCACGCCCTCCTCGGCGTCGCCACCCACCACCTCGATGCCGAGCCACTCGTCGACGCCCTGGGCGACGAACACCCGGTCACCACGCTCGAAGTCCCTCAGAAAGCCCATGTCTCCTCCTCGCTCAGGCCCTTGGCGGCCACCGCGGCCCACCCGGTCGCACCCCGGGTGGGCCACGGAACCCGTCAGGTCAGCCACACCTCGACGGCTGACGCCGCCTCGCACTGCCACTCCGCGTGGAGCCTCTCGGCCGCGAGGGCGTTCAGCAGCTCGCGCGGGACCGTGAGGTCGTTGCGGGGGAAGCTGAAGAGCAGCTTGTGGACCAGGTGCCACTCCCTGTCCAGGGAGCCCCGGTAGTGCAGCATGCCGCTGCGCCACTGGGCGTCCGTGAAGGATGCGCCCACCCACCTGCCGGGGTTGCCCTCCACCTGGGCGGCGCGCTCGTACGCCTCCAGACAGTCGCTGCGCACCATGGCGCGCTGGTCGAACACCAGCGTCGGCGTGATGCCCTTGTCTCGCAGCCGCTTGAAGGCTGCCTCCATCAGGTCCTGTGTCGTGGGCATGGTGCCCTCCCTTCTTGGCCTTGGCGGCCACCGCGCCGGACCGCGCGACGGGCGCGGTCCGGACGGAGGCGGTCAGGGCCGGTAGCCGGGGAACATCGACGCCATCACGATGTGGTGCGCCTCCTCGGGTGACACACCGAGGCGCTCGTTTGCCTCGTCGACGAGCCGCTTGGCCACCTTGAAGTCGTGCCCGAAGTACCAGGGCTGCTGGTGGTTCTCGCGGCCCTGGCGGTAGCAGCCGGTCTCGCCTTCGGCGACGAACACCGGCTCGTAGCCGTGCTCGGTGAGCATCGACTCGTCGACGAACAGGATGACCCGCCGCCTGCGGAGGGCCGCCTGGGTGTGCGCTGCGCCCATCAGGAAGTTCCTGACGATCTGCTCGTTCTCGTCCTGGTCGCTCATGATCCTCGAATCTCCTCGTCTTGGCCCTGGCGGCCACAGCCGGGCTCAGGTCGCCCTGAGCCCGACCGAAGCGGTCAGGCGCCCTCCTGCCGGACGATTGGCCGGCTGCGCAGGATCTGCCAGGGCATCACCTGCGCCGATGGAAGGTCAGTGGCGGGGTCCGTCACGACCCGGTAGCTGTTCACCCACACGAGGTGATACCGATCGGCCGCGTGGCCGGCCCGCGCGTTACCGGGGTCGCCCAGCGGGATCCCAACCTCCGCGGCCACCCCGACAGCCCTGCCGTAGCGGGCCATGCGTCCGCCGAGCATGGGGCAGGCGAGCGCGCTGTAGTGCGCGCACGCGGGGTGCATGCCGGGCTCTGGCGACAGAAGCCTCCGCAGGTCGACGTCGCGCATGGCGAACACGATCCGCTCGTCGAGCGGCTTGCCGCAGATCGAGCAGAGGTACTTGTCGAGGGCGGCGCGCAGGCGCGAGGCGTCCACCTTCCCGAAGAGGTGGCGGCCGTCGGGCAGTGTGGGCGTGATCCACGGGACGGCGAGCCCGGCCACGGTGGGCAGGTGGTTCAGGCTCAGTGGCACGGCGGGTGCATCGGGCATGTTGGTTTCCTCCGTCTTGGCCCTGGCGGCCACTGCCCGGCTCGCCCCGGGTGGGGCGAGCCGGACCGAAGCGGTCAGGGTCAGCGGCGGACCAGCAGCATCAGCCGCTTGTGCGCCTTGTTCTTGGCCTCGTCCCGGTCGCCCTCCATGACCGCGGTGGCGCGGGCGGCGGCAAACTTTCCCTTCAGGGATCCGGTCGGCCGGATGCTGACCTTGTGGTCGAGGAACTCGGTGATGGCCCGCTCGCCGGCGTAGGCGGTGTTGCCCAGCCGCTCGGCGTTGGTGGTGAACAGGTCGGTGAGCACGTTCTTTCGCGCCTCGTGCTTCTTGCGCTTCTTCTCCGAGGCGTCCTCGTCGACGGTGCCGAACAGGTCGTCGATGACCTTGTGGAACTCGTCGATGGCCAGGTCGGTCTGGGCCAGCGCCGTCTCCTCGGCGACGAACTCCTCGTAGTAGGCGACGGACAGGCCCAGGGTCTCGCGGGCCTGCTCGAAGCGCTCCTGCGCGTTGGTGGTGTGCCGGCAGCCCCACCGGGCCACGGCGTCGCGCAGGGCGAACCGCTCGGTGTTGCCGCACACCGGGCGCCAGGGGGTTAGGACGATCTCGAACTTGCTGCTGCCGTCGTGGGAGTTCATGGCCGCGACGAACGGGATGATCTCGTCGGCCACGCCGCCCTCGTCGATGACCAGGCTCTCGGGTAGCCGCATGCTGACGAACACGCGGCGACCGTCGCGCACCGCGCCGGCTGACTCCCAGATCAGCTTGCGGCTCGCGGCGAGGTCCTGGAGGAACTCGAACTGGGTCCGGTTCTGGAAGACGGTGTACTTCTCGCCGACGACACCGAGGCCGGCGTGGGTGTCCCCGCGGGTGGTGACGAACTTGCCCGGAAGTACGCGGGTCGGGCCGCCCAGCTCCTCCTGGAAGAGCACCGGCCGCTTGCGGACCTCCCAGTCGATCCCGCCTAGCTTGAGGACGGTGTCGATGTCGGCGGTGCCGCCGGGGACGACGTTGCCGAGGCCGTGCCAGGCCGGCGTGGTGGTGTAGAGGGCGACGGAACCCGTGGTCTCGTCGAGGCCGTGCTGCGGCATGATCTGCCCGAGGTTGTTGCGGAGCAGGATCTCGCCGTCGTCCCAGCTTCCCGGGTCGGTGACCTGGAAGCGGCCGTTGCCGAGGTTGCGGAGCTTGCCGTCGGCGAGGCGCTGATCGAAGTTGGCCTGCGCCTGGGTGGCGGCTTCGAGCTGCTCGCGACGCTCGGCCGCGAACGCCTCGTTGCGATCCACCGGAAGGGTCGTGGTCATCCTGAGGTGGTCCTTTCCTGTTCGGTTGTGGCTCTGGCCTGGCGGCCACCGCGTCCCGCCGGTCTCCCGGCGAGCACGGAAGCGGCCAGCTCCGTCGTGCTTAGGTGTATTTAATACATCCAAGGTAGAGCAAAGAACGGGGCCACGTCAATCCGTGGCCCCGTTCTCGCCCAGTCACAGCTCGTGCCGCTTGGCCTTCGCCTCCCGCAGGATGAGCACCGCCGCCATCCCAGGGGCCGCACCCACCGTCTCTGGGGGCAACCTCCTCAACTGCTCGCACAGGTAGGCGAACCGCTCCACCTCGTCGACCTGGCCGAGGTGGCGCACCTCCCGCTCGATCCAGTGGTCGACCCGATCCAGCGTCTCCGCGTACTCCTCGCCAATCAGCCGGAGCAGCCGGGCGCGCTCCTCCTCGCTCACCGGACGTCACTGGGGCTATAGCCCTGCTCGATCAGGCGAGCCCGGATCGCTTCCAGCGCCTCCCGGCCGGCGTCGCCCACCGCCTGAAAGTGGGCGCCAGCCTCGTTGGTTCCCATGAGGACGTGCCGGCCGACCCTCAGCACCGCCAACCCACCCTCCGACACCCCGAGGACGTACAGGCCGACCTCCTGCACCGCCAGCCGCGCCTGCTCGTTCGACACCCCGAGGGCATCCATCAGCCACACGCGCTCGTCGCCGAGCAGTGCCTGCCCCTGTCGCTCGTGCCCGTCCATGACTTCCTCGCTTCCTTAGCTCTCCAGTCGGGTCAGCCGGCGCCACACGTCCTTAGCGTCGGCCGTGCTCGGATCCAGCTCCCACGTCGCGGGCGCGAGGCGCACGCCGCCGTCGACCACCTTGCGGATCTGGTCCGGACTCTCGGCGGGGAAGGTGTCCATGTGGAAGTCGTCGCCGTCCCGCCAGACGCCCACGTACACCAGCGGGTCCTGGCCGATCTGCGCCTTGAGCCACTTGAACACCCCGGCCTGCGTGTAGGGGGTGCCGCCTTCGCTGACGGCCGACGCGATCTCCCGCGACGACATGCCCTTCAGGTAGTACAGGTCCGCCGCCATGAGCGCCCGTGACCGCTGAATCGACTTCTGCATGTCGTCGCGCAGGCGGGTGGCAGCCCGGATACCCTCGACGCCGGTCGCGCCGACCAGCTCGTCCAGCGCACGCTGGAGTCGCTCGGCTTCGTTTCTGATCATCACCGTCTCCTCGCTTTGTACCGGCGTCGAACCGCCAGGGCCGGGCGCCTGGGACAGCATCCCAGGTGCCGGATCCAACCGGGCCGTCACCTCGTCGTCACGCCGCTCGCTTGACCTGCGACATCTCCCACGCCTTGCGTGCGATGTTCGGCGGCAGCGACAGTCCGGCGGCCGGGTCGTGCCAGCCGGCCATCTGCACCAGGCCGCGGCTCGTCTCGATGCAGTCCAGCTCGGCGCGCTCCGGCCCGAGCACCCGCACCATGTAGCAGGTGCCCTTGATCGCCCGGACCGTCAGCTTGCCTCCTGCCATCCACGACGTCCCGAACGAAAGTGCCGCGTCCAGGTCCCGCATCATCTCCGTCATCTCGGCCAACGTGTCCGGCCGAACCCCCACCAAGTCCACCTCTCGACCACCCATCTCCGACCCCGCGGCCGGCGGCGCCGGCCGGACATGCGCCCGGCCCGCACCGTCATCCCTCGCGGTCAGCGGCTGAACACCTGGTACGCCCCGGCGTACGTCGCCACCCAACCCTCCCGGTAGCCGCCGAGGATCGAGCCGAGGTGCTCCTCGGCCTGCTCTGCCGAGTTCCGCGCCCCGCCGCCGCTCAGCGCGTAGACCCCCGGCTTGCCGGTGAGGACCATCGGGTAGAACAGGCGCGACGACTTCCACGGCCGCAGCATGGCCGCGACTACCCGCCACGGCGAGCGGGGCACCTCCGCCAACTGCGCGATGGTCTCGGCGGCCAGCACGAGCCGGCCCGCCTCCTGCCGGTCCGCCAAGACCGCCAGCGCGCACCTGGCCATGTCCGGCGTCCCGACCAGCGACCGGCACTCTCGGCAGTGGTCCGTCGCGTCGTACCGGCTCGGCAGGCGCGGCGGCTGGGCTGCCAGTTCTTCCAGTTCGAGGATTGCGGCTCGGTTCATGGCGCTCACCTGCGCCCTTTCTCCTCCGTCCGGAGGTGGCGAGGGCATCCGGCACCGGACGGATGCCCCACCATCAGCGGACGAGGCTCTCCCCGTTCCAGTCGTACTCGCCGGTCAGCAGGTCGCACCGGCCGTAGGCGTCCCGGTCGGTGACCTCGCCGACCGTGTCCAGGCCCTTGTACTCGGGGGTGTCGGCCCACTCCTCGGTGCCACCCACGTCGCGCAGGTCCCGGCAGGCGGTGCGCCAGATCCCCTCGGTCAGCCACCGCTCGCCGCTCTCGTGCATCACGTCGGTCTCGACGTAGAAGAAGTGGTCGATCACCGCCCACAACCCGTCGGGCATTCGGCGGGCGAACCTCCGGCCCCAGGCCGTACTGAGCTGCCCGTCGCCGCCCACCACGCCATGGTCCGTCGGCTCGGCCGGTGCCACCTCCCGCCAGACCCCGTCGACCAGGACGTCCTCGTGCGTCAGCAGCACCGCCCACCGCTTCGGCGCCCACAGCTGACTGTCGTCGGGGTATCCCGGCGCGTCCGTGAAGCCGACGCCCAGGATGCACTCCCGACCATCCGGGAGTCGCTCAATCACCGCGTAGGTCATCCCTGACCTCACTCTCTCCTCCGCACGGAGGTGGCGCGGCACCGGGCTCGCGCCCGATGCCACACCATCACCCGTACGGTCAGCGTCCGGCCGTTTCCCGGTCGCGCTCGAACTTGCGGATCTTGGCTTCCAGCTTCGGCTGGAGTCGAGCCTCGATCTCCTCGACGCTCACCCCGTCCTTGGCGGCCAGCGCCTCCGCGATCTGTCGAGCGAACTCTCGCTGCTCGGCCTGCCAAGCGCGGTTACTGGCCCAACCGCGCTCATCGCCGTTCTCCATGTGCCGCACCCACTCGATCTCGGCCGTGCGGCGGGTTCTGATCTCCGAGCCGTCCACCTTCAGCGGCTCGCCAGTGGCGGCGCCAATCAGCTTCGGGTCGTTGATCCGCGCCTCGCGGGCGGCGTCATCGGCCATCCGCTGGTGCTTGTGCTTGCGCAGGTTGCCCCGGCTGGACACCGGCACCCCGCCCGCGTCACACTCCCCGCAACTGCCGTAGCCGTGCCATCTGCGGCTCATCCTCGCCGGCACCTTGTTCAGGCACCACCCGTCGGCGGCTGCCTGCTCGGCCGCGTACGTGCCCGGGGTGCGGAAGTTGGGGTCCTTCGGGGCGTCGGGGTAGCAGGCGGTGCAGACGTGCCACCCGAACTTGCCGACCAACTCCTCGTCGCTCAGTCCGCTAGCCCGCGGGGTCAGGTTCCGCTCGGTGCTCTCGAACAGCGTCGAGCACTCACCCTCCCGGTGTAGGTGCCCGTTCGGCACCCACCACCACCGAGTCCACCGCCGGCGCTCATATGCCGCCTCCAGCGGATTCTCCTCGTCGGCGATCCGCGCCAACGCCTCTTCCGCAGCTGCCCGCTGCTCCTCGCTGACGTTCCGGCCGCCCAGGATCGCCTGGTGGTGAGCCTTGTCCCACGCCAGCCCCAGCAGCCGTTGGTCAATCTCGGCCGGGGTGCTATCGGCAGTTACGGGCCGCTTGTCCTCCGTCATCGCTCGCGTCCTCCCTCTCGGCCCTGGCGGCCACTGGCGGGCTCGGGGGTGCGCCCCGAGTCCGCCCGAAGCGGTCAGGTGTTGTGGTCGAAGGAGTCCCACGTCGTTCCCTCGTCGAGCACCCATCGGGTGCGCAGTGCCACGTCGCTCGCGTCGGGCTCGCACCTCACCGTCACTCAGGCGGGGATGGTGTAGGTGACGACGCCCGGCTTCTCGTCGACGTTTTCAGACTCGAAGCTGACCTCCTTGGTTTTGATCTCCTCGACCTCGCCCGGGAAGACCCAGGCGCCACCGTCGAGCCACCTCCACTCGCCCCAGCCTGCGTATCGGTGCCCCACCTCGTACTTGCTGCGCCCCAGGTCGTAGCCAACGATCACGGCGATGTACCGCTGGCCGTCCCCGTACTCGGTCACCTCCACGAAGGTTCCTACCGGCAGGTCGCACCGGCTGCTGTCGCCCTTCATTACCTCGCCTCACTTTCCTGGCCCTGGCGGCCACAGCCGGACTCGGGTCGCCCCGAGTCCGACCGAAGCGGTCAGGCCGAAGGCAGGCGCGCACAGAGGAAGTCCCGCACGGAGGCGGACACCTCAGCGCTACGAGGGGTGCCTGCGCTGATGTCGACGGCGCGCAACGGCGCCGTCCGAGGTGACGGCACCAACTCCTGCTCTTCCCAGCGCCGCAGCAGGGTGCCCTCCAGGCATGCCCCGTCCGCGTCCAGGTGCCAGCGCCCCTCCTGCACCACGAAGTGCTGGGCGTACAGCGTGCCGCCCCGGACGACCGCCCTGACGCGCGCCTCTCGCCCCAGCAGCTCAACCAGCCCTTCGGCCAGCAGCAGGCAGCCGCCGTCATTCCAGCCGTACGGGCCGGGTAGCAACGCCATCGCCTCGTGGGTCCAGAGCGCCCTGCGCAGTGCGTAACCGAAGCGGCGCGGGTTGTTGCGTAGCATCTCCCGCACCGCCTCGCGCGTCATTCCGACACCTCGCGCACCGACATGCGCACGATCTCGCCCTTCCCTCGCTCCTGCTCGGCCTCGGGGCCGTAGGGGAACTGCATCGTGAACATGCCGTAGTGCGGCTGGACCATCTCCGGCATGCCATCGGCCTGCGGGTGACCCGGTGCGTCGATCCACCCCCAGTAGGTGCCCTCGGGGTCCTCGGTCAGCTCGACGGGCACCGGCTCTCGGCCGTACGCCCGCACGTACCACGGGTCACCGAAGTTCATGAACTCCCGGCCCTCAACCGGGCTCTTCAGTCTTCCCGCGTACATTCGCCACCGTCGCGGCTCGCGTTCCATCTCGCTGCCTCCGTCCTGGCCCTGGCGGCCACCGCCGCGGCCCGCCCCGAAGGGCGGGCCGGACGGAAGCGGTCAGGCAGGGTCGTGGCGCTCGCCCGTACTCCAGTTCCACGTCGGCAGGTTGGGGTCGTCATCAGCGTCCCGCTCCAGCAGCACGTACTCGCAGCCGAGCTTGCGCGCATGCCGCCAGATCGCCTTGATTTCCTCGGGCACCTTCTCGTAGATGTCGAGGTTCGGGTCACTCGGCGCCCACACGAACCAGCCGTACGCCGTGTGCTCGTACGCCGTCACGCCGGGGTAGCCGCCGAGACCGTCGCAGACCTTCTCGGGCAGGTGGCTCGTCGACAGGTCGAGAAACTGCCGCACGGTCGAGCCGTTCGTCTTCGGATCCACTTCTCCTCCATCTTGGCCCTGGCGGCCACCGCGCACGCCCCGGGGCGCACGGTTCCCGGGGCGCGGCGGAAGCGGTCAGGTGCTGCTCGTCGGCGTGAACCAGACCTGGTATTCCTGGTCGCCGTTGCCGTACTGGTCGCCCTTGAAGCTCCAGTCGACCGACCAGCCGTGCTCTGCGGCCTTGTCACGCAGCATGTTCATGAGCTGCTGGTGGTCCAGCTTGGCGGGCTCCTCCGGCTGCTGCTCGTCCATCTCTCCTCCTCGTCCTGGCCTGGCGGCCACTGCCCGGCCCGCGTCAGGCGGGCCGGACGGAAGCGGTCAGGCGATCACTGCACGTCGCTGTAGTCGCCGTGGTCGTGCGGGTGCTCCGCCCGGGGCTCCGGCGTCTCGAACGGGTGGGAGGTCAGTCCTCTCACGCCGCGACGGACGACGGTGTCCTTGCCCTGCGAGATCCACAGCAACTTCTCGATTTCGCATGTGTCGTTGTAGACCTCCTGGAGCGTCTCCAGGGTTCGCGGGTCGTTCTTGTCGAGCACGCCCTCCCGGACCAGCCAGTCGAACAGGTCGTCCAGCTCGATCTCCAGCTTGTGCTGTTCTGCCACGTCCCACTCGAACGTCAGCTTCACGTTCATCTCCTCCATCTTGGCCCTGGCGGCCACCGCACGCGCCCCGGCAGTTCGAGGCGCGGCGGAAGCGGTCAGGTCAGAGGTAGAACCGCTCCGGCACGTGGGCGGTGAGCAGTTCCCGCCAGAAGTCGCACCCGATCAGTTCGAGCACGATGCGCACGCCGTCTGTCGTCAGGTGGTGCTTGCGCGCGTGGTCGGTGTGGAACGCCTCCAGGTCGAGGAAGGTGTCCCAGGCGGTGCGCCCATCCGGAACCACGTCCCAGACGCTGACCGTCGCCGGCACCAGCTCGGGATCCGGCGCACCGCCGTCTCTCTCGATCTTGTCGGCCAGCACGTCGCGCAGGCTCGCCAGGTAGTGCGCCCCGGGCGTCTCCGGCCCGCTCGGGCGACCCGTGCCGGCCATCGGGGCCAGGTCGGCCAGTTCTTCCGGCTGGAGGCACCGCAGGCCCCGCAGGACGATCTCCAGGTCGGACAAGGCTCCCATGTCGTCCTCACTCTCTCCTCCGCTCGGAGGTGGCGAGGGCACCGGCGGCGGCCGGTGCCCCACCATCACGAAGCGGCGGGCAGTGCGGCTCCCTCGGCCCGCAGGCGCCAGACGGTCCGAGAGTCGAGGTCGCGGATCAGCAGGGCGTCGTTGTTCAGCTCGGGCTGGGTGTTCCGGTTCGTGGTGATCCGTTCGACGATCGGAGTGAACCGCTCCGACGGCACCCCCGCTTCCAGGACCGTGAAGGTCTCGCCGCCGTCCCGGCTGATCGCGTACTCGATCGTGCTTGCCTGCGCCATCCTTCGGCGCTCCTTTCTCCTGCCGCGCGGCAGGCGGCGAGCCGCCGGACCCGAAGCCCGGCGGCCACCGTCAGTGCGCGGTCATCCCAGGTGGTCGACCGTGCCGTCAACCAGGTTGACGACCAATTCCGTTTTCTCCCCGGCCTCGTAGCTCAGCGTGCCGAGCAGGCCGCTGACCTCATCGCCCTCGAAGTCGAACAGGAACGGCTCCTCATCGCCCTTGAGGTAGACCCGGGCGCTGCGCTCCTTGTAGTACCAGCCGTTGGGGTAGTTGTAGGGGTCGAACAGGACCTTGATCGGCTCCTCGTCGGCCTCCAGCTCGCCGGAGGCCGCCAGTTGTTCTGTGACGACCCGCAGCAACTTGCTCTCCGTCCGCCGGTCGTATGCGTCCTGGTAGGCCCTCAATGCCGCCAACAGCTCGTCGTCCGACATCCGGTCCAGCTCATCCGCACTCGGAACCGCCATCGATCCCATCCTCACCTTCTCCCGCCGCGCGGCGGGCGGCGACCGGCCGGGCTCGTAGCCCGGCCGTCACCGTCAGCGCGCGGTGGATCAGTCGTCGGCTCGCTCGACGTCAACGTGCACGTCGTCGCCCACGACCACGACCTCGCTGGCGATCCAGCGGTCACCCGGGTAAGCGCGGTCCTCGAAGACGTCGCCCACCTCCAGGTCCTCGACCGCACAGCCGCCGTCATCGGTCTCGACCCAATAGCCCGTGTCGTAGATGCCGCAGCCGTCGCCAGCGGAGTGGCCGTCCTCGTCACCCTCGTCGTCGCCCGCGTCGCCCTCCTGGCCGTCGTCGCCGCTCTCGTCGTTCGCCCGCATCAGCTCCTCGGCCCGCCGCTGCGCCGCATCGTGCGAGTCGGCAAGGACCAGCTCCACCCACGATCCCTGCGGAAACTCACTGGGGAAGGCATCGGTCAGGCCGCCGGCCCAGTCGGTGCGGGTCGGGCGGCCCAGCGAGGCGACCGCGAGCGGCGCATTGTTCAGCCACACCCCGACGACCGTGTACATCTCCATCAGACTCCTCGCTTCCTCCCGTCCGTGCGGCGGGCGGCGCCGCACCGGACCTTCGCCCGATGCCGCACCGTCAGCACACGGTCAGCAGGTGATGCCGGTCTGCCAGGTTTTTGGATCGATGTGCGCCTCGTAGGTGGCCACCTCGCCGTCGTGCTCGATGACCAGCGCCCAGATGAAGTCCTCGCCCAGACCCACGACCTCCACCGAGTCGTCATCCCGCACTCGGCCGGCGTACCACGTCTGCACGCTCCCGAGCGCCTCGTAATGCTCCAGCGTTCGCTCCTGAGCCGCATTCAGCGGCCCGAACCTCTCCGCCACGCTCCGCCCTCCATTCCTCCGTCGTGCCACGGTGGCGAGCGCGCCGAGCCGCAGCCCGGCGCACCACCATCACCCGCACGATCAGAGCCCGTCCGGCAGTCGCTCTGCGACCTCCGGCCATCGCTCCAGCGCCAGGTTGGCCAGCAGCCGCAGCGCGCCCGCCTCCGCGTCCACCCGGCCCGTCCGTAGCGCGGCGCGGTATTCGCCGATGGCAGCGACCAGCCGCTCGGGGTCGACATCTTCTCCCCGCGTGGCCGGGTCGCTCATCCGGTCGAGGGTGACCGGATCGCTCATGCCCCCGTCGATTACCTGGACCAGCTCACCGTCGACCTGGATGCCCCAGGACAGCGAGCGCAGCAGCACGCCGTCGTCGAGGTCGTCCGGGTCGGCTTCCTGGATCTCGCGGACCTTGGCCGCCGCATCGAGCAGCGTCGGTGCGGTCACCGCGAAGGTCGCCGTCACCGCCGCGTCGAACAGGAACTCCCTGTCATCCATCTCCGCCTCACTTCCTCCGCCCGTGCGGCGGTGGCGACCGGCCGGGCGTCACCCGGCCGGCACCATCTCCCGTACGGTTCAGCCCTCCGTCAGCCCTGCGCCACTCGGCCGCCGGGGCAGTCGGATTTCGCGCACGTCGAAGCTGTCGGGGTAGTCCTCGTCGTCCTCGCGGTCGATGTGGGGCCAGTCGTCCTTGCCGCCCTCCTCCCAGGCTTCCTCGACCAGGTCCTGGATGGTGCGGTCGAGCTGGGGGTTGAGGTCGTAGTCCTCCAGGACCAGCCGCCTGCCGCGCGGCCCGTAGATCCCTGCCGCCATGCACCACACGTCGTCGCCCTCATCCACCGACACGCGCACCTTGACGGCCTCGGGGAAGCGCGCCCTGGCGGCATCGGCGATTTCGACCTCGGTCATGCGCCGCAGTCGCCGCGTCCCGTTGTTGACCCGCCGGCTCAGCGCCGCCCGTGCCTTCGCGCGCTCGGCCGTTCCCGCCGCCATGTACTCGCTGATCTTCACTTCGTCACCTCACCTCTCCGCCGTGCGGCGGTGGCGCGCCGCCGAGCCATGCTCGGCGGCCACCATCAGCGCACGTCAGAAGTGGATCGCGAGGATGCCGTCCAGCTCGACCTCGCGGCCACCGGCGAACGTGAGCCTCAGGCTGTTGACCTCGACCACGTCGCCGCTGATCCGGGTGACCGTTCTGCTAGTCGGACCCTCCTCGTAGACCACAACGTCCTCCACCGCGCCGTCGTAGTCGTGGCGCAGCATGTCACTGATCGCCTTCTCGATGATCGTGGCCTTCGTCCCCTGCCAGCTCACACCGTCGGCGATCAGGCTCAGGCCGTAGCCCGACTCGGGCCGCCGCGCCTCCTGCTCAGGCAGCCCGACCTGAATCTCCGTCTTCCTGTCGCTCACCTTGCACCTCGCCTCTCCGCCCGTGCGGCGGTGGCGAGCGCGCCGGTCACCCCGGCGCGCCACCATCAGCGCACGATCAGGGCATTCGCGAGATCAGCGTCAGCAGCCCGAGCAGCTCGTGCTCCGGGACGCATTGCAACTCGCATCCGCCGTTGCCGTAGTAGACATCACCCCCCTGACTGTCGACCGCTCGCACGAAGTCCTCGACCACCTGCCAGTCCTTGGGCAGGTGCTCGATGTGGTCGTCTGGGTCGTTCCCGGTCCACTCGACGACCAGTACGTCCACGGTGCCAGCCGCGTATCCGGGGATCGCTGGCTGGCGGGGGATGACCGACGCGCCGAGTCCGTTGGGCATCCGGTACAGCCGCCGCCATCCGCGCGGGTGCTCGATCTCGTATGCCGGCGTGAGCGCGTCCACCGCTCAGCCCTCCACCGCAGCTACGGCCTCGCGGACCTCCCGGACCACGTTGCCGGTCGCTCCGTACGCTCCGTTGGAGTTGTTGTGGAAGCCGACCGGCCCCTCGGGGACGATCCTCCGGATGAAATCCAGCACCTCGCCGAGGGGCTTGTGCCCCTCGGCCCACGCCACCCACTCGACCTCCAGCAGCCCGTCGCCGGTGAAGTCCTCGTCCCGGTGGTTGACCCCGGCCGCGCCGTAGTTGACGCAGATCGTCCGCTTCACCGCGTCGAGCTGGCGCACCGTCGCTCTCGCCCACGGCCCGATCTCGAACTCCGACCAGCGGATGATCTCGACCATGGTGACCGGGATACGTCCGCCGTCGTCCTCGCCGACGGTCACGTGGTCGCAGATGTTCTCCTCGCCGACCTCGGCTGCCGAGAAGTAGCCGTCGGCCAGGTAGCCGACCCCCGTCCTCCGGATGTCCCGCCCGTTCACGATCGTCCTCACTTCCTCCTGCCGCTCGACAGGTGGCGAGCGCACCGACCGAAGCCGGTGCGCCACCATCACCCGAGCGGGGTGCTCAGTCGCTGAGGTGATCGAACTCCCGTTCGTCAATCAGCCCGCGCAGGTACGCCTCCTCCGCGCACGCACCGGTGATCCAGAACGGGTTGGTACGGGGACCCATGCGCGCGAGGATCGCCTTGTGAGCGTCGCTGTCGACGCTCCGTGCTGCCGCGAGGACCTGTTCGTCGTCCAGGCTGCGGATGTGCAGGATGCCGTCGACCGCACCCTGTGTGTAGCCGTGCCTCCGCATCTCCTCGGCGGTCTCCTGCCGAGCCCTCGGCGGCGTCTTCATCGTTGGCCCTCTCTCCGTGTCAGTCATCCGCTCGACGGTGGCGCGCCGCCGAACCTCAGCCCGGCGGCCACCATCACTCGTACGGTCAGCTCAGCGCCCGACCCGCGCCGTCGACCTTGTCGCAGTGAATCTGCACGTGGTCGACCGCCAGGTCTTCCTCACCGACGTAGAAGACGGCAAAGCACCCCGGGCACTGCCAGTTCACCTCGCGCCCGTCCGCGCCTCCCTCGTCGTCGCCGCCGTCCTCGTCGCCCTCGTGCAGCAACTCGATGCCGAGCACCGTGGCCAGCTCGGCTCTGTCGTGGTCGAGCGGGTCGAGCGTCCCGTCCTCCAGGCCGCTCTTGAGGCGGTCCAGCAACTCCACCACGTCACCCTCGCGCGGCTGCCAGTCGTACGACTCGGCCGTCAGGCAGACGCCCGTCGCCACGTCGTGCACGTCGAACGACAGACCGTCGCTGTTCTTCCAGGCAATCCGCTCCACGCGGAAGCCTCGGCCGCGAACCGTCAGCACCGCCACGTCGCGCCGGTCCGCAATGTTGTTGCCCATCTCTCGGCTCCCTCTCCGTCCAGTTGTTCGCTCGACGGTGGCGCGCCGCCGGGCTGGAGTCCGGCGGCCACCATCACCCGAGCGGGGAGCGTTCAGGCTTCCTCTGCCTGTTCGAGCAGGGCGTAGACCAGCCGCCGCCCGATGCCCTCCAGCGTGCGGGTGGCCCCGTCGGTGGTCAGAGAGCGGTTCGGCGCGTCCTCATCGAGCCAGCCGCCCAGCCCGACGAACAGCGCCCATACGTGGGCGTCGTCGCGGGTGCCCAGCGGGGCTGCGGCAATCTCGTCCGGCTCCGCCTCGCGCGGGAGTCGGCCGTGCTCCTCAACGAAGTCGGCCAGCTCGTCACGAACCTCGGCGAGGTACGACGTACCGCTGAGGCTGAGCCTGTTGATCTGCGAAAGCCTGACCCCCGGCATCGCCAGGCGGGCCAGGTCACCATCGGTCGCCATTCGGCGAATCTCGGCGACGAAGCTGAACAGGTTGGCCATGACCGGCCCTCTCTTCCTCCACCCATGCAGTGGTGGCGCGGGCACCCGGCCGCACCGGATGCCCCACCGTCAGCGCACGGTCAGATTTCCTCGATCTGCACGTATCGGCCGCGCTCGTCGCCCGGCGGGTAGGTGAACCCGCGCACCGGGTGGTAGCCGATGCGCTCGCTCAGTCGCTTGCCGGCGTCGCCGTGCTCCCAGAGCCCGATGCCCTGGCCTTGCGAGTTGTAGATGTACAGCTCGCCCGCCCGGTACCAGGCGGTGTCGACGTCGTGGACGTAGGCGTGCCCGAGCCGACGCGCGTCCTCCAGGATCTGGTTGACCACCAGGGCCAGGTCGCCCGGGTTCTCGCCCGCGAAGTCTCCGAGCCGCTTGACGAACCGCGGCCGGTCGTCCGGGTGGATCGCGTCCAGTTCCCAGCCCCGCCGCTCGGAGTGCCACCACACGGCGTACGCCTCCTCCGTCTCGGCAGGGTCCTCCTCCTCGGTGACGACCTCGGCCGTGTCGAGGAAGCTTCGGGCGGCGCCGCTCAGGAAGGTCTCCACCCGCGACCGCCACACCTCCTGCGGGTCGTCGGACTGCGGGTAGTAGATGCTGTAGGAAGTCACCGCTTCCCTGCCTTTCTCCGCCACGCGGCGGTGGCACCGGCCGGGCAGCACCCGGCCAGCACCATCAGCGCGTGGAGTCGTGGTCGACCTCGTCGTCCGGGTCGTCCCCGCCGTCGTCCTCGGTGTCCGCCGGCCCGCTGGACAGGGCCACCTCGGCCACGCTCCAGTCCACGTGGGCCTCGCCGATTGCCAGCTCGTGCACGATCACCCCGGGGGCGAACTCGATGTCGGGGTTCTCCGCCCCGAGCGCCGCCCGCACCTTGGCCCACGCCTCTTGCTCGCTGTCCGCCTCGACGTGCAGCGTCACGGTGGCCGGTGCGTCGAAGGTGTAGGTGTGGTTCACGTACTCGTCGTCGCTCATGGTCGAGCCTCGCTTCCTCCCGTCCGTGCGACGGGCGGCATCCCGCCGGACCTCGGCCCGGCGAGCACCGTTCGCGCACGGATCAGTCGCCCTCCACCCGGAACGGACAGAGCAGCTTGAAGACGCTGTGCGGTACCAGCTCCCGCACGTCCTCGACGGTGATCTCCTCGCAGTCGGGGGAGTTGCGCACCCGGGCGACCATGTCGAGCACCGCCGCCAGGGCCTCCTCGCCCTCCGTGATCTCGCCCTCTCGGACCGGCCGGAACTTGGCCCGCTTGACCATGCTCCGCAGAGCCCGATCCTCGCTCAGGTCGTACTCACCCTCGAAGGCGACGAACGCGCCGTAGTGGTCTCCCGGCCCGTCGCAGCCGACCCGCCAGGTGACGTAGTCGCGCCCCGCCGGTCGCTCCGGGTCGTGGCACATCACGACCCACTGGTGGCAGCGCTCGCCGTGGCGCGCCTGGACGGGCATGGCCCCCATCACCACGAGGTGGTTGATGGTCGTCGGGACCGGGATCGGCATGACGCCACCCCGGGTCAGCGGCATGGTCATGGTGCTACCTCGTCTCTCTCCTCCCACGCGGAGGTGGCGAGTGCCCGGCACGCGGCCGGGCACCACCATCAGCGCGCGGTCAGGCGATGCCCTGACGAGGCTCCACCTCACACCAGGCACCGGCGTGGCCCGCCAGCACCCACACCTCGTCGGCGTAAACGCCCTCGCGTTGCGCCAGCTCGATCGCCTCGTCGGCACCCCTGCTGTACGCCCCGAGCGTCGCCTCCAGGCGGTCGCCGTCTCGGGTCGCGTAGACGTAGAACTCGTTGACCGCCACCCTCCCGGCGGCCAGGTCGTCGGCGACCCGCACGAAGAACAGCGAGTGCCGCGCGTGGCTCTCGATCTCCTCGCGGGCCATCGTCGCCAGTCCGCGCCCCCGGGCGGCGTCAATGGCCTTCCGCATCTCTTCGGTCAGGTGCTCGCGCACCCACTCGTGCGCGCCGTCCAGCGTGTCCGCTACCCGGTTGCCCTTACCGGAGAGCCACACCGTGAAGTAGCCCGTCCCGTGCTTCCGGTAGATGTCGTGGCCCAGGTGCCTGCTGTGAAACTTCTCGTCCACGAGTGCCCTCATTCTCCCGCCGTGCGCGGGCGGCACCGCGCGGACCCTGCGGCCCGCGTGGCACCGTCGGCGTACGTCAGTCGATCCCCAGCAGCCCTCGGGCCAACTCGGCTACCTCCTCGTAGTGGCTCTCGACCTCGCTGTACCCGAAGGCGTGCCCCCGCTCGTAGGCAAAGGCGTACACCTTGTTGTGCTGGGCTTCAGTCAGACCCTCTCCGTACTTCTCGCGCATCTCGGCGCTGTGCTCGCCGTAGGTCTTCTCCGGCACCGTCCCGACCTCGCATCCTCCCGCCGTGCAGCGGGCGGCACCGGCCGGACCTCGCGGTCCGGCCAGCACCGTCAGTGCACGATCAGGCGCGCTCCCGCCCGTACATCTGCTCCTCGGCTCGCTCGCGCTCCGCCACCTCGTCGGCGGGCACACTCGCCCAGGCGCACAGGTTCGCCAGATTGACCGCTGCGATGTCCTCGCCGTCCTGCGAGAAGATCACGCGCAGCTCGCCGCACTCGCCGGTTGCGCCCATCGCGTTGTCCAGGTGGCTGCCCTGCACGCGGGCGGCCACCTCCCGCTCGTCCGGCTCGTGCCAGTCCGGTCGCACTCCGAGCCGCCGGGCCAAGGCCACGAACTCGCGCCGAGTGTCGATCAGCTCCATGTCGATCCTCCCTTCCTCCTGTCCGTGCGACAGGTGGCGTGCCGCCGGACCTCGGCCCGGCGACCACCATTAGCCGCACGATCAGCCGCGCACCCACCACGTGCCGGCGAACTCGCCCAGCTCGACCGTCACGGGTTTGTAGTCCTGGCGCAGCGCGTCCGCGAAGTCCGCCCAGTTGACGTGCGACAGCACCGGGTGGTCGCGGTGGATGCCCGAGGTGTCCTCGACCTCGTCGCGGGCGAACTCCTCGAAGTAGTCGGCGGCGATCAGGGTGCACCGGTGGTCGGCGATGTACGCCGCGCCGAGGCCGGTCCCGTTCAGTCCCTCGATCAGCGCCTTCACCGACTCGATCCGGTCGAGCAAGTCCAAGTCCTCGGGCTCCTCCTCTGCCTCAGCGGCGGCTGCCGTCCGCTGGAGATCGCGCAGGATGTCGAAGACCCCCTCCGGGTCGATCCGGTCACCCCGGGCCGTCATCAGGTCGTCGTACGTCGGCTTACGCATGTCGCCCTCATCTCTCCCGTCCGTGCGACGGGCGGCGAGCCGCCGGGCGAACCCGGCGGCCACCGTCCATGCGCGGTCAGCCTTCGTCGTCGGGACCGATGTACTCCAGCCTCTCTGCGGCGGCGATCTTGTCGCCCGGGTAGTAGGCGAACGAGCCCAGGGTGATCGCGGTCCGGATGACGTCGGCGTGCTTGATCGTCAGCTCCAGCAGGCGCTCCTCGGTGAGCGGGGAGCCGTCCGAGTGGCCGTAGTTGTCCCGCAGGAAGCGCACCACGCGGTCCATGGTGGCCTCCTCCCGCCCGGTGTATGCCTCCTGGATCGTCTTGCTGTCCATCGCTGCCTCGCTTTCTCCTGCCCGTGTGGCAGGTGGCGCGCGGCCGGGCGCAAGCCCGGCCGCCACCATCGGCACACGGTCAGTGCCAGGACTCCCACTTGTTGAGCCCGTTCTGGTGCTCGGTCACGTGGTTCGGGTAGTTCGGGGTGTCGGGGTGTACGTGGCGCTCACAGCGCATCTCTGGGAAGTCCGGGTGCGTCGCCGCGCACCGCTGATGCTCCGGGATCGGCAGGCCGCGCGGCTCGACCAGCGTCAACCACCGCCGCTCGGTCTTGCTCCAGACGCTGGCGCTGGTCAGCTTGCCATCGTCGTGCGTGGCGCTCCACTGCCCGACCAGGTGCCGCGTCCCCTTCCACTGGATGGCCGCGCCCATCCGGCGCAGGTCGTCCAGTGTCTCGAACGCCGTCGCCAGGGTCGCCGGCTGCCAGTCGGCGTCCGTCGCCGGCAGGCGGACCTCGAAATACCCGCCGGGCTCCGGGTCGCCGTCCAGGGTCAGCGCGTAGGCGTCCAGCCAGGCGTCCAGCTCGGCCCGGCTGTAGAACGCCGTCCAGTTGAGCGACGGCCGACCCGGGAAGTAGATCAGGAACTCGTACGGCGCTTCGGCCCGAGGCGTCCGGCCCTGTCGCCGGTCCTCGATCTGCTCGGCCGTGAGTCGGTACCCGCGCGCCTCCGCGCCCGGGTTCATGAGGATGTCCTCCCCGTGCAGGTCGCGGCGGATCTGCCGCGACTGGTGCGGCAGTGGGTGCCGTCCGCGGTAAGTCGCCTCGCCGATTTCGACGAAGGTGCGGCCCATAATGTTGCCCTCACTCCCTCCACCACGCGGTGGTGGCAGCGCACCGACCTCGGGGGGCGGTGCGCCACCATCAGTGCGTGGTCACAGGATGTCGTCGGCCAACGCGGACCAGTCGATCCTGGTCTCCAGCTCCACGTCGGACAGCTCGCGGCGCGTGTACCACGCCGCCGTACCCTCCTTCGGTGCGCGCAGCACCCCGACGATGAACTCCTCCAGGTCCTCCGGGCTGCGCCGGGCGTGTCGCTGCGCCTCGAACAGGATCTCCGAGGGGTCGTTGAGCACCCACTTGCGGACCCATTCCGTGCAATTCTCCACGCTGTCGGCCATTGGTCGGCCCTGCCTCTCTCCACCCGTGCGGTGGTGGCAGCGCACCGACCCGGGGTCGGTGCACCACCATCAGCGCGCGGTCAGCGCCCGTAGGCGCGCAGTGCGTCGTACAGCTCCTGGACGTACGGCTCCGGGACCGGCATGGCGGCGTCGTGCCGCTCGCTGTAGTCCACGAACGCCGACATCGGGTCGCCGTCGGAGTCCATGAGGAACACCACCAGGCAGGTCGGACCATTGCCGGCCCTCGTGAAGACCACCGCCCGGCGCAGCTCCCGGCCGTACTGCTCGACCTTGCCCTCGTCGCGCAACTCCTCCAGCATGATGCGCAGCTCGCGCTCTGCCGCGTCCTGAACGGTGCCCGGCGTGTAGGTCGACGCCTGCCGTTGCGGCGACTCCAGGTTGATGATCATGTGCCTACCCCTGCTTTCCCCTCCCGTGCGGAGGTGGCAGCCGCCGGACCATCGGCCCGGCGGCCACCGTCAGCGCACGGTCAGTGGTCGAGGTTGCCTGACTCGTCGAACTCGGGCTCGTTCGCCTCGATCCAGTCGCGGGCGCGCTCCTCGCCGCCCTTCCACTCCTCCTGCTCCTTGCCTGCCTGCCAGGCGGCGTGGATGGCATCCTCGACGGCGCTCTTCATCGCCTCCGCCGCCGCGCCGACCCGCGCCACCTCCTCGTCGGTCTCGGCCTCGCCGTCTGTCTCGACGTAGACGGACTGGCCGATGCCGTAGCCCGGGATGCCGCCGAGGGTTACGGCCTCGACTCCATCGGCCCAGGGCAGCGCGGGGGCGTTCTCACGGTCCAGCGCTCCCTTGAAGCTGACCGCCTGCCCGCGCCCCAGGTCCCACTCGACCAGCTCGACCCCGGGGATTCCGGGGAAGTCTCCCTCCCCGAAGGTGTCCCAGCCCCGCGTGCGCAGCTTCTCGGCCATCTTGTAGACGATGGTCGCGCCGATGTCGTCGTTGTCGTGCTGGTCCCACCAGGTCGTCGCCATCTTCTCGGCGATCCGCTCAACCGCCCGCTGCTGCGCGTCCTCGCTCAACTCCTCGAACTTGAACACGGTGCGCGTGGTCGTGATGGTGCGCGGCATGATCCGCCCTGCCTCTCTCCACCCGTGCGGTGGTGGCAGCGGCCGGACCCTCGGCCCGGCCGCCACTATCAGCACACGGTTAGAGCTGCGCGTGCGTGCAGCCCCAGCCCGCCCAGATGCAGAGCACCTGCGCGGCCAGCGCTGGCCGTCGGGAGTAGGACCCGGCGCACTCGTCGCAGCACCCCTCTCTGGTCCTGCCGTCCGGCGGACCCCAGGTGACCACGTGCGTCACCTTCTCGCGGCGCCCGACCGTGGCGCACGTCTCCTCGGTCGAGGTGACCAGGGTCCACCGATCGTCGTTCTTGCACTGCTCGTATTGCTCCGGCAGCATCGCTGCCAGAGCGGTGGCGGTCACCATCACGTACCGCATGGTCAGCCCTCACTTCCTCCGCCATGCAGCGGTGACCCCGGCCGGACTCGCGCCCGGCCAGGATCATCAGCGCACGGCCACCGGCACCCGCCGGTGGTCAATGGGGCGCCGCTTGCATCCCCGGCACTCCCACGGCCGCAGGCTGTGCGCCTCGAACCCGCCCAGCTCGCACGGACCGTACCCGTCAGCCGGCGTGTCGTCGTCCCGGTAGTACAGGTGCCAGCCGTGCGCCTCCACCGCGAGTGCCTCGCGCCCACCCCTGCCCAACCCGACCTCGTCCTGGTTGATGTGGTTCAGGTCGAGCAGCAGCCACAGCATCCTGTCGCTGACGCCCATCGCAAGCCGGAACGCCTGCGCGGTCGTCGGGGCCTGCGCGATCCGGTCGTTCATCTCGCTGACCATCTCGTCGGTAATCCGCGCCATCTCAGCGCCTCACTTCCTCCGCCGTGCGGCGGTGGCACCCGCCCGGCCGAAGCCGGGCGAGCACCATCAGCGCACGGTCAGCCGATCCGGTGCCGGTTCACCAACCGCGCGACCCGGTCCGGGCTCACCTCGGCGTCCAGCTCGATCACGGCCACCTTGGCCGTGTGCAGGCGCTGCGCGAGCCGCCCGCCGCGCCGCTTGATGCCTGTCGCCTGCTCGGGGTGCGCGCCGTCTACGGCCCGCTCCCACGCGAGGAACCGCCTCGTGCGCAGCAGGCAGGATAGCGGCAGGTCGGCCGGCTCCCGGTCTTCCTCCCGCACCATGAGCACCTCGAACCCGTCACCCTCGGCGAGCCCGCGCACCACCAGGTGCGGCGCGCTGCCGTCCACGGGCATTGCCGGGCGCTCGTCGGCCGGCAGGAACATGGCGGCGAGCGTCATCAGTCGCTCGCGCCCGTCGATCAGGTGCCGTCGCTCGTAGTCGATGACGACCGCACCGATCGGCGCGCCCGTCAGGACCGAGTTCGCCAGGTCGATCACCTCGCGGTACGCCCAGCTCGACCCCCGATGCCCCTCGGCCGGCGTCAGCTTCCCACGGCTCACGTCCTCGATCAGGTTCGTCAAGTCACGCGACGTGATGTGCATGTCCGTTCCTCACTCTCTCCGCCATGCAGCGGTGACCCCGGCCGGACAGCAGCCCGGCCAGGATCATCGGCGCACGGTCAGTCCTCGTCCTCGTCGTCCTGCGGTAGGTAGTCGTCCGGGTCGTATGGCTCGTCGTAGGACGGGTAGTCCCACCCGATCGGCTCCCCAGCCTCGTTGCGTTCCACCGAGGCATACGCTCCTGGAAACATGGCCCTCCCTCGTCAATCCCTGCCCGCGCGGCAGGTGGCGACGGGCCGGACGATAGCCCGGCCCGCGCCAGGTGCGCACGGTCAGACCAGCGCCCCGGCGTCGATGTCGTCGGGGTCCGGCAGGTAGTGCTGCCCGAGCGCCAGCGACACGCTCCGGTCATCCAGGTCGAGCAGCTTCAACAGGATGTCCCGCAGCGCGTTGGCTGGCAGCACCTCGTCGATGTACTCGCGCAGCTCGTCCCGGACGTAGATGCCAACCACGTCGGCGTACTCCCGGAGGTCGCCGCGCCCCTCCTTCGCCTTCCGGTAGTCGTCCAGCGTCAAGCCGGTGGCCATGCCCTCCAGCACGGCCCTGCGCGACGCCTCGGTCAGCCGCCGGTACAGCTCCCCGCCTGGGTAATTGTCCGCGACCTTGTTGAAGGCGTCGACGATGTCCTGCTCACACATGATGATCTTCGCCAATCTCCTGCCGCGCGGCAGGTGGCACGGGCCGGACT
This sequence comes from Micromonospora sp. NPDC047730, assembly GCF_043204765.1. Lineage (NCBI taxonomy): Bacteria > Bacillati > Actinomycetota > Actinomycetes > Micromonosporales > Micromonosporaceae > Micromonospora > Micromonospora sp. NPDC047730. The sequence goes on along the minus strand of NZ_JBIDCU010000002.1, from coordinate 571,183 downwards.
TCCGCCCGGCCCGCACCAGGTGCGCACGGTCAGCGCGGCACGCGGCGCATGGCCTCACTGATCGTGAGATCCGCGTACCGGCCCCGGTTCCTGATGAACCCGTGCCGCCCGTAGAACTTCTCCAGGCGCGCCACGGAGGTCGCGCCGAAGCCCTTCGACGGCGTCAGGGTCAGGGTGTACCCCATCCGGTCCGCCCAGGCCGCCACGGACCACATGACGGCCGTGCCGACCCCCTCGCCGCGCATGGCGCGCGGCACCACGAAGCGGCTGATCTCGATGTGTCCGCCAACCCTCGGCGCGAGTTCGAGGGACAGCCCCCCGACCTCGATCGACATGCACTTGCCCGCCCACATGGTCAGGTGCTCCGCGACCTGCGCGCGGATCTCTTCCCTCGTCTCGGCGATGTTCACCGGGTGACCTCGTCAATCTCCCGCCGTGTAGCGGGCGGCGACCGGCCGGACCGCGTCGGTCCGGCCGGCACCGTCAGCGCACGCCGAAGGTCACCGCTCCAGGTCGGCCAGGTGCTCGCAGCCCGGCTCCGCACACGGCCACACGTACAACCGGGAGCGGTCGCTGATGTCCAGCGGGAAGTGCTGCCGGATCAGTGTCTCGATCGTGTCCGCCCACATCTCCGGCTTTCCGGCGTACAGCGGCGCGTTGGCCCGGTCGTTGCTGAACGTCTCCGCCAGGATCGACAGGTGCTCGGCGCGCGTCTTGAGCTTCCACGCCTCCGAGAAGTCCGCGGCTTCGGCCTCGCTCCGGGACCCCTCGTCCTCGGAGTCGGCAGCCTGCCGCAGCTCGTCGCGGATCAGGTCCGCCACGTCGGTCAGCTCGATCGCCGTGCCGTACCCGTCCGCCCCGTCCGGGCCGTAGCCCACCAGGCCCGTTGCCACGTGCCAGTGCCTGACGGCCGTCGTCGTGGTCATGTCAACCTCGCCAATCTCCTGCCCGCGCGGCAGGTGGCACCGGCCGGACTCTCGCCCGGCCAGCACCATCCACACGCGGTCAGCGCGGCGGCAGCTCCATCGTGTCGGACAGGATGGTCTCGACGAAGTCCAGGCCGCCCACCCGCGCGATGGTCGCCGACCGCTCGTTGTCGATCACGAACCCGCCGCCTACGAACGCCCCGATCGCCATCCCGAAGTCCTCCCGCGCGATGGCGTGCCGCTCCGCTTCCTCGTCGTGACGGGCGTACGGCACCAGGGACACGCCCCACCCGTTCGGCAGCTCCCACATCCGCGCGCCGTAGCGCCCGGACTCCGCCGGCCGCTCGTACTCCCGGTAGGGGTCGAGCAGCTTGGCCCGGTCCGCCTTCTCCCGGCGCAGCGCGTCCACGCAGTACCCGATGTCCTCGCCGGAGTCGATCAGCGCGTGGTAGACCGCGTCCGCGTCCACGTCCGGGAAGGCGTGGGTCAGCGTGCGCTTCAGCGCCCGCTCGATCATCCCGTACGGCTCGTCCACACCAGTGAACCCGATGTCGTACGGATGACCCGCCAGGTTCGCCTCCCGGCGCGCCGTGTCCAGCGCGACCAGCACCCGCTCGACGTGCGGGTTCTCGTGCAGCTTGCCACCCATGGTCTCCACCTCGTCTCTCCGCCATGCGACGGTGGCACGGCACCGGGCACACCCGATGCCGCACCATCACCCGCACGGTCAGGCGTAGCTGGGTTCGCCCCAGCCGCCCCGCCGGTACGTGTCCCAGACGCTCTGCCCGAACGTCTGGACGGCCCACCGCTCGTGTGCGACATAGTCCGCCTCGGTGGGCTGACGCTCCCCGCCGTCCGGGTCGCACCGCTCGATGGCCTTCAGCGCGTCGTACAGGTTGCCGTCGGGCATGATTGCCCTCACTTCCTCCCGCCATGCACGGGTGGCGGCGGCACCGACGCGCAGTCGGTGCCCCACCATCGATGCACGGTCAGTCCTGCTCCGGCTCCGGCTCCCAGGCCGGGTTATTCGGGGTGGGCTTGACCTTGGACTCCAGGACCTCCCACCCGGCTGGCACCAGCTCGTCCACGGACGGCTCGTACTCGCAGTCCGCGTAGCCGTAGAAGTAGTCGGTGTCCTCGCCCGGCTTGGCCACGACGACCTCCCCGTACCACAGCGCCTGCTGCGGGTGCGCGGCCCAGATGCTGCCCGGGAACGACCGCTGGGACCAGGCCGGGTGGTGGGCGCTGTCGGTGTGCCCGGCATCGTCCCACTCGCCAATCTTGCGCGGCGCGCCCTCCTCTGGCGACTGCCCGCAGGTGACGCAGAGGATGTCGGACAGGTTGATCGTGACGGACATGACTCGTCCCTCGCTTTCTCCGCCATGCGACGGTGGCGGAGAGCCGGGGCGCGCCCGGCTCCCACCATCACTCGCACGGTCAGTCCGCGACCTCGGCCGCCCGCCGGTAGATCCGGTCGCACAGCTCCCGGTCGTCGCCCAGGTAGCTGAACGTGCCACCGTTCACGTACTCGCCGCCGATGCCCTCGACGTCGCCACCCGTAGCCCAGACGTTCGGGCAGGTGTACTCCGACCAGGGCTGGCCGAGCCGCTGCTCCCCGTAGACGTGGTAGACCGACACGGTGACCGTGTTGGTCTCGTCGTCGTGCTTGCAGGGGGTCAGTTCCGACGGGTGGCAGTCGCCGTACTGGCGCACCTCCACCCACCGCAGGCCGAACTCCAGGGGGGTCAGCTTGCCCTCGTTGAACAGGCCGCCGATGGTCTCCTCGGTGATGGTCCGAGCGCCCATGTTTTCACCTCGCCAGTCTCCTGCCCGTGCGGCAGGTGGCGGTGGCACCGGTCCGGCCGGCCGCATCGTTCGCGACCGGGGCACGGTGCCCCACCGTCAGCACACGGTCAGTACGCCCACCCGGCGGCGCGGCAGGCGTTCTGCACGTAGTGGCGCAGCGCCCACAGCGGCGTGATCTCCGGCCGGTACATGTCCTCCGTCCCGATCTCCCGGTCGATCTCGTCCAGGATCACGGGCCGCTCGCGCTCGACCCGGGTCGGCTCGTCCTCCGGCTCCCACTCGCGCTGGAGTAGGGTCCCGGTGCTGGCGAACGCCGTCAGGCCGGCGTAGTGCGGCGCGGGGGCGTGCCACCACGCCGCGATCTCGCGGGCGATCTCCGGGTGTACGGGCAGGCAGCTCCGCTGCCACTCCTCCACCTGGGCGTAGACGTACATGCTCGTGTTGTCGGCCGGCTCCGGCTGAGTCGCCGCCGGAAGCATGTGCTGACCGATTCCGCGCATGATGATCCCTCGATTCTCCTGCCGTGCAGCAGGTGACGGCGACCGGACCGCGAGCGGGCCGGCACACCATCAGGGGTGCACGGAGGGTCAGCGCCTGCTGTAGCGGCGACCGGACGGACCCTGCGCGGACCGGGCAAGCTGCCGCCCGGTCAGGTCGTACGCGGAGATCCGGCTGACCATGGTCACGTGGAACCCGCCCGACTCGCCCTCCCACCGGCCGTCGGACGCGCGAGGCTTCCGGTTCGGCTGCGGGCTGCGGTGATCCTTCTCCCGGACCGGACCGGCCGGGAACCACTCCTGACGCGGCCCACCGACCGTCACTTCGGCGGAGGCCAGAAAGGTGCGCGTGGTCCTGTCTTCCATGACCACGCGGATCATCTTGGCCCGGTTCTGCACGAACGGAACCCGGGACCGAATCCGGACGCCGTCGATTACCAGGCCCGGCTTGAGGATGTCAGCGCGCATGATGCACCCCTTGTGTTCGTTACGTGAGGTATAGGCACGGTGCCGGATGGCCGATTGAGCCAGACCACCCGGCACCGTCTCCACAAATCGCGTACCGAACGCCACCCGGGACCGTGCCAGGTTGGCAACGGTCCCGGGTGGGATCAGATTTATCCCGTACGCCACCCGGGGGAATCCGTGCCAGGAAGACACGGCCCGGGTGGCGGACAGACTTGCGCCCGCGCCGCATGCGTTCACGCTCGTGCCAGCCTTTGCCCGTCGGATGGATAGTCCGACAGACTCCGGTACTGTCTTTGAATGCTCCCGCATGCTAAGCGGATTTGTTCACTGAAGAGACAATCCTATTACGTGGATTAATCCGTGCGACTTGTGTTTCAGCATTATCCCGCAATCGTCTATGGCAATTGCGCATGCCTCCACCGGGGTATAATTCCCCCCATCATTCACTCCCCCCGACCGGTAACGTTGCAGCCATGGCTTCCACGCCCGAAACAATCCCGCGCACGGTTACCCGCGCCGTTCTGATTGTTCGGTATCCGCCGTTACGTGTGCGTGTCTCTTGATCCGTCATCTATCCCATACGTTGATAGCCATCCCACGCGATTACGCGCGCCGGGTCTAACCGGGTAGCAGGTTCTATCTTCCGCGCGCCGTGCCGGATATAGGGATACAGGGAGTACCGTTCGGCATAATGCACCTACTAAGGTCCCATTAACGCACCCCGCCATCTCACCGGCCGGTCGCTCCCCCGGTTCCGCCCCGGGGGAATGGTTCGTGACGTTGCCTAGCACAACGTGCCTAGTCACGGTGTCTGAACAGGCCACAGGGTCCCTCACCCCTAACGGGGTGGCCCTGTCTCCACCCGGGCAATAGCACCCCGGGCCGTTCAGCTCTGGCAATCTAGTTCCCCCGTCGCAAAGCGGGGAACGCAGCCACTGCTCTTGAGTTCTCAACAAACAACGACACACCATCCAGGGTCACCGCCGAAACGGCTCCCCCAGGGGGGTCGCCCCGGTTCCCCGGGGGATTCGATCCTCTCACCCGTTCGAGCTAGCTGTCAACCTGAGTTTTCAGCCTGCCCAATCGGAAGATCCGACCGCCCCCGGTTTCCCGGGGGATTCGATCCTCTCACCCGTTCGAGCTAGCTGTCAACCTGAGTTTTCAGCCTGCCCAATCGGAAGATCCGACCGCCCCCGGTTTCCCGGGGGATTCGATCCTCTCACCCGTTCGAGCTAGCTGTCAACCTGAGTTTTCGGCCTGCCCAATCGAAAGATCCGACCGGCCCCGGTTGCCCGGGGCGCAAGTAGTAAACGATGCGGTACGCCAGTCTGTCAACCCAGGTTTTCAAAGTTGACACAAACCTTGATACAAACCCGATCCCTCCCTGTTGGTTGCCACAACGGGTGACACAAACCAGCTCCACCCCGGGGCGGCCCGGTTGATACAACCCCTGACACAATCGGATCGCCTTTTCAGACCTGAGACTGTGTTGTCTTGTGTGCGTTGTGCGCGGCGCGCGGCGCGCGATCGAACACCATTACCGACCGGTAGTCAATAGCTAGAGGACATTTACCGATATCGAATTGATCTTGACTCCGTGCATGTCTCCATACCGGCCACCTCGTGAAAGTCGTTCAGCGTGGCTCTGAGGGCCTTTTAGACGTTTATCTAGATACCCACGTATCCCCCCGAATCGGACACGCTGACGAACGTATGAATTTCGCTGTCCCCCGTTCGGACGATTGACCCGGCCGACCTGCCTGCCGGACGATGCCCAACCCTGCCCGCCATACCCCGGGGGGGTACCCTCCCCCCCGGGGCCGCGCGGCACCGGTACGTTCTGGGCCTCGCGGTGCGTCCGGGTTCGAAAACTTTGGGTGATCGAATTTCCGTGTCAGTTGCCGTTTCTGCCCGGTTCGTGTCATCGTGTGCTCACGGGTGATCTCTACCCACACGGCGCACGAAGCCCCAGGCCAACAGTGGTCTGGGGCTTCAGTGTTTCCATGGGAGGTGACTGATGCGGATCAACCGGGACGCCTTCGTCACCCGCGCCCAAGCCGCGATGGTGACCGCCGTGAGCCCCGATTCGATCGGCAAGTGGCGTGCTCGGGGCTGGCTGAACGACGCTGGAGAGCGCCAGTTCCTGACCACGAAGCGGCTGGCGAACGGCAACCTGCTCTACAGGCTCGGGGACATCCTCGACGCCGAGCGCGATACCGCGCACAACCCGAACTCGCGGCGAGGCGGCACGAGGCCCGCAGCCCAGCTCCGAGCGACTCCTTCTTCCTCCCGCGTCCGCGCGCACGAGGAGCGGCAGGCGCCGAGCACTGGGGCGGCCCAGCAGGAAGCCCGCCCGCCGCGTTCTCGTTCCACCCTGGTCGCTGCGTGACGTCGCCACGAACGAAGAGGATCCGCACCCGGGTCGCCTGGGTGCTGTTGATCGGGTCGATCGTCGGCTGGCCGGCGTCGGCCTGGTGGGTCTGGTCGTACCAGGGCAAGTTCGCTCCATTCGAGCAGCTGATGCTGTTCCTCTCATGCCTGGCCATCACGATCGTGGCCGCCGACTTCCTGACTACCTCCCAGGTGCACGAGGACCAGGGGGAGGGCGACCGCGGCTGACCGCGCGCCGGCAAGGAGGTGTCGGTGTCCGGGAAGTGGGCGGGAAGCACTCGCCGGCGGCGCCTGCCGCCGAACTGGCAGCAGCTGCGGGCCGAGGTGCGTGAGCGCGCCGGCGGCCGATGTGAGCACGTCGGCGACGACGGTCGCCGCTGCCCGCTGGCTGGCCGAGACTGCGACCACGTCGAGGCCGGAGACCTGCACACCCTCGACAACCTCCAGTGGCTCTGCCCTGGACACCACAGCTCGAAGAGTGGCCGAGAGGGCGCTGCCGCGCGACCGCGCGAGCGCCGACCGGTCGGCAAGCATCCCGGACTGCTGTAGTCCCGAGCCTCTGGAGGTACGGTGACGACGGTGGTCGCTGCTGCGGTCGACGGCAAGGTCTTCATGGCGGCGGACAGCTGCCTGACGCTCTACAACCGGCCGGTCGTCGGACTCGGCATGAAGATCCTGCGCCTGGACGCTGGCGACGACGAGGTCCTGCTCGGACTGTCCGGCCACTGGGGCTTGTCGGGCTTCCTGTCGAAGCTGAAGCTGCCGGTTGCGCCGGATGAGAGCGAGAGCTATCAGGCTTGGGCGCACGAGCTGGCTGGCGTCATCACGAAGGCCGCGGTCGAGGCTGGCATCGTCGACGACGGGCAGATGGACAACCATCTGCTGCTCGGCTGGAACGGCCTGCTCTGGACGCTGCACCACCACACCGCCCTGGCGCACCTGGACGGCCGCGCGGCGATCGGCTCCGGTGAGGCGGTCGCGCTTGGCGCGCTGGACGCCTTCCTGGCCACCGACGTGCCGACGGCTGCCGCGGTGGCGGGTGCCGCCGACATTGCCTGCCGGCGCGACATCTACTCCCAGGGCCCGGTCCAGGTCGAGGTTCTCGACGCCCCCGAGGAGGCAGCATGAGCGGCTTCGGCGGCATGGAGATGCGCAGGTACAGCCCGTTCGCGCCGGACGAGGTCCACGCTGACATGCGCGCGAACCCGGGGGCGACCCTGCGGGCGATGACGAAGAACCCGGCGGTGGTCGAGGCGCACCGGGACTGCTCGACGTGCGCAGAGCTGACGAGCGCGCTGACGCCGGAGACGTCTCGACGGGCGAAGGTCACGCTCTCGATGCCGCAGCTCGCCAACGCCCTGCGGCTGCCGCCTGGGACTCGCGCGGTCCGGATGTACGTCACCAACGATCCCCACCTGCTGCACCTGGTGGTGGAGGGCGAGCACCTCGACGAGGTGCCGCTGACGGCGCAGACGCCGCTTCTGCAGCCCTGACTTCTGCACCTTCCACGAGTCGCGGCCCCGGCATGGGCGCCGCGGCTCCTTCCCGCCATGGGAGTTGATCATCATGGCCAAGACCGGCCCGGCCGCCAAGGCCAACAAGCACGGACGGGCCCCCTCTGGGGACTGGACCGAGGTCGTCAACCTGCCGTACGAGGGTCCGTCCCTCGACTTGCCGAAGCCCAAGCGTGGTGGCCCGAAGTGGCTGCCCGAGGTGGAGGCGTGGTGGGAGCAGGTGTGTCGCATGCCGCACTGCGTTCTCTGGGAGCCGTCGGACTGGGTGTTCGCCCTGGAGACGGCGTACATGAAGAACGACTGGTGGGCCGAGTACCACTCGGGCGTCGTGCACTCGACCAAGAGCACCGAGATCCGCCGGCGCGAGGACCAGATGGGCACCACCCGCGAGGCGCGCCGCAAGCTGATGATCCGGTACGTAGACCCGGTCGACGAGGTCGAGGAGGAGCCGTCGCCGGCGACGGCTCCTGGCGAGTTCGGCGGGAACGTCGTGGGTATCGACTCGCGTCGCGCCCGCGTCGCGGCGGGCTGACGCATGCCGCGCACACTGGTGCGCGCCCCGGGCACCACCCGCACCCGCAGCCTTGGGTGGCTCGCCAATGCCTGGATGGAGTGGTTCGTCCGCCACGGCAGGGGCGGCGTTATCGGCCAGCCGATCCGCCACGGCGACGAGATGATGGGCTTCGTCGTCGACGTCTACGCGCTCGATGAGAACGGCCGCTCACCGTACGACTCGGTGTTCTTCTCGCGGCCGAAGGGTTGCGACAAAAGCGGTTTGGCGGCGCGGTTCGCGCTCTTCGAGGCGCTCGGTCCGTGTCGGTTCGCTGGCTGGGCGAAGGGCGGCGAAGTCTACCGGGACCCGTGGGGGCTCGGCTTCACCTACCGCTACGAGCCGGGCGAGCCGATGGGCAAGCCGGTGGCGTACCCGATGGTCCGGATCATGGCGACCGAAGAGGGGCAAAGCGGGAATATCTACGACTCGGTCTACTACAACCTGACCGACCCGTCGTGCCCGCTCGCGCACGTCCCTGGCGTTGACGCCGGCCTGACCCGGGTGTTCCTGCCGGAGGGCGGGGAAATTCGGCCGTCGACCGCGTCGTCCGCCTCGAAGGACGGTGGCCTCGAAACATTCGTGGCCTTCGATGAGACGCATCTCTATACGACCCCTGAGCTGCGGCGCATGTACGACACCACGAGCCGCAACCTGCTCAAGCGCAAGGCCGAGGGCACCTGGTACCTGGAAACGACGACCATGTTCGCCCCTGGGGAGAACAGCGTCGCGGAGAGCACCTTCGAGTTGGCCGAGGCCATCAAGGAGGGCCGCACCAGGCGATCGAGGTTGCTCTATGACCATCGCTGGGGCGAGGTCAGCGACCTGACGAAGGCCGACCAGCTGCGGGTCGCGATCGAGGAAGCGTTCGGCGAGGCGATTGCCTGGCAGGACATCGAAGCGATCATCGACGAGTTCTACGACCCGCGCAAGCAGGTCGCGGACTCCCGTCGGTACTTCCTGAACGCCCAGACCTCGGCATCCGACGCCTGGATCGCGGCAGAGGAGTGGGCGGCGTGCAAGCGTCCGGACAAGCGCCTCGTCGACGGCGACCTGGTCGCGCTCGGACTCGACGGCGCCGTCCGGGACGATGCGGTCGCGCTCGTTGCCTGCAGGATCTCCGACGGGCATCTGGAGCTTCTCGGCGTCTTCCAGCGGCCGGCCGACTACCTCGGCGACGACTGGCGCGTGGACAGCGCCGCTGTCGACGCCCTGGTAACGAGCACGATGCAGCGCTTCCGCGTCGCGGCCTTCTTCATGGACCCGCCGTACATGCAGGAGTGGTGCGACAAGTGGACCTCGGAGTACGGCGAGCAGATGCTCGTCAAGGCCACCCAGGGTCGACCCTTGGAATGGTGGACGAACCGACCTCGGGCGATCGTGGCCGCCCTGGAGCGCTTCTACGAGGCGGTCCAGTTGCAGACACTGTCCTACACCCCCGAGTTCGAGCTGGACGACGAGGACGCCAAGGCCCGCGCGTCAACGCTGAAGACGCACGTTCTTAATGCTCGCCGTCGCGTCTCTCGGGCGGGCATCACCATCTCGAAGGATTTTCCGAAAAGTCCGAAAAAGATCGATGGTGCCATGGCTGCCGTGCTCGCCTACGAAGCTCGGGGCGACTGCGTCGCGGCCGGCGTCGGCGCTGACGACGGGATGAGCTTCGTCCCGATGCGTGTCCGCTGAGGGGGTGCCCGTGATCATCCTCCGCGACTATCGCCAGGCCCGCCGGCGCGCCCGATGGGCCGCTGCGCGCGGGCATCCTGCGGGCGTCTTCGGCGGGCCGATGGACTGGTTGCGCTGGAGCATCGAGAGCGAGCTGCAGAGCGCCTGGACGGCCGCATGCGTCGCCTTCGACAGGTGGGCTCCGCTGCCGGCGCCATGGGATGTGGCGCTGAGTCGCAGGGTGCGCAGCGGGCGCCGCTGGCCACAGATCGACTACGACCTGCCGGGCTGCTGCGCCGTGTGCGACGCCCGGTGGCATGCCGGGCGATGTCTCCGGAACCACCCCGCCTGCTGGCGCGCCATCGAGCGCGCCGGCGAGCTGGCCTTGCAGGGCCGCGAAAAGTGACCGGCCCGCCAGATGCGAGCCGGCGGGCCAGTCCACCGCCCAGTGCGTCCCGAGACGGTGTTGTGGGCCTGAGTGCAGCAACCAGCCCGAGAGGGGGTGTCGGTGGCGATCGACGTCAGTCAGCGGCGCTCTCCGGGGTGGTGGCTGCACAGGCTGTTCAACCAGCTCGCGGACCGCAACCGGCGCAACCGGCTACAGCTGCTGTACGACTTCGGCCGCGGCGAGGCCCCTCTGCCCGACGGGCTGGAAGCGGCCCGAGAGAGCTTCCGGATCTTCCTCAAGCAGAGCCGCTCGAACTTCGCGGGCCTGATCGTCAGCGCGGTGTCGGAACGGATGACGCCGACTGGATTCAGGACCGCGGTGGACGACGACGAGACCGGTGACGCCGACGCCGCCGCGCTGTGGAAGCGCGCCGGCATGGACGTCCGCTCGGCCGACCTGCACCGCATGATGCTGACGATGGGTGAGGCCTACGTCATCGTGGGCCCCGTCGACGAGGAGACCGGCGCTCCGGTTATCACCGCCGAAGACCCGCGGACGATGGTCGCCGAGCCGGACCCTCGGATCCCGTGGCGCCCACTGGCGGCGCTCAAGATCCAGCATGACGACGTCGACGGCGTTGACCGCGCGTACGTCTACCTGCCGGGCAAGGTCTACGTGGCGACACGGAAGAGCAGGCTCGGCCTGGCCGGGTGGGCGCCGACCGATCGTTCGCCCCACCAGGTGCTTTCGTCGCTGGTGCTGTCGTTCGATCCGCGCACCTGGGACTGGGACACCGAGCGCGGCGGGGCGGAGGGGCAGACGCTCCCGCACAACCGCATGCCGGTGGTCCGGTTCGTCAACGAGGACGGGCTCGGCGAGTTCGAGCAGCACATCGATCTGCTCAACCGGATCAACAACGTGATCTTGCAGCGGATGACGATCACCGTCCTGCAGGCCTACAAGCAGCGGGCCGTGAAAGGCGTCCCGCTGGAGTACCCGGCGGGACACCCGAAGGCGGGCCAGAGGATCGACTACAGCCAGGTCTTCTCCATGGACCCGGCGGCGCTCTGGCTGCTGCCGGCCAGCGCCGACATCTGGGAGTCCGGCCAGGTCGACCTGACTGGCATCCTCAGCGCCGTCAAGGACGACATCCAGACGCTCGCCGGCGTGTCCAAGACCCCGATGCACAGCTTCATGCCGAGCGGCGCGAACCAGAGCGCCGAGGGCGCGATGCTGCAGCGCGAGGAGCTGGTGTTCAAGGTCGAGGACCGGATCACCCGCACGTCCCACCCGTGGGCGTGGGTGATGAGCCTCGCCTTCGAGCAGCTGCGCCAGGTCGATCGCGCAGACCTCGCCAAGCTGCAGGTGCTGTGGCGCTCCCCGCACCGGCTGTCACTGATCGAGCGCGCGGACTCCGCGAGCAAGGCCACCGACATCCCGTGGCGCACCCGCATGTCGACGATCTGGGAGTTCTCGCCCGGCGACATCGACCGGATGGCCGCGGAGCGCGCCGACGAGCTGCTTTTCGAGGCTCAGCTGGCCGCGCAGGCCGCGCAGCTGGCAGGCACAGATCTGGCGCCACAGGGTCCGCCGGGCTCTCGGCCGCAGCGCGGTCGCGCCGCGCCGGGCGTGCCGGACGTTCCGACGCCGGATGACCCGCTGGCCAACCCGACGCAGGGCTTGCCGACAGCCAGGAGGAGCCGCGCGGAGGTGAGCTGACGTGCCCACCCGCGACGGTCAGCTCACGGCCGCCGAGCTGGCGCAGATCTACGCGCTGGTCGAGACGTACGCGACGATCCGGGAGCAGCTCACGCAGCTCGCGGTGACAGGTGCGCTGGCGCCGTTCCGGGTGCTGCGCAACTGGTACGACACCGGGCTGATCGCCGTGGCCGCCCTGGAGGCGCTGCGGGTGGTGCAGCCCGCGCAGCGGCGCATGGCTGAGGTCACCGACGCCTACCTGGCGCGGGTGATGACCACGATGACCGGCCGGACGCACCGTCCGGTCGGCGCGGTGGATGTCACCCGGCTGCGGCGAGCCCTCACCGACGAGCTGGCCGACGTGGTCGACGACATCGACGACCTGGAGGTCATTCCGTCCGGCGAGCTGGGCATCGGCGACTACTTCGACGACGACTACCCGTTCGACGACGATGTGTGGGCCGACGACGACACCTGGGACGACGACGGGATCTGGGAGGACCCGGCGTTCGACCCGGACGTGGAGCCCGAGCGCGAGGACGTCGACCGGCCGCGCCGCCCTGTGCTGCGCGAGCCGGATCCGCGGCTGGGCGACTTCGAGCCGATCGACATGGTCGAGGTCTACTCGCGCATCGCCGCCGAGTACCGCTACCAGGTGTCGACGGGCGTGACGAAGGAGAAGGCGAAGAAGGCCGCGCTCGACCGGGCGGAGACCATCGCCAAGACCGACATCGCGCTGGCCGCCCGCGAGCAGGAGCACGAGTTCTTCACCCAGCTCGACGACCGGGAGATCATCGGCTGGCGTCGGATCCTGCGGCCCGAGCTGTCGAAGAGCAAGCTCTCGTGCGGCTTGTGTGTGGTGGCGGCCGACCGGCTCTACCACCGCGAGCACCTCAAGGAGATCCACGCCAACTGCAACTGCGCAGTCCTGCCGGTGCGGCGCACCGCGGACCCGGGGTTGCAGCTCAACGACGAGGACCTGCAGCGGCTGTACAAGGCTGCCGGCAGCACCGGCGGCGGCAAGCGGCAGTTCGGCGCCCTGAAGTACGTCAGGGTGGTCGTTACCGAGGACGGCGAGCTGGGTCCGATCGTGGCCGAGGCCCCAGACACCCTGAAGCGGGGCCGTTCCCGTCGACGCACCGCCAAGCAGGCCGCCCGGGCGCAGCGACGCTACCGGGTGCTGCCGCCCGAGGAGCGCCTGCCCGGCCTGGAGCGGTACGCCGCCGACCTGCGCCGCCGCTATCTCGCCGGCGAGCAGAACCTGGCGCTGGCCATCGAGCACGCCGACCGGCTCATCGACGACGTGCGCGGGCAGCTGGCCCGCGTGTAGCCGTCACGTCCACAGACCAGGGTCGGGCGGCGCGAGGGGATGCGCGCCGTCCGGCCCTTCTCCATCCCCACGCGTCCCAGCTTGGAGTCCCGCCGACGTGCGCATTCAGGTCATGAACCTTCCCGACCAGATGATCGACGGAGCGATGCACAACCGCTTCCTGCTCGTCGTGGACGGACATCCGGCCGCCGGCACCTCCCAGGGCGATGCGTTCGCGCGCCGGTTCGACGAGTTCGCGCGATCCGTGGGTGCCGCTGGCGGTCTCGTCTCCCGCGAACCGGTGGAGATCGAGGAGCCGACGGCGTCCGCCGAGATGCTGACGGAGATCGTCCGCCAGCTCGACGAGCTGATCTCTCGCCGACTCGACGAGCACGTGGCCGCGCGCACGTCGTTCCACGTCCACGGCGTCACGGTCCCGCAGCGGCCCCACGAGGACACCGTGCGGTGGATGTGCGAGGCGAGTCGACGCGCCCGGGTCACCGCGGAGCGGCCGGCGTCCGCCTAGGCGACGGATCCGGTCGCGACATGCCAGTTCCCAACCCCGCCGCATCACGAGAGGTGGTGTGACATGGCCGGATCTCCGCAGCACGCGACCTTGGCCGCGAACACCGTCACCACGCTGACCTTCGACGAGGACTTCCCCGAGGTGGAGGTCCTGAACGTAGACGGTGCCGAAGCCGTCTACTTCCGCACCGACGGACAGAACCCGACCGTAGGCGGCACCGGCTCGCAGGTGATCCCCGCAGTCATCGGTGGTCTGATCGTGCACCCCAGGACCAGCGGCAACACGATCGTCAAGCTCATCTCCACCGGGACGCCCCGGGTGTCGGTGAGGGGGATCGCGTGACCCGCACCGTGTACGGACCGGCCGCAGGCGACGGCGCCCTGGAAGCGCACGCCGCCACTCACGAGCCGGGCGGCAGCGACCCGCTGGCCGCCAACGCCGCGGCGGGCGTCGCCAGCCTGCGCTCGCTGGGCACAACAGCCACCACCGCAGCCGCCGGTAACCACAGCCACGCTGGCCTGACCGCCGACCAGGCGGCAGGAACAGCCTCGGTGCGCACGCTCGGCACCGGGGCGCAGCAGGCCGCCGCCGGTAACCACAGCCACGCCGGTCTGACCGCCGACCAGGCGGCAGCGACTGCGTCGGTGCGCACGCTGGGCACCGGGGCGCAGCAGGCCGCCGCTGGCAGCCACGGACACGCTGGGCTGCTTACCGGTTCGGCGACTGCCGTCAACAACAGCACCGCAACGGACATCGCCGGCTTGGTGGCGGACTTCAACGCCTTGCTGGTCGCCCTTCGAGCCCGGGGCATCATCTCCGGCTCCTAGCAGGCGCAACGCGCCGCTCACCCGCCCATCGAGGCGGGTTTTTTCATGCCCGCCATGGGCGCTTATCCGACCAACCCGACATGGGGAGATCATGCGTTTTCAGCCCGACCTGCCGGTTCACCCGCACCTGACTCACCCGCGCACGGGCGAGCCTCTGCGGGCACTCGGCGTCACCAAGCGCGGCACCGAGATCTGGCCCGTCATGGGCGGTTCCCAGCCGACCGGTGAGCCCCCGGCCCCGACCGGCGAACAGGCGTCGACGCCGCCTGCCCCGGTCCCGACGCCGCCTGCGCCGACGCCGCAGCCGCCGGCCCCCGCGCCGGCGCCGCAGCCGCCGACGAACCCTCCGGTTCCGCAGCCCAACCCCGCGCCCGCCACGGGCAACGGTGAGCACGGATTCCCCGAGGGCACGCCGCTGGCGCAGATGACCGAAGGGCAGCAGGCCGCGTACTGGCGCTACCACTCGCGCAAGTGGCAGAGCCGCGCCGAGTCCATGTCCGACTACGACCAGCTCAAGGCCCAGGCCGCGGAGCTGGAGCAGCTCCGACAGGCCTCGATGACCGAGCAGCAGCGCGCGGTGGAGGCCGCGCGTCAGGAGGGCCGGGCCGCCGCACTGGCGGAGTCCGGCGCCCAGCTCGTCGAGCAGTTCATGATCGCGGCCCTCGGCGACCGGCTGACACCGGAGCAGAAGACCGCGCTGATCTCCCCGCTCGATCGCAAGCAGTTCCTCGCGGCCGACGGGCTCCGGGTCGACACCGCCAAGGTGAACGCCTGGGCCTCGGTGGCCGCGCCTGTGCAGGCCGCACCGGCCGTGCAGGCTCCGCCGCCGGCGACCACGCCGGCTCCGGCCGCCCCCGCCGCGCCGCCCGCCACGGGCGCCCCGGCTTCTCCGCTCGACATGGGCCAGGGCACGCCGACGACCAGCAAGCCGAACGGCCTGGAGGCCGGCCGGCTCATCGCCCAGCAGCGCTTCGGCACCGCGAAGCAGCCCGCGCCCGCGCAGTAGCCGCGGTCCGCGCTGGGCGCCTCCAGCATTCGAAAGGACACGTCCAGCATGGACATCTCCCTCCAGACGGAGGCCTACGTCGTCGAGAACCGGGCGTGGCTCGGCTCGCGCGACGGCACTGAGGTCACCCAGGGAATCACCCTCGACCCGGCCCTGTTCACGGCCGCCACGCACTTCCCGGACGGCTTCGTGCCGTCGGGAACGGTCCTGGCGAAGGTCACCGCGACCGGCTTCTACGGGCCCTACGACAACACCAAGACCAACGGCCAGGAAGTGGCCGAGGGCTTCCTCTTCAACTCGACCCCGATGCGTACGGGCGGCCCGCGGGTCGGCGCCCCCCTGCACTGGCGGGGCGTCATCCGCACGGCGAAGTTGCCGGCCAACAGCGGCCTCGACGCCGCGGCCCGCACGGACCTCGCCGCCAAGTTCCGGTTCCAGTGAGGGGCGGCAACTAAACCATGATCGTCGATGAGTACATCGAGCCGGCCGTCCTGACCGGTTTCGTCCGTGAGGTCCCCGCCCCGGCGGAGCTGATCCTCAACCGCTTCCTCCCCGACCGCTACATCGCGGACATCGAGGCGGCGTTCGACCAGGTCACCAAGGTCAACCGGGCCGCGAGCTTCCGCGCCTGGGACGCCGAGACCAAGGTCGGCGAGCGGGACCGCTTCCAGCGCTCGCGCATCAAGCTGCCCCCGCTCGGAGTCAAGACCCCGATCGGCGAGCAGGAGCGCCTGCTGCTGGAGCGCATCCGCACCGGCGGCGACAACCGCAACGGCTACGTGGACGCGATCTACGACGACGCGGCCAACAACGCCCGCGCGGTCTACAACCGCATGGAGATCGCCCGCGGCGACGTGCTCCAGGACTGGAAGTTCACGCTGACCGGCGAGGGCAACCTCAGCCTGGAGGCCGACTTCGGGATGCCCGCGGGTCACGCCGTCACGGCCAGCGTCGTGTGGTCCGACCACGCCGACGCCAGCCCGCTGACGGACCTGAAGGCGTGGGTCAAGAACTACGTCGACGCCAACGGCGTGCGGCCGGCCTACATGCTCACCTCCTCCACCGTCATCAGCAACCTGCTGATGTCGCGGGAGATCCGGGAGCTGGCCGGCAGTCTCGCTGGCGTGCCGACGCTGGTCACCGAGCAGCAGCTCAACCAGGTCCTCACCGCGCACCGCCTGCCGGTGCTGGTGGAGTACGACACCCGCATCGACGTCGACGACGTCGACACCCGGGTCATCGCCGAGGACCGGATCATCTTCCTCCCGGCCGACCCCAGCTCCCTGGGCTTCACTGCCTGGGGTGTGACCGCCGAGTCCCTGGAGCTGGCCGCCGGCCAGAACCCGTCGCTGGAGTTCACCCAGCTGCCCGGCCTCGTCGGCGTCGTGCTCAAGGAGGGCGACCCGTTGCGGATCTGGACCAAGGTCGGCGCGGTCGGCATGCCCCTGATCACCAACCCGCGGCGACTCATGGTCGCCGACGTCCTCTGATCGGGGGAGAGCTGATGGCGAAGCCGAAGAGGCTCGCCACCACCGTGTACGTCGCCGGTCGGGCCTGGGGCCCGGCCGACGACGTCCCGGCCGAGGTGGCCGAGCTGATCAAGAACCCGAAGGCGTGGGCCTCCGACGACGTGGAGGAGCCCACCGAGGCGAAGGCCAAGCGCGCCGGCACCTCGTCCGGCGTCCGCCTGGCCTCCACCGTCTACGTCGACGGCCAGGCCTACGGCCCGAACGACCGGATCCCGGCCGACGTGGCCGCACGGATCCGCAACCCGAAGGCGTGGGAGGGCGGCGAGCTGCCCGCCGGCGTCGAGGCCAGCAGCCCGCTGCGCGGCCCCGAGCCGGCACAGCCGACCACCGCCTCTGCTCAGGCCTCCGGCGGCGACGCCGGAGCCACGGAGCAGGCCGCCGAGCCTGACGCCGAGGGCACTGCGACCGCGGACGGCGACTCGGCCCGGATCCAGGCCCCGCCGCGTGCGGGCGCGGGCTCCGGCGCCGACGCGTGGGCAGCCTTCGCTGCCGCCAACGGCGTCCAGGTCGATGCCGACGCCAGCCGCAACGACATCATCGCCGCGTGCGTGCGCGCCGGCGTGATCGCCGAGGACGGTAAGTAGGTCGACGAGCCCGCCCGGGGGTCAGGTCACCCCTGACCCTCGGGCGCCTACCGTCCGAGGGGAGGCTGGATGAGCGTCGTCGATGTCGGCGATGTCGTCGAGGTGACCTTCTCTACCGCAGCCGGCGCGACGGTGACCGTCACCTGGCTGGATCCGGAGGGCGTGCCCGCGGTCTTGGACGCTCCGACGGTCGAGACGCCGGCGGGATCCGGCCAGTACCTGGCCGCGTACGCGCCGACCGTGCCCGGCGTGTGGGAGGCGCGGTTCCGTGCGACCGGCACGACGACCGCCGTCGAGCGGTACTTCGTGCGCGCTCGGGCGCTCGATGGGCCGCCTCCGCTGGCCACCGTCGGCGAGGTCGCGGAGCTGTTCGGCACCATGACTCCGGCGCAGGAATCTCTGACGGCCGCCCTTCTGCGGCGCGCCTCGGAGATGGTGCGGGCGCACTTCCCTGACCTGGCCGCTCGCGTGGCCAGCGGGATGCTCAGCGCCGAAGCCCCGGCCATGGCCGTGATCAACATGGTGCTGCGCGTACTGCGCAACCCCGACGGCCTGCGCGCCGAGACGACCGGCCCGTTCAGCCGCACCTACGACACCACCGTGGCAGCCGGTCTGCTCGTGGTCAGCGACGGCGAGCTGGCGCTGATGACCAGCGGCGTGCCCGCAGACGAGACGGCGCTGCCGGTCGGCAGCGTCATCGCCAGGGCGGGCCTGGCGGACAACGTCTGGGGCGACTCCATCGAGTACCGCCTGAGGACGTGGCATGGCCTCCGGTGACCAGATCACCGTCGAGGTGATCCGGCCGCCGGCGAAAGACACCTTCGGCGACCCGCTACCGGGTCCGCCGGACGACTTCCTCATCCCGGGTTGCCTGTTCGCTCCGGGCCCGAGCGCCGAGATCGTCGACGGCGCCAACCAGGTGCGCACCGACGGCACCGTGTACGCGCCGGCCGGTGCCGATGTCCGCCCCGACGACAAGGTCAAGGTGCGCGGGGTGATCTACGAGGTGGTCGGCCGGCCCCAGGACTGGGGGCGCGCCGGCGTCGTGGTCGTCCTGCGCGAGGTCACCGGCTGAGGGGGTGACGCGGTGCCCGCGTTCCTGCTCAGGTTCAACCTCAACCGCTCGGAGGTCGAGCGCATCGCCGTCGGCTCCGAGTGCCGGCAGATGGTGCGCCAGCACGGCGAGATGGCCAAGGCGTACGCCGAGGGCCTCGCCTCCGAGATCTACAGCGGTGCCGATGACGACGACGGCATCCACTACCGCGACTCCTTTGAGCTGGACGTGCTCACGGTCCATGGCATCACGCCGGAGTGGCCGATGAGCCGCGCCGGCTCCCGACTGTGGAACTCCGCGCCGCACGCGGGCGCCATCGAGTTCGGCTACCAGGGCCTGTTCACCCGCGCCGAGGGCCAGGAGGTGCTCGGCCGGACGCTGGACTTCCTCTGGAGCCTCGACGGCCGAATCGACGCGTCGGAGTTCGACTACGACGACGGTGACGAGGGGTCGATGTCCGTCCACGACTGGACGGACGAATGACCGCCCCGCGCTTCCCGGACGTCCAGAAGGTGCTCGCAGCGGCCCTGGCCGCGTTGGTGGGTGGGCCCGAGCACACCGGCAGCGAGACGCCCGACGACCTGCAGGACCGACTGCCGTACATCCGGGTCCGGCGCCGGGGCGGCCCGAGCGACCGGTTCAGTGACTACGCGAGCGTCGAGGTCGATGTCTTCGCCAGCCGCTACGACGTCGCCGAACCTCTGGCCGAGGCAGTCCGGGAGCTGCTGACCGGCACGCCGATCACGGTCGGCCGCGCGGTGATCGATCGCATCACCTGCCCCAACGGGCCTGTCGAACGGCCCTGGGGTCCTGGTGTGCGCCGCTTCGGTGCCACCTACCGAGTTGTCTCGCGGCGCTACGCCCCGAGCTGAGCCCACACCCCATTCGCCCCGCATGTCGGGGCTTTTTTCATGCCTCGACCCGAAAGGGGGCACTGTGCCCTACTCCGCTCTGCGGGACAAGAAGCAGGAGCTGGTGAGGAAGGCCAAGGACGGCAGCGTCTTCATCGCAGACAAGGCCACCGTCACCGCCGTCCTCGGCGAACTCACCACCGGCGCGACCGCGGACCTGGCGACGCTGCCGACCGGCTACGAGGACCTCGGCTGGATGTCGACGGCCGGCGCGAGCTACGGCCGCACCACCGAGTCGTCCCAGGTGCAGGCCTTCGGCTCGACCGAGCCGATCCGGGAGGACATCACCCGGGACACGATCACCATGCAGGTGGTCGCCTATGAGACCAAGTTGCTGACGGTCGGCCTTTACACGGGCGTCGACACGTCCGGAGTGTTGGCCAAGGCCGTCACCGGCGAGGTCTCGATCGAGAAGCCGAACCTGCCCAACCCGCGGTACTACCACGCGCTGGGCCTGTTCGTGGACCAGTCGAGCGACGGAGAAATCTACATCGCTCGATACATGCCGAACGCGCGCATTACCGAGTACGGCGAGCAGGCGTACGGCGAGGGAGACGAGCCGATCGGCTACCCGATGACATTTACCGGTTTCGATGACTCGACGGCTGGATACAGCCACCGGTGGATCTTCGGAGGGCCCGGCTGGCTCGCCCTTCTGGACAAGATGGGCATCGATCAGGCCACCGCCTGACCAGCACGAACACAGGGGCGACGCATCACTGCGTCGCCCCTTTTTCGTGCCCACGACCGTCGGGGCGGCCCGCTGTGGGCTCGGGCCGTCCCGGCCATCACCCCAGCCCACGCCACGACCCCCGCGAGGAGACGGCGATGGCCGCCAAGGAGCAGTTCAAGACCTTCGTCAAGGACGGCAAGGAGCGGGTCGCGTACTCGCCCTCCGACGTCGTCGCCCTGCGCTTCGACGGCTGGACCGAGAAGGTCACGCCCCGCCAGCCGCCCAGCAGCAGCGCGACCCGGACCTCCGGCGGCACCAGCGCCGCCAAGGCCGACACCGACGCCAGCAAGTAACCCACCTCAGCAGAAGGAGCCCACATCTCCATGACCACCGACGACCGCAGCCCCGACCGCCTGCCGGAGGAGCGCCCGGACGGGCCGCGCACCGACGTCGCCCTGGACCTCGACACCCTGGAGCGCGAGGGCGCCAAGGATCCGTTCACGTTCCGCCACGGCGGCAAGCGGTTCATGATGAGCGACCCGCAGGAAATCGACTGGCAGAAGCTGCTCGTCGCCCTCCGCGACCCGGTGTTCTTCATGACGCTGGCCCTCCCCGCCGACGACCGCGAGGAGTTCTTCAGCCTCGACATGCCGAGCTGGAAGATGAACCGCCTCGTCAAGGCGTACAGCGAGCACTACGGGCTGCCGAGCCCGGGGGAAGCCGCCGGCTCGCCCTCCTGATCCGCAGGTACGGGCGAGCCATCGAGGCCGACCTTCCGCACCACTACCCGGGCCATGACCTCGGCACGGAGTGGCGGGCCCGCCGGTGGCGTCGACTGCTCAACTGGATCGACCACCTCCCGCGCAACAGCTACTTCATCGAGGCGATGACCGCCGACCCGGAGTGGGCGAAGCAGGTCATGGCCCACTCGCCGGCCGATGCGCCGCCGCGCGCCCGCATGTCGGACTGGTCGCCGGAAGTGGAGCGGCTCACCGACCTGTGCGATCTGCTCTCCGAGGCGATCCGCGCGATGGCGTCGCTCAAGGGCGTCAAGCCCGGACCGGCGAGGCGCATGCCGCGGCCAAGGACCGCGCTGGACCGCGAGCGCAACCGCCGCCGCTGGAGGCAGCACAACTCCCTGACCGCGCGACTGCTGCCGCACAAGGCCGCTGAGGGGGCGGGCTCGAACGCCTGAGCCCGCCCCGCCGGCCGTCTGACCTGAAAGCGAGGTCCGGTGGCCTACGACATCGGTACGGCGTTCATTCAGATCGTCCCGAGCTTCGACCGGATCGACGCCCAACTGAAGGAGGGCGCGCGGCAGATCGCGCAGGGGCTGGGCGAGGCCACCGAGAAGGCGCTTCCGGAGGCTCTGGCCAAGAGCGTCCGCGAGGCCGCCACGCGCACGGAGGCCGCGGCCCGCGAGGCGGGGCAGGCCACCGGCAAGGCCATCGCCAAGGGCATGGACGACCAGCTGGGAGCTTTCCGGCGCAGGTGGCAGTCCGAGCTGACCCGCGGTGCCGCTTCCCTGCCCACCATCAAGATCGACGCTGACACCAGCGTCGCCGAGAAGCGCATCGAGGCCCTGCGTCGGGAGATGCTGCGCCTGGCCGGCCTGCCTGTGGGCGAGGTCGGCAGCGAGCAGTCGATGGCGCACCTGGAGCGCCTGCGCGGTTCGCTGGAGAAGGTTGCCAGGACCTCCCCGTCGACGCAGATGCGGCACAACGCCGACATCGCCCTGCAGTCGATCGACAAGGTCTTCGACGCCACCGTCACCTCCATCGAGCGCGCCGAGCAGGCCGCTGCCGAGCAGCTGCGCAAGCTGCAGGCCGCCCAGGACGAGCGCGAGCGGGCCCGCCTGCAGCGTCTCGACGACCAGGAGCAGGCGCGTCAGCGGCGCCTCGCCGACCAGGCCGCTGCCCGCGAGCAGCGCCTCGCTGACCTGGCTGCCGCCCGCGAGCAGCGCCTTGCCGACCTGGAGGCCGCCCGCCAGAAGCGGCTGGCCGACCAGGAGGAACGCAACCGCAAGCGGCAGGAGGAGCGCGACAAGGCCGACCAGAAGCGCAAGGACGACCGCGCTGCCGCCGAGGCCAAGAAGGTTGCCGAGCGACTGCGGCGCGAGGCCGAGGAGGCGTTCGGCAAGACCTTCGCTGGCCGGGTCGCCAAGCAGCTCGAAGAGGCGTTCAAGTCGCTGCCTGACTTCAAGCTGCCGGTCGACCCGTCGCAGGGCGAGCTGGCCGTCAAGCAGATCCGCGACGACCTGCAGCGACTCAAGGACCTGGAGATCGGCGTCGACATCGACGCGGCCGAGGCGCTGCGCTACATCGCGCAGATCCGCGGTGCGCTCGTCGAGCTGGCCAACTCCGACCCGTCGCTGGAGATCCACGTCGACGCCGTCGCTGCCGCCGCCGAGCTGGCCAAGGCCGAGCGTATGGCGGAGCGGCTGGACGGCAAGTCGATCGACCTGAAGGTGTCCGGCCAGGACGAGCTGCGCGGAGTCGGTGACGCGGCCACCGTGTCGCTGTCGCGCATCGAGGCCCTGGTTGCAGGTGGCCTGTCGCTGGGCACCGGCCTGGTGCCGGTGGCTCTGTCTGCCGCCGCCGCGATCGGCTTCATCGGCACGGCCGCGCTCGCGGCCGGTGCCGGCGTCGGCGCGATGGTGCTCGGATTCTCCGGCATCGGCGACGCCGTCGGCGCGATGCAGCAGCTGGAGGATGCCTCCAACCAGTCCGCGGCCTCGTTCGCCCGCTCGGCCAACCAGCAGGAGTCCGCCCTGGAGTCGCTGGCTTCGGCGGAGCGGTCGCTGGCCAACACCCGCGCCAACAACGCCGACTCCGCCCGGCGAGCCGCTCAGGCGGTCGCCGACGCGGAGCGCGCCGTTGCCGATGCCCGCCGGGAGGCGGCCGAGTCGACGCGGGCCGCGCTGGAGCGCGCCAAGGACGAGGCTCGGGCCTACGCCGAGCGGCAGGCCGACGCGGAGCGGACCCTCGCTCGCGCCCAGGTCGACGCCCGCGAGGCCCGCGAGGCGTTGACGGCTGCCTACCGCGACGCCGTTTCCGCCCTGGCCGACCTGGATTCCGCGGTCAAGAAGAACGCGCTGGACCAGCGCGCAGCGACCCTTGAGGTCAAGAAGGCCAAGGAGGAGCTGGACAAGGTCCTGCTCAACCCCCGCGCCACGGAGGAGGAGCGCGAGCAGGCCCGCATCACCTACGAGCGGCGACTGCTGCAGATCGAGGACCTGAAGCGCCAGGGCAAGGAACTGGCCGACCAGCAGGCCGAGGCGAACCGCAAGGGGGTCAAGGGCTCCGACGAGGTGGTGGCCGCGCAGGAGCGCATCGCCGCCGCCGACGAGCGCGTGGCCGATGCCCAGCGGACCCTGGCTCGCATCCGCGAGGATGCGCAGCGTTCGGCGCAGCGCAACCAGGAGGCCATCGAGCGGGCCCAGCTGGACGGGGCTCGCCGCGTGGCCGACGCCGAGCGGCGGCTGGCCGACAGCCGGTACGCACAGCAGGCCCAGGCCCGGCAGGCCGCGTTCGCGGTGGCACAGGGTCAGCAGGCGGTCGCTTCGGCGGCCCGCCAGGCCGAGATGGCACAGATGCAGGCCGGCATCGCCGGCGGCGAGGCGTACAACAAGGTCCAGGACGCCCTGGACAAGCTGTCGCCTCGGGCCCGCGACTTCGCACGGTTCATCTTCGAGCTGCGCGACGAGCTGAAGGACCTGCGCGCCGCGGCGGCGGACAACCTGCTGCCCGGGGTGCAGACGGCCATCGAGACGGCCCTGCCGTACCTGCCCGCCTTCACCGAGTGGATGGGCTCGGTCGCCGGCGCCGTGGGTGACCTGTTCGCCGAGTCGGCGCGGTTCCTGAGCACCGACGAGACGTGGCGGGACTTCTTCGGCTTCGTCGGCGACAGCGCGGTGCCCACCCTGCAGCAGCTGTACCGGATCGGTCGCGACGTGGCCACCGGGCTCGCAGGGCTCTACCTGGCCTTCACGCCGTTCAACGGCGACGTCGGTGGCGGCCTGGAGAACCTGGCGCGCGACTTCGCCCAGTGGGCTTCGACCCTGGAGACCAACCCGTCTTTCCAGGAGTTCCTGGCCTACGTGCGGGAGAACGGGCCGGTGGCGGTCGACCTGATCGGCGAGCTGATCAGCTTCGTCGCCCGCTTCGTTGAGGCCGCGGCGCCGATCGGCTCCGTGGTCCTGGCGGTGTTCACCTCCTTCATCGAGTTGCTCAACGGCATCCCGATGCCGATGCTCACGGCGCTGGTCTTCGTGCTCGGCTCGTTCGCCGGGCTGATGCTGCTGTTCAGCAGCGCGCAGCGGCTGTCGGCCCTGACCCAGAACACCTGGAACAAGGCGGCCGACCGGGGGCGCACCGTCGCGTCGGGCTTCCGTGACGCGGTGGCCCACCTCAACGACTCGTGGAAGTCGGCGGTGGCGGAGCAGCGCGAGCACATCGCTGCCACGGAGCGCAACCGGACCGCCATGGCTACCGCCGGCACGCAGATGGCCAGCTACCGCAACCAGCTGTCCGTCACGGCGGACACGCAGCGGTCGGCGACCACCTCGCAGAACATGCTGACCGGCGCGCTGGACCGCACCCGGACGGCGTTCTACAACGCCGGCTCTCAGGTGTCGCTGTTCCGCATGGAGTGGCAGAACGCCATCCAGGCGCAGCAGTCCAGCATCGGCATGCAGGACACCGCGAGGAGCGCGGTGGACCGCACCACGACGGCGTTCTCCGCTCTCGGCCAGCAGCTGGCCGCCACACGGACGCGGATCGTCGAGTCCGACGCGGTGACCAGGACGATGACCTCGACCCTCGCGGGCGTTCGGGCCGGAGCTGGCCTGGCTGTTCAGGGGCTGGGCAGCCTCGTCGGCTTCCTGGGTGGACCGTGGGGTATCGCGATCACCGGCGCGATCCTGGCCGCCGGCTACTTCTCCGCCAAGGCGGCGGAGCAGAAGCAGCGGGTCGACAACCTCACCCAGGCCCTGATGCTGCTGGGCAAGGCGTACCGGGAGACCCGGGACGTCTCCTCGCAGAGCGTCAAGGACATCGTCGCCCAGTCCGACGAGCTTGAGCAGCTGATCAACCGTGCCAACGAGTACGGGATCGCGGTCGAGGACATCGCCCGGGCGGCGGCTGGCGAGCACGCCGCGCAGCAGCGCGTCATCGCCGCGCTGCAGGCGAAGAAGAAGGCCCTCGAAGAGGAGGCGCTGGCCTTCAGTAAGGACCCGAACGAGCGCATCCGCCGGCTGGAGGAGTACGACAAGCAGGCGAAGGCGATCGACGGGACCGTGGAGTCCCTGCAGCGGCAGTTCGCGGAGCTGAACGCGGCGACCCGGGCTCAGCAGGCTCTCGACGAGGCGCAGCTGCGGCTGGCCGAATCGACGCCGAAGCTGACGACGGAGCAGTTCCGGCTCAACGAGAAGCTCGGCGCGAACGCGGAGAGGATCTCCTACCTCAAGGGGCTCGTGGAGGTCTTCGGGAATGCCGAGTCGACCGCCGCGCAGCGCGTCGACGCGCTGCGTCGGGCCATCGAGCAGCAGACGGCCGCGAAGATCGGCGCAATCGAGGCGGAGGAGGCCCACGCACGGGGCGTCCTCGGACTCACCTCGACGATCGAGCAGAACCGCAGCAGCCTGCAGTCTCAGGTCGACGCGAACCGGCTGAGCGCGGCTGCGGCCGACAAGGCGGCCCGCAGCCTGGACACCCAGTCCGACTCCGGACTGCGCAACAGGGATGCCCTGGAGGCGGCGGCTGGCGCGGTGCGCGACCGGTATCTCGCCGACATCGAGGCGGGTGTGCCGATGGCGGAGGCCACGGAGCTGCACAACAAGCGCATCGAGGCCCTGATCAAGGAGGCCGACAAGCTCGGCTACGACGAGAAGAAGGCGCGCGAGCTGATCGACGCCTACGGAGACATTCCCGACGAGGTCAAGACGGTCTACACGACCAAGGGCTTCACGGATGTCTACAAGGAGCTGGAGATGCTCCAGGTCGCCCAGTACGCCCTGAAGCACGGCATCGAGCCCTCGGACGCCTGGGCCGAGTACAACCGAGCCAAGGCTGCTGCGAAGGGCGACTACCCGCAGGGTGGCGGCAACGCCGGCCTGAAGCCCCGCGGCGACGGATACGGCGTCTCGGCGCAGTTCTTCTCCGCCGGCGGCCGGGTCTGGGGCGAGGGCACCTCGACGTCGGACTCGAACCTGGCATGGCTGTCGAACCGCGAGTTCGTGCAGCCGGTCAGCTCGGTCGACTACTACGGCGAGTCCTTCATGGAGGCACTGCGCCACCGGCTGGTACCCAAGGAGATGCTCCCGGGGTTCGCCCGCGGTGGTTCGGTGACCTGGCCGTACAGCGTCACCGCGCTGTCCACCCGGATCCCCGCCATGGACGAGGTCCGCAGTGTGGTCCTCGCCCAGATCGCCAAGGGCGGGGCCAGCAGCGGCGGCATCGGGTCTGCCGACATGATGCGGCTGCTGCGGGTCGTCTTCCCGGGCCTCGCGTTGTACTCCGGCTACCGGCAGGGCTCGCGCACCCCGTCGGGGAACCTGTCGTACCACGCGATGACGGCCGCCGACGGCGACAAGGGTCGCGCGGTCGACCTGCCCCCGCGCCGGGATGTCTTCAACTGGATCCACGACCGCTATTTCCGGGGCACCCGGGAGCTGATCTGGGCCGGCGACCCGAACCGCAACATCCACAACGGCAGGCACCACCGGTACAGCGCATCACTGCTGGCCAACCACGGTGTCGCCGGTCAGCCGAACGCACACATCCACTGGGCCTACGACTCCGGTGGCTTCCTGCCGCCGGGCGTCAGCACGGTCTTCAACGGCACCGGCCGCCCGGAACCGGTCTTCACCGACGGCCAGTGGAGCGACATCAGCGCCCTGGTGCGCAACGCGCAGGACAACCCGCGCGGCGGCGAAACCCACCACTGGCACTTCGCCAAGCAGGACCTCGACATCCCTCGGCTCAACGCGTGGGCCAACGCCCGCGACGCGAGGGGGAGGCCTGGCCGACCCAACTGACACCACCCGGGGTGACCGGCGAGGGAGGGAGTCTGCATGCCTCTTGCAGTACGAGCGATCCAGACCCTTCCCCCGCCGGTCACTCCTCCGGTCGTCACGCCGCCGCCGCAGCGGCCCCGGGTCGGCACCATGCGTGCCACCTGGACCGACCCCAACGGCACCGTGTGGGAGCTGACCGGCCCCCACACGGTGCACGGGTGGCTCACCCGACCGGAGATCGGCGGCTGGGGCGCCAACCCCGTCACGATCGTGACCGACCCTCTGGCTCGTGGCGGCGTCACCGTGCGCCACCAGCGGGCCGAGCCGCGTCGGCTGACGTGGCCGCTGCACATTTACGGCGACACCCACCTGCAGTTCCTCGACCGGTACCGGCGGCTCATGCGGGCCTTCACCTTGACGAAGTACAAGGGCCCGGGCTTGTTGACGGTGGCGCGCCCCGACGGCAAGGCCAGGTCCATCCGGTGTCTACTCGAAGACGGCTGGGGCGGTGAGCCGGGCGAGAACCTCAGGTTCGCAAACCCGGTGCTGACCCTGTTTGCGCCCGACGGGTTCTGGCAGGACGTCGAGCCGCAGTTCGTGCGCCGCTCCTACGTCGGCGCGACGGTGCCCTACCTGAGCCCCTACCTGACCGTCTCCAGCTCGCAGATCCTCGGCGAGTCGACGATCAACAACCCCGGTGACGTCGAAGCGTGGCCGAGTTGGAAGATCACCGGCCCCGCCACTGAGCTGGTGGCGACGAACGGGACCACGGGTGAGAGCTTCACCCTCACCCACACGCTGGCGGCGGGGCAGACCGCCACCATCACGATCGCGCCCGAACGGACGCTGGTGCGCGGGCCGGCCGGCGAGAACCTGATCGGCTCCCTGAACTGGCCTGGCGCCATCCTCTGGGGGTTGGTGCCCGGCGTCAACGACGTCAACTTCGAGGTCAACGGATCCGGCGCCGGCACGCAGGTCGAGCTGTCGTACTTCCCGCGCTACGAGACGGCGTAGTCGATGGCGATCAAACTGCTCGTCACCGACCGGAACCTCAACGTCCTGAGCGACCTGACCGGCTGGGAGACCGTCGACGTCACCCTCCGGTTCAACGAGGTCAGCAGTGGCCAGTTCACCTGCCCTGCGTACCCGTGGATCCGGGAGATCCTCACCCCCGGAGCCCGCATCGTCGTGATCCGCGACGGCCAGATCTTCGCGGCCGGCCCGTGGGAGCGCCGGCTCATCGAGCGCAGCGACGACGGCGAGAACTCGGGGATCGGGAAGCTGACGGTGGAGTTCGCCGACGACCTGAGCCTGGTCGTCTCCCGCAACTCCTACCCCAAGCCGGCGCTCACGCCGGAAGCGCAGGACACCGACTTCTGGGAGTACAACAACAACGCCGAGCTGGTCCTGCTGGACCTGGTCAACGGCAACGCGGGCCCCGCCGCGCAGGCCATCCGCAGGATCCCTCGCCTGGTCGTCGCGGGCCCCACCGGCGTGGGCACCACGGTCGCCGGGAAGTTGCGCCTCGACCAGCTCGGCGACGGCATGCGCTCGATCGCCCTCGCCGGCGGCGGCATCGGCTTCCGCACCCGCCAGGTCGGACGGGACATCGTCTTCGAGACATACGGCCCACGAGACCTGAGCAACGTGGTCCGCTTCGGCTTCGGGCTCAACAACTTGCGGTACCTCGCGTACGAAGAGAGCGCCCCGGCCATCACCACGGCGATCGTCGGCGGCCAGGGCGAGGGCAGCGACCGCTACATCATCGGCCGCACCGACGCGGCCCTGGAGTCCGTGTGGGGTCGGCGCGAAACGTACGTGGCCCGACCCGGCAGCGACCCGCTGGCCGAACTGCAGCAGGCCGGCGACGAAGTCCTGACCCGCGAAGCCGCCACCGCCCGACTGCAGTCGTCCGCCTGGGACACCGAGGACCAGCGCTACGGCATCCACTACGGCCTCGGCGACCGAGTGTCCATCGAGGTCGGCCCCGGCGAGCAGGTCTCGGACCTGGTCCGCCTGGTGCACCTGCAGGCATGGGCGACAGCCGGCGAGCTGGTCAGCGCCATGGTCGGCGGCCAGGAGGCCAGCACCGACCCGCAGTGGATCCATCGCCTCCGCGAGATGAGCCGCCGGCTCGCCCTCCTGGAGCGCCGCGCCCTGCCGTCCACGCCCAGCGCCTGACCAGCCGCGGCCTCACCCCTTCACCCAGCAGCTCGGAAGGAGTGCTGTGGCATCCAAGTCCTACCCACGCCCCGGCTACAACAGCGGGTCGCTGACCAGCGTGGAGCACGAGCGCCTCGTTCACACCTCCCTGCCCGACGGGCTCGGCGGCCACCCGAACGACCCGGCGCCCGTCATTGCGGACGGCACCGGAACGCGGGTGGTCAAGGTCCGCGCCGGCCTCGTGGTCTGGCTGCGCGGCAGCTACTGGGAGTCCGGCCCGACGGACATCGCACTGCCGTCGCTGGAGGCGAACACCAGCGGCTCCCCGCGCATCGACATGGTCGTGCTCCGTCTCGACCGGTCGACGTACGAGATCAAGGAACACGTCATCACTGGCACGCCAGCGGCCAATCCCGTCGCGCCGGCGCTGACCTTCGACACCGGCAATACCGGCGTCTACGACTTCCCGCTGGCTGAGGTCCGAGTCAACTCGGGCGTGACGGCGCTGCCTGCGGACACCGTCACCACTCGCGCCTGGCACCTCGGCGAGGACGGCCAGATCCGCTGCAAGACGTCGACCCGCCCTCCAGGGCAGGTCGGCCGCAGCGTGTTCGACACCGAGGTCGGTCGGTGGCTGGTGCACAACGGCACCCGATGGCTGGTCGCCGCCGACGACAGCGGAGACCTGACCCTGCCACTGGCATCTGGATGGGCGGCGGGCTTCAACACCATGCGCCGCGTCAACGGCCTGGTGTACGTCGGCGTCACCATCCAGCGCAAGGTCCGGGCCATCGGCACCGGCCTCGTCACCTTCGCCCAGCTGCCAGAGGGATTCCGGCCCACCCGGCCGTTCGAGGGCGTGGCCTTCGCCCCGTCGAGCGGCGAGTGCCGCGTCGTGATCAACACCAACGGTGTCTGCCAGGTCGCCTGCTACGGCGGCCTCGCCGTCGACAAGTTCGTCAATATCCACCCGCTGGTCTTCCCGGCGGCAATCTGAACGGGGCTCCATGCGCTTCTCTTTCGGCGGCGGAATCGCCGACTGGACCTTTGCCCACGGCGACGAGGTCGTCATCGGGGCTTTCACCGGCAACAACGCCGTGGTGGTCGGCGGGGTGGCCATCACCTTCTGGTCGGACGAGCAGGCCGGCACGCAGTACGACGACCTGCTCGACACCGACGGGCAGCCCATCACGGTCGTCCTTTCCGAGGACGGCGCTGGCTTCCGCTCCAAGGGCCAGATCGCGCCCTTCCGCGGCCCCGACGGCATCACCAAGATGTGGGCGCAGGCGGGCGACAACGGGCCTCGCGCGCTGATGGTGACCACGGACGCGGCCGACACCACCAACGACCCCGGCACCGTCTGGCCGCCGCTGTCGATCGCGGGCCTACTGTCGGTCGGCACCGGCAGGCACCGGCTGTACAACGACACCGAGTCGAACCTGACGCTCGCCTCCGCGCGGGCGACGCTGGGCACGCCGGGCAGTGTCGACACGGTTCTCGACATCAACCGCAACGGCTCTTCGATCTTCCCCGCCCAGACGGGCCGGCTGACGATCGCCGCCGGCCAGAACACCTCCGGGAAGATGGCCCCGCTTGAGGTCGTGCAGCTCAACCCTGGCGACTACATCACCGTCGACGTCGACCAGACAGGCGGCGGCGCCGGTGACCTCGTGGTGCAGCTCCTGATGATGCAGGGCTGACCCGTGCCTACCCTTCTCAACACCTTCGAGACCGGTGCCGCAAACGGCACCACGGTCACTGCAGCCGGTTCCGGCGCCAGCGCGGCCGGAAACCCCGCCGATCTGATCGACGTCGGCGCGGGCAACGCGATGACGTACTCCGATGTCCGCTCGGCGCACGGGACGCTCAGTGCGCTCATCACCATGGGGCAGTCGAGTGGGCAGCCTGCCTACTGGGAATGGTCGACGTCGCTGGTCACCGCGCCCTACTCCGGGGCTACCTACTCCCGGATCTACGTCCACTACGACGTGCTGCCCAGCAACGGCGAGCTGGCGATCCTCCGGGGACTGCTCGGCACCAACCAGAGGTGGGCGACGCGCCTGCGTAACGACGGGAAGTTGGTCGTCTGGGGCGACGCCTCCACGCAGGCCGGCGTCTCGACCACCACCCTTACTCCGGGCTCATGGTGGCGTGTCGAGGCATCTGCGGTGGCAAGCGCCACGCAGGCCAGCACCACCATCGAGGTGCGGATCTACGCCGGGGACTCGCTGACCCCGACCGAGACGCTGTCCTACTCCGGCATCAAGATGGGCGGCCCGATCGACCGGGTCCGTTGCGGTGTGGGCAACTTCGTGGGTCTCGCGACGGCCTGGACGATCCACATGGACGACGTCGGCGCGTCCACAGTCGGCTGGCTCGGCCCTGCCATCGCACTGCCTGCGGTCACCCACTCCTGGATCGGTGCGGTGACCAGCACCTCCGCAACCGTGTCGTGCGGCTTGGAGAATGTCGCGTCGGCCCGGCTGGTCGTGTCCGCTTCGCCGGACCTGTCGGCGCCGCTGCTGTCGCCTGCCGGCACGCCCGATGCCGACGGCATCGTCAAGCTCACCTGCACCGGCCTAGCTCCGAACACGCTCTACCACTACGGGGTGCAGGCGGACGGGGCGCTGATCGAGGCGGGCCGGGGTTCGTTCACGAGCGACCCGACACCGGGCTCGCCCACGTCGTTCAGCATCGCCTTCGGCTCGTGCGCGCAGACCAACAGCAACTCCGAGACGTTCCAGGCCATCGCCGAGCGGGAGGGCCCGTACGGCAGGGCCCGCCGGATGCTCTATGAGGGCGACATCCACTACAGGGACTTCGGTGCCGGAGCCACCTATGCCGACGTCGTCGCGCAGTGGAAGTCCTCGCTCGCGCCGGCGCGCATGCGGCAGCTGACCTCCACGGTCCCGACGACCTACACGTGGGACAACCACGACTGGGGTGGCCCCAACTCCGACGCCGCCGCGCCGGCGGGGCCACTGGTCGCCGCCGCCTACCGGCAGGTGGTGCCGCACTACCCGCTGGCTACCTCTGGCGATACCGCGATCCACCAGAGCTGGGTCATCGGCCGCGTCCGGTTCATCCAGCTCGACACCCGCAGCCAGCGCTCGCCGCGCACCGACGCCGAGTCGCCCAGCAAGACCATGCTCGGCCCCGAGCAGAAGCAGTGGTTCCGCAACGAGCTGCTCCAGCCGGAGCCTCTCAAGGTCGTGGTCTCCGGCATCTACTGGCGGCGGGACTCGACCACCGGCGACCGGTGGGGGTCCTACGCCACCGAGTGGGCGGAGATCCGCGACTGGGTGGCCGCCAACGCCTCCGGCATCGGCAAGGTCATCGTTGTCAGCGGCGACCGGCACGCGCTGTACGCCGACGACGGCAGCGCCGCCGCCGACACCGGCGGCACCTACTGGCCCAATGTGTCGGGCGCCCCCTTCGACCAGGGAACATCCGCCCCGTTCGAAGTTTGGTCGCACGGCTACTACTACACCGGCGGCAACATGCGCGCCTATGGGTGGCTCGACATCCAGGACTCCGGCGCCAGCATCACCGTCACCTACTCCGGCATCACGGCGCTCGACGGCGCCACTCGCCTGTCGATGACTCTCGACGTGCCGGCCGCCTCCGCCCTGCCCGCCCGCTGGGGCATCCACCTGTAAGGCAGGACCACACACCCATGCCTCTCGCCATCCGTACGACAGGAGTCTCCTTGACCGTCAGCGTCGTTTTCAGCAAGGCCACCTACCGGCCCGACGAGCAGATCAGTTTTCAGGTCGTCGTCGAGGGCGAGCCGACCACGGTGACCAAGGACGTCACCGTCAACGGCTCGGTCGTGCTGCCCGGCCAGAACACCGTTCCGGTCACCGGGTCGACCCGCGTGGTCGACGACATCACCTACGGCGCGTTCGCCGCCGAGGGCTACGCGGTCGAGCAGGACCCGACCGACCCGTCCCGGTACACCGCCACGCCCGCCGCGGCGTAGCCGCCGGCACCCACCTACCAGGCCGTCCACCCCCTTCGGGGTGGGCGGCCTCTTCATGCCCTCTCACAAGCGCAGCGGAAGGAGCCTGCCCATGTCCGAGCAGGAACTCAAGCCGACCGTCGTCATCACGCCCGGCGACGACGAAAACCCGGAGGACGTCACCGGCGAGCCGGTCGACGAGGCGGAGGTGCTCGGCGACGCCACGCACCTCGCCGACCCGGCCGAGCATCAGGGGGTGGCCTGAGATGGGCGCACCGTGGGTGCTGGTGGCGTGGGCGGAGCAGTTCCGTTCGGAGCTGAACGCCATCGCCCCGAAGCGAGACAAGGCGTCCGACGGGTCGATCGGCGACCAGGCGCACCAGGGATCCAGGTCGGGCCACAACCCCGACGAGACGGGCCGCGCGGAGCGCAGCGACGCCGACCGGATCAACGAAGTCAGGGCGATCGACGTCGACAAGGACCTGCGGGTGACCGGCCTGACCGCGGAGATGATCGTGGCGTACCTGGTCGGGCGTTGCCGCGCCGGCCGCGAGCGCAGGCTGATCTACATCATCTTCAACCGGACCATCTGGTCGGCATCCACTGGCTGGCAGGCCCGGCGGTACACCGGGTCGAACCCGCACGACAGGCACATCCACCTGTCCGGACACCCGGACGGCGACAACGACCGCCGCCCGTTCGGCCTGGCGTCGCTGGTGGGCAAGACGCCGAAGCCCCCGGCCTCACCCAAGCCGGTCGCGCTCGGGTCTCGCACGCTGAAGATCGGCGCGCGGGGAAGCGACGTCGGCGACCTGCAGGAGCTACTCAACAAGCGCGGCGCCAAGATCAACATCGACGACGACTTCGGTCCCGCCACCCAGGCCGCCGTCCGCTCTTTCCAGAAGGCTCGCCGGCTGAGTGTCGACGGGCTGGCCGGCCCGCAGACGGTCGGCGCGCTGAGGAGCTGAGCGCGTGGTCTCCATCGACTGGCCGCGCTCGCTCCCCAGCGTCCCCACCATCCGCTGGCGCACCGTCGTCACGATCATCCTGGCCAAGGCTGCGTGGGACGCCGTCGGGCTCCTCGCCGGCGACGCCGCCTATGCCGGGCCGTCCTACGACGTATTGCGCAGCTTCTCCCCGTTCGGTGGCATGCGTCTACAGGGCGTCGCCCTGACGGCCCTCACCGTGCTGGCCTTCGTCGGCGCGCACCGCGCAGGCCGCGCCGGACGGGAACGCCTGCTGCGCGTGTGCCTATGGCTCTATGCCATCTGGTACATGACCTGGGCGGCCGGCGTTGCCAGCGCCTGGATCTACCACGAGCGCGTCCTGTCCTGGAGCGCGCCGGCGTCCGTGCTCGTAGTCGCCGTGCTGGCCATCGTCGCCGCACGCGCCACACCGCGGCAGGTGGGAGGTGGCTGAGTGTGGATCGATGTGCTGCCGGCCCGCACTCGGGCGACTGTCCAGGCCCTGTGGGTGATGGCCGCCCCGGGAGCTGCCGCACCCCAGTCGCCCGTTGAGCTGCTCTGGGTCGGACAGGCCGTCACTCTGCTGGTGGCACTAGGGACCGGATGGTTCGCCCTGCGCAGCAAGAAGACCGAGGTCGGTGACAGCCGCCAGGCGCGCTTCGAGAAGCGCCTCGACGAGGAACTGGACGACCAGCGCGCTCTGACTCGGCAGTGGCAGGAGTCCTGGACCGCCGAGCACCAGAAGGCCTTGCGCTACGAGTCCTACCTGCTACGCCACGGCATCGATCTTGAAAGCGGAAAGCGGGAGGTGACCGATGCCAAGGAGTAGGCACAAGCCCCTCTCCCCGGTTCTGACCGACGAGCCGATTATCGGCCAGGGACTGACCCGCAGGCTGCGGGTCGTGCTGATCTCGGTGGTCATCACCGTCGTCCTGACGAACCTGACCTCGTACCTGATCGGTCAGGCCGTGCGGACGGAAACCGAACGAAACACCCGCGCCCGACTAGAGGCGCTGAACCGCGAGTTCGCCGCCGACCTGGAGGAGCGGCGCAAGGCGCGCGACGCCGAAGCCGCTCGGCAGGACGCCTCCCTGCAGCAGCTGCGACGGGACGCCTGCACGCTCGCCGACCGGATCGTTCCCCGAGACGCGGCCGTGCAGGCGTTGAGGCAGCGATACGGCTGCACCGGCGACGCCCGGCCGAGCCCGGGCCCCACCGGCGAACCCGCAACGAACCGCCCGGGCCGGCCCGCCGGCACTCAGGGCGGAGGATCGCCGGACGCGCCTCCAGCACCGGGCGCACCCCAGCCGCCACGGCCGGCCCCGAACCCGCCACCCGCACCGGCTCCGCCCTCTCCAGACCCGACGCGGCCTCCGACGCCGCCCGAGGACGACGGGCTGATCTGCCTGCCGCTGCTGGGCTGCGTGCTCTGACCAACCGACGCCAAGTGCGGGCTACGAGGGCGTGTCGGAGTCGTCGGTGCGGAACCAGGTCTGCCCGCTGAGCCTCCACCCGGGCGGGTTGAGGTCGGCGCCGATCTCGGCCGGCACTTCGCGCCAGTCGTCGCGCACCTCTCGTAGCCGCTCGGCCACCTCGAAGGCGACTTCCTCGCGGGGGTACGCCCGCGCGTACGACCCGCGCTCGGCGAACCACCAGCCGTTCGGCAGTCGCCCGACGGCGAGGTACAGGCAGTCGGATCCGGACGTGTGGCCGCTCTGCCACCGCCGGATCCGCCGAGCCCCTGGGTGCTCCCAGACCCGGATCAGCTCACCGAACTCCATCCACCCACCGTACTGGAGGTTATTCATGCAGCTCTCGGCCGAGGACATCGCCCGTGTCTGCCACGAGGCCAACCGCGCCATCCAGGCGCTACTCCAGGACCCGTCGCCGTCGCCGCCATGGGACGACGCCCCTGACTGGCAGCGCGAATCGGCAGTGGCGGGCGTGCTGGAGGCCCTGAATGGAGCCGGCCCGGAGGAGCTGCACGAGGCGTGGTGCGAGGCCAAGCGCGCCGCCGGCTGGAGCTACGGCCCGGTGAAGGACCCCGAGGCGATGACCCACCCGTGTCTGGTTCCGTACGCGGAACTGCCAGAGGGAGAGCGACTCAAGGACCGCCTGTTCATGGCGGTCGTGGACGCCCTGCGAGGTGAGCGGTGACCCCCACTGTCGGCCGCATTGTTCACTACGTCTCGTACGGCACGCCGGGCGGGGAGTACACCTCCCAGTGCCGCGCCGCCATGATCACCGAGGTCGGCGACGACGACCGGCTCGGCCTGGCCGTGCTTAACCCGACCGGGGTGTTCTTCCACTCCCTGGCCGACGGCGGCTGCGAGCGCCACGACGGCGACGCCAGTGACACCCCCGGCGCCCCGGATACGCCCTCGTACCACGGCGGCACGTGGCACTGGCCTGAGCGAGTCTGACGCCGCAACGAGACGACCCCCCGGCGAGTCGCCGAGGGGTCGTCGTCATGTGCGACTGCGCCGGCCATCCGGCGCTGCGATGGTGTTGCGAGCCTCGCCTCGAAGGGCGCACCCCGCGTGGGCGGGGAATCTTGCAGTCCCGCGAATCGGCCGGGACGGCAACCTCTCTCAACAAACACATCAGTGGATCACCCCCACGTGCGTGGGGACAGGGGTTCTAGCTAGGCCGTTCCCCTGGGTTACCCCCGCGTTGGCGGGGATGCCGTGACCATACCTCACTCGGGCGACATCGAACTGTCCGGTGAGCGACAAAAGCGCTACGCCGCCCGGCTGGCGGCCCCTCCATTCAAGGAGCATCCGTGCCCAAGCTGTTCGGCCGCGACCCGGCCATCTTCCTGGCCCTCGCCGCCGCGGTGATCAAGATGGTCGCCGCATTTCTCTTCGACCTCACCGTGGACCAGCAGGCCGTGCTGAACACGGTGGCCGCTGCCGCAGTCGGCGTCCTGGTCGCGTTCATCGCCGTCAAGGACGGCCAGGTCGCCGCGCTGCTCGGTCTCGCCCAGGCGGCGCTCGCCGCCGCGGTGGGCTTCGGGCTCGACATGTCCGCCGAGGACCAGGCCGTCCTGCTCTCTTTCGTCGGCGTCGCGCTCGGCATGTTCGAACGCACCCAGATCACCGCGCCGGTCAGGCCGGCCGCGCCCGTCGAGGACGCCTCGGTCGCCGAGCTGTAGACCGCACCATGTCAGCGCCCCCGTCTGGACCTCCGGGTCCGGGCGGGGGCGCTTTTTGCGTTGCGGCGTTCAGATTGGCCGGAGCCCGCCCAGCGGGCCCGGGTAGTGACGGGCCTCCTCCAGCTCGCGCCGCACGTTGGCCAGCTCGCGCTCCCTGCTCTGAGACTTGCGGAGCCGGGACCGGGCCGCGATGCCCGCAGCCACAGCCTGCGCGGTGGCTCGACCGCCGCCATTGACTGCAGCGCGAGCGGCGGTGCGCTGCATGTGCCAATCATTTTCGATCTCCGCGCGGTGGGCCGCCTGCTCCCGGGCGGCGCGCTCCATGGCCTTGCGCATGGAGGTCCAGCCGCCCTCCAGGACGTGGTCTTCGTCGCTATCCTCGCGGTCCGACCAGCGCCAGGCGCGCAGCCTGCGGCGCACCCGGTAGAGGGCATACTTGCGGGGAAGTCGGCTGTTCCAGCCGGAGTCTTCGTGCTCCTCCCCGTCAGGCAGGTGGCTCAGCGCGTAGTGGACGTCGCGGACGCACCAGCCGGCCGCGAAGTACGGACGCACGACCTCGTAGAGGTCCTCGGGGTCGATGGGCCCTTCCTGTCCCTGACGCAACCCGATGACGAGCTGCTGCAAGGTCTTGATCGCGAGCATGGACTCCGCGCGGCCGTCCGGCGCAACGGTCGGGTCGAACTCCCACCGGTGCTCGTCGCAGATGGTCATGCAGCGGCGGCACTGCCAGGCCCATCCGTGAGGAGTTGAGGTGACCACCTTCTGCGTGCCCATCTTGCACAGCTCGCAGTACGCGGGTGGGGGCGGGCCGTAAAGGGCGCCGTCTGCGACGAAGAACCTCTCCATGCTGACCGTCCTCCGCCGACCAGGTGGGTGTCCCCATTAGAACGCTTGACCGAAGAGAGCATACCGCGAGGTCGACTCATGAATCGAGCCTTGGCCGCGCGGCTACGAGCGCCTCTCACGAGCCCGGCACTCGGCGGCAAGCCTTGCGCGCTCCGCGGCAACCTTCCGGTCGATCTGCCGAACCTCCGAGAGCGTCCTGCCGAACCACCACCCGGCCATGACGGCGAGCGCCGCAAGCTCGACGACGGTCAGCGTGATCCCGATGGCAACGAACCAGTCCATGAAGCTCACACGACCTCTCCTTGAACGACCTGCCCGTTGAACCGGAACCCGATCCGGCCGGGCCCCTCGCAGCCCGCCTTTCCTGCTCGCGTCGGCCCACGCAGGGCGGTTGCGACGGCGCGGCAGCACACCTTGCAGTAGGTGACGTCGACGATCAGGCGCTCGTCTTCAGCTTCGGGTAGGTGCGAGGCGTGGATCCTGACCACGCGGAAGGGTGGCTCACCCACGGCGCACCTCCGTTTCGTCCTCGAACGGCTCCAGGAGGTCCCACACCTCGGCGTCCTGGCCGGCCTCCAACAGCTCGCACGCTCGCGCCAGGTGGTGACGGGGGAGGATGCCGCGTTGCTCGTAGATGAGCCCGTCGTCGTCCCATCGACCGAAGAACGCGAAGCCACCAGCGGCGGAGGTGCCATTCAGGTCGGCTCGATCAAGACGCCGGCCAGGGTCGGAAATCGAGTCGGGGATGGCGCCGGGATGGTGTCGCCGAAACTCGCTGGTGAGATGGTCGAGCATCGACGCCCGATCTCCCCACGCGACCGGCGCCTCGACGACCGTCGACCAGTAGACGTAGAGGTCCCGATCGCGGTCCGGCTTGATGACGATGCTAGGCACGGCACGGCCCGACTTCGTGGTACAGGCTGGGGCGGTACGCCCGCCCCAGCTCCTCGCAGTGCAGCCCGAACAGGAGGATCCACACGGCGGCGGCGGCCCACCGATCCAGGTCGATCGTCACGGCAGCCTCGGCCGCGGCGAGCACGGAGGACGCCCACAGCAGGTCCCGGTCTGCGGGACGAGGGCCGGCGTTGATGCCGATCGCCACCGCGAGGTAGGTGAGCGCCAGCGGCATGTGCAGGTAGTCGCTCACGGCCGCCACCCGCTCGGCATCGGGCACGCGTCCAGCCACTCCTGCACCTTGGCGAGCTGCTCGCGGTACGACTGCCCGAGCGCCGGCTCGTCAGTGACCGCATGGCCGATCTCGTCGACGATCGCCTGCGCCATCCCGCCGGCCGCGCGCCGCAGTGCGGGATCGTGCAAGTGGTCAGCCACCCTGTCGAGCACCCGCCGGGCTTGGCCGAGGATCCGCCGCTCGTAGGCGAGCAGATCGATCATTGCGAGAGCGTGATCGACAGGACTGGCGCCGGCAGGACGCCTCAGCGCTGGCGCGACCCCGGCACGCTCACACAGACCGTCACCGAGGCGGATCAGCTCATGCGCGTAGCTGCGCGCGATGCCCTCGACGCTCTTCGGGGTGCTCACATCTGCTCCGTTCCGCTGGGCTCGGCCGCCGCGGCCGTGGTGGTCGCCCACTCGGGAAGGCCCGTCGCGCGTCGGCGCCCCTTCGGGCGAACCTGCCTGGCCAGCAGCTGGGTCCACTCGCGGTACTCCTCCTCGGTGTAGAGCCGGAAGCACGCGTCGCACTCGATGTAGTCGCTGCCCGGCCTGCGGACGAGCTGGGAGACGTCATCGCAGCCCTCCGTGCGGCACAGCACGCCCCACATCACCTCGGGCAGCGGCTCGGTCTCGCCGAGTGCCCCGTGTAGTGCGGTGCGCAGCTGGCGGATCTCGCCGGCGTGGTCGGCGATGGCGGGGTGTCGATCGCAGGCCACGTCGTACCGGTCGAGCATCCAGCTCGTCAGCAGCGGCACCGTCGCCGGCGGCAGGTGCTTGTCGGGGAACAGCTCGTCTCGCCAGTCGTGCACGATGTCGTCGAGAACGGTGGCGACAGACAGTCGTCCGACCTGGTCGCCCTCGGGGTCGCGGACGACACCTCGCCGCGAAGGTGCGAGCAGGTCGATGACGTCGGGGTTGATGGGCAGCTGCCGCTCCCGGGATCCGGACACCGCCGGCTGCGTTGACCTCGCGGGGGTGGGGGCCATGCCGCCCAGCAGTGACGTCGGGTCGGCGCGCCGGACCTCTCCGGTGAGCTGACCCTTGGCGTCGCGGACCGCGTAGACGCGGTCGTCGACCTCGGCCAGGTCTCCGTGGTTCAGCCGCTCGAACAGTTCTTCAACGCTGCTGATTTCGGTCCGAAGTCGGTGGCGGCAGCCCTCGTCGACGTGGGCGCGCTCGTAGGTCCGGGGCTCGGCGTCGCGCCGGTAGACGGCGCACAGCACGCACGCGTGCTCGATCATGCTCTTCTCCGATCCCGCCGGCGGCGGTGCCGTTATCGTGGGTGGTGGTCCAGCGCCGTGAGGCGCACTGGGGGGACCGTGGCGGGCGCTCGGGGGGCTTGGAGCGCCCGCCGCACCACCGGTCAGTCGCGCCCGGCCAGGTGCCGGCGTAGGTCTCGAAGCGCACGGCGTCTCGTCCAGCCGTGGCCGCAGCGGGTGCCCCTGAAGCGGTGTTCGGCTAGGTAGCCGTTGAACGAGTTCTTCGCCACACGCCAGTTGCGGGCCCGAACGCTGCGGACGACGTAGCGGACCTCGCGCCGGCAGTTGCTGTAGGCCGCGTAGATCGCGTCCCGGTGGCGGGCGCGCAAGGCTCGACCCAAGCCGAGCAGGCACGCCAGGACGCCGACGGGGTAGATGTCGATCAGGGGGCGACGGGCATGCATGCCTTAGTTCTCTTCGATCAGCGGCGGGTGGCAGGGGCAGGTGTAGGCCGGCGGGAATAGCCGCTCGGGGCACCACCTGGGCCGCCAGTCGGGATGGTCCTCGTGCTTGCGGCCTTCGAGCATCAGGGCGTACGTCAGGGCCCAGATCCGGCCGCGCAGCATCCAGGCCTCGGCCCGGGTCTGCTCGATCATCGTGTGGTCGTAGGGCTTTTCCTGCGGCAGCGCGACCAGCGCGCTGAGCAGCTCGGCGTTGGCGTCGCGGCGGCGGATCTCCTTCCGCCAGCGGGCGAGCAGATGCCGGACGGCGGCCACCTCCCGCAGCGTGCGGTACGGGCTGTGGCGGGCGATGTGCGCGGCGACCGCGCCGGCGCTGCGTGCCACGTCGCCGGCGTACGCCTCGGCCACCAACCATCCGGGCTGGCCGGCATGGTTCATGGCGATGACGGTCTCCGGCTCGAAGTGACCCGCCTCGATGTCGCTGCCGTTGCGCCACACGCGGCCGGCGTCGGCCATCCGGGCAACCAGCTCGACCTCGTCCAGGCGCTTCTCGACGAAGGCGAGCAGGGCGGCGATCTCTGCCTCGTGGCCGCTCACGCCCCGGGCTCCTCCCGGCGCCGGTTGGCGCAGGACGCGACGTGCTGCCCACGCTCGCACCGCCAGGGCCAGCTGCTGGCATCGAACTCGCACTGGTCGGTGCTGAACTGCTCCATCACGGACTCCAGCGAGACCCATCCGCCCTCGCCGTACTCCCTGTTCGGCTTGAGGTCGATCATCCCCGGGCCATCTGGAACTCGGTGACGCTGCGCGGACCGGGCCCGAGCAGGGCGTGCCGGAAGGCCAGGCTGCGGTCCTCGTCGGTGGCGTACCCGAGCAGCGTGTCCTGGCCGTCCTGGCCGAGCACGACGAGGTGCTCCCGGGTCGCGTTCGGGCCGAGAATGGTGCCGGGCTCCGGCGCGGTGGCGTAGCGGATGCGCCCGGCAACGAACCGCCGCTGGCCGGCGTAGTCGATCATGCTCATGCTCTGCTCCTGTCGGTCGGCTATCGCCGTCGGGTGGGGTCGATGCGCCTCGGCGCTCGTTGCGTGCGCTGCGGCCCGTGCTGGCGGTTCCGCTTCGCGTCGATGGCTCGTTGCGCGGCGAAGGCGTCGGTCATGCCGGACATGAGGGCGACGAGCCTGCGCATCTGCTCTGCGGCCAGGCGGACGGAGACAGCAATCGATTGGGGGATCCGGTGCCTCGACCTCACGGTGGCGTCCATTGACGCGCCTTCGCGGCCATGCCAGCCGCGCGACTCGTCGACCACGAGCCCCTCGTCGGAGGTGTACCCGACCTCAACCCAGCCGTCGCGGCTCGGGCGGCCCCCCTCGTCGAGGGGTGCCCAGAACACCCGCCCCTGCCCCTCTTCGGCGACGCGGATGGCCTCCTGCTGCACGTCGGCGAGAACGTCCGACAGCGGGTAGTCCCAGGGCAGGCGGACCGCCAGGGACAGCATCGTCTCCAGCTCCCGCCATGGACGGTCGAGACTGGCGTAGCGGGACAGACTGTCCGGAGCAAGAAGCATGAGCACGGTGTCGTCGCCGTAGCGCAGCGCCAGTTGCAGACCTCCGCTGGTGAGTCTGCGCCTTACCGTCGCCGACAGGTCGGCCGGCGGCATCGTGCCGCCGCAGTGCGGGCATCGCCGCCAGGTGCGCAACGGGCGCTCGCAGCCGAAGCCCTGGACGACGAGGATGTCCGGGGCGTCCCGGCGGGCGCAGCCAGCACAGGGGGGCAGGTACGCCAGCGGGTTGTCCGACTCCATTCGCAGCGCGTCCGCTAGGTCGCCGTCGCCGAGCATGGAGACGGCCTGTTCGACGGTCATGGCTAGCTCGCCGGGCGCTCGCTCGGGGGCATCCGGTCGCTCCCGCAGCGCCGTCGACCAGCGTTCGTCGGCCTGTCGGTGCATGCGCTCGA
The DNA here is from genome assembly GCF_043204765.1 of Micromonospora sp. NPDC047730. Classification (NCBI taxonomy): domain Bacteria; kingdom Bacillati; phylum Actinomycetota; class Actinomycetes; order Micromonosporales; family Micromonosporaceae; genus Micromonospora; species Micromonospora sp. NPDC047730. The sequence goes on along the minus strand of NZ_JBIDCU010000002.1, from coordinate 527,975 downwards.
CCGGGTCTTCGCGCCGCTGCCGGCGCATCTCCTCGGCGCGCTCGGTGTCGCCATCGGCCACTGCGGCCTGCTGGCGGCGGTAGCTCGTCGCGCAGGCCTCGCTGGCGAAGTAGAGGCTGGGGCTGGCGTCGGTGAGCGCGACGTCGCAGCCGCAGGCGCACTCGTCCTGGCGGGCCTCGGCCACTGCGGCGTCGATGCTGGCCAGTGCGTCGTCGCTCATCGCCGCCACCTCGTGAAGCGGCCCTGCGGGAGCACCGTCGAGCGGCCGGGGCGGTCGACGTAGGGGATGGACAGGTGGAGCATGATCTGCCAGCCCCACCTGGAGGCGGTCTCATCCTCGAACAGGTGCATCGGCCTTGCGGCCCCGAGGATGTGCGCCTTGCTGGAGGCCTCGCGCAGCGCCTGCTTCGCCGGGCACGTGCACCAGGCTGGACCGAGGAGCTTCTGGGCGTCGTCCTGCTGCCTGGCGATCGTCCAGGCCGCGCAGTCGTCGGCGTGTGCAGCGGCGGCCTCGCGCTGGTCGGCGTAGATCTGCTCCTGAAGCCAGCCGCCGAGCGTAGGGCCCGCCAGGGGATGCGGCGTGGTCATGGGGGCGAGGGTGACGATCTTCGCTGGTTCCGGCAATCCGGCGGGTCACGCGGTCGCCGCCGTAGACTGTCGCGCATGCTCCCCGGCCGCGCCGCGTACCTGCCGACGGTGCGCACCCACACCGTTGGCAGCCGTCAGGATGTGGCGGATGCCGTCGCGAGCCGTTGGGTCCGCAGGATCTTGAGGGACGCCCCGCGCGCAGCAGTGCACGAGCTGGCCCCTGAGGGCTTCGCCATCGCGCTGAACAGCGACGCAGACGTCCGGCTCGACTTGGTCGAGCCAGCTGGCGAACGAGGCTTCCTTGTCCGCGATCACGAAGGGTATTGGCCAACCTACTGGCCCAGCCAGGACGTAGCCTTCTACGTCGCAAGGACTCGACAGATGATCCGACTGCTACCCCGCGAGGGTCGCGAGCTGAGTCATTGGATAGCGCCCGGGGTGTACGGCAAGCCCTACTCGGCGCTGCCGGCCGTCAGGCGGCACATCGCGCACCTACATCCGAACGCGGACAACTGGGTCGCCAGCACATCGCGCATCCGAGGGCACCGCCTCAGCTTCGTCGTGTTCCACGGGGCATGGCCAACCAGCGTCGACCACCTCTGTGAGCGGCAGAGGTGCGTGAATCCACGCCATCTGGAAGACACAACCTGGCTGGAGAACAACGACCGCGCGTCGCTGACGACGAAGGAACGCCAGCGGCTCATGAGCGCCGCAGTTGCACGATACGAGCGGAATCGGCTGCCCCTCTTCGTTGAGCGGTAGCCCGACGCTTCCGGGGGTGTGGCCGCAGGCGGCCGAACGGGCGGTCGCCGGTGTCCCCGGTACCGCCCGCCCGACTGGCCGCCAGAAGCGCGCTGAAGTCGTTGTCGCAGGTCAGAGTGCTCGGTTCTCAGTCGTCGTCGAGGTCTTCCCACAGCTCGGCAGCGACGGCGACGGAGGCCTCGGCCAGCTCGACGCTCTCCTCCGCCCACTCCTCGAAGGCGCTGCCCAGGCGCTCGCGCTCCTCGCGGACCCGGGCGAGTCGGCGGCCGACCGTGAAGGTCGGAGCGTTCTCCGGGCGATGGTGGCTGCGGTCGTAGCCCTCGGTGGTTTCCGACTTGGCGTGGCCCATGTCCAGCTGCAGCGCACGGATCGAGACGCCCTCCTGGATGCTGATGGAGGCGTAGGTGCGACGCAGGTCGTGCGGCGAGAGTGTGCCGGGAATGCCAGCAGCCTCACCCAGTCGCCTGACCAGGCGGTACGCAGTCTGCCTCGTCAGGGGCTGGCCGCCCTCAGTGGACAGCAGGGTTCGCTTGGCGGTGCGGGCGCCGGCCTGCAGGGCGGGCAGCTGGCTGGTCGCTGGCCGGACCGCCAGCCAGGCCCGGATCTTCTCGTCGACGTATGGGTCCACTGCCTTGGTGATGGTCTTGCCGCCCTTGGCCACGTAGGTGATCTGCGCTCCCTGGTCACCCTCGGCCAGGTAGCCCTCGATCTTCAGATTGATCGCCTCCGACACGCGCATGCCGGCGCACAGCATGAGCGCGATGAGCAGTGCGCTGCGCTCGGGCATGCGACGCGGGCCGGAGTCGGTCTCGGCCGCGTCGAGCAGCGCCAGAGCCTGCGCGTCGTTGAGGGCGCGCCCGGCGGTGCCCGGGGTGCGCCGCTTCGGCTTCTCCTTCGCCCGGAGTCGGTGGGTGGGGTTGACGTCGATGATCTCGTCGGCGAAGAGCGAGTCGTAGAACGAGGAGACCGCAGAGACTCGACGCGCCTGGGTGCCGGACGCCTGCCCGCTGGATGCCAACTCGGCCACCCACCGCTTCAGCTCAGCCTTGGTGACCGACATGGGGTTGATGCCCCATCGGTGACACCATGGGAGGAAAGCTAGGGGATTGTGCCTGTCGGGGTTTTCGTGCTTGCACCCATGCTTTGGGTACCTGCACCCGAAGAGATCGCCTCTGTACTCTTCGCGGGTCTTGAGGTTGGAAAGACCGTCTGTGAACTCGTATGCCCGATTCACCGCGTCCCAGAATCGAGCCTCGGCTTCATCGACGAAAGTCGCTACTTCCACTGTGCTCACGAATGCATCCTAATGGTTGTTAGGTACGGACGATGCCCAAGACGAGCCGTCGTTGCCATCTGTTACCACACGGTGACTCCTAGCGCCCAGAGCAGATTGCAGCCGCCCGAGCACCCTTCGTGATCGGGTTTGGCTGTGAGCCGACATCGCCTACATGAGACATGGCCGGACTACCCTGACGACCGGACCGTCCCCGAAGGAGCGACCCGTGAGCGAGCCCCGCAAGATCACCCTCGACGACGTCGACCGGATCCTCAACGAACACCCAACCCTCGGCGAATACGGCTACAACCACCCGGATGCCGACACCGCGGAGGAATTGGACATCTCGCGGCGGAGGCTTCGCCGACAGGTCGCCGACATCCAGTCGGCCTACGACTGGCTCCTGACGCTGCACCCGCTGCCGGACGGCGGGCTGTGGCCCACGAGCTACAGCCTCAAGCACGATGGCGAGCGCTCCGGCAAGATCGGCTACGTCACCAACGGGGCGATGATCGTCGCGGCACTGCTCGCCCAGCTGCCGATGCGACTCGATCCGCCGAACCCTGCCGTCAGGGTGGCGCTGACCGCACCGCGGCCGACGCCGCCGGCGGACGGCTTCACCGCCTGAGGTGCTGTAACCCTGCGCAGCCGTAGGGCAGGATGAGGTCTTCCCCCATCACCCGGCCGCTCCACCTACCGGCGCGGCGAGACCGAAGGAGCCTCAGGTGGCGCACCTCGGCATGACCAAGATTCCCGCCGGCATCACCTGGACGCCGCTGAAGATGACCTGCGGCTGCGTCATCGACTGGGGGTGGGACTCGAACAAGGTCCCACCCCCGGTGTTCATCCAGTGGTGCATCAGCACGGTCGGCACCAACTGCCCCTGGCATGGCGGAGAAACCGGCCAGGCCGTGCCTCGCCCCGACCACGAGACGATCGCCCTGACCAATCCCGCCGACGGCGTCTCCTTCTACGCCCGTAAGGCCACCGGCGACGACATCGCCCTCGGCGAGCGTCTCGCCGAAGAGCTACGGCAACTGATGGACAAGGTCACCAACGACAAGCTCGCCGTGATCAAGGAGATCCCACTCAAGTACCGCAAGTGGCTGTACGCCAACGGCTACGACCCCCTGGAGGCATGGCTCGACCAGCGCCTCACCGACATCGTCCTCAACCGCGGGGTGGGTAGCGTGCCGCCAGAGATTCTCGAAATGATGGACTGACGGCCAGGCAGCCCGCCTTGCCGCAAGCCAGGGTGACGCCGAGCGCGCTGCGTCCGCCCCGCGGGCTACTGGCTGGCCTCGTCCTCCGGCTCTCGCGCGCCAATTCGGTCGTCGAGAACGACCGGTGGGACCGGCTTCGCCGCAGGGTCATCCGGGTCCACCTGGTCGACCATTGCGGCGAAGGCCCGGTAAAGCCGCTTGGCCAAAGCCGCCTCCCCAGGCCAGGCCACCATTGAGCGATCGTGCGTCCGGAAGAGAATCAGGGACACCTGCTGGCCGGACAGCTGGACGCGCACCATGTGCCCATCGAGCGCCTCGACGCGCCCGGCGGTTTGGCTTGGACTCCGCCAGCCGACCGTCGAATCAAGCATGACATCCAGCCTCTGCCACGTGTCCGCGTGGCAGACCAGCTCAACGACACTTATCCCAACCGCGGTCTCCAGCCGGCGCGGATGCAGCACCTTCGCCGCACGGTCAGCCTTCTCGCGCTCCTGCAACTCTTCAGCAGCGCGCACGTCCTCCGCGGCGCGGGCCTCGCGCCGGAGGCGGCGCTCGCGGGCCACGGCGTCGCGCTCCGCCTGCTCCTCCGGGGTCAGGTGTCCTCGGGCGATCCGGATGAAGTCAGCAAGGCTCACCACGTGCTCCTTCTCGGGGATGGGTCCCCATTAGACCACCCGGCTACGTCGATTCCTCAGTAGTCGCGTGCCGGACAGTGTCCGCTCGACGACCCAGGAACGATCTGAAGCATGAGACGAATCCTCACTACTGCAGCGATCGTTGCGCTGCTAGCCATTGCTGGCTGCGGCGGCGACCAGCAGGAGAAGGCAGCGGCCGACAGATCTCCCTCCCCCGCGACCACGACCGCCTCGCCCACCCCGTCGCCGTCGCCGTCGCCGTCGCCGAGCACGGCCACGCCGACCACGAGCCCGCCGGCGCCGCCGAGCCCGACGCCGGCGTGGACGCCGTGCGATCTTGAGCGGGAGTTCTACGAGGGCGGGTGCGACGACGACTTCATCAGCGGCGACGCCTGCGACGCTTCGTACTACTCGCAACAGGTGGGGAGCCTGATCGACGCCTACATCGAGAACAGGATCCACGTGGATGCCGCGCGTCTCAAGGACTGCCCCCAGTTCCTGCCTACCTGGAAGAAGGCGCAGACGGGCATGGAGGAAGGCAGCTTCGAGGTGGGCAAGGAGGTCAAGCCCGGCACCTACCAGACCACCGCGCACCTGATCGACGGCAAGGTCACCGACTGCTACTGGGAGCGCACCGGCTCCAACGGGCGCATCATCGCCAACGACTTCATCACCGCGACGACCAAGGTCCGGGTGACGATCCGGTCGTCGGACGAGATGTTCACCAGCCGCAACTGCGGCAACTGGATCCGGGTGTAGACGTCGCGCGGTCGATCAGTCGCATGACCGACAGTTCGGCTCCTGGTCGCGTGGACAATACGACAAGGCCCCGTGGCGCTACCTCCGTCACGGGGCCTTGCTCCTTGGTGTGGATCAGCCGGCTGCTCAGCCCTTCGCGCTGAATCGGCCCGCCTTGACACCATCAACGAAGCCGGTCCAGCTGTCCTCGCTGAACCGCAGGACCGGGCCCGAGCCCTGGTCCTTGGTGTCGCGCACCCCCATCCCGTCGCCCCGGCCGAGGTTCACCTCGACGCAGGCGTTGTGAGGATCGCTTCTCGTGCTCTTGTACCATCCATCGCTGGGCAGCGCGGTGGTATCCATCCCTGACCTGCCTTTCTTTACTACAGCGCCTTAACGACCTTCGTGATCAGCTCGGCGGACTGTCTATCCGACAGAGCTGCGCCACGAAGGTAGTTCAGGCTATCGCCGACGCGCGCCACGTCCTTCGGGTCGTCCAGGTAGACGCCGCCGCCCAGGTTCTCGATGTAGACGACTGCCGGGTCCTCCTCGGCGAACTCGAAGAAGTGGAAGCCCGATCCCATCGGATCGTACGCGCCCTCCGCGAACGGAATTACCTGAAGGTTGACGTTGGGACGCTCGCCGGCCTCCAGCAGGTAGAGCAACTGCTCGCGCATGACGCCAGCGCCGCCCACCTGACGATGGAGGATCGCCTCGTCGATCACAGCCCAGAGCGTGGGCGGATGCTTCCGGTCGAGCACCTGCTTGCGCTCCATGCGGGCGTTGGTCTTGCGTTCGATGGTCTCAGAGTCGAGGGTTGGGCGCCCGGCGCGGATGAGTTCCCGCGCGTATGCCTCGGTCTGCAGGAGCCCCGGCACGAAGGAGACCTCGTAGTTGCCGATCGTAGTTGCGTCGGTCTCCAGTCCGACGAAGGTGCGCATCGCTGCGGTGAGGATGTCGTCGTACGGATGCCACCATCCGCGAAGTCGGGCAGTCCGGGCGAGCTGTACCAGTTCCTCCGCTTCCGGACCCGTGACGCCGTAGACCCTCAGCAACTCCAGGACGTCGCCAGGTCGCACGCCTCGCTTGCCCGTTTCCATGCGGCTCACCCGACTCGCACTGCAACCGAGTTCCTTTGCGACCTGCTCACAGGAGAGTCCGCGCTCCTTGCGCAGGGCGTAGAGCCTGGCGTTGAGCCGTCGGCGGCGAAGGGTCGGGCTATTCGGAGCGCTCATCGTGACCCCTTGTCCTCGGTCCGCTGTGTAACCGACTGAGTTTGCCGAACCTTTCCCGCTTGCGCAAGAGGCCAATCGGCAACCTCGATTTTGGCATCTTGCCAATCGGCGCGCAGCCGTACATCCTGTTGCAGTTCCACGGCTACCGACGGCGGGTCGATCGTAGCTCTGCGCTATCCCCGCAGTCGGTTCGACCCGCTCCGTCCGGATCTTCAGCACGGGAAGGGCTCTCGCGGTGCCTCTCGCCGACGACTTCTACCTCTTGACCCACAGTGACACGTCCGGCCGCCCATACCTCAACACCCGCGCCATCGCCCTCGGCCTGGCAGCCGCGCTGCTCGCCGAGCTGGTCATGGAGAACAAGCTGAAGATCGGCGGCGGTCGCGTCGTGCCGGTCTCGCCGGTCACCCCACCCAGCGACGCGCTGGCCCACATGGTGTTCGAGCAGATCGTGCGCGACCCACAGCACCACGACCTGCGCACGTGGCTGAGCTTCCTCAGCGTGACCTCCTACGACCAGGTGGCCATGCGCTTGGTACACGCCGGCCGCCTGCGCCGCGCGGTCGTCCGTGGCCTGCTCCGGCAGCGGGAGGAGCTGGTCCCGGTCGATTCGAGCGACGCCGCCCGACCCGCCGTGATGCTCGTCTACCACGCGACCCGACGGCTTGACTTCGACCTGGCGGGCCTGACCCTCGCCTACCTCGTCGACGTCACGGGGATGACCCCCGTGGCGCTTGAGGCAGCCGACCCCAATGACATCGCCTATCTGCGTAGGCAGCTGAGCCGGCTCTGGCCGCCGATGCGCGAGCTGGGCGAGGAGGTCCGCACCGCAATCGGCGACGCGGTTCTCAGCCACCGCATGTAGATCGCACCACCCCCGTCCATCCCCGCCTCCCAGGAGTGTCCGTGACCACCGCTCCCCCCCCACTGCGCCGCGTGAGCAACGTGGCCAACACCCTTGCGCAGAACAAGCTGGGCATCCCCTCGGTCGTCTTCTTTGTGATGGCCGCCGCCGCCCCGTTGACTGTCGCCGCCGGCGGTGTAACAGCCGGGTACGCGATCACCGGCCAGATCAGCATGCCCGTGGCGTACCTCGCCGTCGCAGTCATGCTCGCCCTGTTCGCCGTCGGCTTCGTCGCGATGAGCAGGCACGTCGTCAACGCCGGCGCGTTCTACACCTACATCAGCCGCGGGCTCGGTAAGCCTGCCGGCGCCGGCGGCGCCCTGGTCGCCCTGGTCGCCTACAACGCGATGCAGATCGGCCTCTACGGCGGTTTCGGTGTCGTACTGAAGCAGTTCCTCGCCAACCATCTCGACATGAACGTGCACTGGCTGCTCTGCGCGCTGCCGGCGTGGGCCCTGGTCGCCACGCTCGGCCTGCTGCGAGTCGACCTCAACGGCAAGGTCCTGGCCGTCCTGCTGGTCGCCGAGTGTGCCGTCGCCGCGGTGTTCAGTGCCGTCATGGTCACGCATCCCGCCGACGGCCGGCTCAGCTTCGCCACCCTCGATCCGTCCCTGCTGTGGGCCGCAGGTATCGGCGCGGCTTTGGTCACCGCCATCACCGGGTTCGTCGGCATCGAAGCCACGGTGGTGTTCAGCGAGGAAACGAAGGACCCCAAGCGCACAGTCGCTCGCGCCACCTACATCGCCGTCGGCATCATCGGTGTGCTCTACGGCGGGGCCGCATGGGCCATGTCCGTTGCCACGGGGCCCAGCCGGATCGTCGAGCGCGCCACCAGCGACGGCACTCAGCTGATCTTCAACCTGGTCACGCCGTACGTCGGACAGACTCTCATCACCCTCGGCGAGCTGCTGTTCATCACCAGCCTGTTCGCCGCACTGCTGTCGTTCCACAACACCGTCGCCCGGTACGCATTCGCCCTCGGCCGCGAGCGGGTGTTGCCAGCGGCGCTCGGTCGCACCAGCCGGCGCAGCGGCGCCCCGAAAGCCGGGTCGGTCGTCCAGACCGCGCTCGCCTTCATCGTGCTCGCCGGCTACGCCATCTCGGGCGCCGATCCGTACGTGCACTTGTTCTTCTGGATCACGGTCTTTGGCGGACTTGGGGTTCTGGTCCTCATGGTCCTCACCTCCGCCGCGGTGGTCTCGTACTTCACCCAGGACGCTCGCGGCGAGAGCCCCTTCCGCGTCTTCGCCGCACCCGCCCTGGCCACCCTGCTCCTGGGCCTGGTCCTGTTCATCACCGTCAAGGAGTTCGACACGCTGCTCGGGGTCGCCGCCACGTCGCCGCTGCGGTGGGCTTTCCCCGCCGCATACCTGGTCGCCATCGCTGTCGGTGCCTGCTGGGCCCTCGCGCTGCGCTCCACTCGACCCGAGGTGTACGCCTCCATCGGACGCGGGGCGAACGCCGCCAGCGCGACCGACGAGCACGAGGCCATCCCGGCCGGCTTCGGAGCGCGCTGATGGGCCGCAACGGCGGCCACTGGCCGTCCCCCGTGCTGCCCAACCGCGGCATCCGCCGAGCCACGGCCGACGACGTGCCGGAGCTGACCGAACTGCTCGCCCAAGCCTTCCTACACGGGCCGGTGGCGGACTGGCTCGTGCCCGGCGACCCCGACGCCCGACTGGAGGTGTACCTCGAATACTTCGCCATGTACGCCGACGACGCCGTGCGCAACGGCGAGGTCGAGGTCAACGAGGACCTGACCTGCGCGGCCCTGTGGTACCCGGCGGGCCACGCCGGATGGCCGGCCAACTACAGCAGCAGGCTCCATACGCTGGCTGGCCCGCACCTGCCGCGATTCAGACAGCTCGACCAGGCGTTCTCCCGGGCGCACCCCGCGGGGGAGCACGACTACCTGGCCTTCCTGGCGGTCGACCCGTTGCGGCAGGGCATGGGGCAGGGCACGCGCATGCTCCGCCATCACCACGTGCGGCTCGACGCGATCGGCCGGGCCGCTTACCTGGAGGCCAGCAACACCCGCAATCGTGATCTCTATCTGCGCCACGGCTATGTGGTGCTCGACGAGATCACGCTCCCCGACGGGCCGCCGGTATGGCCGATGCGGCGCACGCCTGCCCCTCCGGCCACGCCGTCACCTGCCGGCTCGCCCGAGGGCGTCGACGATGACGGCGACTGAGCGCTCGATGCTTTCGCCGGCCGCGCCCTGAGCTGGCGACAGAGTCTCGGCAGGCAGCGTCAACGGCGCCGCGGCCTGCCGGTCCGACCCGCTCACGCGGGAACGCAACCGATCGCCGAAAGGAGGTGATTTCTATGCAGCAGCAGAGGCCTCTATCGCTCGTCGAGAGCCTGTTCATCGGGCCCGAGACGTTGACGGTGCCGTCCGTGGTCAGCCGCATGAAGTACAAGAAGCAGCGGGGCAGCTCGGACACCATCACCACCGCCGATGTCTTCAACTGATCCGACCCCGCGCCGGCCAGGGCGGCAGGCCCTGGCCGGCGCACCCCTACCGGCCGAGCACGAGGAGGAGTACATGCTCCGCTTCAGCATCACAGAGCGCTCTGACCCGCAGTGGATCTGGACAAGCACGGGGCGCTGGAGGTCGGGTGAAAGCTGGATCGAGCCCATCGCCCACCCGGCGCTGGAATCCATCCTGATCACCAACGGCCACGAGGTTGCCGTCATCGCACGGGAGCGGAGCGCCCGAGCGCCACAACTTCACCCCTGGACCGAGCCCGGGCGCGTCGTCGCCCTCGGCCCCGACGCCTACCACGAGACGGTGCGCGGAGCCGAACAGTGGCACCTGGACCGCGTAATCCTGCGCATGAGCACTGGCGATGGTGTCACCCTCGCCGCCGGCGTGCAGAACGTCGCCCCGATCTACCTCACCATCGACGGCGAGGCTCTGCGCGGATCCTGGGACCTCGTCGAGCTGGCGCGAGGCTGCGGCACTGACGACCTCGTGCGCTACATGCTCACCCGAACGCTGAGCTACTTCCAGCGCTACTCCAGCGTCACGCACTTCCGATCTATCCGGCACCTGACGGAGCGCGCAGTCGCCCGCTTCCAGGACGGCCGACTGACCCTGCGGTACCCGCCGGACGCCCTGCACGCCGAGCCGCGGCAACTGCACCCTGACGCCGACGTCGTCGACGGACTGAACTCCCTGCTGGAGTCGCTGGCCCAGGACCGCATCCTCAATCCGTCCAGCTCGGCGGTGACCCTGTCTGGCGGCATGGACTCGGCCAATGTCGCACTCACCCTCGGCGCCCTGCACCCCGGGTTGATCGCGGCTGCCGCGATGCTGGTCGACGGCGACGCCGGCCGGCAGCAGCGACGCCGTCGACGGGAGCTGGTAGAGGTCGCGAAGATGGGCAGCGACACGACCGTTCACGCGTTCGACTATCCGCCGCTCAACCCCGACGTAGTGGCGTTCGGTGGCAGCCTCAACCCCGACGAGGAGGGATTCGCTGACGCGATCGGCCAGATGGTTGACCAGTTGGCACAACGCGGCATCGACACCTCCTTCGGCGGGGTTGGCGGGGACGAGATGCTGGCGCTGTCCGCCGATGAGCGCGACTTCTCCGGCAACCCCGATGACCTGACGCTCCCTGTCTGGCTCACCCTTGAGGCCCGCGAGGAGATGCTGGCCGCCGAGAGCGAGATTGCGCCGGCTTCCGTAGTCAACGAGGTGACCCTGTCCGGGCTCGCCAACCACAATGCGCTGTACCTCAAGCGGGGCATCTGGCCCATCGAGCTGCTGGCGCACCCCGCCGCGATCCGGTTCGGGGAGTGGCTGCCGCCGGAGTGGCGCCGACGTAAGCGCGTGTTCCGTGAGCGGCTGCGCCGATACGGTGCCTCCGAGGCCGTCGTCGAGCCTGCTCTCCCTGAGGACCTCGGCGGGCTGATGGCCCACGGGGTGTATCGCCACGGCCTGCCGATGCTGCGCCGATTCCTCTCCGGCCACCTACTGCTGGGCGAGCTGGGCGTCGTCGACCCCGACCGGCTTCGGCTGGCCGTCGACCGGGCCGCTGCGGGGCGGGAGCGGGATGTGGACTACCGGCTGTATCCGGTGGCTGCCACGGAGGTCCGCCTCCGGCGGCTGGCTGGCCTGTCGGAGTAGCCCAGGGGGGCATCAAGACTGGGGCCGGGTCAGGCGAGAGGAGGCGCTCGCCAGGCCCGGCCCCTTATGCGTCGTACAGCCCCTGCTGCCAGGCGGCGATGTCCTCCTCGAACTTCTCGGGGCTGACGCCCTGGGGGCGCTTCGCTGTGAGCCAGTCGTAGACGAGCCGGGTGAACGTGTCGTTGGTCTGCTCGTCGACGACGCTGTGGATGGCGAAGAACGCGATGAGGTCCTGCGATGCCGGGTCGTTCGCGTCGCAGACGGGGCACAGGGTGATGCGCTGCCATCCGGGCATGCCGACGGCCGGTACCTCGGCGCTCAGGTAGAGCCCGCCCTGGCAGCGGTGGCACTTCTGCTCTGCATCGGCCACGACGGCGGCGATGAGCGGCAGGTTGGAGCCGCCACCGTCGGTCACTCGATCCCCCCGGCGCCGAGCAGCACCTTGATCTCTGAGCGCAGCTCCAGGTCGTTGCTGACCGTGACGTTCGTGAAGCCGAGCCGCAGTTGCCCATCGGGCTTGATCAGGCTCATTTCCACGGGGGCCTTGCCGGGATGCCGGTGCAGGATCTCCTTCAGCTCGCCGACGAACTTCTCGTTGATGCGGTCGAGGCGGGTGCGCAGTCGGACCGCGGGCTCGCCGCCGTTGGTGACGGTGGAGACGTCGAGGAGCGCAAGGTCGGAGCCGAAGACGCTGACCTCGCCGTCGCGGAGGCTGATGTTACCGGCGACCTTGACGACCAGGTCGACGCCGAGGTACTGCCCGACCAGCTCGTAGGCCTTGGGGAAGAACAGCACCTCGATGCTGCCGGTGAGGTCCTCCATCTCGATGACCGCCCAGGGGTCGCCGTTCTTGGTGACGCGGCGCGTGACCTTGGAGACGAGCCCGGCAAGCACGACCGGCTTGCGGTCGCGTGCGTTCTCCTCGTCGCGCAGCGACGCGATGACGTGGTCGCAGTTGGCGTTGAGGATCCTCTCGGCGCCGAAGAGCGGATGGTCGGAGACGTAGAGCCCGAGCATCTCCCGCTCGAAGGCGAGCTTCTCCATGCGTGGCCACTCCTTGCCGGACCGCTCCATGGTGAAGCCGACGATGCCGGCGACCTCGCCGGCCTCCATCAGCTCGCCGAACAGGTCCATGGCGCCGAAGGACTCCTTGCGCTTGGTGTCCATGACCGCGTCGATCGCCTGCTCGTGGTTGGCGAGCAGGTCCCGGCGGGTGTCCGCCTCTGGCAGCGCGTCGAACCCGCCGGCCTTGATCAGCGCGTCGATGGCCTTCTTGTTGCAGGCCACGGCGTCGACCTTGAGTAGGAAGTCCTCGAACGAGACGTAGGCGCCCTTGTCCTCGCGGGCGGCGACGATCGAGGCGACGACGTTGGCACCGACGTTGCGTACCGCGCTGAGGCCGAAGCGGATGTCGCCGTCGACGGGGGTGAACGGCCCGCCGGAGGTGTTGACGTCGGGCGGCAGGACCTGGATGCCCATCCGTCGGCACTCCGACAGATAGAGCGCCATCTTGTCCTTGTCGTCGCCGACGGAGGTGAGCAGCGCCGCCATGTACTCGGCTGGGTAGTTGGCCTTGAGGTAGCCGGTCCAGTAGGAGATGAGGCCGTAGGCGGCGGTGTGCGCCTTGTTGAAGGCGTAGTCGGCGAACGGGACGAGGATGTCCCACAGGGTCTGGATGGCCTCGTCGGAGTAGTTGTTGTTCCGCATGCCGTCGCGGAACGGGATGAACTCCTTGTCGAGGACCTCCTTCTTCTTCTTGCCCATCGCCTTGCGGAGCATGTCGGCGCGGCCGAGGCTGTAGCCGGCGAGCTTCTGCGCGGCGCGCTGCACCTGCTCCTGGTAGATGATCAGGCCGTAGGTCGGGCCGAGGATCTCGTCGAGGGGCTCGGCCAGCTCGGGGTGGATCGGGGTGATCTCCTGCTGGCCGTTCTTGCGCAGCGCGTAGTTGGTGTGGGAGTTGGCGCCCATTGGGCCGGGTCGGTAGAGGGCGAGGGCGGCGGAGATGTCCTCGAAGTTGTCGGGCTTCATCTGCCGCAGGAGGGTGCGCATGCCGCCGCCGTCGAGCTGGAACACGCCGAGGGTGTCGCCTCGCGCCAGCAGCTCGTAGGTCTTCTTGTCGTTCAGCGGCAGCTTCAGCAGGTCGATAGTGTCGCCGGTGGTGGCCTCGATGTTGCGCAGCGCATCGTCGATGATCGTCAGGTTGCGCAGCCCGAGGAAGTCCATCTTCAGCAGGCCGAGGGACTCGCAGGTCGGGTAGTCGAACTGCGTGAGGATGGTGCCGTCCGAGTCGCGGCGCAGCAGCGGGATGTGGTCGATCAGCGGCTCGGAGGACATGATCACGCCGGCGGCGTGGACGCCGAGCTGCCGAACGAGGCCCTCCAGCCCCTTGGCCACGTCCATGATCCGAGCCACGTCCGGCTGGGTCTCGACCAGGGTGCGGACGTCGCCGGCCTCGGCGTAGCGCGGGTGCTTCGGGTCGAAGATGCCGGACAGCGGGATGTCCTTGCCCATGACCGCCGGCGGCATCGCCTTCGTGATCTTGTCACCCAGGGCGAAGGGGAAGCCGAGCACCCGGCAGGCGTCCTTGATCGCCGCCTTGGCCTTGATCGTGCCGAAGGTCGCGATCTGTGCGACCCGGTCGGAGCCCCACTTGTCGGTGACGTACTTGATGACCTCGCCGCGCCGGCGCTCGTCGAAGTCGATGTCGACGTCGGGCATCTGGACGCGCTCGGGGTTGAGGAACCGCTCGAAGATCAGGCCGTGCTGCAGCGGGTCCAGGTCGGTGATGCCGAGCCCGTAGGCCACGATGCTGCCAGCGGCGGAGCCGCGGCCCGGGCCCACCCGGATCCCCTGGGCCTTTGCCCAGCCGATGAAGTCGGCGACGACGAGGAAGTAGGCCGGGAAGCCCATCTGGATGATGATGCCCAGCTCGTACTCGGCTTGGGTGCGGTGCGTGTCAGGGATGCCGTTCGGGAAGCGGCCCTCCAGTCCGGCCCAGACCTCCTTGCGGAACCAGGACTCCAGCGTCTCGCCGTCGGGGACGGGGAACTTCGGTGCCAGGTTGTAGAACTCGAACATCCCCGTGGGGTCGACCTTCTCGGCCACCAGCAGGGTGTTGCGGCAGCCCTGGGTCCAGACGTCGGAGGAGTCGACGGCGTACATCTCGGCGGCGCTCTTGACGTAGTAGCCGCCGCCGTCGAACCGGAACCGGCCGGGGTCGTCGAGCTTGCTGCCGGTCTGCACCGCGAGCAGCGCGTCGTGCGCCTCGGCCTGGCTCGCGTGCGTGTAGTGCAGGTCGTTGGTGACCAGCGGCGGGATGTCGAGCTTGCGGCCGATCTCCAGCAGCTCCTCGCGGACGCGGCGCTCGATGTCGATGCCGTGGTCCATCAGCTCCAGGAAGTAGTTGTCCTTGCCGAAGATGTCCTGGTAGGTGCTGGCGGCTTTGAGTGCCTCGTCGAACTGGCCGAGTCGCAGCCGGGTCTGCACCGCGCCGGAGGGGCAGCCAGTGGTGGCCATGATCCCGTCGGCGTGCTCGGCGATGAGGTCCTGGTCCATGCGGGGCCACTTCACGTAGTGACCCTCGATGGAGGCGAGGGAGTTGAGCTTGAACAGGTTGTGTAGGCCGGTCTTGTTCGCCGCCCACATGGTCATGTGGGTGTAGCTGCCGCTGCCGGAGACGTCGTCGCTCTTCTGCTCCGGCCGGCCCCACTTCACCCGCTGCTTGAGGAACCGCGACTCCGGCGCCACGTACGCCTCGACGCCCAGGATCGGGGTGATGCCGGCGGCCATCGCCTGCTTGTAGAAGTCGTTCGCGCCGTGCATGTTGCCGTGGTCGGTCAGCGCCGCCGCCTTCATGCCGAGGCGCTCGACCTCCTTGAACAGCTCCTTCAGTCGGGCAGCCCCATCGAGCATTGAGTATTCCGAGTGCACGTGAAGGTGGGCGAACTGCTCCTGCTCCGACATGCGAGGCTCCCCTGACTTTCGCCGCGGCCGAATACCTCCGACCTTCCGACCTTAGCGGCCTTCGGGTCCTCGATCGAGACTTGCGTGCCTGCATGTTGGCCTTGTCGCACTTTGTCACACGGGCACACGGGCCAACGGCGACGGCCCCGGAGAAACGCCCCGGGGCCGCCCGCGGTCGAGTCCTCGACCGTACCAGTTTGACGCGATCTTACCCCGTGCTCGACATGCCCGGCAGATCGCTGGTGACCATGCCGACCGGGAACCCGACGGCCAGCACGCCGGCGTACCCGGCCTTGATCTGCTTGCCAGAGAACGCGCCGGCGCGCCGCAGCATGTCCCCCCACGCCGGGTCGGCGACCGTGACACCGTGCACTAGCTCGGGCGTCGGCTCGAACTTCGCCACCTTGCCGCGGGCGCGCGGCGCGGTCCAGCCGCTCAGCTCCGGGTCGAGGCCCGCCCGCCGGCACGCCGCCGCGACCGTCTCCCGGCTGCACAGCTCCTCGCCGCGCAGCACCTTCCACGGCAGCGGCAGGCTCGCCCAGACCTCGGTGTCCGGGTCGACCTTCGAGCCCGAGCTGGTGTGCCAGTAGACGAGGTCGGCCGCCATGACGCGCATGACCTTGCCGGGGCAGGCGACGTCCAGGAGCCGCTCCGCGCCGACGGCGTAGACGACGTTCATCCAGCCGGCCCGGGCGGTGTTGTACGCAGCGGCCACCGTGTTCCAGGTCGAGGAGTCCATACCCGGGCGCACCACCATGGTCCGACGGTTCACCTGGTCGCTCCACGCGCCGGCGAGCAGCTCCGCGGCCGAGCGCATCAGCGCCGACCAGCGGCCCATCAGCTGGCCCTGCTCGGCCCTGCTGAGGCGGGCGACGATCTCGGGCTTGCTGTGGACGCGCGAGATCATCCACCAGTTGGTGTCCTCGTCGACGACGCAGCGGCGCAGCAGCATCTCCGCGATCTCGTCGAACGGGTTGACCTTGCCCGACAGGCTGAACTCCCGGCGCAGGTTGCGCCGCGCCGTGAAGTAGGCCACGAAGCACGCGGCCTTCGGGTCGCCGGTGAACTGCTCGAAGCCGATGTCGGCGACCAAGCCGTTGCGGCCGGCGATCAGCAGCTCCCGCAGTGCGACCTGCCGCTCCAGGCGCTCCACCTTGTCGTGCATGCGCGCCAGGTGCCGCAGCAGCCGGTTGTACTGCCGCTTCGACAGATGCAGCCCCGACTCCTTCAGCTCCTGCCGGGTCATCCGGTGCTTGAACGCGTCGCCCGGGTGCCAGTCGATCGTGTGAGCGACCGACTCGATCAGCTCGCGCACCTGCTCCGGGCTCGCCCCGTCGACCTGCGTCCCGCTGTCGTCGAGCAGTCGCAGCAGCACGTCGACCTTGCCCTGCGCGGTGGCCGGCCGTTCGAAGTCGGCCGCCATCATCGAGCCGTACCAGTACCGGCCGCGCGAGGAGCGCACCGCGCCCTCCAGCAGCTGCCGCTCCGACCGAGGCATCTCGTTGCCGAAGCCATCCAGGATCAGCTTCGCGACGTCCTCCGGCCGCATCCGGGCATCGAGGCCCGCGTACAGCTCCTTGAGCACCGTCCACCGCGACACGGAGACCTCCAGGTTAGGGATGAAGAAGAGCCGGGGCCGCGAATCGCGACCCCGGCTCTCCGAGCTGTGCTGCTGGCCGGATTCGAACCGGCGACGACCCGGAAAGCGAGAGCCAGGCGTTCCACCCAACAGAACTTCAGCAGGCGGCTCGACGCTAACAGCGCCTCCGAAAGTGGCGCGAGTTCACGTGTCACCCACCCGACTCCCCGGTGGTTCGTCGAGACCCCCGCCCTGCGAGGCGGAGTGAGACACTGCCGCGATGAACAGCCGACTCCCCCTCGTCGCCGCCCTGCTCGCCGCTGTCGCGCTCGCCGGATGCAGCGACAGTGAGCCCACCGCGACCACCCCCACATCCCCCGGTGCGAGCGCCGCCACGAGCCCGACCGCAAGCGCCACCGCAGCCGCGAGCCCCAGCCCATCCTCGTCCTGGCGGCGCAACTCGCTGCAGTGCGGCCACGTCGAGCGCGCCTACACCACCTGGAACGGCGATCGAGTTCCGGCCACCGCCGCAGACGTCCAGAAGTTCGACGAGGTCGACCTCAAGCGGACGATGAACGACAGCAAGGTGTTCATGGACGCAGTCACCGGCTACGGCGACCAGGCGTCGAAGGACCTAGTCGTAGCCGTCGCCGAGTACAACGTCGAGGTGGGGATGGCGAACCTGCAGCTGACCGTCGATGGCAAACTGGACGGGGAGCAAGCCGGCAAGGTAGCCAAGGCCGCCACTGGCGTCCACGCCGCCTACCGGAAGTTCGTGGAGGCGACCTGCCTGTGAGGGCTCGGCGGCATGCGGTCACGAACAGAGGAGGCAGAGCTTGAACCACGCCCCGCCCGCCTACTGGCACCTGGAGGATCTCGCCGCCCTGGGCGACCTCGCCAGCGAGTTCGGGGTCGGCAACGCCACGGTGAGCAACTGGACGACCCGCTACCCCGATTTCCCTCGCCCACTGCTCGAACTCTCCACCGGTCCGGTCTACTCCCGATGGCAGGTCCGCCAGTGGCACGACGGCCGGACGTGGAAGGCGAGCCGGAACCATCAGCAGCGCAGCCAGTGAGACGGCCGCCGGAGTCGGGCACTCCGCCCGCTGAGCCGCGAGGGGTGCCTGCGATTGAGTTGCGAGCCCCGGTGTCGAACCGGGCCGGCCGCCGTTATGAGCAGCAGCTGGGCACCACGCCCGCCCGCAAAGACCACAGCGGATGACATCGAGGCCGTGGCCGGATTCGAACCGGCGTACGCGGTTTTGCAGACCGCCCCCTGGCCACTCGGGCACACGACCGTGCGTTGTTATCGTTCAGGTACATGGGCGTACCGGTAACGAAGCTCCAACTGACCCCGCTCGACGACGGCCGCCAGGAACTGCTCATCCAGTTCGGCCACGACGAGCAACCGACGACGGTCATCTGGTACGGCCACCTGGAGGCCGACTTCCTCCCCGCGCACGACACCGCGCTCCAGTTTGACCTCACCATGAAGGTGCGACCTGGAGGGTTCGGCCGAGAGTGGGCTCGGGTCACCTGCCAGGCGCCGTCGCTGGACGAAGCGCTCGACCTCGGCAGGCCGGAGCGGCGCTGATGTGCCCGCGGAGGGATTCGAACCCCCGACACCCGGCTCCGGAAGCCGATGCGCTATCCACTGCGCCACGCGGGCAGGCGCCGGCTTGCGCCAGCTTGGTGTGGGTGGAGGGACTCGAACCCCCTGAGCGCGAACGCACCTGGTTTACAGCCAGGCCCACCTCGCCATCGGTGGCGCACCCACTCGGGTCGGACGCGCGCAGCGCCCGGAGATCAGCTACGGTGGCCGCAGCCCCCGCGTTTCCCCCCACGGACGCGGGGGTCCTTGCTGGTGTGACCGGGGGGGGATTCGAGGGCCCTACGCTTCGACGGCGGCGCGATGTCGCCGGACGATGCGGTAGACGCTTTCGCGCCGGATCCCGTGCCGGGCGGCGATTGCAGGGACGGGCTCCGCTCCGGCGAGGACTGCGGCGACGATCTCCTCAGCTTCCTTTTCGGAGGGTGTGCGCAACGGGCGCGGCCGAGCCTCCCAGCCGGCCACAGCGCGGTCGACCTGCGCCTGCCGCCTTTGTCCAAGCAGGGGGCGAAGATGCAGCATCAGCTGAGCCGCCCGCGCCCCCTTCAAGATGACCCTGAAGGACTGCTTGTGATGCTCCTTTTGGGGCCGGATGCTCGCGACGGACACCTTCCAGAGTTCGGCCACCCGCTCGATGATGTCGCGGTCGGTCATCTGGATTGATATCCGCGGGCTGTGCCCGAAGAGCATGAAGCTCCCCTCCCCTTCGAGCAGGCCGGCGAGCCAGCAATCCTCGGGTGACAGACGGGAATCGAACCCGCGTGTTCCGGTTCCACGGACCGGCGCGTCTGCCTCTGCGCTACTGCCACCATGGGCGCCCATGACACACCACCCTACTAGGGCCTTCAGCGCCCGCGTGAATCCCATGTGTCACAGGAGCCGTACCCGCGGAGGGTTTCGAACCCCCGGCCTGCGCTGTGTGAAAGCGCCGCTCTACCCCTGAGCTACACGGGCATGTCCTAGGAGCAGGGGCCGTACACCAGCACCCGGGCTCCGGTTGCGCCGAGGGTCTCCTCGATCCTCGGCCGTACGTCCTTCCACTGCAGGCCGCCGAGGCCACAGCCGAGCGCTGGCAAAGCCACCGAACTGATGCGGAGTGCGCGGATGCTCCGCGCCAAGTCCCGCAGGCCGGCCTCGACGTCCTCGATTCGCGACGGCTGCCGCCAGTGCCTCTTCGTCGGGAAGTTGATCACGTAGCGGTGTCGATCTTGGCGAGCCAGGACGACTAGCACCTTGCCTGGCTGCACCAGGCCTTCCTGGCAGGCTTCGCGGTAGGTGGCGAAGTTGGCAGGGAAGCGTTGCTTGAACTGCAGCGCCAGGCCCCTGCCCATCACGCCGACGCAGTTGACGGGGTTGACCAGGGCGTCGACGTCCGCGGCGAACAGGTCGCCCTCCACGTCCAGGACCTGGCTCGCCTGCTGGGCCATGCTCGCTCCCTCGTTGCGCTCGATCACCACTGTACTGAGCGCGGAAGGGGTGGGATTCGAACCCACGAGGAGGCTCGCACCCCCTGCGCCGCTTCCAACGGCGCTTCCGTGTCCACCGGCCCCTCCATCGCTCCCTCGCCTGGGCTCGAACCAGGAATCTTGCGGTTAACAGCCGCCTGCTCTGCCAGCTTGAGCTACGAGGGAATGGCAGCAGCGCTCGACGGCGCCGCACGAGTAGAGCCGACGGGGTTCGAACCCGCACCATCCGCCTTGAAAGGGCGGCGACCTGCCAGTTAGTCGACGGCTCCATGACGTGCCCCGACGAGGAGTTGAACCTCGGACCTCTGCTCTGTCAAAGCAGCGCTCTCCCCCTGAGCTACCGGGGCATGGGGTGGGCCGGCCGCGGCGCGAGGGCCACGGCCGGCCGCCGTAGCGGAGGCCGGATTTGAACCGGCGACCTCTGGGTTATGAGCCCAGCGAGCACTCCGAGCTGCTCTACTCCGCTAGTGCCGCCGAAGGGAATCGAACCCCCGCAATCCGGATTAAAAGTCCGGAGCCCGGCCATCAGGCGCCGGCGGCAACGTGCTGCGCCCCGCGCTGGACTCGAACCAGCGGCCTGCTGCTTAGGAGGCAGCTGCTCTATCCGCTGAGCTAGCGGGGCCTGCGTACGCCGGGCGAGATTCGAACTCGCGCCCTACGGATTAAGAGTCCGCAGCTCTGGCCTCTGAGCTACCGGCGCATGGTGCCCCCGGGGGATTCCGACACCCCGACCCGCCGGTTAAGAGCCGGCTGCTCTTCCTCTGAGCTACGGAGGCTTGGCGGAGAGAAGGAGGGTTGAACTCCTACGGGCTGTTTCACCCCAACCGCTTTCGAGGCGGTGGCCGTCGCCATCTGTCGGCTGGTCTCTCCACGAGTCGGGTACGAGGGACTTGAACCCCCGACCTCCGCGTCCCGAACGCGGCGCTCTCCCAAGCTGAGCTAGTACCCGTTGGTCAGGGCGGCCGGAGTTGAACCAGCCCCACATCGAACCGGTGCGCTCCCACGTGCGCTACGCCCCGTTGGCGGAGGCCCGGCGATACCCTTCGCCGGGCCCCCCAAGTTGTTCACCGTTGACACGCCAGCGGCGTTTAAGACCACCCCGATGCTGATGTCTCCGCGCTCTGCCATTGAGCTACCGCCGCATGTTGGAGCGGCAGACCGGACTCGAACCGGCATCTCGGTGGCGCTTGGTGGTGGTCGGTCGATCTGGCGATTGGTGAGGTGCTGAGTCTGGAGCGATAGCCTCAGCCTGATTCGCGGCGGCCTGCCTCTTCCGTTGGGCTACCCCGGCATGGAGAGCCGGGAGGAGGATTTGAACCCCCACTGGAACCGCCGCTTGATGAGCCTGACGAGCAGTCTCAACCTTGTGCGCTCTCGCGCTACCCCCGCTCCAGGGGGTGTCTTGGGGCTACCCGAGCAGGTAGCGGAACACGTCGGCGCCGGCCTTGCGCTCGACCGCGGCGGCGCTGTTGGCCTCCTCGCGTGCCACCTTCACGGCCTCCAGGAGCGCGTCGACGCGACGGCGCAGCTCCTTCACGCGCTCGGCCTCCAGTGCGCCGGAGAGCTTGATCGTCGTCCAGATGCCGACCGGAACGTCCTCGTGGTACAGCTGAACTTGCGCCGGGTGCTTGTCCGTCGCCTCGGCCAGCACGTGGTTGCGTGGCACCTTCTTCATCTTCTGGGTGCGCGCCGGCGCGGATCGGAAGCAGCCCCGCTCGCGGTCCAGCTCCCACGTCTCGGAGGGGTCGAGGGTCGGCAGCTTGTCGACGAAGGTCCGCCAGTCGGTGAGCTGCTTCTCCAGGAAGAGCAGATACGTCACCGGCGCGTCCTGGATGAGGACCTGTCCGTCGACGACGACGTTCGCCTTCGCGACCGCGTTGCTGGCGTCCTGCGTGAGCTGCAGGTCGAACAGCCGGGTCAGCGCGCGGGATGCGTCGGCGATCACCTCGTCCATGTTGATCTGGACTCGGGTCGACTCCTCCGGCAGCTGCTCGCGCTCGTCGTCGGAGAACGGCTGGTAGGTGCGGGAGATTCCCGCGAGGGGCTGGCCCTTCTGGGAGGCGTGGTGCGCGTCCGTGAGGGCTCGGCTGGCCTGCGGCTTGTACCCCTTCACGAGGGCGTTGATCTGGTGGAGCTTGGTCTGGGATGCCACCGTGATCCTCTCGATCGCTTTCGGGCCGGGACGGTACACACCGCCTCGGGGTCCGGCAACTGGTCGGGATGGACGGACTTGAACCGCCGGCCCCGCGGCCCCCAGCCGCGTGCTCTACCAACCTGAGCTACATCCCGATGGCGAGGTGCGCGCCGCCCCAGGAGCATGGGCGGTGGGTGGTCGGCGTGGCTACCGCTCTTCGCGCTCCTCTGCGTACCCCCGGCAGGATTCGAACCTGCGACACCCGGATCCGTAATCCGGTGCTCTATCCGCTGAGCTACGGGGGCTCGGTACCGTCGGCGGGAGTCGAACCTCGCTACCTCCGAGTTATCAGCTCGGCGCCCTTACCACGCGGGCCACGACGGCTTGGAGCGGAGGGACCGGGATTCGAACCCGGGACGAGGTTGCCCCCGTACTGCCTTAGCAGGGCAGCGCCATCGACCGCTCATGCCACCCCTCCATCATCTTGCTGCGCGGCGTCGACGGGACTCGAACCCGCAACCCCCGCCTCGACAGGGCGGTGCTCTGGCCAGTTGAGCTACGACACCAGGTGCGCGGCAACCGGCTCGGCGCTGCTTCCCCGCAGGGGCCCGATCTCGCGTCCGGCTCGCCCCCGCGCTGAAGCGAGCCTGCGGCCACGGGCTGGCCGGCCGGCCGTTGTGGATCGACGGGGGATCGAACCCCGCACGCGAGGCTTGCAAAGCGACGCTGTGCACCAGCACTCAACCCATGGCGCGGCCGTCCGGAGTTGAACCGGTTCTCCCCGGGTGCCCCGGGGCGGCGGCTCCACTCCGCCTTCGGCCTTGCGTGCGCTCGGGGGGAGTCGAACCCCCACGCCTTTCGGCACCGGCTTCTGAGACCGGCGTGTCTACCTGAGTTCCACCACGAGCGCGTGGTGCCGACGCCCGGTGTCGATCCGGATGCCTTCCGGTTATGAGCCGGACGCTCTGCCGTTGAGCTACGTCGGCGCGGAGAGCCAGCGGGGCGACTCGAACGCCCTACCTCGCCCTTACGAGGGGCGCGCACCACCTGTCGTGCTGCGCTGGCATGGAGCCGGCGACCGGACTCGAACCGGTTGCCTCCGAGTTACAAGGTCGGTGCTCTACCTGGTGAGCTACGCCGGCTAGGTGCCCTCGGCCCGATTCGAACGGGCACTGTTGGCCGCCTCACGACCACGTCTCCTGCCAGTTGGACTACGAGGGCATCGCGCTCCCAGGCCAGGATTCGAACCCAGCTCTCCGCATCCAGAGTGCGGCGTCTTACCGACTAGACGACCCGGGAAGGGTGGCCGGCGGGTCCGCGGTCCCGCCGGCCGTGATCAGCGCTGCATCATGCTCGACCAGGCGGGAACCGTCGGCTGCCGCAGCAGCTGCATGCCCGCCTCGGCGGGGGTCAGGTTCGCCTTGCGCTGGTTGCACGCGTAGCAGGCGCCGATCGTGTTCTGCCAGGTGTTCCGCCCGCCCCGCGAGCGGGGAAGGATGTGGTCGACCGTGGTCGCCGGCGCGGGGCAGTAGCCGCACCGGCGGCCGTCACGCCGCAGCACTCCCGCCTTGCTCCAGGCGGGGCCGCGGGCGTAGCGCCACTTCGTGACGACGTACCGCACCAACCTGAGGACCTTGGGCATTGGGAAGACGCCGAGGCGGCGGTCGGGCTCGGCTTCGTGGATCTCGGCGACCTGGCGCATGAGCATGCGGATCGCGTGTTTGACGGGGACCCGGTGCAGCGGTCCCAGGTCGGCGTTCAGGACTAGAACGGCGTCCACCGGGCCCTCCTTTCTGCTTGTGCCGGTGGTGCTTGGAGCGGCTGACCGGGTTCGAACCGGCGAACCTCCGCCTTGGCAAGGCGGCGCTCTACCAACTGAGCTACAGCCGCATGGAGCCGTCGCGGGGAGTCGAACCCCGGGCCTCGTCCGTACCAAGGACGCGCTCTTCCACCTGAGCTACGGCGGCATTGGTGTGGTGCCCCGAGCGGGATTCGAACCCGCACTGTCCGCTTTTTGAGGGCGGCGCCTTCTTCCGTGTTGGGCTACCGGGGCTTGGTCCTTGGCCCCTGATCAGGCTCCTTGCCTTGATGATCCGCTCAGCGTCGGCTACTTTGTGAGCCACACTGTCTGAGACGGAGTGAGACACTCCGCTGCATCCCAGGGGGACAAATGGCTCGGCAGCAGCTTGTGATCATGACTGACGACATCACTGGCGAGGACATCACCGGCAAGCCTGGGGCGGGCACCGTCCCGTTCGCCATCGACGGCATCCGGTACGAGATCGACCTGAGCGCCTCGGAGCGCGACAAGCTCAGGGACCTGATGAAGCCGTACGTCAAGGCTGGTCGCCGGGTGACCGGTGTGGTCCGTGCCCTTCCCAGCGTCGGTCGAGGCCCGGCTCGGACTGACCCGCGGCAGCTGCAGGAGCAGCGGCGCTGGTGGCGGGAGAACTACAAGGTGCTGGACCTGCGGGAGCCCTCGGACAAGGGGCGGATCCCGCGGGAGGTGGTCGCCGCCTACCTTGCGCACGATGGCAAGAAGGTCCACAAGAAGGTGGACTCGCCGTTCGCCGCCTGAGCGTGATCGAGACTTCCGGCCGGGCCGGCAGTGCGGGGTTTTACTCCGCCCTGCCGGCCCGCTTCCGTTTTGCCGAGCGGCTGCGGGGAATCGAACCCCGGCCTGCTGAGTGGAAGTCAGAAGCTCTACCACTGAGCTACAGCCGCAGGTGATCTTGCGTAGGCCGTAGGGGGCTCGAACCCCTAACCTCTCGGCTGAGAACCGAGTGAGCTGCCAACTTGCTCCAACGACCCATGGAGCTGGCGGGGACCGGGGTCGCGCGCCCCCGGACCCGCCAACGTGCGTGACCGGGACTCGAACCCGGAACCTGCCCCCTCTGCGGGGCCGCTCTGCCAATTGAGCTACCGCGCCAGCCGGATGCCAGTCCAGCCCCCGCCTTGCCTCCCCCAGTTCTTCCCACCGCTGGCACAGCGGGATTTCCCGAGGTCGGATCCGGCGAACCTGTGCCCGCGGCCGGCGTCGAACCGGCACCCTCTGGCTTTTCAGGCCAGCGCTCTTCCACCTGAGCTTCACGGGCGTGCACGTGGAGAAGACGGGACTCGAACCCGTGGCCTCCGCCCTGCCGAGGCGGCGCTCTTCCATCTGAGCTACATCCCCATCGCCGGCCGTCGACGCGAACGCCGACGGCCGGGTGTTACATGCCATCCACTGTGGAGTTGAGAACCATCGTGGTCGCCGGCCGTGGTCGGGACCGAAGCAGGGGTGACAGGGATCGAACCTGCGACACACGGTTTTGGAGACCGCTGCTCTTCCGCTGAGCTACACCCCTATGCAGTTGTTTCGGGTACCAAAAAAGCCGCCCTCCCCGTTGCTGGGTGGGCGGCTTCCGCGTTTGCGGGGCGCTAGCCGCGCCACCTGCCCAGCGTCTGGGTGTTCCACTGCTCGTCGAAGGCTCGCCCGATGCACGCGGGCAGCACGACGTAGCCGAGCGGCATGGACCGCTTCGACTCGCTGATGTGCGTGCGCTGCATGGTGGCTCTCCTGGTTCCGTGGCTCTTCGTTGATCTCAAGGTAGGTCGATGCGGCCCACGGGTGCAAACATTTATTCGGGTCACCCGGCGCTACGGGGCGCGCGAAGGGCGGCCACCTACTGGCGACCGCCCTTCGTTTGTGCTGCTAGCCGTGCTGGCCGCCACGCTCCTCGTGTCGTCGAAATTCCTCGACCTCGGCGAGCATCTGTTTGCGGTGCACGCCGACGCGCTGCTCGTCGAGGCCCATTTCGGCGCGCACCTGCGGCCACGGCCGCGGTCGCCGGGGCGGCGCCGGGATCCAGCGCACCGGCAGCCGGCCGGCCTGCAGCTCGCGCACGAGGTCGTCGACGTGCCGGCCGGCCCATCGCTCCGGCCCGCCGTGCGGCGTCACCTCGACGACCTTGCCGCCCTCGACCCGCGCGCTGACCACCTCCTCGTGCCGCAACCTCGCCTGCAGCGTGCCGCGCTCGACGGTGCGCGGCAGGATGACCCGCCAGGCGGTCGCGCCCCGCTTCTCGGCCTGGTCCGTGGTCCAGCCGGAGCCGTAGGTCTTCGACCAGCGGCAGGCGATGCGCAGGATGCGGGTACAGTCGCCGGCGACGAGCAGGTTGCGCTCCTGGAAGCCTCCCGGGCCGGACCAGCGACGCACCTTCGGCAGGTACTCGCGATACGGGATGCCGTGCTTCTTGGCCAGGACGACGCCGAGCGTGTCGATTCCGTCGGCCCCGCCGGACACCACCACGTCGGGGCGCCGACGCGCGAATGTGCCCTCGACGATCTCGGCGGCCACATCCAGCGCAGTGACGTCGACGAACGACACGCTGCCGACGATTGCGAGCACGACCCGGTCGGCGTCGGTCATCGACACACGAGCACCTGTAGCGAGGAGCCATCCGCGTTGAGGTGGACCATGCTGACCACGATCCGCGCGGCGGCCACCTCGGGCAACGTGACCAGGTGACCTTCTGGCAGCACCGGCAGGTCGCCCTCCCAGGTGACGACCCGCCCTGGCCACTCCACCCTCAGTTCAGTCTTCATGATCAGCGTCCTTCCTTGTGCTGTCGAGCGCGAGCCGCTCCACCTCCTTGCGCAGCCGCTGGCGCACCTGCCGGGGCGACGGGGAGCTGTTCGGGCAGTCCGGGCCGGTTGGCCTGCGGCACGTGGGACACCACGGCCGTGCCGGCCGGCCCGGCATCGGGTCAGGCACCGGCCTCCCGCTCCAGCCGTCGCCGCCGCCTGGCCAGGTAGTCGCGCACCCTGAGCCACTCGTCCTCCACCGCTGCCACGTCCTCCTGGCTCGGCACCTCCCCCGTCTCGCGGCGAAGGTGCGCCTGCATCTCGCCCCACTCCAGCCCGCTCAGAACTGAGTCGAACAGGTCGCAGGCGTGGGCTCGCGCCATCGCCTCGCTCACGGCACGGCCCCGGCCGGATCCAGCACGGAAAGCTCGTACTCCGTGCCGTCGCCGAAGTCGTGGCCCACGGGGTGGCGGCCCGGCGGGAGGTTCAACTCCGCCGCGATCTCACCCGCGTACATGTGGGTTCGCACCAGGCAGTCGTCGGTGCGGACCATCCAGTCCCCGTCGATCCATCGGTGCTCGACGCCGTGCGCCACCGGGTCGTCTTCGAGCGCGTCGTCGTTGTGCTCCTCGTCCCGCTGCGGGCAGTCAACCCAGGCCCTGCAGGCGTCGGTGACGCCCGGGCACTCGATCACGTGCCACCGCTTGCCGTCGACCTCGCTCACGACGAGGACGTGTGGGCCCAACCTCGCCTCGCTCATCAGCGTTCAGTCCCGGCGGTCGCGCGCAGCCGCTCCATGATGCGCTGCGACTCCTGGTGCTGCTCCCATGCGCCCTCTTGCAGGGACTCGGCGTACGCGATGACCAGACGCCTCGACTCCTCGTCGGCGAGCTGCGGCAGGAGGTCGTTGAGAATCAGGTCGGCATGGATCTCGCGGTACTTCTCCTCGGCACCCTGCAGGATCCAGCCGGGGGCGGTGTTCGGCTTCGACAGGCCGGCCAACTCGGAGTACACCGTGCTGGCGCCATCCATCACCATGCTGTAGTCGCTCAGCTCGCGGGCCACGGCGTCGCGGTCGATCTGACCGGCGCCCTCCACGATGCTCGCCCACGACTTCCAGTAGGTGACCATGTAGTCGGGCGCGCCGACGTCGGCGGTGTGGCGCGCGAAGGCGTAGACGCTGTAGTCGGTGGGGCTCTTCGCCCAGCAGCAGGCGGCGCAGGCGCGGATGGATCGGCTTGCGTGCTCCTCGCCGGACAGCGGCTCGCCCCAGACGGGAGCGTGCGCCCGCCAGTCGGTGGTGGCACTGGTCGTCTCGATCATGATCTCCCTTTCTGGTAGCTCTGGCCTGGCGGCCACCGCGCGGGCTCGGCGGCATGTCCGAGCCCGACGGGAGCAGCCAGCGCGCCTCTCAGCCGCCGCTGCTGCCGTTTACCGCTGCGCCGTTGCCGCCGAACCCGCCGCGGGCAGGAAGTCCGACCCGGGTTCGCCCAGTGCCGTCGTTGGCTTGCACCTTGCGCTCGCCACTGGTGGTTGGCAGTCGGTCGCCGACCTTGTAGCGCCTGCCGTCGCCGTCGCCGACGTACGGGCCGACGTAGATCACGCCCACGGTGTCGTCGTCCTCGCACTCCTCGGCTGCCAGGACCTGGCGGTCGTCGTCGCCGCAGTACGCCCTGTCGTCGGGCCCGGTCGAGCAGCCAGCCAGCGCGCTGGCCCCGACCGTCGCTGCGAGGGCCAGAAACGCCGTCGACAGCTTGACCGTCGAGCTGCGCTTGCTCATGCCGGCACCGCGGCGATGAACGTGGTCTCGGGCGCGAGCGCCCAGGCGATCGAGTCCTGCTTGAACTCGCCGGCCAGGTAGGCGAGGTTGCGGCTCAGGTTCCGGGTGACCTGGAGGTCCTCCGGGAGCTGCAGCGCCCAGCAGGCGTTCTGCCACGGGGTGTCCGAGGCGGACCTCCAGCTGCCGTGGATGTGGCCGCCACGCGCGTCGGCTGCCACGTTGACGACGTACTCGACGCGCCGAACGAACTCGGCCCACTCGGCCTGGCTCAGCTTGTCATCGGAGTTGCCGATGCTGATGTAGACCACCGCACTCACGGCTGGTCAGCTCCTCTCGTCTTTGCTCTGGCCTGGCGGCCACCGCGCGGCTCGGGATGATCCCGAGCCCCACGGGAGCGGCCAGTCCACGCCTGGGGGGTGGTCAGACGATCCGGTAGGGCCATGGTCGGGCGGCCCTACCAGTGACCAGCTCGGTACGCAGTTCCATGAGCAGGCGACCGAGGTGGTTGCGGCCGGGCTCGTGGCACGTCGCCCGCTGACCGCAATGGCAGTCGCCCCAGACGTTGTCGTGCCAGGTGTTGCCCTCGACGAGCACTGCGTTGCCGGTGGACACCAGGACTGCCGCCTTGTCCGGGTGGGCGCCGAATTTGGCCCGGAGAACTTCCTCCATGACCCGGAATCGAGCGTCGACGTCCCAGTGGGGCCGCAGTCGGACGCTCCGACCACGCCGCTTCGCCTCGCCGGGGTCCGGCGCGGAGGCGATCCAGAGCCGCTCCCCCATGTCGAGGGTTTTCCCCGCCTGGAACGAGTGCTCCGTGGTGGGGTACTCGATCTGCTCCCAGACGTGCGGGGCTAGGTCGAAGTTCGACAGGCAGGCCCAGGCGCCGCGGAACTCGGTCACGGTGCGCTCGACGCGGCTCACAGCATCTCCTCGTACAGGTGGTCCAGCTCGGTGCCGTGTGCGCACTGGGCCGCGTGCTCCGTGCGGGAGTAGGCGCCGAGCAGCGCTGCGGCGACCGCAACGGCGGTGCAGCCGCAGTGGTGGTCCAGCAGCGCGCCGGTGGCCGGGCTGGTTGGAGGATTGACGTGCGGCTCGCAGTCGCACAGCGGCGAACCGGCCCGCTCCAGCACCCTGGCGTCCCGAAATCCGAGGTCCTGCAGGGCGGTGACGACGCAGCCGGCGAGGTCGGAGACCCACTCCTGTGCGTCCGGGCTGTCGTGGAGCAGGACGTCGACCTCGTCCAGGCCGTAGTTGTCGAACGGAAACTGGCGGATGGCCGCCTCGGCCATGTCAACGGCGGTCATCGGGCACACCTTCCGCAGGTGTCGCAGCTTCTCAGGGTCAGGAAGTGGCGGGCCATCACGCCTCCGCCAGGCATGCCAGGCGCACCCGGCGCAGCCACGCCTCGATCGGGCCCTCGTCAGCGCGCTCGGGCAGCGGCGACCGCCCGCTGCTGATCCACTGCTCGGCGCCGGCCAGCAGACGCGCCGCCGCGTCGATGTCGCCGTCTGCGACCTGGTTGCCGAAGTCGTGGTACCACTGCGGGTCTTCCAGCTCGATGCGCAGGTGCCCGGTCTTGTACAGCTCGGCGCCCTGGTGGGCGAGTCGGGCGAGGTGCCGGGCATGCTTGGCGGTCCGCTTGCGCAGGTCCGACGCGAAGGTGCCGTCGCCCCGGTTCTGCAGCTTCTGGAACTGCTTGACGGCGTACCCGAGGTAGGCGTCGCGCACGCGCGGCGCGGACAGTAGGGTGCTGCGCATCTCGATCAGCTCGTCGCCGAGCGTGGTGCGCACCTCGTAGAGATGGTCGGGCAGCCAGGCCAGCTCCATCGCGGTCGGGTTGCAGCCGAGGGCGAGCCGGGCCCACTTGGCGGCCTCGTGCATGGTCTTGTCCGGCGCGGTGGTGACGACGGACTCCTTCGGCCTGTGTAGGCCGTGGAACTCCTGGGTGGGGGCGGCGAAGATGCCGAGCCGGTCGACGTCGGAGTCCGGTCCGGCCAACCCGTAGGCGGTCGACCCGACGATGCCGGACAGCAGGATGTGCACGTCAGTCTTCCTCTCGCTGGACGAGCTTGTGCTGCCGAATGCGCCAGTTGTCGCCTGGCTGCACCTCGTCGTTGTTGTCGTCGAAGATCAGCCACGAGTCGTCGCCGAAGGCCCGCCGGCATCGTCGGCACAGTCGCTCGTCGGCCCAGGCGCCGAGGTATCCGTCGAGCGGGCCGCGGGAGATGACCCGCCCGCAGACCGCACGGAAGCGGCGGGCGATCAGGTAGTCGGCGACGTCGGCGTACCCGGGCTGGTCTTCGTCGGGCCCGACGACGTGCACCGCGCCGAACTCGGAGGCTTCGACGAACTCCAGCGTCCAGCCCCACTCGTTCTTGTCGGCGAGCAGTTGGGCGACGCGTTGGGCGGGCGTCCACGTCGAGGGCCGCAGGAGGAGGTCAACGCCTGTGATCTCAGTAGCTGTCATCTCAGGCTGCCTTCTTGAGCTGGGCGAGGGTGCGGGCGTGGTAGAGGGCCTTGTCGGCTGCCGCGGCGAGGTCGCCGGCGTCTGCCATCTCGGAGATCTCGGTGAAGGCGTCGACCAGGTCGCCGATGATCAGGTAGGGCCCGATGGGTCGCGGGTCGATCAGGGCCTTGACCTCGTCCATGCGGCCTTCGACGAGCCGCTGGAAGTGCAGCCGGCGGCGGGCCCGCGCGTCGAAGTCACGCTTGGCGTTCAGGTAGTCGGAGGTGACCCGCTCGCCGGGGCCGGGCTTGAGCTGACTGAGGTCCTTGCGGTCCTGTGCGATCCTGTTCTGCACGTCGAGGTGCATTCGGTGCAGGGCGCGCAGCCACATCAGCGGGTTCTCGTACAGCCATGCCACCTCGGCGGGGCGCGCGATGCCGCGTATGTCGGCCTCGGCGTACCGGCGGGCGGTGCGCACCCGGCTCTCGGCGAGGAACCGCGGGGAGGCCGTGGTCACGACGGGGTTTCCACCGCGTTGGCGACGTCAGCGAAGCGGGCGGACGCCTCGCTCCAGAAGCACATGGCGTGCTCTTTGCCGGCTCGATCGGTGTGCGCGTCGCGGTCGTAGACGTCGCAGCAGACGAGTTCCGCGCGGATCTTGTAGGCGATCTCCCTGGCTGCGTCCCGGCGACCCGAGTCGTAGACCTGGGCACGCTCGACTGCCAGCTCGTCGACGGCGCTCTCCAGCGTGGTCACGAGGCGCCGCAGGAGGCCCGACAGCGATCCGTCGGCCCAGCCGGTCATGCCAACCTGCATGGCGTTCAGCTGCATGGCAGCGTCCGCCACTCGTCGCACCGCCGGGCTCATCTCGCTGTCCATCACCAACTCCCCTCGCAGTCCGGGCATCACGATCAGTTCTCCAGGCCGTCGCTCGCCGCGAAGAACTGGTCGAGGAAGTGCTCGCGCAGGCGCAGGTACATCAGCGCCACCTGCGGGTCCTTGACCTGGAGCAGGTCATCCTTGCCCAGCCAGACGGCCAGGCTCCCTGCTTCCAGGCGCGTGCCATCGCCGTTCGCCTCGCCGGGCTCCAGCCCTGTCAGGTTGACGCTGAATAGGTCGTAGACGGTGTCGCTGGACTTGCTGGCATAGCTCTGGCCGAGCGGGATCAGCTGATCGCGGGAGATCGCGTAGCCGGTCTCCTCCAGCAGCTCGCGCACCGCGTCATCGGCGATGTCGGCACCCTCGTAGCCGCCGGTGATGGCGGACAGGACCGGCTCATAGGACCAGCACGGGGTGATCTCGGACTTGAGCAGGAACTGGTTGCCGCGGTCAGTGCGCCGATACGGCAGCAGAGCCACGATTCGGCCCGCGCAGCGGCTCTCGTGGGAGTAGACGTAGCCCTCGACGCCGGCGGCCGGGTCGCGCGTGATCCGCAGGGACAGCCATTCGTTTTCGCAGATCGTCTGGTCGGTGCGGCTCATCGGTCGTAGCCTCCGCGGAAGGGGTTGAGGTAGGCAGCGAACCCTGCCCACGCCAGCGCAGATGCGGCAAGTCCGATGCCGAGGATGGTCAGCACGATCCGCATCAGAAGTCCCCGTCGGCGACCTGGAAGACTGTCAGGCCGAGCTGGCGCCACATGCGCACGACCTGCATTCGGTCGTCGAACACGCCGACGACCGCGTAGCGGTCCCGGATGTCGCGCTCGAAGATCTCCCGCTTGACATCGGCGTCGGACCGGTTGTCCTTGTATGCGCGCATGTGCAGCGCCAGGTGCGGAACGTCGACGTGCCGCTTCAGCCAGGCGAGGGTGTCGGCTCGGGCGGTCTCGTCCCGGCCGGAGCAGAACACGATTCCGTAACCAGCGGCGTGCATGGCTCGGACCGCGGCGATCACCGCCGGGTTCGGCGCGTCCTCGCTCACCCGGGTCATGTCGTAGGGCGAGCGCCCGCCCTGGTTGAGGGCCACGGTGCCGTCAATGTCGACGAGCACGATCTCCGGGGCGCTGGGCTTCGGCACGTACGGCACCACCGGCGGCATCGGAGCCAGGGTTGGCAGCCGGAGCTTGCCCTTGCGCGGCGCGAGGTACCTGTCGTGCATCTCTCGGATGGCGTCCTCGCCGACGTACGGCCGACCCTCGGCCTTGCGCATGACGTCGCGGTGGATGCACACGCTCAGCGGCACGGCCAGGCAGCGCTGGTCGGGCACCAGCTCGGCGCCGGTGCGCACGGCGATGGCCACCCAGGCTCGGATGGCCTCGGCGGAGAGGTTGGTGTCGTCGACGATGACGGTTTTGCCGGCGCGCAGCAGCGCCTCGACGGCGGCGTGCTGGGCGAGGGTGACCTGCTCTTCGGCCTCGTCCTCCTGCGATCGGGAGCCGTGTAGGCCGTCGCGCAGGTCGTTGCGGCTGATGCACGAGGCGAGGATGCCCGTGGCGCGCAGTTGCTCCCGCAGCCTTTCCGCCTCGGTGGTCTTGCCGGAGGCGGGCAGCCCCTGGAAGACGACGATCTTGCCAGTCACGCAACACACCTCATCGCTCGGAAAAAATGGGACCCCATTTATGGTACGCGAACTGCTCTGAAAATGGGACCCCACATGGCAGACTGACCGAGTGGCAGAGCAGAAGCCGGACGCGCACCTGGACCCGAAGGTGGGCGCCCGTGCTCCCCGCGAACTCCAGAACGAGGTCCGGGCGATCCTCGCAGCGCGGGAGAAGACGCTCTCGGCGGCGATCGTCGCGCTGCTGCGCGCTCTGCGGCGCGACCCTGACCGAACCCTGGCCATGCTGGAGGCAGACTGGCCCCCAGAGAAGCGGGGGCGCCCGAGGCTCGACCAGCAGTCTTTCCCGGAGTAGCGATCGACCCCGACCATGTGGCCGGGGTCGAGGTGTTCAGGCCTTGAGGATGGGGTCGGGCGGCTCGGAGTATGCCTCCAGGAATCGCTGCGCGGTCTGGAAGGGTTCGCAGTCCTTCAGGTTGCAGGCCGGGCAGCGGCCGTCCTTGTTGGGCCAGTGCTTGGCGGCACGCCGCTTGGCGACCTTGATCAATCGGGCGCGCTCGTCTCTTGCGAGCGGCGCGGGCATTTCACCGCACCCCGTAGGTCGCGGTGCCGATGCGGAGCAGTTGCTTGCGCAGAGCCATCAGTTGCCGCATGGCGTCGTCGTAGGCGGGGCAGCCGTCGTCGGTGCAGCTCTGGCAGGTGCGCTGCCACGGCTCGCCTTCGGGCCGCCAGTGGGAGGCGACAGTGTTGTTGGCGTTGGCGACTGTGTCGCGGACGGGAGCGGGAGCGGCGGTCACGACCGCACCCCCGGCACTCGGTAGAGGTTGATCTGGGCGAGGGTCACCAGCGGTTCGTCGATTACCTCAATGGGGGGAACTGGCGGCTGCGTGGCGGGCACGGAAGCGCGGCCGATGGCGCTCAGCCCGAGGGGCGGCCGACGCCGCTCCTGATCAAGCCAGCGCCGAAGCCGGCGAAGTCGCCACCATCGCGGAGCCCTCAGTCGCAGCATGTCGCACTCCCTCGTCCGCGGGCGACGCGGCGACAGGGAGATTCCGGCTCACCTGCCGCCGCGTCCGGCCCTGCGGGCGCGGACCCGGCCACGGGGGAAGCCGGAGCCCGCGCCCAACTGGGGGACGCGGGCTCCGCAGCCTCACGGTGCTGATGAAGTCTGGTTCAGCCCGCATCCTGTCTGGGTTTGGTGCCTGGTGCAGTTTTCGTGCCGGTACCGTGCGCTCCGGCAACCTCCACTTTGGCACTTTGCCAATCGGCACACAAGAGGAACCACCCATTGCGGTGACAGAAAGTTTGCGAGGCGGCACCGGTCGACTTCGATCAACTACCGATGGTCGGAGCCCTTCAGCCTCGGCGGCGAGAGCGCGGAACCTGGAAACGAGCAACGGCCGGCGCCCGCCGGTCGGAGCGCCGCCGCCGCAGGTGACTCTTGGCGTCGGAGAGGGTAGCCGGCCGCCAGCCTGGGCCGCCGCAGCCGCACGAGTCGAACAATGGGCCGCCCTCGCGCCAGCGCGGGTCGAAGGACTGCACGCCTGCCCGCACCATCACCTCGATCTTGCGCCACTGCCGGATGTCGGCGCGCCGCGGCGCGTGGAAGTCGCGGCCGAGAATGATCATCTGCTCGCGGCAGTCAGGGCAGCGCGGCGCGGCGCCGATCGGATGCTTGGCGCTGCGCCGGTGGGCGACGCAGGCGAAGTGGGTCTTGATCGAGCTGAACAGGCCGTACCGGCACATGGGTCACTCTCCGGGAATTGGCTCACCGAGGATCCGGAGGAGGTAGCGCTCCGCCTGGGTCAGCGGCCAGTGCAGCTCGGGGGCACTGCAGCAGACATCGAAGCCGCAGTGGTACCCGCAGCACTCGTAGTCGTCGACGGTCGGGCAGTAGTAGGGCCGGCATGTCGCCGGCGGCGCGGGCCGGGCCGGCTTGCCCGCGCGCCGCTCGCGCCGGCGCATGCGCCGCTTGATGGCCGACGCGACACCGGCGCGCTGAAGGTAGGTGTAGTAGCGCCGTCCGCGGCCGGCGACGTCGTCCTCGTCGGCGCTCTTCGTGGCGCGCTTCATGCCGCCTCCCTGTGGTCGACCACCACGGATGCCTCGTTGACGAGGGGAATCAGCCGGGCACGGGCCTCGGCCTCCATGTATGCAGAGAAGGTGGGGTCGCCGAGTGGCGCCGCGGCCAGGTGCGCCCGCTCGGGCGTCAGGACCCACCGCCTGCTCGACATGCTGCCGTCGAGGTGTTCGATCAGGTGGATGATGGTGTGCCGCTCGCTCACTACCAGGCCTTTCCGCGGATCGGCGGGACGTCGAGGTCGTGGTGGCCGCCTCGGCGCGCGGCGAGCAGCTCGGTGCGCAGATGGCGCCAGCCGTGGCGCTCCTGGCGTCGGCGCCGCTTGCGGCGGGGCTGGTCGGCGCAGAGCCCACAGCAGCCGCGGGTGCCGGTGAACGTCGGCGCGCAGCGCGTCCAGACCTTGCGCGTTTTGCCCTCTCGCTTGTGCAGGTCGCAGGGGATCGAGCGCTTGACCAGGTATTGCCGCCGCTCGGGGTCCCAGTGCTCGAACTGCCAGTGGTTGTGGTCGACCCGGAACTCGCGGCGCAGGTGCGGGTCGCGCTCCTGGACCCAGAAGGGTCGGTGGACATCAGTGCGGGACATGTGACGACCTGTCCTTCGGCCGCCCGCGCACGGTGCACGGGTCTAACGCCTGTCGAGCACGTCGGTCACCTCCAGGGGTGGGGGGACGGATGCCGGTACGCGGGGTGGAGTCGGGGGCGTGCCCATCTCCCGGCTTAGCAGGGGAGCGCCCGTCAGGCCATGGTCAGCACGGTGCGCACCGTACGTCTCCAGCCCGGGTCCGGCAAGAACATGCAGCACCGGGACGAGCAGAGTCCCGGCGGGGCGGTGGGGACCACACCTCATGCCTCGCCGGGACTCTGGCCTACGGGCGCTACTCGGGGGTGAAGACGAGAACCTCGCCCTTGAGCGCCTCGGCGACGTCCCGGCCGCACGCCTCGTTGTCGCCGCAGTTCACGCCCCAGGTGTCGCCGATGACGTGGATGCTCTTCTGTTCCAGCGTGCCGGCGATCATCTCGCCGACGGACGCAGCCGAGTCCTTCGCATCGCTCCGGCTCCGGTAGATGCTGAGCACGATGCCCTCGGTGCAAGCCGCCCGCTCCCGCGCGCCGATTGGGTTAGCAACGGGCTTCCACGAGCCGCAGTTGATGTTCGTCTTGGCTTCGATGTCAGCGCGAAGCTCGTCGGCGGTCAGGTAGTGCTTGGCGACCTGGATCTCAGAGCGGGTCGGCGCCGGCGCCGCCGACGTGGCCGACGTGCTCGGCGTCGGGGCGTCGGGCTGCCCCTGGTCGGCGCAGGCCGAGGCTCCGAGCGCGATCATCAGCAGGCAGGCTGGAGCGCCGATCTTCCTCGCGTTCATTCAGGAAACCTTGTCGATCTTGCAGCTGATCTTGCCCTTGACCTTCTGGCTCAGCAGGATCGAGCCCTCCTCGACCGCCTTCTGGCCGGGGCGCACGTCGGACACGAGGGTGGTGGTGTTGCCGACCCGGGTGTTCTTCGCGTCGTAGATGAAGACGTCGATGATGTAGGTGTGCTGGTTCTGGCTGGCGTTGATCACCTCCAGGTCGAACTTCACGCTCGGCAGGAAGTCCGAGTCCGCAGAGTCGATCTCGCACGTCTTCAGCTTGACGTGGTCGACCTTGGCCTCCTGCTCCTTGCTGACGTCGCTGGCCGCCTTGCCGACAAAGGCCGTGCAGGCGACGAAGCCGCCACCGCACAGCAGCACGGACAGGCCCGCGCCGATCAGGACGACCTTCAGCCCGGTCGACATCCCCTTCTTCTGCGGCGCAGGCGGGGACATCGGCGAGGGGTGCTGGTGGGACATGGTTCGCCTTTCAGGAGTGGATGGTGCTGGTATCACGCGAGGCCGGCGGCCCCGCCAGCCGTGACGACGCCCATTCCGGCGCGCGGAAGACTGCCTCCAGAGATCCGGATGATCTCCACTTCAGCTGTTAGCTGGGGACGCAGCGGTCGGAACGGCGGGCCGACCGCTGCGCCGGGGGCGGTCTGCGCATGCCGAGCGAAGGTCCCCCCGCGTGCAAGGTAGGTGCGTTAGACACCTAAGTCAAGGTTGCTGCCAAAGTACGCCACTTCGCATGCCACGATCTGGGTGCCGAGCGAGGAGTATCCGTGCCCAGAACACCTGACTACGTGCGTGTCGTCGATGGCGTAACCGGACTGATAAAGGCCGGCGAACTGAAAGGCGGGGACCGTCTTCCCACCTACGCTGAGCTGGCCAAACAGTACGAAGTTAGCGTGACGACGGTGCAGACCGCCCTGCGCATTCTCAGTGAGCGCGGACTGATAGAAGGCCAGCAAGGAAAGGGCGTGTTCGTCTGCGACGACAAACGCGGATAAGCGACCGAAAGGTGGAGGCGAGGATCTAGCCGTTCACCTGACGCAGGTGCTCCCGACGGCGCGCCTCGTAGCCCTTGATCCAGCCGCGGTACCAGTCGTTGCGCCCGTTGGCCAGGACCACGCCGAGCAGTGAGACGCCATAGACCGCGTACCACTCCAGCGCGGCGGTGCCGACCGCGAGCGCGAGGAAGGCCCAGGTTGCCACTCGCGTCCGGCGGATGCCGGCCTTCGCGTCCGCCGCGGAATCCGGCGCCGGCGGCGGCGGTAGGAGGTGCGCGAGTCGGCCCCGCTTGCGCTGCTCGATGGTTGTCACCCCGCGCCCTCCCGCCTCCCGGCCCCACTGGGCTCACTTCTCACCGATGATGGACCACGGAATGTAGCTCAGCCAGATCGACCAGCTGCACGTTGCGCTCCATGCGCGACCCGTCGCAGTCGAGCCCCGTCACCTCAACGGGCCCGTAGCCGAGGTCGACGGTGCTGCGGTGGGCGTGCTCGTGATAGTGGCCGTGCCACAGGAATCGGGGCTGCACCTCGTCGACCACGCTGCGCAGCAGGGCGCGGTGCTGGTTCGCCGCGCGGATCTCCACCTCTGGGAACGGCGACCGTCCCGGCTCGGGTAGTCCGAGGTCCACGCCGGCGGGGCAGTCGTGGGTGACCATCACGTCAGCAGGGCCGCCGGCGACCGCCCGCATTGCCTCTGGCGCGCTGATCGTCTCCTCCCGCCACCAGTCGGCTCCGGGGGTGCGCCACCGCCGGTCCACGGAGTGCGCGCCGCCGAGCGCCAGGAACCGCAGCTCGCCCCAGGTCCAGCGGGCGCCGCGGGGTAGGTGCCAGACGCGGCTGGTGAGCTGCCGCAGCCCGTTCTCCCTGATCGGGTAGCGCAGGAGCGTGGGAAAGCACTCGTGGTTGCCGTCGACGAACAGCAAGGAGATCCCGGCGAGCCGGGCCGCGTTCTCGCAGGTCTTCATGAAGCGGGCGTCGAAGGTGTAACCGAAGTCGCCGAGCTGGATCACGACGTCCGCACCCTGCTCGCGGGCGTACCCGATCGCGTCGGCGGCCCAGTCGCGGTTCATGTGCCAGTCGCCGGCGAACGCGATGCGCTCTGGCGTCCGTAGTGGGTCAGTCATCGCTGCCCCATTCGGTCGCGGCGGCCAGCTCGGCGGCGACATCGAACTTGCAGGTGGTGCAGTCCATCGCGGGCCCCACGTGCCGGCGGACGAGGTGCCGGCCCTCGACGGCGACGACGAACGCGACCCGACCGCCTCCGGCTCCGTCGCGGGCCTCGTCGGCTCCGCGCTGCGCGATGCGGCGGAGCAGTGCCTCGATCGCCTCATGGCCGGCAATGCAGCGTCGGCCGAGTACGACGACGTCGGCGACGAGGCCGCGCAGGTCGGCGGCCAGGCCGGGCTCGTCGTCGGCGACCACGTCGGCGTACGCCGCGAGCGCGACCCGGGCCCGAGGATCGTTGACGTAGTCGAGCACAAAGTACCGGGCGCCCTCCTTGTCGCCGCCTGGCTGGTCGCGGCCGTCGGTGCGTCGGACGTCGAACTTGTTGTACAGCTGGTCAGCGCCCATGCGGGTCGGCCTCCTGCTCGCTGGGGATGCGGCGGTCCTCGACGACGAGGCGCACGCGGCGCCCGAAGAGCCAGGCGTACGCCTGTAGCGCCCAGACGGGCACGTCGCCGATGGACCGCCGGTCCTCGATGCGGGCGATCATGGCGCGGGCCTCGGTGTCCGGCAAGCCGACGTAGGCCGCGAACACGGCGATGACGTCGCGGTCGCCGTAGCCGGCCTCGGCGCGGGCGTCAGCGAGGGCAACCGCGAGCTGGGCGCGCTCGTCGGCGTCGTCGCCGTCGCCGCGGACGGCCGGCGTGCTCGGGGTCGGGGGTGGGGTGCTGCTACGACGGAAGAGCCTGGGAAACACGGGTGCTCGCTTTCGTGGGCTGCCCGAAGGGTGCATGAGGGGTAAGGCGTCGCCCGGCCTGCCGCTGTTACACGGCAGGCCGGGCGAACGTACGCCGACCGAGGCCTGCGCAGCGTCCGTCAGAAGACGACCTTGGCGTTGGCGCGCCGGGGCTTGCCGTCGATCCTGGTGAGCAGCGGGTTGACGAAGGCGCGCATCTCCATCGCCTCATTGCGCCACCGGTCCCGGTCGGACTCCAGGCGACGGACGCGCTCCTCCAACTCGGGGATAGTCGCGAGCCGGTCCAGGATGTTCTGGAGGTCGACCGCCGCGCGGCTGGCCGACGGTGCCGGCGTCTCGGGCTGCGCCGGACGTGCCGCGGGCTTGGCCCGGTTGATCGGCCAGTCCTCCCGCTCCTTGATGGTCGGCATGGCCCGCTCCATCCAGATCGGCTGCTGCGCGGGCGCGGCCGGCTGCACCGAACCCTTGGCCGCGGCCTCCTTGGCCTCCTTGGCCTTCTTGACCTTGCAGCCGCCCAGGTGGGGCCGGATCGACCGCCAGTTCTCGCTGGTGTAGTCGCAGTGCACGCAGCCGGCCAACTCCTGGCCGTTGGCCAGCAGGATCCTGACGGTCTGCTTGAAGTAGAGCTTCTCCCCGTGGGGTCCGGGAATTGGCGACGGGTAGGGCTCGACGGCGTAGACCTCGACGCCGTTGACGTGGGTGGCAGTCACAGTTGTCGTGCTCCTTGGGTCGGTCTGGTGTTTCTCGTTCCGCTCGGCGCGGAAGTCAGTGGGCCGCCTGCGCGGCGGCGGGGATGGCGTCGAGGGCGCGCAGCACGTCCTCCAGTCGCCGGGCCATGACGGCCTCGTCGGGCTCCTTGAACGTCCAGGTGCCGCCCGGTCCGGACAGGACGAAGTGGCCCTGGCCTGCGTCGTAGATCGCCCACAGGCCGGCGGGCGTGGACCAGGTCCAGGAGTTCCCCAGGGGCGGCGGCTTCAGGACGATCGCAGCATGGTCAGGGACGAACGCGCGGATGCGCTCGGCCATGCTCGGCGCGGCGACCGCCTTGGTGGGGGTGGAGTCGGTCCTCAAGGTCATGCTCCTCAGGGGGATGCGGGTCACTGCTTCCTGTTCTCCGTTAGGCTCGGCGGCCATTCGGCGCACTCATGGGGGCCGCCGGGGTCAGTAGAGTTCTTCGTCGTCGAAGCCGAAGTCCTGGAAGCGCGAGTAGTGCAGGGGTGCGGCCACCTCGACGGTGTCGGTCGGGCCACCGCGGTTCTTGGCGACAATGAA
This sequence comes from Micromonospora sp. NPDC047730, assembly GCF_043204765.1. Lineage (NCBI taxonomy): Bacteria > Bacillati > Actinomycetota > Actinomycetes > Micromonosporales > Micromonosporaceae > Micromonospora > Micromonospora sp. NPDC047730. Next base: position 486,803 of record NZ_JBIDCU010000002.1, on the reverse strand, counting down.
GTCCGCCTCCCCGGCGCGCGGGGACTCCTGGTCGTAGTAGTCCTCGCGGTGCAGCAGGATGACCATGTCGGCTTCCTGCTCGATTTCGCCGGAGTCGCGAAGGTCGGACAGCTGGGGTCGCTTGTCCGTACGGTTCTCGTTGCCGCGGTTGATCTGCGCTGGCGCGACGACGGTGCACTGCAGCTCCTGTGCGAGGAACTTGAGGTCCCGGGCGTTCGCCCCCACCGCCAGGTCGCGGCGGTCGTACGCCTTGGTCTCACGCAGTCGCTGGAGGTAGTCCACGGTGATGATGCCGACGCTGCCCATGCGCTGGTGGAAGCGGCGCGAGACCGAGCGGATTTGGGCCACCGTGTGGCAGTCGTCGACGACGTGCAGCGGCCACGTCGCGATCTCGCGTCCCGCTTCCCTGGCCCGCTCCAGGTCCCGCTCGCTGAGCCGGCCAGTGGTGAACAGGTTGGAGTTGATGTCGCCGACGTCGGAGAGCAGGCGCCACATCAGCTCCCGCTTGCTCATCTCCAGGGAGAAGATGATCGACGGGTGGCCGCGCCGGGCGGCGGCCTTGGCGAACCCGAGGGCCGCCAGGCTCTTGCCCATGCCCGGCCGGCCGGCCGGGACGATGAGCTGCCCTGGCAGGAAGCCGCCGATGAGCTTGTCGAGCCGGCCGAGGCCGGTGGACAGTCCCTTGGGCACCCGGCCCTCGACGACGTCGACCAGGTGAGCCAGCTCGTCGTCGACGATGTCGCCGACGGCGGCGACGGTCGCCTGGTGGTTGCTGGCCGTCGCGTCGTGGATGGTTCGCTGCGCCAGGTCGACGACGTCCTCGACGTCACGGTTGGCGTCGTCGCCCTGGCCGTACCCGAGCTGGACGATCTTGGTGCCGGCCTCGACCATCCGGCGGAACACGGCCCGCTCGGCCACGATCCTGGCGTAGTACGCCCCGTTGGCCGCCGTCGGCGGCTTTGCCATGAGAGTGTGCAGGTAGGGCGCTCCGCCCACCCGCTGCAGGTCCCCGGCCTTGTCCAGAGCGTCGGCCATGGCGATCGGGTCGATCGGCAGGTTGCGCCCCAGCCGACTGACCATCAGCCGGTAGAGGCTCTCGTGGATCGGCCGGTAGAAGTCCCGCGGCTGCAGGATGTCGATCACGTCGTCGGCAGCCTGCTCGCTGAGCATCATCGCCCCGAGCACGGCCTGCTCGGCGTCGACGTCCTGTGGCGGCGTCCGCTCGAACTGCGGATCGGCCGGCGACTCCTCGGCGCGGCGGGGGCGGACCGCCGTGGCGGCGCTCACCTGGTACTCCCTTCGTCTCGACGGCCGCCGCGCTCGGCGCGGCACAGGCCGCAGTTCTTCTTCAGGCGTCCGGGGTGGTTCGGGCACTTGTCGGCCTCGGGGACGGACCTCGGCGAGGTGGCCGGGCCCTGGCCCCGCGCGGCGGCGTAGCGGGCCTCGCGGTCGAGCTGCTCCCGCACGCGCTTCTGCTCCCGGCGCATCCAGTTGCGCCAGGTTGCCGGCCAGTCGATCTTGACGCCCTTCTGGCCGGGAGCGCCCCGGAAGTGGTCGATGAAGGCATGAGTCTCGGCGAGCCCGACGTTCGGGGTGTCCGCCTTCGCCCAGGCGATCATGTCCTCGTCCGGCCAGAAGTCGGCGGGGATCCGGGTGCCCCTGGTCGCCTTGGTCGCACCGGCGTCGGAGGTCTTCTTCGTCGTCGTGTCGGGCTTCGGCGGCGAAGCCGACGAAGAAAGATCACTAGAAGTAGAAGAAGAAGTAGAAGAGTTCTTAAAAGCGCGTCCCGCTGCGGGACTAGTCCGGTCCCGCTCCGGGACCAGTCCCGCCCCCTGCTGGCGCGTTTCTGCGTCTCGCTCCGGGACCAGTCCCGCATCGGTACTAGTCCCGCTCTGGGACCGGTCCCGCTCTGGGACTAGTCCCGCTCCGGGACCAACGAGTCCAGCCATGGACTCCGGGATGGTCAGCAGGTAGCTGTTGGTCTCCTTGTCCTGCCACGATGCCTGCACGTTCGGGACGGAAACCTTGAACCAGCCGTCCTCCTTGAGCTGCGGCATCGTCCGGATCGTGGTGGATCGGCCGAGCCCCGCGTACTTTGCCAGCTTCGTGTAGCCCGGCTGATCCTTCTCCGGGATGAGTCCGGTCTCTGGGTCGACCAGGGAGGACAGGGCGTAGAGGAGGGCCTTCTTCGGGCCGGGCAGGTCCGCCTTGCGGATCGCCTCGTTGTACGCCTTGACATCGACCATCGTCGCCACCCTCCCTTCTTTTCTCTTCGCCATCGCCGCCTCCGCGCCGGGTGCTCAGCAGTACCCGGTCGAGGCGGGCTGATAGCCGGCCTTCGATCGCTTGTAACCGCTGAACGGGTTGCCCTGCGGTGCATTGAACCGTACACTAGACGGGACATGTGCAACACCGCAAGAACGACTCAGGGGAAGGCCGGAATAGTGGCAGCCACCACCAGGGACAGGGCGACGGCTTCGCTCGGGTACGATCCGGCCATGACCAGGAAGCCTCAGATGCGGATCGTGGGAGCCCGCGAAGCTCGGGACTCCTGGCGCACCACTCTCGAACGCGTCGCCGCCGGCGAGCAGCTCATCCTGCTGCGCAACGCCAGTCCCGCCGCCGTCATGGTCCCGCCGACCTTCTACGTCGCTGCGGTCGACAAGCTCCGCGAGCCCCCGCTGGCCTCGCGCACCTCCGTCGGCATGGCCGCGGCCCGCACGAACTGGTCCGCAACCCTCGACCTCGTGGAAACCGACGGCAAGTTCGTCCAGCTGCTGCGCAGCAACGTCGAGGTCGCCCACCTGCTGCCCGTGCCCTGGTACTCCCAGGCGCTGGAGAAGCTGGGCGGTCCGCAGCTGAAGGTCTGACCGGCCGCCGGTCACGCCGCGCCGCCGGGCAACACCCGCAGCTGGTGCCGCTGCTCTTCCTCCGTCTCAACGACCACCAGCGCACGGGCCCGAACCGGGTCGCGACGGATGTAGCCCTTTTCGTGCAGCCGGCGAACCTGGTAGTGCGCGGCGGATGCACTCAGTCCCACGGCGGCGCCGATCTCGCGCACGGACGGCGGGAAACCGTGGGTCTCGACGTGGGTACGGATGACCGCGAGAACGCGCCGCTGGCGCAAGCTCAGGGGCGGGAGCGGGGTGGTCGTGGCGGACGTCGCGTCCGCGCTGCCGTCGCTCACCGGGATGGCGTGGAGGTGGGTCATCGGCGTGCCCTTGCTGCTCGGAAGGTCTGGGTGGGCGCGGCCCGCGTGGACGGGCGGGCCGCGCCCGGGAGAGGGTTGGATCAGCGGCGCTGGCAGGTCGCCTTGTCGAGGCGACAGGCGGCCTCCTCCGCCACCCTCCGCTGCAGCGCGGCGAACTCGGCGTCCGACATCGACCGCATGTCCCCCGACGGCGCCGGCACCGGCGTCCCCGGGTCGCTGCCCCCGTACTGGGTGCCGACGCCGTTGCCGTTGACGCCGGCGAGGGTGCCGCACCGGTACGTGCTGCCGTCCGCCCGCAGCAGGCACGTCGGCTTGTCACCCTTGAGGTCGCCGGTGCCGGTGGCGCGGTAGAGGATGTTCTGCCCGGTGCCCAGCGTGGCGACCCACGCGTTCGGCCCGGTCGGGATCACCTCGTACACCTGGATCGTCTGCCAGTTCGGGATGTCCTGGTAGTCGGCCTTGATTCGGTCCACGATCGCCCCGGGCGACACCCACACCGGCGTGAGCTTGTGGGCTCGCATCGGTGCGAGCCCCAGGCCCGAGTGTCGAGCCGGAACGGTGGTCACCACCGAGATCGCGGTGGCCGATCCCCGCCCGGTCAGCGGGGTGGCGTACATCGGTTGGCCGCCGGCGTCCAGGGTGTACTCCGCGTCGTTGCCGGAGTTCGTGTCGTCGTCCGGGGTCTCCCACCCGGCCCGCTTGAACACCCAGTCCGCGAACGAGCCGATGCCGCGGGTCGCCTCCCGCTGCTGCCGGGCAAGGCTCAGCGGGTACGACGGGCCGGGGATCTCCGAGATGTCGGTGGTGATCGTCAGGTCGCCGGTCTTGCCGTCGTACAGGGCCACCCCGGCCGGGCGCTCCGTGAGCACCATCAGGCCGACCTGTCGCTTGAGCGGCACGACCACCACCGGACGGTCGCCGTCGCAGTAGGCGTAGATGTCAGCGCCGTCGAAGCGCACCCACCGCTGTTCCTTCGAGATCAGCCGACCCAGGTTGTGGGTGAAGTTCCCGCCAGAGCGGGCGTCGGCCCTGCTGCGGTCGAACGCGCACTTCTGGTCGGTCGCCCCGCGGCCCTGCAGTGGGATCTGCTGCGTGAACGCCACCTCGTAGCCGGACAGCCAGCCCCGCCGGTTGACCAGCGTGGCGTACCGGTCCTCGCCGGGCACGTAGGTGGTGTCGGCGATATCGCCCCCCGTGTCGCCCAGGTTCGGTCGGGCCTGCGCCTGGCCCACCTGGTACGGCGCGCGGGGACCGAACTGTGGCAGCGGGTCGGCGGTGACGGTGGTCGCCTCCGAGTACGTGCGGTCCTGGTCGTAGTTGGTGTGCAGCAGCCACAACCCGCCGACGACGATGCCGACGACAAGGCCGAGAAGCGCCAGGCCGCCGCCGGAGCCCTCGCTGCGGGCGAACCCCACCGCGCCGAGCCCCGCGCTGAAGATCACGGCCACGGCGACGAAGGCGAGCAGCGGCACCAGCTCCCGCAGCTCCCACACGGCGATGGTGGTGTAGTACGGCGCGATGCCGGCGCAGGCGAGGAAGCCGACCGCCAGTGCCCCGACGATGAGAGCGGCCTTCAGGGGACGGTTCATCACCAGCTACCCCCGCTGTCGCCGCTGGAGTACGACGAGCCGCTGCTGCCGCCGCTGTCGTAGCTGGACGAGCTGCCGCCGCCGCTGTAGCTCGACGTCGACGAGCCGCCGTCGTGGCTCGTCGAGCCGCTGCTGTCGTGGCTCGACCACGACGAGCCGCCGTCGTGCCGCGAGGAGCGGTCGTCACAGTCGGGCGTCGAGGAGTAGTCCGCCCGGGTCGAGCCCCAGAACGGCCCGCCGTAGACAGCCTGGTGCTGCGGGCTGAGCGGATCGGCGAGCGGGTCGTGCGCCGCTCGGCTGACCGGTCGACTGGTGGTCGACCGGCTCGGGCTCGACCGGTGCGCGGCCGACCGGCTCGCGGCGGAGGGCCGGTCGGCGCTGAAGGTGGTCGTGGTGTGCCTGGCGGCCGGCGTCAGGCGGCCGAGGAGTCGGCAGAGCAGTCTCCTGCAGCCGGCACCGTGGCGGGTGCATCGCATGGATGCGGTCCTTTCGGTCGGGGATGTGAGGTGGTGCTCTGCCGGCACGTGCCGGCGCTCGGGGATGGTCCGAGCGGTCGCCCGCGGCTCAGGGCCGGCGGGCGACCGCTACTCAGGTGCGGATCAGAACGGGGGCTCCTCGTCGCCGGAGCTGCCGCTGGCGCCGAACACCTCGCCCTGCGGCGCGGCGCTGGCCCACGGGTCGCTGCCGTCGCGGCTGGCGGCGCCCGTCGCCCAGGGGTCGTCCGGGCCGGGGCCCGCCTGCGGGCCGGAGCGGGCCATCTTCTGGATCTTCGCCGTGGCGTACCGCAGCGACGGGCCGATCTCGTCGACCTCCATCTCGATGACGGTGCGCTTCTCGCCCTCACGCGTCTCGTACGAGCGCTGCCGCAGCCGGCCCGTGACGATGACCCGGGAGCCGCGCTCCAGCGTCTCGGTGACGTGCTCGGCCATCTGCCGCCACACAGTGCAGGACAGGAACAGCGGATCGCCGTCCTTCCACTCGCCGCTGGCCTTGTCGAGGAACCGCGGCGTCGAGGCGACGCGGAACTTGGCGACCGCGGCGCCGGACGGGGTGAACCGAAGCTCCGGACTGTCCGTGCAATTGCCGATCAGAGTGATCGTGGTGTCTCCAGCCATGTCAGGCCGCCTTCCTGTTGATCGGACGCCGGCCGGGGCGGCCGTGCGTCTTGATGGGTCCGCCGACGTGCCGCCAGGAGTGGCCGTTGACGATGTGGCTGATCTGGGAGTCCGAGACCTGGAACTCGGCGGCCAGCGCGGGCTGCGTGTCGCCGGCCGCGAAGCGCACCCGGATGGCGAGGACGTCGCGCTCGGTGAGCCGGGCCTGCGGCAACCTCTCGCCGTAGGCCGCGCGACCGCGGGCCCACATGTCGTCGACGTTGTCCTGGCGGGTGCCGTAGTAGACGTGCGCCGGGTTGCAGCAGGGCGGGTTGTCGCACCGGTGGCAGCCCTCCAGCCCCTCAGGGCACGCCCGGCCGACGGTCAGCTCGACGGCGAACGTGTGCGCGGGGACCCTGCCCCGCTCGGGGGAGACGAAGAACTCGCCGTGGCCGCTGCGGTTGGCGCTGCCCGTCCACGGCCAGCACTCGGCCCGGCTGCGCCGGTCGACCTTGCGCCAGAAGCGCTCGGCGATCGTGGCGGCCTTGAGGTGCAGCGCCGTCGGGCGCTGCTTCCCCCGGGTGGCGCGCCACCAGCGCATGTAGTGCTTGCGGCAGCGGCCCCGCCCGACGAGTTTGCCGCCGCAGGTGCCGTTGTCGTCGATGCAGCCGGTGAGGCCCTGCGCGCTGACGACGTCAGGCAGCGGCGCCGACAGGATCGCGGTCGCGGCCTCGTCGGGCAGGTCCGGCACCAGCGTCAGCTTCGCGCTCATGCCACCCTCCTGGACTGCATGGCGGCCTGCCGGGCGGCGAGCTTCGCCCCGGTCAGCCCCCAGCGGGTCTGCGCACCGCGCACCCCGCGCTCGGGGAGGTTGAGCCGCTGACAGATCTCCGCCCGGGGCACGCCGGCGAGAGTCCACTCGGTGATCTGCTGGCGGTACGCCGCCGGACGGTGCTCGTTGATCTCGGCGTAGACGCCCTCAACCTGCTGGTTCGACGGGCACAGCCGCCGCTTGCACGCGCCCTGCGGCGCCTCGGCGCTGATGGGCATCGGGAAGTCGCAGTGCGGGCACCGGCTCAGCGCCCGACCCCGGTCGTCGTAGGCGACCCCGGCGAGGATCACACCCCGGGTGCTCTCGTCGGGGGCGCAGTCGCCGATCTGCGGCAGCCGGCAGGCCGCGCAGACGGCGTAGGCGAACAGGTTCCCCTCGTGGCCGGTGTTCCATCGTGCGGCGTCCTTGCCGGCGCAGCGCGGCTGCTCGGCGGCCTCACGCTGCTGCCGAGACATCCACATCCGCCAGGCGGCGGCCCCGCCGGCCGTCACGGCTGCTCCTCGGGGGGCTCGCCGGCGCCGCTGCACGCCTCGTCGGAGGCGACCATCCGCCCGTGCCGGATGATCATCTTCGGGTGTGGAGCGACCCGGCTATCCGCGTCGACGGCCACGCTGCCACCACAGTCCGGGCAGGCGCCGCTCTCGAACGGGGCACGCATCGCCACGGCCTCGCCAGCGGCCAGAGCGGCGGCCAGCCGGTCCTGGCATGCGGTGTGCACGAACGGGTTGGCCGGCCGCTGGTGCGGCACGAACGCCAGCCGGGTGCCGCACAGCCCGTGGGTGGGTCGAGTGGCGGCGACGTAGTGCAGGTCGTCGCCGCGCTCGTTGTAGCCGAGCAGGTACGTCACGCGTCACCGCCGACCACGTAGCCGGCCAGGCGCAACTGGGTGGCGTGCAGGTCGACCAGCAGCGCGGCCGGATCGTCGACGTCGGCGGGCGTCAGCAGGCCGTACGCGGCCTCCAGCTCCGTCCGAGAGTCGAAAATCTCGGACTTCTCCCCGCGCAGGAATCCGTCGTCGACGAACTGCTCCAGGTCCAGTCCGTGGCGGAACCACCGCCTGCCCTCCGGGTCCCTCCACGTGACCACCCGCCAGCCGATGCCGGACTCGGGGATCGGCGGCGGCGTCGACAGGTCCCACACCGTCACCACCGCGTACCCGAACGGGTGCGTCGAGGTGTCGGCGAGCCGCTCGCTGATGGTGATGTTCGGGCCGTGGACCTGCTTGGCGGTGTCGTCGACGACAACCCCGTGGCCGGGCTCGATGCGCGGGTTCTTGCCCCTAACGATGCGCTGCGGCCCGAGGCCGTCGACGATGCGCTTGCCGATCTCCTGGTAGTAGTTCGGCGCGTCTCGCTTGGCCTTGGCCGGGAACACCAGCTCGATGTCCACCCGGATGCGCGCCAGCCCCTTGGGCATCCGCAGGCGGTCGGCAGCCTTGGCGGCGATGGCACGCCATGTGGCGCGGGCCTCGCGGGTGCCGCTCCAGTGCTTGTTGTCGTTGGAGGACTGCATCTTGTGCACGGCCCGCAGCTCGAACTGCCACCGCGTGATCGAGTCCGTCACGCCGCCACCCGCTGCGGCAGCTCGTCGGACTCGACGGTCAGGCCCTCGGCGAGCCACCGCTCGCCAGCCTCGGTCAGCGTCCACGGCTTCGGCAGGCCCCACGTGGGACGCACAGCCAGACCCGAACGCTCGAAGATCTTCGCCAGCTCGCCACAGCGAACGAACGACATCCGCGTCACGTTCCTCGCGCCGCCGATCGGGCGCCGACGGGTCTCGGTGGCGCTGCTGTGCGGCCGGGGGTCCTCGGTGACGGCACCAGCGGCCAGCGCGCGAGCGAAGGACACCAGCGGCCGGGTGTGCGCCGGCGCCGGCTCGAACGGGTTGGCCGGGTCGAGGCCGTCCAGGCGAGCGGCCTTCACCTCACGCACGTTGAGGGTTCGCAGCTTCTCACTGGCAGTCAGGCAGATCCGCTGCCCGCCGGTCGTGACCAGCACGGGCTTGCGGTACCGGTCGGAGACGCCTCCCTTCATCGCCTGGAACTCGACCTTGTCGATCAGCGCCCAGCTGGTCGGGTCCTGCCGGTCGAGCTGGACCCACCAGCCCTTGCGGACGTTGCGGGCCTCCCGCTCCATGCCGGCGTCGGGCGAGGGCAGCGCGAAGGTGGTGCTCGCAGTCGTGGTCACAGCCTGTCCTCGCTTCCTGTCATGGGCGGCTTGGTCGTCCAGCCGCCGTCGTTCGTGAGCCAGATCAGTCCCGGCCAGTGCCGGGTGATCACCGGGACGAGCAGCGCGTCCTGGCCTTCCAGGAGCAGCCAGCCCATCTCGATGACCTGTTCGCGGTCCTCGCCGACGGGTGAGGTCACGAACTGGTGGTGTGTCCGGCACGCCCGCAGCAGCCACGCCGGCTGGTTGATGCGCTCGTGCATCGCCCCGCGCCGGCCGCCGGCCTTGCGGTTGAGCCGGTGATGCGTGTCGGTCGCCTCCCGCCGGCATGCCGGCCACTCGCACATCGGCCCGGCGCGGCCGACGATCTCCTTGAGCGCCGCGGTGGACGGCCCGGTGTGGCGCGGGTTGCGCTTGGCCGGCTTGCCGCTGGCCAGGCGCGAACGCCGAGGCAGCGCCTTGCCCGGCGCCAACGGCGTCTTGCGGGTGATCCCGGTTCGGCGCAGCGCCGCGCGGACGCCCCGCGTCAACCGGTCACCGACTCGTCGTCGTAGCGCGGCATCACCCGCGTGTCGCCGTCCAGCCGAACCCGCCCCACCGCCACCTGACCCCGCCACGTCCGCGGAGCCTTCGCCGCGCCCCGCACGTACCGGCCACGCCGCGGCCGTCGCCCCCATAGCACCGCCACCAACACGCCGATCCCGCCCAGCAGCAGCGCCGACCAGGTGAACAGCCCGATCAGCGCGCCGCGCTCCAACTCCGTCAAGAACTCGTCCAGCGCGCTCACTCGGCACCCGCCGGGGTCTTCTGCTGTCGCGACGACAGGCCGAGCACGGCGAGCAGCGCCGCCACGAGCTGACTCCACGCCTGACGCAGGTTCAGGTCGTAGTTCGCCAACTCCGCCACCTCGGCCGGGGTCATCGCGAAGTCCGCCGGCTGCTGCGGCTCGACCGCCTCCACGGCCGGGATCACCTCGGTCGGCTGCTGTCGCTGCGGCGCGCTCAGCGACCAGTTCACCGGCGGCATGCCGGACGCCATCGCCAGCCGCTGCGCGGCCTGCTCCGCCGCCAGCGCGATACCCACCAGCCGCTGCCGCTCAAAGCCCGACTCCGCCAACTCCGACTCCGACAGCCGCGCGTGGAAGTCGGCCCGCAGGGCCGCCAGCACGTCCAGCACCGTCAGCGACGGGGTCACCGGCGCCCAGGTCCGCGCGGCCTGCAGCCGCGCCACCACCTGGCTCCAGCCCTCCCGGTCACCCGACGGCAGGAACCACCGCTCCGGCTCACCGTCGGCGTCCTCGTCGTGCCGCTCGATGAACGTCACCACGTTGTTGTCCCCGTCGGCGACGCGCAGCACGGTCCGGTCGGGAAACTCGAACAGCAGGTCGATCATCGCCACCACTTCTCTCTCAGGTCAGAAGGCGGCCCGCCCGGCCGCGAGCGCCGATGCGCTCACGCCCCCGGGCGGGCCGCCGATCGATCAGGCCGCTTCGGCTCGCCACCCGGCCACCGGACGCTGCTCCACCGGCACTAGCCGCACCGGCCGCCGAAGCGCCGCCGCGAACGCCGCCTGCACCCGCTCGGCGTCCTCCGGGGTGTCCGCCACCCCGAGGCACCTGTCGCGACCCCGCATCTGCGCGCGGATCTCGACCCGCGTCACGACGGACCACCCGCCCAGCAGCCGGCGCACCAGAACAGGTGCCCCTCGAACCGGCCCACGGCGTCGCTCACGCCGTGGGTCCGCACGGCACCGCACGCCAGCCGCACCTCCGGGCCCGGCTGCACCGACATCACGCGGTGCACCGGCGCGTCAGCGGCCGGATCCTTGGCCCACGCCTGCCGCCCACGCAGCGCCAGCTCCGCCAGAACCTCCCGGGCGCTCACCGGGTCCGCCCTCCGGCCGCGGCGATCTTCTTGGCCAGCTTCGCGTCGTCGTCGTTCTCTCGGCGGGCCATGCCGTGCCCCGAACAGAAGAACTGGACGCCGTCGCCGACCGTCCGCTTGTATCGCGCCGCGTTCGGCGCGGCCGAGGTGTCGCCGTGGTGGCGCCGCAGAACGCACTCGCCGCACGACTGGTGCCTGCCGGAATGCTTGCTCCACTTCGCCTCGGCGCTCGGGATCACGTCCCAGGGCCGCCGCTGTGGGAGCGCCCTCGCTTGCTCAGGACGCACGAGCCATCCCCTCCTCCGCGTACTCGCTGCTGAACCGGGGGAGGTCGGCCACCGGCAGGGGGTCCGGCGTCATCGGGATCGGCCGCTCGGCGGAGCTGCCCACCCGCGGGCGCACCGGCATGGCGACCCCGCAGAAGTGCGGCCCGGCTTGGAAGAGCACGCCCCCGTACTCGCTGGTGAACCACAGCCGGGTGTCCTGCGGCTCGCCGGCGAACCTCGCCGCCAGGGCCGGGTTGAAGCACACGCTGGCGTGCGGCAGCTTCGCCCGCCCCTCAGTGATCCGCTGCGTGTGGCTGATGATCTTGCCCATCAGCAGTCGCAGGTGCCGCAGGTCCCGCTCACTCGGGACGACCAGCGACGCGACCCAGCCGGGCGTCTTCTCGTCGCGCGGGGTCAGCATCAGCCGATCGCCGAGGACCGACAGGCCGACCAGCCCCTTGAGGCCATCCAGCGCGGCCACGGCACCCTTCACGTCCTTCGGCTCGACACCCAGCAACGGCACCCGGGCCGCCGGACCCTCCGTCGGCACCTTGTACTGGCCGGCAGCGATCCCGTCCTGACCGAACAGAGCCAGGTTCCGGTCGCATCCCCACAGCCAGACGCAGCGCACGTCGGCCCGCGTCTTCGCGAGCGCGCCCGTGCCAGGGAACTTGGCGATCCGCTGCAGCGCCTTGCGTAGCGCCGGGGCGTCGACCAGCACGGTCGACGCCGGCAGCCCCTCCTTCGGGCGCACCTCGAACAGCGCCACGTCGCTCATCGCGACACCTCCCGCTTGGCCGGCATCTGGATCTGCACCGACAGGCACGTCAGGTAGGCACGCGCCGCCTGGGTGCACGTGTGCTTCCCGCGCCGCCCGCAGATGCCGCACGGCGGCTCCGCCAGCGCCTTCGCGCACGCGGCGCTGCCGACCGGCTTGCCGTCGACGTGGAAGCACCTCTCCTGCTTGCCGTCGGCATCGCGGTGCTCGCCCAGCGCCAGGCCACAGCCCGGCGCGGCGCACTTCGTCGACGCCGTCACCTCGATCTGCCCGCTCCCGCGGGCGGCACCCGGGGCTCGGGTACGCTCTCCGCTGGTCATTGACCTACTCCTCTTCCAGTGGTGTTAGGTCGGTAAGTGGCCGCGAGGCGTCATCCGTGGCTGCGGGTGACGCCTCACCTGTTGTGGCTGGTGGAGATCAGCGGGGGCGCTGGCCGTCGCGACGCCAGCGCCCCCGCTTCCCCCGCCCCCGAATTACGTCTGAGGTCCCGGGGCCGCCGCTTGGCTCAGCGGCCCCGGGACCGGTGCGCGTCCGCGAGGCGGACGCGGGGTTGGCACCCCAACGGGAGCGGCCAGCGCTCCCGTTGGGTGCCCTCTCGCCACACGGCGTGACGTCTGTGGTCGCGAGCGCGGTCATGCCGCGGCCCGCGGGGTGGTGCGTCGCGAGCGGCGAGCGCGGGAGCGGTCAATCCGCTCGCGCTCCGCGGCCCGCTCGTCGTCCTCGCGCACGGTGACGGTGTTGCGGTTGACGAACGCGTCGCCCTGCGCCGGCGTGATGTAGCGCCGGCCGTTGAACTGGACGTGCTCGAACTTCTTGTCGCGGGCCGCCTGCAGGAAGCCCCGCACGGGGATGTTGTTGGCCAGGGCGAACGCCTTCAGCGGGATCAGCTGGGCCAGCTCCGGCTCTGCGTCCACCTCGCGCTCCTCCTCGTCGACTCGCACCGTGCACTTCGCGAGAAGGTCCACCAGGGACTGCCGGCTGTACCGCTTCGCCCCGTCGCGGCCGGATCCCGCGACCCGCACGGGCGTCAGGTCGCCGTTGTGGCTGACGCGCCAGAGGGTCATGCGGGAGATGCCGAGCAGGTCGGTGACCTCGTCGATCGTCAGCAGCTCGTCCGCCCCAGCTGACAAGATCCACTCCCCTGCATCATACCGTCTCACTTCGTTGCGTTCCGTACGGTACATGATGAGACAGAGCAAGACAAGAGAAGCCCTGACCAGCGACTTAATGCGCAATTAAGGTGATTGGATTGCACCTGAGTAGTGACCTGTCTCGTCTTGTGTGCTACAAAACAAGACGTGATGGGACAGGGACGGGTCGGACCCGCATACCAGCTATGGGTCGCGGTGGAGCGCTACCGCCGCACCGAGCGGCTGACGTGGGAAGAGATGGCCAAGGCGGCAGGCGTGGGCCGACAGACCCTGAACAACCTGCGCGACAGCAAGGAGTCACCACGCCTGCGCACTGTGCACAAGATCGCCGCCGCCATCGGCATGGACCAGGAGAAAGCCGAAGCGCTCGCCGGCATCGAACCCGTCGAACCCGTCGAGGAAGAAACCGAGGCCGCCCCGGAGGCAACCGGGGACCCCGCCGTCGACGCCCGCAGCGCGATCATGCGCGACCCGCGGCTCAACGACCGGTCTCGCAAGCTCATGCTCGACGTCTTCGACGCCATCGCGGCCCGCTTCGACGACCCGGCACCGCCGCAGCCAGCGGCAGACGACAACCGTGGCCACCGCCGCGCCAGCTGATCACCCAGCAGTACGAAGGAGGGCCACCCGCGGCGTGCGGGTGGCCCTCCTTCCGTTCCAGACTCAGTCCTCGCCGTCCTCCGCCAGGCCCTCGTCATCCTCCGCCAGATCCTCGTCGTCCCCCGCCGGGTCCTCCAGCATCTCCGCCAGCGCGTCGGCCGCAGCGTCGTCCGACTCCGGCATCAGGTGCCCGTAGATCTCACTGGTGACCGCGAGCGTCGCATGCCCGAGTCGACGCGAGATCGCCAGCGGCGCCAACTTCTTGGCGAACAGCCACGACGCGCACGTGTGTCGCAGCCGATGCGGACCGCCTCCCGAGTCGTCCAGGCGCAGCACCCCTTCGCAGTCACAGTCGGACACCGCGGCCGGGTCGGGGCCGATGTGGTTCACGCACCGATCCCACCCTGGCGACAGCCACGCCCCGCACGGTTTGCCCTGGTCATTCTTCCCGCCATGGTCCCGGCATCGCCCCTTCAGCCCGGCGACCCGCTGGCCCCGCATCTCCGGAGGATGCTGCGCGCAGCGCTGGGCGTCTGCCAGCGCCGGCGTCCACACCCGGTGGTAGAAGTTCGAGTAGTCCAACATCTGACCCTCGTCGCCACAGAAGACCAGCTCGCCCTTCTTCTTCCCCTTCAGCAACGGCTTCAGTGCCTGGTAGAGGGAGTCGTCGATCGTCATCTCCCGGCGCCTGCGGTTCTTCGTCGGGCCCAGGTACCGACCCGCCCCGACGCCGGTGCGCTTCCACGCCCGGCGAATCTGGACCTTCGGCTTGCTCTTCGCCGTCGGCGCCACGACGTTCTCAACAGGGAGTGCGGTCGCCTCGGACCAGCGGGCGCCGGTGCGGACCAGGAAGTCCAGGAGCGGGTGCCACTTCGGTTCGAAGGAAGCGCGCAGCAGCTTGTACTGCTCGGGGGTGAAGACCAGTACCTCGCCCTCGCCGAGGTCGTCGTCGGCGACCTGGTTGCGGACGAAGTTGGTCTCCTTGCAGGGGTTGTGGCTAATGTGCCGCTCGCGGACCGCAGCTTGGAGGCAGTGCTGCAGCAGCGAGAAGTCGCGGGTGATCGTCGTGTTCTTGGCGCCGTCGGTACGCCGACGGTTGATCCACTTCCCGACGTCCAGGGCGCTGATCTCGTCCAGCCGCTTGCTACCCAGAGGTTCGCTCATGTGATCACGGAACTGCTGCTGGTACGTTGCTCGGGTGCCTGGCGAGATGCTGGTGACGGCCGCAATCCACTCCCCGAACCACTCTGCCAGCGTGGGCACGCTCGGCTTCGAATCGGTGTCGGAGGGTCCGAGGATCGCATCCTCCACCTGTTCCGCCGTCCACGCGTGACGGTGCGCCTCCGCAGTCGCCTTCGCCTCCAGCGCGAGCTTCTCTGTCGACCACGTCGTGGACTGCCACGCCACCTTGCCGTCGATCTTCACCAGGCTGCCGTTGCGGTCGCACAACCGCCACCGCACCCGCCAGGCCGAGCTGCCGTCAGCTCTCGGACGCTCCTTGATCTCTGCCACTGCGTCTCCATGTCGCCGTAGCCCGTGCGCCCCTGGGCGCACGAGAGGGGAAGGAGATGCAGTCTAGCGTCACGTTCCGTAGAAGTTGATACATGAGATATTCGGACAAAACGGTACAGACGCAGGTCAGGCGAGGCTCGGACGACAGACTGAAAATCGGAAGGTCGGCGGTTCGACCCCGCCCCTGGCCACATAGCCTTTCGCCGGGCTACTGAAGCGCCGACCAGCGGAAACGCCGGTCGGCGCTTCTGCGTCACGCCCCGAAATCCCGGCTGCCCGGTCTGACCCTCGTTGACCCCGGAATCCCGCCGATGGGCCGCCCCGTGTCGCACGATCGCGCGGACTCACTGTGGGCCGGACGGACCGGATCACCCAGAACGCCGACCTGGCGGGCCGGTTCGGAAAAGAATCAGGGCAACAGGGAGGGACCGTGAATCTGCTGAGTGTCCTGCCGCTCGCCTTCGTGATGATCGCCGGTCCGCAGATCATCAGCGCCATCTTCCTCGCCTCCAGCCGGAACGCGAAGCGCAGCTCGCTCGCCTACCTGGTCGGCGCCGGGCTCGGCATCCTCGTCGCGCTGACCGTGTGGTACGTCGTCTTCCGCACGGTGCATGGCGCTGGGAACGGGCAGAACAAGCATGACGGCACGCGTCGCGTGATCGACTGGGTGGTGCTGCTGGTGCTGCTGGCGTTGATGGTGATGATCTTCGCCCGCCGCAAGCGAAGCCAGCCGCCGAAGTGGATGAGCAGGTTGCAGGAGGCCGAGCCGCGCTTCGCCTTCGGGCTGGGCTTCCTTCTCTTCATCGCCATGCCCAGTGACGAGGCGACAATGCTGGCAGTCGCCGGGAGCCTGGCAGGCCACGACAAGCCGTGGTGGAACCTGCTGCCGTTCCTGTGTCTGACACTGCTGCTACTGGCATTGCCACTGCTCGCCCTGCTCGCGTTCGGTCAGCGGGCGACGGCAGCGCTGCCGAAGATCCGCAACTGGGCCAATGACCACTCGTGGTTGGTCAGCGAGGCGGTGGTCCTGATCTTCGTGGCTATCGTCGTGTCCGACCTGCTCTGATCACCGCCGCTTGCGGAGGATCTCCTCGTCGGACAGTCGCCAGACCGGCCAGCCCTGAAAGCGACGCGGAGAAAGCTGCGCCTCTGCCGGGCCGGTCGACGCTGCCGTGGCCGACCGCGCAGGGCCGAACCCTGACGAAGGTGGGTACGCCCGCCTGTCGTTCGGGCACGGTGCGAGCCCCTGGCGGATCCCTACCGTCGATGCATCACGACGGATCCCCAGGGAGGGCGGCATGATCAATTCAACTGGGCTGACGACACGCTTCGGCGCGGCGGCGGCGTCGGGCGCAGCGGCCGGTGGTCGCCTTGCGTAGCGGCGGCCGGGCACTGCTCGTACTCCTGACGCTGTTGGCCACACTGCTGGCCGGCAGCCCGGTCGCGGCCCAGGCTTCGGCGCCGGCGTTGAAGCTGCCGGCACCGACCGGCCGCTACCCGGTCGGCACCACCTGGCTGCACCTGACCGACGACGCCCGGCCCGACCCGTGGCGGCCCGAGCTACGCCGGGAGCTGATGGTGTCGCTCTGGTACCCGGCGGTGGCCGCGCCGGGCGCGCGGGCGCCCTACACCACCGCGGCGGTCTCCGCGCGGATCATCGCCGCCGAGGGGTTGCCCCTCCCGCCGGATCTGTTGACCACCGTACGCACCAACGCCCGCCGCGACGTGCCGGTCCGGCCGGCCGCCCGGGGCTGGCCGCTCGTGGTGCTCTCTCCCGGTTTCAGTCTCAGCCGGGAGTCGCTGACCGGGCTGGCCGAGGATCTGGCCAGCCGGGGGTACGTGGTGGCCGGCGTGGACCACCCCCACGAGGCGCGGGGAGTCGAGTTCCCGGACGGCCGGGTCGCCGACTGTCTCGCCTGTGAGGCGACAGGGCAGGACAGGCTCCCCCGGGTGGTCGAGGGACGGGCGGCCGACGTGTCGTTCCTGCTGGACCGGCTGACCGGGCCGCGTCCGGTGTGGCGCGGCGCCCGGTTCATCGACCCGAGCCGGATCGGCATGGCCGGGCACTCCATCGGCGGCGCGAGCGCCGCGCAGGTGCTCCGCACCGACAGGCGGGTCGACGCCGGTGTCAACCTGGACGGCACCCACTTCGTCCCGGTCCCGGCGGGCACCGTGGCCAAGCCGTTCCTGCTGGTCGGCTCCGAGCGGCCGACGGACGCAAGCTGGCTGCGCGACTGGCCCGGCCTGGCCGGCTGGAAGCGGTGGCTCACCGTCACCGGCAGTGGTCACCTCTCCTTCACGGACCGGCCGGTCCTCGGCGCCCAACTAGGCATGGACCCGGGCGCCATTCCGGGGGACCGGCAACTGCTGATCACCCGCGCGTACGTCGCGGCGTTCCTCGACGCGCACCTGCGTGATCGACCGCAGCCCCTGCTCGACGCACCGGCCCCGGCCTATCCCGAGGTGCGTTTCCGGGACGGGGCGGCATGACGAGGCGCCCTACGCCCTGACCCGTACCGGTCGGGGGCTGGCAGCCGGAAGGTCGGCGGGCCAGCACCACCCCTGGCCACAGTCGCCGGGGATGGATGGTCCCCGCCCGCCCAGGACGCGGGTGGGGACCGGCGTCGTCTGCGGCTGATCCGTCGTCACCGGCGGCCCAGGGTCGGGGGCCGACCCGTCAGCGCCCCTGTTGCCGGCGCTGGGCCATCCCGCTCTGGATCGCCTCCCACACGCTTCGCCCGGCCTGCCGCAGCGTCTCGCCCGCCTGCTCCGCGAGCTGCGTCGCGCTCGGCGTCCCACCACCGCCGGCTTCGTCGGGCTGCTCGCGCGGCCCGCCCTGCTCCCCGCGGGCCTGTTCGGGCCCACCCCGCTCAGGGCGCGCCTGGGGGGACGGGCCCGCCTCGCGCCCCGCCTGCTCCTGAGCGCGCTCGCCTTGCTCCCCGCCGCCACCCGCGCCCGGTCCCCCGCCCTGACCCGGGGCGCTTGGCTCCCGCAGGGACCGGTCGGCGACCGCGCCGATGGCGCCGACCTGCTGCCCGAGATCGTCGGTCGCGCCGCCGGGCCGCTCCCCGGAGGCGCTGACCTGCCCGCCCCGCCGCTCCGCCGAGCCCGCTGCCTGCACGCCGAGTTGCCCCGCCGAGCCGGCGACCTGCCCGCCGGGTTGCGTTGCCGAGCCGGCGAGCAGCCCGCCGGGTTGCGTTGCCGAGCGGGCGACCTGCCCACCCGGGCTCGCGATCTGCTGCGTCGCCCGGTTCACGTCGTCGATCGGGGCGATCGCCGTACGCGACAGGGCGTCGATGATCTGCGGGTTGCGGTCGATGGTGCTCAGCGCGCGGTCGAGGATGTCGACCAGCTTCTCCAGGCGCACCTTGAGCTGCGCCTCGGCGTGCACCCCGGTCATGTCCAGCTCGACGCCCTGCAGGTGCACCCGGACGCCGGCGTCGAGCTGGAGGAGGTTGGCCAAGCGCGCCCGCAGGGACAGGTCGGCGTCCAGCCCGTCCACGGCGAGCCGGATCGAGTCGACCGACACCTTCGGTACGTCGAGCAGGACGTCCGGCTCCGTCGCCCCCTCCTGCCGTGGCGATGGCCCGGCGCCCCGGTTCGGCTCCCGCTGCTGCGCGTTCTCGCTCATGCTCCCGCTCCGCATCCTCCGGCCCGGTCCGGCCGGGACCGTCCGGCGCGCTTACCCGCTATCCGGTCGACCATCCCGTCCCGCCTCCGTCCCGCCCCGCGAAGACGCGGCCGGCCGGCCGCCGGCCGCCGGCCGCCGTACGGGCGTACGAAAAGGGTGTCCGGAACCGGGCAGCGCGCGAAGCTGCACACCCGGGCATCAGCCGGTATGGTCCGGGCCTATGGGACAGGAGATGGCTGACCCGGCCGGCATCCGGCAGGAGTACGACCAGTTCTCGTTGCGCAGTGTTCTCCTGGTCCCCGCCCCACCGGATCAGGCGTTCGCGGTGTTCAGCGACGCCCTGGCGGCGTGGTGGGTGATGGAGTACACGTGGTCCGGCCCGGAGCACCTGGCCGAGCTGGGCATGGAGCCGCGCGCCGGCGGGATGCTCTACGAGATCGGCCCGTACGGCTTCCGCTGCGACTGGGGGCGCGTGCTGACCTGGGATCCGCCCCGACGGCTGGTCTTCACCTGGCAGATCGGCGCCGACCGGGCGCCGGTGCCGGATCCCGCGCAGGCTAGCGAGGTGGAGGTCCTCTTCCACCCGGACGGGCCGGAGCGGACCCGGGTGGAGGTCGAGCACCGGCACTTCGACCGGCACGGCGAGGCCGCGGAGGGCTACCGGCAGGCGCTGACCGCCGGCTGGCACGAGCTGCTCTCCCGCTACGCGACCACGGTGGCCCACGGCGCCGGCTGACCGGCCCGCGCCGCCCGCCGCCTCACCCACCGGGCCGCGGGCACCGTCGACGTGGCCCGAGCCGTCAGCGGCCGATGCCCGGGCGGGTGCCGGGAGCCGCGGCGACTCCCCGGCCGCCGAGGTCGGCGCGGCGTCCCGCCTCCGCGCCGGAGCCGAACCCGCTGCCGGCCAGCCTGCGCGGCGCGGCGGTGCGCAGGCGCGGGTACACCTCGGCGACGCGATGCCGCACCCGATCCGACCGGTCGGCCAGCACCAACGCGACCGACGACCCACCCGAGTCGGCGGCCGCATGGGCCTCGGCCGCCCTCAGCCGCACGCCGATCACCTGGGCGAAGCCGGCCAGCCAGGAGCGCCGGAAGGCGGCGGGATGCTCGCCGGGCGGCACCTCGGCCGCAGCCAGCCCGTGCGCGGCCTGCACGAGCAGCGACGTGAAGAGCAGGTCGACGCGTTCCAGGTCGCTGGCGAAGCCGAACAGGTGCATGGCGAAGCCGCTGCCCTGCCGGCGGCGGACGCAGCGGCAGCGCAGCGGGTCGGCGACCGCGGCGAGCAGGCCGGCCTTGTCCCGGGCGTACGGGGCGACGACCTCGACCACCCGGTCGCCCACCGGGTCGGTGGCCGGGTCCCGGGCGGCCAGCAGCGCCCGGTCCACGCCGTAGCGGGCGATCAGCTCGGTGGCCTTGGCGGTGAAGGCGGCCGACTCGGCGGGGGTGCAGGCCGGGTCCTCGGCCTGGGCCAGCAGCTTGCGCACCTTGCTGAGCATGGCCTCGGACATGTCCCCAGCCTGTCACGCGGGCAGGTCGACTCGGGACGGCGGCGGTCGCCGATCAGCCGGCCCGGCTGCGCAGGGTGGCCACCGTCGAGCCGGCCAGGGTGAGCAGGCAGTCCGGCAGCAGCCCGTCGGCCGCCGCCGCCCCGAACAGCGCCTCGCCGGTGTCGGCGTCGGCGTTGGCGTACGCGCTGACGAAGCGGGCCACCCAGCGCGTGTCGTAGTCGGCCTCGTCGATCCCGGGAAAGTCCAGCGCGCACGTGCCCTGCGGCACCGGCCCGCCGACCATGGTCGCGGCGAGGCACCAGGCCACCCCGTACGCGCCGGCCAGGCCGGACCGGTCGACGACCGCGTCGAACGCCCCCACCACCGCGTCGCCGTCCCCGGCCAGCGCCGAGCGGAGCACGGCGGTCGCGTCGTCGAGCGTCTGCTGTGGTGATTCCGTCACGCACCGCACGGTAGGGCAGCGGGTCAAGCGATCGGCGGTCGTGACTCTCCGTGTGCATGGCGGACGACCTGCGGATTGAGTCGCCTCCGTGGTCACGCCACACATGTCGGCACGCTAATGTGCGCAGCGGACCTTCGCCGGAGGAAGGACGACCATGCTCAAGTCACGCGCCTCGCGGGCGGCCACCCTGGCCGCCTGCGCGACGTTCCTGCTCGCCACCAGCGCCTGCGGGACCGAGGGGCCCGACGAGACGACCACCCACCAGGTGCGCCTCTACGGCTCCGACGGCAACATGCTCAACTCGTACCCCGCTGAGCTGAAGGACCGCGCCAGCCTCGTCGACGGCATGAAGGGCACCACGCCGATGACGCCGCTGCCGGAGAGCTTCAAGAACCGGCTACGGTCCGTCGACCCGAAACTGAACGACTTCCTCTACACCGCCGAGACGTACGACGCGGTGGTGATCAGCGCGATCGCCGCCCAGCTCGCGGGCAGCACCGACCCCGCCGCCATCGCCAAGCAGATCGTCGGCGTCACCAACGAGGGGCAGCGCTGCGAGGACGTGGCGTCCTGCCTGGCGTTGGCCCGCGCCGGCCAGGACGTGGAGTACCGCAGCGTCTCGATGACCCGGGCCGGGTTCACCGACGCCGGCGAGCCGGCCACCGCCAGCTATGCCACGGTGCACTTCGACGGCCAGCAGCTCAACGACGGCAAGACGGAGTTCGTCGGCGCTGGCGACGAGTCGGCGGCGAGCACCGAGGCCCCGCCGAAGGGTAAGAAGCAACGCGGTGGCCGCACCGACCGCAGCGACGGCTCCCCGCTGGTCGTGGGCGGCCTGCTGCCGATGACCGGTGACCTCTCCCTGGCGTACCCGCCGATGGCCGCCGCGGCCGCCCTGGCGATCAAGGAGATCAACGCGGGCGGCGGCGTGCTCGGCGAGCCGGTGGTCTGGATCGACGGCGACGACGGCACCAACCCGAAGGTGGCCAAGGCCACCGTGGCGAAGCACGTGGAGCAGAACGTGCACGTCATCATCGGCGCCGGCGCCTCCGGGATCTCCCGCGAGGTCCTGCCCGACGTGGTGCGGGCCGGAAAGGTCCTGTTCTCCTCCTCGAACACCGATGCCGGTCTGACCAAGCTGGACGACAACGGCCTCTACTTCCGCACCGCCCCGCCGGACAGCCTCCAGGGACGGGCGCTGGCCGACGTGATCCTTCGGGACGGGCCGCAGAAGGTCGCGATCGTGGCCCGCAAGGACTCCTACGGCGAGGGCCTCCAGGCCACCGTCAAGGCCGAGCTGGAGCGTACCGGCGTCGACGGCGACCGGATCAAGCTGCTGGCCTACGAGCCGCCGGCCGACGCCAAGGCCAACCCCGTGGACTTCACGGCCGGGGCGAAGGAGATCAAGGACTTCGGCGCGGACGCCGTGCTGATCATCGGGTTCGCGGAGTCGGCGCAGGTGATCCGCGCGCTCGCGGACGCCGGCGTGGAAATCCGGCACTGAGCCGCTGACCCGTCGCACGTGGATGGCCGCACCGGATCACCGGTGCGGCCGTCCTCGTCATGCCGCCGACGCCGCGACGCGGGTGCCGCCGTCGTCGTCGCGGGTGCCGACGCCGCGTCGCGGGCACCACCACCACAAACGCGGACGTCGCCGCTCAGCGGGGCGTCGCGGGTCAGCGGGGCCGTCGCCGCTCCAGGAAGTCGGTCATCCGCCGGCGCTTCTCCTCGTCCTCGAAGAGCACCGCCTGGCTGACCAGGTCGAGGTGCGGGTGCGCGGCGGCCGGCGCGTCGACCGCCAGCTTGGTCAGCCGCAGCGCCAGCGCGGACCCCTTGGCCATTTCGTCCAGCAGCCCGTGCGCGGTGGGCAGCAGCTCGTCGGGCTCGGCCACCACCCGGTTGACCAGGCCGATCCGCAGCGCCTCCTCGGCGTCCACCCGGCGGCCGGTGAAGAGCAGTTCCTTGGCCCGGGCCTCTCCGACCAGTGCCGGCAGCCGGTGGGTCGCGCCCGCGCCGGCCAGGATGCCCAACCGCACCTCCGGCTGCCCGAACACCGCCCGCTCGGTGCAGACCCGCAGGTCGCAGGCGTACGCCAGCTCGGCACCGCCGCCCAGCGCCGGCCCGTCCACCGCCGCCACGGTCGGCATCGGCAGCGCCCTGATCCGGGCGAAGGCGGCGGAGTTGATCGCCGCGAGCGCGTCCAGCCGGCCCCGTTCGCGCAGTTGCCCGATGTCCGCCCCGCCGGCGAAGATGCCCTCGGCCCCGCCCGTGAGCAGCAGCAGGCGGGGGCGCGCCTCCAGCTCCGCGCAGACCTGGTGCAGCTCGGCGATCAGGTCGGCGTCGATGGCGTTGCGCTTCTCCGGCCGGTCGAGCGTGACCACCAGCCGGTCCGGCCGCTCCTCGACCCGCAGCCCGCTCACGACTTCACCCCGCCTTCCCAGCGGTAGAAGCCCTGACCGGACTTCTTGCCCAGCCTGCCGGCGGCCACCATCTCCGCCAGCAGCGGCGGCGGCGCGAACCGGTCCCCGTACGCGGCCTGGAGGGTGCGCGCGATGTCCAGCCGCACGTCCAGCCCGACCAGGTCGGTCAGCTCCAGCGGGCCGATCGGGTGCCGATAGCCGAGCACCATCGCCTTGTCGATGTCGGCCGGGCTGGCCACCCCGTCGGCGACCATCCGGATCGCCTCCAGGCCGAGGGTGACCCCGAGCCGGGAGGTGGCGAAGCCGGGCATGTCGCGTACGACGACGGGGTCCTTGCCCAGCCGGTCGGCGAGCGCGACGGCCGCGGCGGTGGTCTCGTCGGCGGTGGCCGGGCCGACCACGACCTCCAGCAGCGTCATCGCCCAGACCGGGTTGAAGAAGTGCAGCCCGAGGAAGCGCTCGGGTCGCGCCAGCCCGTCGGCCAGTTCGGCGATGGAGATGCTGGACGTGTTGCTGCCCAGCAGCGCCGGGCGCAGCGCCTCGGCCTCGCGCAGCACCGCCCGCTTGAGGTCCGGCCGCTCCGGTACGGCCTCCACCACCACGGCCGGCTCCTGCGCGACGTCGGCGAGTGCGGCCCGCAGTGTCACCCGCCCCCGGTTCGTCGCGGCCTGGTCGGCGGTCAGCTTGCCGCGCCCCACCGCCCTGTCCCACAGCTCACCGAGCCGCTCCACGGCCGCGGCGCCCCGGGCCCGGTCCACCTCGACCAGCTCGACGGTGTGCCCGGCCCCGGCCGCCACGTACGCGATGCCGAGCCCCATCGTGCCGGCCCCGACGACGACAAAGCGGTCGCTCATGACGCCTCCCTGCCTCCGGCGGCGACCCGGGGTTGACCCGCGCTCCGCCACCCGCTCCACTCGCTCATGGGGCGACCCTATGCAGCGGCGCTCGCTCCGACATGCGTGGGGGCGGCGCGGATCGGGTACGACGGCCGTCAACCGAGGGAAGGACGAATTGAAATGAGCCAGGCACCGGAGACCGTGGACAGTGCGGGCGCGGCGGAGACGGTGGAGACCCGCGGGGACGAGCGGGTCGACCTGCTGCGCGCGGACACCAACAACGACGGCCGCACCGACGTCTGGGTTGCCGACACCGACGGGGACGGCAGGCCCGACCTGTTCCAGTTCGACACCGACCACGACGGCAAGGTGGACGTCACGATGGTCGACCTCGACGAGGACGGCACCCCGGACGAGGTGGTCGACGGCGACGGCGGCCTCCCGCCCGAGCAGCTCCCCCCGACCGTCCAGGTCTGAGGCGTACGCCGGTCGTCCGGGGTGCCGCCGCGCGGCGGGCCCCGGGCGTCAGCCGGCCAGGCGCAGGGTGGCCAGGTAGTACGGGGCGTCGTGGTCGTCCACGTCGGTCAGTCGCCAGGCGGTGCCCCGGACCAGCTCGGCGAGTTCGTCGGGCGAGCAGACCAGGTAGTCGAACCACTCGGTGCCCAGCTCCCGGTAGCGCAGGCGGAGCCGGAGCTGCCCGCCGAGCCGGCCCCGGCGCCGGTTGCGCTCGTGGTAGCCCGTGTGCAGCGGGTCCCGGGTGCCGTACGGGTCGGTGCCCTGCGCGATGACCCGCGCGCCCGGCCGGGCCAGCGCGGCGAGCGCCGCCAGCAGGGCCGGGGCCCGCTCCTGCCCCTCCAGCAGCCCGACGTTGTTGCCGAGCAGCAGGAACGTGTCGTAGCGCCGGCCGTCGGCGACGTGCGAGTCGACCGTCCCGTGCACCAGCTCGCGTACGCCCCGGCGGCGGCAGACGGCCAGCGCGCCGGCCGAGGTGTCCAGCCCGGTGACCGGCGCGCCCCGTTCCTGGAGCAGCAGCGCGATCCGGCCCGCCCCGACCCCGACGTCCAGGGTGGCGCCCTCGACCCGGTCCACCGCCCGGTGGTCGTACGGCTGCCAGTCGGCCGGGCCGTCCAGGTAGTGCGCGGCGGGCGCGCCGTTGATCAGCCCGTCGTCCCGCTCGATGATCTCGATGACCGGCCGTGGCAGCCGCCCGCCGGCCAGCGGCCGGGGGCCGATGCCGGTGGCGACGGCGAACGCGTCGCGCAGCATCTCGCCGAAGACGTCACCGATCCGTGGTTCCACCGTCACGGCTTCACGCTATCCGGCCGGTCAGTCAGCCGTGGCGGCCGTATCCTGGCGGGATGGCCACACTGGACCGCCTCGCCGCGGAGAAATACATCCTGCTGACGACGTTCCGCAAGGACGGGCGGGCGGTGCCGACGCCGGTCTGGGCGGTCCGCGACGGCGACGCGCTGGCGGTGTGGTCGGCGGCGGATTCCGGCAAGGTGAAGCGGATCCGGCGCAGCGGGGACGTCACGGTCGCACCGTGCGACGTCCGGGGCCGTCCGCACGGCGAGGCGGTGCCCGCCCACGCGACGCTCTGCGGCCCGGCCGACACCCGACGGGTCCGCGACCTGATCAAGCGGAAGTACCGGATGATCGGGCGGCTCAGCCTGCTCGGCAGCCGGTTGCGCCGGGGCGAGGGCGGCACGGTCGGCATCCGGGTCTCGCTCGCCGGGCGGCCGCCGGGCGGCGACTGACCCGCGCGCCGCCCCGCCGTCGCCGCGCGGCGGCCGGGGCGCCTGTGCGGCCGGCCTGCGCAACCGGTCCGGCCGCGCGGGCGCCGACCGGCCGGACCCCGACACGACGAAGGGCGACGGACCGTGTCCGCCGCCCTTCGTGCACACCTGTCTGACTTCCGGCCGTCAGTCCCCCTGGCGCTGCTGGGGGATCTGCCCCTGCAGCAGGGCCCTGACCTCCGACTCGCGGTACCGGCGGTGGCCCCCCAGGGTGCGGATGGCGCTGAGCTTGCCAGCCTTGGCCCACCGGGTCACCGTCTTCGGGTCGACACGGAACATCGACGCCACCTCGGCCGGCGTGAGTAGCGGCTCTGGTTCGTGCGTTCGCGATGCCATCGGTCACTCCTCCACATGTATAGACATCGGCCGGGGTCCCGCCGGCCGACGCGTCTCCCATGGTCCGGCTAGTCCCCGATGTCCGACATGGGCCGAACGGCCGAACGTCCCTAGACGGACGGATGAACCATGCCCGATTTATGCGACTTTTACACGGCAGAAAGTACCTTATTCGGACTCATGATCACGGTTCGTGATGCGCCAACTACGAGGACGCCTCGGCTTCGCGGCCCCGCCTGGGCGAATTGTCGTCAGTTGCACCGTTCCAGCAGTTGCACCGCGCGCCACCTCGCGACCAGCTTGTCGTACGCGGCCGAGGCCTCCTCGGCCTCGCCCCGGGACAGCCCGGCGAGCCCACTCGCCACCAGCTCGGGCGAGTCGTCGGCGGCCAGCGTCTCGTCGGAGAGCAGGTCGACCAGGCCGCCGTAGTCCAGCTCCACCATCGAGCGGGGGTGGAACTCCTCCAGCCAGCGGGCGGCCTCCTCGACCGCCTCCGTGATCGGCGCCTCGCCGACCGACTTGCGCAGCACCGACAGTGCCCGCGACGACCGGCGCCGCGCCTTCGAGATCTCCGTCCGGAAGCGCAGCGCCCGCCGGCCCGGGCGGGTCACGTGGTGCCGCTCCTCGGGGTCGAAGAGCACGAACCAGCGCAGCGGCACACCCCACGTCGCGATCTGCTCGTGCAGCCGGGGCACGCCGTGCTCCAGCACGCGGGCCCCGCTGCGCCAGTCCTCCACCACCGCCTTGGCCTGCCCGGCGAGCACCGGCGGCACGAACGCGTCGGCCAGCACCGGCGGCACGCCGTCGCGCGCGCTCAGCGCCGCCTCGGCCACCCGGATGCGCAGGTTCCACGGGCAGACCAGCAGCGTGTCGTCGGCCTCCAGCACGTACGCCTCGTCCGGCAGGTCGGGCAGCCGCGTCCAGCCCGCGCCGAGCGCCTCGATCACGGACGTCCGTTGCCGGCCGGGCCCCTCCACGGGGGCCACCGCCCGACCCTGCTCGACGTAGCGGCGCCAGTACGTCTGGCGGTCCCGGTCGAAAGCGGTCAGGGGCTCGTACACGCGCAGGTAAGAAGCGAAGAGCGACGGCACGGCGCGATCCTCCCACGAATCGGAACCCGACCGTCGTCGACGCTGCGATCACGCGCGCCGTGGGCGGTCGGACGGCGTCGGCCGATACTAGGCTCAGCGGCACCGGCAGCATCCCGCCGGCGTCCACAGGTCCTCGTCCCACAAGGGCGCACCCCACACCAGGAGCTACTCATGGGCGTATTCGCCAGCAACGACGACCCGGGATCCACCGGTCACGAACAGGTCGTGTTCTGCCAGGACAAGCAGTCCGGCCTGAAGGCGATCATCGGGATCTACTCCACCGCGCTCGGCCCCGCGCTCGGCGGCACCCGGTTCTACCCGTACGCGAGCGAGGAGGCCGCCCTCGCCGACGTGCTCGACCTGTCCCGGGGCATGGCGTACAAGAACGCCCTGGCCGGGTTGGACCTCGGCGGCGGCAAGGCGGTCATCTGGGGTGACCCCGAGCGGGTCAAGAGCGAGGCGCTGCTGCGCGCGTACGGCCGCTTCGTGGAGTCCCTCGCCGGGCGCTACTACACCGCCTGCGACGTCGGCACCTACGTGGCCGACATGGACGTGATCGCCCGGGAGACGTCGTACGTCACCGGCCGCAGCGTCGAGCACGGCGGCGCCGGCGACTCCTCGATCCTCACCGCCTGGGGCGTGTTCCAGGGCATGCGGGCCGCCGCCGAGCACGTCTGGGGCGCCCCGACCCTGGCCGGCAGGCGGGTCGGCGTGGCCGGCCTGGGCAAGGTCGGCAAGTACCTGGTCGGCCACCTGCTCGACGACGGCGCCGAGGTGGTGGCGACCGATGTCAACCCGAAGGCCCTGGAGTGGGCGCGCACCACCCACCCGCAGGTCGCGCTCGTCGACGACGCCGCCGCGCTGGTCGCCGCCGACATCGACGTGTACGCCCCGTGCGCGCTCGGCGGCGCGCTCAACGACGACACGGTGCCGGCGCTGCGCGCCAAGGTGGTCACCGGCGCGGCGAACAACCAGCTCGCCCACCCGGGCATCGAAAAGCTGCTGGCCGACCGCGGCATCCTCTACGCCCCGGACTACGTGGTGAACGCCGGCGGCGTGATCCAGGTGGCCGACGAGATCGAGGGCTTCAACTTCGAGCGGGCCAAGCTGCGCGCGACCCGGATCTACGACACCACCCGGGAGATCCTCCAGCTGGCCGACGCCGAGGGCGTGCCCCCGGCGGTGGCGGCGGACCGGCTCGCGGAGCGGCGGATGGCCGACGTCGGCCGGCTGCGCACGATCCACCTGCGATGAGCGTCACGGAGGCGGGGCCGGCCCGGTTCCGCCTCCGGCGCCGCCGCACCGAAGCGCCCGTTAAGCTGGTTTCGTCGGGCTTTGTCCGGTGTCACGGGCGCTCCCGGCACCGCTCCTTACCCGGTACAATCGGTAACGACTGGACGACCGCGACGCGCGGCACCGGTCGACGGTAACCCGAGGTGCCGAACGATGGCATCCCCATGTACCGTAAGAGCTACGAGAGATGCCTGACGTCATCGGGGCCCGCCTTCGGGCTGCCCCGCATTCTGTGCGAGGGGGTCGAGCCATGGGGCGCGGCCGTGCTAAGGCCAAGCAGACGAAGGTGGCGCGGGAGTTGAAGTACCACTCCCCGAACACCGACCTCACCGCCTTGCAGCGCGAGTTGGCGGGTGCTGGTAAGTCTGAGCACAACTTCGACGACGACTACAAAGAGTATGTCGACGACGATGATGAGGATCACGCGGACGAAGACCCGGATCCCTGGGTACGTCCGACCCGCTGACCTCCGGTCGCAGCTGAGCACGCGGTAATCCCCCGCGTGCTCACGCATGTGCCCATCCGAAGCGGCGCCAACACCGACGATCAGGGACCATGCCGTCCCGGAGGCGACTCCGGCTGATCGGCAGGTCCCTGATCCCGGTGTGGCCGCCTCAGCGGGGCCGGTTGTTCCAGTTGTAGAACGTCGGGATGTTCTCGAAGTGGTTCCAGGCGCAGACGGCGCTCGCGCCGTCGCCGCCCGCCACCTCCGCCCGCAGTCGCCGCGCGGCCTCGGCCTCGTGGAGCAGAGCGGTGAGTCCCGGCGCGGCTTCCCGCACCCGATCGGCGACCTGGCCCGGGGCGGCGTCCACCCCACGCTCAGGCTGCCGGTGACTGGTGGTCTCGGGCATGCTCCAACACTCCCTCCAGTAGGTGGATCTTGCTGTTGCGGCAGTGCGCGGTCTCCGTACCGTCGAAACGCCCCAGCTCGAAGTAGCGGTTGGCGGCGTGGCCGCCGCCGCAGAAACCGAAGTAGGGGCAGGCTGCACGGCACGCCTCGACACCGGCGAGGAACTCACCGACCCAGGGCGTCCGGCCCGCGTGGGCGAGGATGTCGGCCAGCGGCGTGGCCAGCACGTTCCCGCTGCTGAAGTCGCCGTACCGGACGTCGGTGAAGCCGGCCAGCTCGGGCGAGAGCACCGTCACCGAGCCGTCGTGGCCGACGGTCGGGATCGGGTCCAGCCGCCGGGGCAGCACGTCGTCGGCGGTGCCGTCCAGCACGGCGGCGGCGTACCGCAACGACCACTCGACCTCGCGCAGGTGGATCCGGGGCTCCCGCCGCCAGGCCGCCACCAGTTCCGCCCAGAACGCGGTCACCGCCCGGGCGTCGTGGGAGTTGTCGCGGAGGTTGACCCCCTCGGTCTCCTCGATGTTGACGCCGAGCACGTCACACCCCAGGCCGAGGAAGTAGTCGTACAGCTCGGTGGCGAGGCCCGGCTCCGGGCGGCCCACCACCGCCAGCGCCGAGAACGGCAGCCCGTGCCGGCGCAGCGCCGCCACCCCGCGCACGATCCGGTCGTACGCCGGCCCGCCGGCCCGGGTGACCCGGTCGCCGTTGCGCTCCCGCGGGCCGTCCACGCTCACGCTCACCCGCACCCGGTGCTCGGTGAAGAACGCGCACCACGCGTCGTCGATCAGCGTGGCGTTGGTCTGCACGTGGTGCTCGACCTCGGGCCCGAAGGGCGCGATCAGCGCGGCGAGATGCTCCCGGCCGGCGGCGAGCGGCTCCCCGCCGTGCCACACCACCGAGAAGCGGCCCGCCGCCGCCCACGGGTTGACCGACGCGGCCACCGCCTCGGCCACCGGCACCGGCATCCGCCGGTCGACCGCCCGGAACGGCAGGTAGCAGTAGGCGCAGTCCAGGTTGCACAGGGTGGTCGGCTGCATCACCACGTACGAGGGGACGGCGGCCAGGCCGCGCATCCCGCTGAACGACTGTCCCCGAGCAGCCATTGCCCTCCTCCGCGCCTGAAGGGCTGTCGGGGCCCCGATGAGGGGGTTGCCCCGACAGCGTTGAGGGTGCCCCTCAGGCTAGGCGGCGACGGCCACTCGGGTGAAGCCCTGATCAGATGCTCGTACGGTCACCGGAGCGTGATCATCATCCCCGGGTGTGCTGCCCGATCATCTGCACGTTGCCGGAGCCCTCGATGATCTCGCCGGCCTGCCACGCGTCGACGCCGCGGCCGGTCAGCGTGGCCAGCGCGCGGTCCGCGTCCTCGGCGGAGACGATCGCGAACATGCCGACGCCCATGTTGAACGTCGCCTCCATCTCCGGGTCCTCGATCCGCCCCTTGGTCTGGATCAGGTCGAAGATCGGCTGCGGCTTCCAGGTGGACCGGTTGACCACCGCGTCGACGTGCTCGGGAAGCACCCGCACCAGGTTGCCGGGGATGCCGCCGCCCGTGACGTGGGCGATGGACCGCACCTCGGCCTCGGCGATCAGCTTGAGGCAGTCCTGCGCGTAGATCTTCGTCGGGGTGAGCAGCTCCTCGCCGAGGGTGCGCTGCCGGCCGAAGTCGTCGATCACCACGTCGAGCCGCATCCGGCCGGCGCCCAGCAGCACGTGCCGGACCAGGGAGTAGCCGTTGGAGTGCAGGCCGGAGGAGCGCATCGCGATCACCACGTCGCCCACCTCGACCCGCTCCGGGCTGAGGATGTCGGCCTCCTCCACCACGCCGACGCCGGTGGCGGAGATGTCGTACTCGTCCGGGCGGAGCACGCCGGGGTGCTCGGCGGTCTCGCCGCCCAGCAGGG
The DNA here is from genome assembly GCF_043204765.1 of Micromonospora sp. NPDC047730. Classification (NCBI taxonomy): domain Bacteria; kingdom Bacillati; phylum Actinomycetota; class Actinomycetes; order Micromonosporales; family Micromonosporaceae; genus Micromonospora; species Micromonospora sp. NPDC047730. The sequence goes on along the minus strand of NZ_JBIDCU010000002.1, from coordinate 455,615 downwards.
CGCAGCCCGCGTACCGGCAGCCGTCGGCGATGCCGGCGCCGATCTCGGCGACCTTGTCCGGCACGACCTCGCCGGTGGCGATGTAGTCGAGCAGGAAGAGCGGCTCGGCGCCGCAGGCGACCAGGTCGTCGACGACCATCGCGACGAGGTCGATGCCGACCGTGTCGTGGATGTCCATCTGCTGCGCGATCACCAGCTTGGTGCCGACGCCGTCGGTGGACGAGGCCAGGATCGGGTTCTTGTACTTCTTCGTGTCCAGCCGGAACAGCCCGGCGAAGCCACCCAGGTCGCCCATCACCTCCGGGCGCCGGGTCTGCTTCACCTTCGACTTCAGCAGCTCGACCGCCCGGTCGCCCGCCTCGATCGAGACCCCGGCGTCCGCGTACGAGACCGACCGTTTGCGTGCCGGTCGGCCGGTGCCGGCCGTCCAGGGCTGACGGTCGCCGCCGGCGCCGGTCGGGCTGCTTCCTGCGCCGCTGCGCTCGGACACGTGCGTCACGGTTCTCCCCTTTGTGGTTCTGGCGCCGCGCCGGCGGTGACCGGCCGCGCCGGGTGGTGCTACGGGCGGTGTGTTGTCGCGCCGCCCGGAGTGGCGACGAGCGGAGGGGTGGTGTGCTCGGGAGCGTCGGGCGCCGCGGTGACCCGCCGGCCCACCCCCTCGAGCACGTGCTTGCCGATCAGGTTGCCGGCGGGCAGGTCGATCGGGTACTCCCCGTCGAAGCACGCGCGGCACAGCCGGGTCTTCGGCTGCTCGGTGGCGGCGATCAGGCCGGAGAGGGACACGTAGCCGAGCGTGTCGGCGCCGATCGAGCGGCGGACGCCCTCGGTGTCCAGCCCGTTGGCCAGCAACTCGGCCCGGGTGGCGAAGTCGATGCCGTAGAAGCACGGCCACTTGACCGGCGGCGAGGAGATGCGCACGTGCACCTCCAGCGCGCCGGCCTCGCGCAGCATCCGCACGATCGCCCGCTGGGTGTTGCCGCGCACGATCGAGTCGTCGACCACGACCAGCCGCTTGCCCCGGACGTTCGCCCGCAGCGGGTTGAGCTTGAGCCGGATGCCGAGCTGGCGCAGGGTCTGCGACGGCTGGATGAAGGTGCGCCCGACGTACGGGTTCTTCATCAGGCCGGCGCCGTAGGTGATCCCGGACTCCTCGGCGTAGCCGATCGCGGCCGGAGTGCCGGACTCCGGCACCGGGATGACCAGGTCGGCCTCGACCGGGTGCTCCTTGGCCAACTGGCGACCGATCTGCACCCGGGCCGCGTGCACGTTGCGGCCGGCGATCGTGGCGTCCGGACGCGCGATGTAGACGTACTCGAAGAGGCAGCCCTTCGGCTCCGGGGCGGCGAACCGGCTGGAACGCAGGCCGTCCTCGTCGATCGCGATCAGCTCGCCGGGCTCGACCTCGCGGACCACGCTCGCGCCGACGATGTCCAGGGCGGCGGTCTCGCTCGCCACCACCCAGCCGCGCTCCAGCCGGCCCAGCACCAGCGGGCGTACGCCGTGCGGGTCGCGGGCCGCGTAGAGGGTCGACTCGTCCATGAAGACGAAGCTGAACGCGCCGCGCAGCTGCGGCAGCACCTCCAGCGCGGCCGCCTCCACCGACAGGTCGGGGTGGCTGGCCAACAGCATCGTCACCAGGGAGGTGTCGTTGGTCGAGCCGTCGGCGACCAGGCCCCGCTCGGTGACCTCACGCTGGAGGTCGGCCGTGTTGACCAGGTTGCCGTTGTGTGCCAGCGCGATCGTGGTGCCGGAGCTGGTGGACCGGATGGTCGGCTGGGCGTTCTCCCAGGTCGAACCGCCGGTGGTGGAGTAGCGGGCGTGGCCGATCGCCACGTGCCCGCGCAGGCTGGCCAGGGTCGGCTCGTCGAAGACCTGGGCGACCAGGCCGAGGTCCTTGTAGACCACGACGCCGGAGCCGTCGCTCACCGCGATGCCGGCGGCCTCCTGGCCACGGTGTTGGAGGGCGTATAGCCCGAAGTAGGTGAGGTTTGCGACCTCCTCCCCGGGCGCCCAGACACCGAAGACGCCACACGCGTCCTGGGGGCCTGGTCGTTGGGGATCAAGGTCGTGGCTCAGCCGGCCGTCGCCTCGGGGCACCTGCGCTCCCTCATGCTGGTCTGGACCGGCCTGGCGAACCACGCGGGGGGCGGGACTCGCACTCCTCGGCCGGGACCACTGTCGTCGCCTGACAGTGTACGCGAATCCGCGTCGACACAGAAAGTCACGATCTGGCTCCCGAACGTCACCAGCCCCTGCGCGTCGCCGCAGCTAGAGGGGCAGGTGCTCGGAGAGGTCGGCCCGGATTCCGCTCACCCGCACGCGACCCTGGGTGATCGCCTCGGCCCAGTCGAGCCGCCCGGTCGCCACCGCCAGCCAGGTCGCCGGATCCATCTCCACGACGTTCGGCGGGGTGCCGCGGGTGTGTCGAGGCCCGGGAATGCACTGAACTGCGCCGTAAGGTGGGACACGCACCTCCACCGATCGGCCGGGGGCGCGCTCCGCGAGGGCGGTCAAGAGGGCACGGACCGCATCTCGGAGGACCGGCCGTTCGGGCGTACGCCCCTCGTCGAGCGCCGACAACGCCGCCGCGACCGCGGCGGACTTTATGTGCGGAGAGGACACGACGGGACGATACGACTCGAACGCAGCGCGTCACACGCTGGCCCTGGGTCGCGCCGTTCCGGTCAGACAAGGCATAGTTGCCAACGGCGTATTCGTACCGTGATGATCCCCGGCCCGGCGCCCCGCCGGTCGAGGGAAGTCAGTCCGGAAGGCGGTGGACGTGTCAACACACCGACGTGCCTGGAAGCAGCGGGCCGGTGTGGTCGTGGCGCTGGTTGTCGGCGCTCTGCTCGCTGTCCCCGCCACACCAGCCCTGGCCGCCCCACCGAGCGTGCAGATCGGCTCGTCTCCCTCGACGTTGAACGCCGGAGACCGGGTAAGCCTGTCCTTCGTCGTGGCGAACAACAACGCCAGGCCGCCGGTGGGCAACGGTTCCGACTCCGCCGAGATCAAGGTCACCACCTCCGGCGCGGTCAAGTGCGACGGCCGCTGCGAATTCACCGAGAAGATCGACGGCGGCGGCAACAAGTCCCTGACCGTCACGCTGCTGGCGGACAACGTCGCTGCCGGTCAGACGAAGTCCGGCGGCGTCCAGATCAGCGCCACCATCAACGGCGAGTCCGGCAACGCTGACCGCAGTTTCACCGTGCGCGGTCCGCAACAGGCCCAGACCGTCCGGTCGGTCTCCGGCAAGGTGGTCATCCAGGCGAACAGCAAGGCCGTGCCGAACGCCGTGGTGATGCTCCAGGACGGCGCCGGCAACAAGCGGGACACGGTCAGCGACGACAACGGCAACTTCCGCTTCACCGGCACCAGTGAAAAGCCGATCGCGCCGGGCCGGCTCGCCATCGGCGCCAGCGTCGGTGAGGTGTACGCCACCAAGGCGTTCGACGCGAGCGCGGGCCAGGAGATCACCGGCCAGCGCATCGCCCTGGCGATCAAGGTCGAGACGACCCCGAGCGCCACCCCCTCGGCCAGTGAGGAGCCGCTCCCCACGGACGAGGCCCTCGACGAGACCGAGGAGAGCACCGAGGCGAGCCCGGGCGCGGCGGCCAACGCCAGCAACGAGGACTCCGGCGGCATGGGCTCCTGGCTGATCATCCTGCTCGGGGGCCTGCTCGTCGCCGCGGGCGTCGGCACCATCGTGCTGCTCTGGATGCGGCGCAAGGACAACGGCGACGAGGGCGACGACGCCCCGGCGGGCGCCGCCGCGGCGGGCGCGGTCCCGGCGGCGCGCGGGGCGTACCGGGGCGCTGGCGTGGACGACCAGACCCGGGTGGTCAACCGGGCCGGCGCCGGGCCGGACCCGACGATGGTCGGCGGCACCTCGCTCAGCGATGCCCCGACGATGATGCACCGTCCCGTGGTCGACGACGTGCCGCCGGACCCGTACGGCGCGCCCCCGCAGCCCTACGGCGCGGCAGGCGCGGGGCAGGGCTGGGCCGGCAACGGCTATGGCGACGAGCCCGCCGGCTCGGGCGGCTACGGTGCCGGCGGCTACGGCAACGCCCCCGCCTCCGGCGACGGCTACGGCAACGCGCCGTCCTCCGGCGGTGGCTACGGCAACGCCCCCGCCTCGGGCGGTGGCTACGGCGGGCACGACTACGGCGCTCCGGCCGGCGCTGCGGGCGCCGCGGGTGCCGCCGGCTACTCGGCGGGAGCCGGAGGCGGCCGGGGCTACGGCGACCGCTACGACGAGCCGACCGGCCGCTACACCGGCGAGTCCACGCAGTACCCGGCCCCGGCCGATCCCTACGCGACGGGCGTCTACCAGCCGGAGCAGGGCCAGGGCTACGGCCGGTCCGAGACCGCGCCGTACGGGCGGGGCGGCGAGCCGACCGGCGGCTTCGACCAGCAGCGCGGCGGCGGCTACGACGACCCCGGCTACGGCCAGGAGCCCCCGCAGCAGCGCGGCGGCGGCTACGGCCAGGGCGGCTACGACCAGCCCACGTCGTACGACCAGGGTGGCTACGGCCAGCAGGGTGGCTACGGCCAGGAGCCCCCGCAGCAGCGCGGCGGCGGCTACGACGACCGCGGCTACGGCCAGCAGGGCGGCTACGGCCAGGAGCCCCCGCAGCAGCGCGGCGGCGGCTACGACGACCGCGGCTACGGCCAGCAGGGCGGCGGCTACGACGACCCGCAGGCCGGGCGCGGCCGCCCGGACGGCCCGCCGCAGCAGGACCGGGGCGGTCGCCGGCTGGACTGGCTGGACGACTGACCGCACGGGCACAGCCGAAGACGACAGCGCACCACGGCGAGGGCCGTCCGGGATCCCCGGGCGGCCCTCGCCGTGGTGGCGCGCGGCACCGTCAGTCGGTCTGCTGAGGCGACGACAGCCCGGCAAACGCGGGTGAGCTGATGCCCGGGCGGCAGGGCGTCGCGCAGTCCCGGCGGGCGGCCGGGCGCGGGCGGCCGTCAGGTGCCAGGGCGGGCGCGGCCCGCGGGCTGCAGGGCGTCGGCGAACTGTCAGGCGGCGGAGAAGACGCCCTGGCGCAGCACCGGGACCACGTCGGAGACGCCGACCCGGACGGCGATCTCCACGTCCTGGGCGAAGCCGCCCTCGACCAACTCGCGGCCCGACACGCTGCCGCGTACCGCGGCGGGGACGTCGGGGGTGCTGGCGAGCGCGGCGAGCGCCATGGCCGCCTCCACGGAGAGACCGCCGGTCACCCCCGAGAGGGCGTCCAGCACGCTGGCCGCCCCGAGCTGGTCCTCCACGGCGGGGCGCAGCGAACCGTCCGGCCAGCGCTCGCCTGAGGCGACCACGCCGATCGGGGCGTCCGTCGAGCCGTACCCGTGACGGCGCAGCCAGCGCCCGACGGCACGCGCGTTGCGCAGGCAGGCCGCGACCACCGGCAGGCCGGTGGCGCTGGCCGCGGCGCTGATCGCCGAGCCGTTGGGCGACGGCAACACGAGGTCGGCGACGACCGGCGCGGTGCTCAGCGCCGCCGGCGAGAGCGACCACGGATGCTCCGGGGTCGTCTGCCGGCGGCCCACCGCGGCGACCGCGCCCACCCGTCGCGCGTAGTCGGCCGCCTGTTCTCCCCATGGGAACGGGTGCACCCGCATGCCGCGCCCGACGGCGACCTCCACGGCGGTGGTGAACGAGAGCACGTCCACCACCACCAGCACCGCGCAGACCCGGCCGAACTCAGCCGCTCCCGTCAGCCCCCAGTCGAACCGGGCGCCGGATCCGGGTTGGGCGTAGACGGCCGCGGCCAACGCCTCAGCGCTTATCGGGCGCGGAGGACTGCTCGGTGTCACCGGAGTCGGGGTCGGCGTCGGCCCCGGTCGGGTCGTCGGCGACCTCGGCGGCCGGCTCCTCGGGTGCGGGAGCCGCGGCCTCCACCGGCGCCACGGCACCGGTCGACGGGACCGGCCCGGCCGACGCGATCGGCTCGGACGCGACGTCCGCCGGGTCCACCGGCGCCACCTCGGCCCGCTCGGCGTCGGGCAGCGGCACGGCCTCGACCGCACCGGCCACGCCGGCTGCCGGCGCCGGCACCCGCACGACCTCCGAGCCGCCGAAGAGGCGCGGCAGCGTCGCCGTGTGCGCGGCGCGCAGCTCGTCCAGGCCGATCCGGAACTGGCCGTGCACCTCCAGCGCGCCGCCGGCCGGGTCGGTGACGCCGATCAGCTCGAACGGCACCCCGCGCTCGGCGCACAGGGCGGTGAACGCCTTCTCGTGGCCGCGCGGCACCGAGGCCAGGACCCGCCCTGCGGACTCGCTGAAGAGGTAGACGAACGGCATCGAGCCGCCGGCGAACCGCTCCGGCACCGCGATCCGGGCGCCGACCCCGCGCCGCAGGCAGGACTCGACCAGGCCCTGCGCGAGGCCGCCGTCGGAGAGGTCGTGCGCGGAGCTGAGGTGCCCGACCCGGGCAGCCTCCGCCAGCAGGTCCGCCAACCGCCGCTCGTGGGCCAGGTCGACCTGCGGGGGTACGCCGCCGAGGTGCTCGTGGGTGACCCACGCCCACTCCGAGCCGGAGAGCTCCACGTGCGTCTCGCCGAGCAGGAAGAGCTGGTCGTGGTCGCCGCCGGGGCGCGGCACGAAGCCCATCGGCACCCGGTTGGCGACGTCGTCGAGCACGCCGAGCACGCCGACAACCGGGGTCGGGTGGATGGCCGCCGCGCCGGTCTGGTTGTAGAAGCTGACGTTGCCGCCGGTCACCGGGATGCCCAGCTCGGCGCAGCCGTCGGCCAGGCCACGGACGGCCTCGGCGAACTGCCACATCACGCCCGGGTCCTCCGGCGAGCCGAAGTTCAGGCAGTTGGTGACGGCGATCGGCTTCGCGCCGGTGACGGCGACGTTCCGGTACGCCTCGGCCAGCGCGAGCTTCGTGCCGTGGTACGGGTCGAGGCGGGCGTACCGGCCGTTGCCGTCCACCGACAGCGCCACGCCGAGCCCGGTCCGCTCGTCGATCCGGATCACGCCGGAGTCCTCGGGCTGGGCGAGCACGGTGTTGCCCAGCACGTACCGGTCGTACTGCTCGGTGACCCAGGTCTTGTCGGTCAGGTTCGGCGACGCGATCATGCGCAGCACGGTCTCGCGCAGCGCCTCCGGGTCGGCCGGCCGGGGCAGCGTCTCCGCGCGGTCGGCCTGGAGCAGGATCAGGTCGGCCGGCTCGCGCATCGGGCGGGCGTAGACCGGACCGTCGTCGACCAGCGAGCCCGGCGGCACGTCGACCACGAGCTGGTCCCGCCAGGTGATCACCACCCGGCCCGGCTGGCCGTCCGGTGCCGGCGGGGTGACCTCGCCGATCGCGGTGGCCCAGACGCCCCACTTCTCGGCGGTCTTGAGCACGGCGTCGAGCTTCTCCGGCTCGACCACCAGCAGCATCCGCTCCTGCGACTCGCTGGCCAGGATCTCGTGCGGCTCCATCGAGGGCTCGCGCAGCGGCACCCGCTCCAGCCACACCCGCATGCCGGTGCCGGCCGCCGCGGCGGTCTCGGTCAACGCGCAGGTCAGGCCGGCACCGCCGAGGTCCTGGATGCCGACGACGAGCTGGGCGTCGTAGAGCTCCAGGCAGGCCTCGATGAGCAGCTTCTCCATGAACGGGTCGCCCACCTGCACCGACGGGCGGCGCTGCTCGCTGCCCTCGTCGAAGGTGGCGCTCGCCAGCACCGACACGCCGCCGATGCCGTCCCGGCCGGTCTTGGCGCCCATCAGCACCACGACGTTGCCCGGGCCGGCGGCGGCCTTGTTCTGCAGGCGGTTTACCGGCAGCACGCCGAGGCAGAGCGCGTTGACCAGGGGGTTGCCCTGGTAGCAGGGGTCGAACACGACCTCGCCGCCGATGTTCGGCAGGCCGAGGCAGTTGCCGTAGCCGCCTACGCCGGCGACGACGCCGGGCAGCACCCGGGCGGTGTCGGGGTGGTCGGCCGCGCCGAAGCGCAGCGGGTCCATCACCGCGACCGGGCGGGCGCCCATGGCCAGGATGTCCCGGACGATGCCGCCGACGCCGGTGGCCGCGCCCTGGTAGGGCTCGACGAAGCTGGGGTGGTTGTGCGACTCGACCTTGAAGGTCACCGCCAGTTCGTCGGAGACCTGCACCACGCCGGCGTTCTCGCCGATGCCGGCGAGCAGCCGGTCGCTCGGCGGGGCCTTCTCCCCGAACTGGCGCAGGTGCACCTTGCTCGACTTGTAGGAGCAGTGCTCGCTCCACATGATCGAGTACATGGCCAGCTCGGCCTGGGTGGGCCGGCGGCCGAGGATGTGCCGGATCCGGTCGTACTCGTCGTCGCGGAGCCCCAGCTCGGCGTACGGCTGCAGCTCACCGGGGGTGTCCACGGCGTGCGACACGGTGTCCAGGCCGGCCGCCCAGTCGGCCGTCGCCGGCCCGGTGGGCGCGGCCGGACGCGGCTCCACCGGCTGCGCCGGGGCGGCCGGGAAGGCCTCCGGGGTCTCCCGTACCTCGTCCGGATGGCTGGTCATGACCTCTCCTCGTTGCGCTCAGGGCCGCCCTGAGGGCGGGTGAGCCGACCGATGATGCCGCCGCGCACGGTCACCGCCCCGCACTTCGTTCGCGACTGCGGGGCTCGCAGACCCGGCTCACTCCTCGCGCTCACGCTGGCGCCCCCACCAGGTGCTTGAGCACCGAGGTGAAGAAGCCGAGGCCGTCCAGGGAGGGGCCGGTGAGCGCCTCCACGGCGTGCTCGGGATGCGGCATGATGCCGACCACGTTGCCGGCGTGGTTCGTGATCGCGGCGATGTCGCGCTGCGACCCGTTGGGGTTGCCGCCGACGTAGCGGGCGACCACCCGGCCCTCGGCTTCGAGCTGGTCGAGCGTCGCGGTGTCGGCGACGTAGCAGCCCTCGCCGTTCTTGACCGGGATCAGCACCTCCTGGCCGGGCTGGAACGCGTTCGTCCACGCGGTGCCGACCGACTCGATGCGCAGGACCTGGTCCCGGTTGCGGAAGTGCAGGTGCTGGTTGCGGGTGAGGGCCCCGGGCAGCAGGTGGGCCTCGCAGAGGATCTGGAAGCCGTTGCAGATGCCGAGCACCGGCAGGCCGGCCCGGGCCGCGTCCACGATCGTCTCCATCACCGGGGCGAACCGGGCGATGGCCCCGCAGCGCAGGTAGTCGCCGTAGGAGAAGCCGCCGGGCAGGACGACGGCGTCCACCCCGTGCAGCCGCGGGTCACCGTGCCAGAGGCGGACCGGTTCGGCGCCCGCGATGCGGACGGCCCGGGCCGCGTCCCCGTCGTCCAGCGAGCCGGGGAACGTGACCACGCCGACCCGGGCGGTCACGAGCGGGCGTCCGCGGTCTCGTCGGCCTCGACCAGGCGGACGGTGAAGTCCTCGATGACCGGGTTGGCGAGCAGTTTGTCGGCGATCTCCCGGGCCCGGTCCAGGTCCGGTTCACCGGTGAACTCGATCTCGATCCGCCTGCCGATCCGAACCGAGGCGACGTCGCTGACGCCGAGCCGGGGCAGCGCGTTTGCGACGGCCTGGCCCTGCGGATCGAGGATCTCGGGCTTGAGCATGACGTCGACGACGACGCGAGGCACTGGGGCACTCCTGACTGTGTACGCAGTTGGGTGCCGACCCACAACGGGCGAGCGCAGCCAGCCTACCTGGCAGATCCGGCCCTGGACGCACCGGCCGGACGCAGTTCAGGCAGCGATCGGCATTCCTGGCGCGGGGGCGGGAGACCGATACGGGTTCGTTGCGATCCCGATGCGTTTCCGTTGCCGACCAGCCCGTTTCGCCCCACTCCGGCCGCCGGGACGCCCACCGCCATCGACCGACGGACCACCATCGTCATTGATGAAGGTCGATGAAACTCTTGTGAACGACATCTCAGGAGCCCTACCGTACATCGTCATACGTCGATGAGACGTACCCGGTCGCCGGCCACCCCGACCGCCGGCCGACAGCTCGACCCGGTGACCCCGGGCCCATCCCCGAAGGAGCCCCCATGCGCATCCGATCCATGATCGCAGTGCTGGCCACCGCAGCGGCCGGCCTGCTCGGCGCCAGCTCCGGCGCCCTCGCCGCCCCGGCGGGCCCGCAGCCCATCATCGGCGGCGGGACAGTCTCGTCCGCCCCGTGGGCCGCCGCGGTGTTCAGCAACGGATCGTTCACCTGCTCCGGCACGATCATCGCGCCGGAGTGGGTGCTCACCGCCCGGCACTGCCTCGGCGGCACCATGTCCGTCCGGGTCGGCAGCGTCTACCGCTCCTCCGGCGGGGTCACCCGCACGGTGAGCGCCACCTACAGCCGCTACGACCTGGCCCTGATGCGCCTGTCCAGCTCGGTGAGCACCTCGTACGTCACGCTGGCCAGCAGCAATCCGCCGATCGGCTCCACCAACTCGATCTACGGCTGGGGCATGACCTGCTACAGCGGCTGCTCCGCCGCCAGCCAGCTGAAGACCGCGAGCGTCCAGGTGACCAGCAACAGCGCCACCGACGCGTACGGCGGCCAGGCGATCCGGAGCACGCGGATCAACGGCAACGCGTGGCGGGGCGACTCGGGCGGCCCGCAGTTCTACAACGGCCGCCAGGTCGGCGTCGCCTCGACCGCCGACGGCTACAGCATCCAGAACTACGGCAGTGTCGCGTACAACCGGGCCTGGATCACCTCCGTGGCCGGTGTCTGACGGTTAGCGCCCGGGCGGCGCGGATGGCCGGCCACGCGCCGGCCGTCCGCGCCGCGCCGTTTTGCAGCATCCGATCAGGTGAACAAGGCTCGCGATCGGGTGCGGGGTCGCCCTGACAGCATCGGAAACGTGCTGGTCGTGACGACGGAGCAACTACCCGGGTACGAGATCCGCCAGATCCTCGGCGAAGTGGTGTCGTCGATGGCCAGGACGCGGAACCCGTACCGCGAGGGGGTCAAGAACCTGCGCGGCGGCGCGTACGACCCGATGGCGCCGGACAACCTGACCCGGTGGCGTACCGACTCGGTGGCCCGGCTCGGCGAGGAGGCCCGCCGCCTCGGCGCGAACGCCGTGGTGGGCATGCGCTTCGACAGCCGCGACTGCGGCGAGATGTGGATGGAGATCTGCGCGTACGGCACGGCGGTGATCGTGGTGCCCAAGGTGCCCGACGTCATGCCCCCCGACCAGCCGCTGGTCGCCGCGGAGACCGCCCACGACCCCGCCTTCGCCGAGTCCCCGGGCGGCATCGCCGAGCCGGCGAGCGCCCCCACCCTCCGCACGGCGGCCGAAACCCCCACCCGCGACTCCTGACCCACCCGCCCCCTTGGCCCCGTTGATCATGAAGTTGTTGCCCGCCCGTCGGCGTGTCGAGGCAACAACTTCATGATCAACGCTGGCAGTGGGGTGGGGGTGGGGGTGGGGGTTAGAGGATGGGGGGTGGGGTGTAGGTGGCGGCCTTGGGGTGGGCTTCGACCACGGCGGATACTCGGCGGGTGACAGCCTCGACCTGGGCCGGGGCGGCGCCGACGAAGGCGGTGCGGTCGGCGACGAGCGCGTCGATTTCACCCCGGGTCAGGCCCAGGCGGCCGTCCGCCGCGAGGCGGTCGAAGAGGTCGTTCTCGGCGGCGCCCTTCTCGCGCATGGCGAGCGCGACGGCGACCGCGTGCTCCTTGATCACCTCGTGGGCGACCTCGCGCCCGACGCCGCGCCGGACCGCCGCCACCAGGATCTTGGTGGTGGCTAGGAACGGCAGGAAGCGCTCCAGCTCCCGGTTGACCACCGCCGGGTATGCGCCGAACTCGTCCAGCACGGTGAGGAACGTCTGGAACAGCCCGTCGGCGGCGAAGAACGCGTCCGGCAGCGCGACCCGGCGGACCACCGAGCAGGAGACGTCCCCCTCGTTCCACTGGTCGCCGGCCAGCTCGCCGACCATCGACAGGTAGCCCCGGATGATCACCGCGAAGCCGTTGACCCGCTCGCTGGACCGGGTGTTCATCTTGTGCGGCATCGCGCTGGAGCCGACCTGGCCCGGCTTGAAGCCCTCGGTCGCCAACTCCTGGCCCACCATCAGCCGGATCGTCGTGGCCAGCGAGGACGGCGCGGCGGCGATCTGCGCCAGCGCGGAGAGCACCGCCAGATCGATCGAACGCGGGTAGACCTGGCCGACGCTGTCGAGCACCCGGGAGAAGCCGAGGTGCTCGGCCACCCGGCGCTCCAGCTCGGCCACCTTGTCGGCGTCGCCGTCGAAGAGGTCCAACTGGTCGGCGGCGGTGCCCACCGGGCCCTTGATGCCGCGCAGCGGGTACCAGTTGATCAGGTCGTCCAGCCGCTCGTACGCGATCAGCAGCTCCTCCGCGGCCGACGCGAAGCGCTTCCCGAGCGTGGTGGCCTGCGCGGCGACGTTGTGCGAGCGGCCGGTCATGACGAGGCCCGAGTGCTCGACGGCCAACCGGGACAGCCGGGCCAGGGTGGCGACCACCCGGTCCCGGACCAGCTCCAGCGAGGCCCGCACCTGGAGCTGCTCGACGTTCTCGGTGAGGTCCCGGGAGGTCATCCCCTTGTGCACGTGCTCGTGCCCGGCGAGCGCGCTGAACTCCTCGATCCGGGCCTTCACGTCGTGCCGGGTGACCCGCTCCCGCTCGGCGATCGAGGCGAGGTCGACCTGGTCGAGCACCCGCTCGTACGCCTCGACCACGCCGTCCGGGACGGACACGCCGAGGTCCCGCTGCGCCCGGAGCACGGCGAGCCAGAGCTGCCGTTCCATCCGGATCTTCTGCTCCGGTGACCAGAGGGCGACCAGCTCGGGCGAGGCGTACCGGCTGGCGAGCACGTTGGGGATCGTCGTCACGTACCTCAGTCTTGCACGCCCCTCTCGCGTGCCTTCGCCGAAGACCCGCGACGTGCCACGGCTCTCGGCAGGGCGGGGTGGGCGGAGCGTCGTCGCCCCGGCATGCCGCGCGTCGCGGCGACCGGTCGGTCGACCGCCCTCAGGACGAAGAGGCGGGACGGCCCGTCAGGGCCCGCCACAATCCCGCGCACGCCTCCGCCTCGGTGTCGAACACCAGCCGGACGTCGTACCTGCCGCGCTCGTAGGCGCCGATCTCCCACCGTCCCCCCGACGAGCGGCGCAGGAACCAGAAGTCGGGTGGGACCGGCACGTGCTCGTGCACACCTTCCAGTTCGAACGCGTCCGGTGACATCCCGGTCGCCAGCAGGGCGCTGCGCACCTCGTGCCGGTCCACTCCCGACCTCCCTGTCCACGGGCTTCAGCAGACGGGAACCCCGCGCCTGCGGCACGTACGCCGGGTTCAGCTGGAACTGGGTGCCCAGGCCGGGCTGGGCGAACCACGGCGCGATCGGGCCGGAGTCGACGTCGAACGGCTTGAGCACGCAGTAGGTGTGGTAGTTGGCCAGTGGAGCCGCCGGCGGGACGCCCGGCGGGGGCGGCGGGATCGGCGGCGTGTTCAGGCTCTGCGGCGCCAGCGAGCGAGCGCTGAACGGAGTGCCGAGCGGGGAGAGGAAGGCGCCGCCGGGGAAGCCGAAACGGTCGAGGCGGTACCCGGGCAGCAGGGTCTGCCGAGCGCAGGTCAGGGCGGGTTCGCTCCGTTGACGGGCGACCGCCGGGACAGGGCGGGACGCCCGGTCACCGACCAGGATCAGCGGGCTCGGTCCCCCGTCGACGGCCCCGCCCCGATCACGAGCCGGTCCAGGTAGAGCAGTTGCAACGCCACGAACGCGGCCAGGAAGAGCAGCAGCATCGGCAGCGGCAGGACCTGGGCGACGAGCCCTCGCATGGCCTCCGGGTCGCCGAAGGACTCCGCGAGCCGCAGGAGGACCAGGTTCGTCGCCGGCGCGTGCCGGACGTCCGCGACGACCAGTTGCGGCCACAGCCAGCTCTGCGCGCCGACCAGCCAGCTCAGCAGCCCGGCGCCGGCCAGCATCGGCAGGGCGGGCAGGAGCATGGTCGACCCGAACCCGCCACCGGCCTCCCAGCGTTCCCGCTGGCCCCGGAAGAGCAGGGTGAACACCACGAGCGCGGGGATGCAGAGCCAGCCCGGCGGGATCAGCCCGACGAAGGTGCTGAGCTGGTCGGCCTCCCGGGCCCGGACGAAATGGGCGATGGCCAGCGGACCGTCGCCGACGAAGAGCCAGGGCGCGAACGGCAGCAGGAGCAGCTCACTGGCCCGGCCCAGTGGGCGCAGGCCGCCGATGCCGAAGCCGGCCAGGGCGGCGACGCCCACCCCGACCACCGCCGAGATCAGCGGCGGCAGCCAGGTGTTGACCTGGACCTGGCCGGTGGAGACGCCGGAGGGCAGGAGCGCCGCCCCGGCGGTGAGCGCCCGCAGCCACGGCGCCAGCACGTAGGCGAGCACGCCGAGGAACGCCAGCAGCCCCACCGCCAGCAGGCCGAGCGCGATCGGGTTGCGCGCACCGGCCGGGACGCCCGGGGGCATGCCCGCAGGTGTGCCGGTCGGAGCGCCCGCCGACGTGCCCGTCGGGGTACCGGCCGGGCGGTCGCGCCACCCGGTGAAGGCGATCCTCGTCCGGGTGACCAGGAGCAGGACGACGGCGAGAATGCCGAGCACCGCCAGCAGGGCGAGCAGCAGCACGTTGCCCGCGGCGCCGACGCCGAACTGGAACCGGGCCACGCTCTCCCGGACGATCCGCACCAGGGGGGCGACCTGGTCTTCCCGCCCGCCGAGGACGGGCCACTGGAGGGACCAGGACTGCACGGTCACGGCGACGACGGCCAGCCCGAGCACGCCGCCGACGGCCAGGACCGCCGGGCCGGAGCGGCCGCCGCCGGGGCCACGGCGCAGCGCGGCGAGGAAGACGGTGGCACCGACCGCGACCACCAGCCCGGCCGTCAGCAGCGCCACGGCGCGTACGGCGGTCAGCGTGGGCGCCTGCGTCCAGGCGTCCCGGTCGGCCTCGAACCGGTCCATCGTCCACGCCACCCCCACGGCGAGCGGGGCGTAGGCGGCCAGCGGCAGGGCCAGCAGCGCCCGGGTCACCAGGCGGGGCACCCGGCCGGCATGCTGTGCGGCGAGCGCGAGCAGCGGGGCGACGAGCAGCGCGAGCAGCAGCGGCACGAGGGCGAGGAGCAGCACGTGGCCCAGGTCGCCGAGGAACCCCCGCTCGATCACCTGCGCGTAGTTGTCGCCGCCAGCGGACTCGGTCGGCCCGCCCAGCCCGCTGCCCCGCCGGAAGCTCTCCGCCAGCGTGCTGACCGACGGGAGCACGTACGACCAGAGCAGGGCGACGGCCGCCGGCACGAGCAACACCAGCCCGGTGACCACCTGGGCCGTCCGGCCGATCCCGACGCCCCCGGACGGCGCCGGGCCGGACGGGGCCGGGAGGGGCGGCGCGGGGTGGGCCCTGGGGTCGGGCACTGACGTCGGGTTGGCAGACACCGGCGGGATCCTCCGGTCGGCAGTGGAACGGGGGGCGACTCAGGTTAGGCCACCCGACCGGCACCGTGTCCAGGTGCGGATCTGCACAGTCACGCCGGCCGGCGGCGCGCGCCGCACAGCGTCCACCCCGGCGGGGGCGGGCGCTCAGCGCTCCAGGATCGCCGTCACGCCCTGGCCGCCGGCCGCGCAGATCGAGATCAGTCCCCGCCCGCTCCCCTTCTCGGCGAGCAGCTTCGCCAGGGTCGCCACGATCCGGCCGCCCGTCGCCGCGAACGGGTGCCCGGCGGCCAGCGAGGAGCCGTTGACGTTCAGCTTCTCCCGGTCGATCGCGCCGAGGGGGGCGTCCAGCCCGAGCCGGTCCTTGCAGAACTCGGGCGACTCCCAGGCGGCCAGGGTGGCCAGCACCTGCGAGGCGAACGCCTCGTGGATCTCGTAGTAGTCGAAGTCCTGGAGCGTCAGCCCGGCCCGGGCCAGCATCCGGGGCACCGCGTACGCGGGGGCCATCAGCAGCCCCTCGTCGCCGTGCACGAAGTCGACGGCGGCGGTCTCCGACCAGGAGAACCAGGCCAGCACGGGCAGGTGGTGCTCGCTGGCCCACTCCTCGCTGGCCAGCAGCACCGTGGAGGCGCCGTCGGTCAGCGGCGAGGAGTTGCCGGCCGTCATCGTCGCCCGCTCGGCGTCCGGGCCCTTCGCGCCGAATACCGGCCGCAGCGACGCGAGCTTCTCCGGGCTGGTGTCCGCGCGCAGGTTCTGGTCACGGGTGAGCCCGAGGTAGGGCGTCAGCAGGTCGTCGAAGAACCCCCGGTCGTACGCGGCGGCGAGCCGCTGGTGCGAGCGCAGCGCCAGCTCGTCCTGCGCCTGCCGGTCGACCTGCCAGCGCAGCGCCGTGCGGGCGGCGTGCTCCCCCATCGACAGCCCGGTGCGCGGCTCGGCGTTGCGCGGGATCTCCGGCCGGAACGGCTGGGTGGGGCGCAGCCTCGCGGCGACCCTCAGCCGCTCGCCGAGGGTGCGGGCGCTGTTGAGCCTGAGCAGCGTGCGGCGCATGTCCTCGTTGACCGCGAGCGGGGCGTCGGAGGTGGTGTCCACGCCGCCGGCGATGCCGACGTCGATCTGCCCGAGGGCGATCTTGTTGGCGACCAGGATGGCGGCCTCCAGCCCGGTGCCGCAGGCCTGCTGGATGTCGTACGCGGGGGTGTGCGGGTCGAGCTTCGAGCCGAGCACCACCTCGCGGGTCAGGTTGAAGTCCTTGGCGTGCTTGAGCACCGCACCGGCGACCACCTCGCCGACCCGTTGGCCGGCCAGGCCGAACCGGGCGACCAGCCCGTCCAGCGCCGCGCCCAGCATGTCCGCGTTGGACGCGCTCGCGTACCGCGAGTTGGACCGGGCGAAGGGGATGCGGTTGCCGCCGATGACCGCCACCCGCCGGATGCTCTGCACGATCCCGCCTCCTCGAAGGGCTTGCCCTCAACCTACTCGCCAGTAGGCTACGCCTATGACCGACAGGTACGCGAGCTTCGTCCGATCGGGGGCCGGTCGCGCGCTGGTCAAGCGCCTCGGGCTGCCCGACCCGCCGCGACTGCGCCGGCACACCCCCGGCGACCCCCTCGCCCCCGGGCCCGTCCTGCTCGGTGCCGCGACCGGGGGTCGGCTCGCCGAACAGGTCGGCAAGATCCTGACCGCCGCCGGGGTCGAGCTGCGCGACCCCGCCGCCGTGGAGCCCACCGAGCGCTTCGCCGCCCTGGTCCTCGACGCGACCGGCATCACCGACTCCACCGAGCTGCGCCAGCTGTACGACTTCTTCCACCCGCACGCCCGCTCGGTGCTGCCCAGCGGTCGGGTGGTCGTGCTCGGCACCCCGCCCGCCGAGGGCGGCTCGCCCCGGGAGGCCACCGCCCAGCGGGCCCTGGAGGGGCTGACCCGCAGCATCGGCAAGGAGTTCGGCCGGGGTGTCACCGCCCAGCTCGTGTACGTCACGAAGGAGCCCGACGCCGGCACGTCGACCGGCCTGGAGGCTACCCTCCGGTTCCTGCTCTCCGGCCGGTCCGCGTACGTCTCGGGGCAGGTGATCCGGGTCGGCGCCGGCAGGGCCGAGCCGCCGGCCGACTGGGACCGCCCGCTGGACGGGCAGGTCGTCCTGGTCACCGGGGCGGCGCGGGGCATCGGCGCGGCGCTGGCCCGGGTGCTGGCCCGCGACGGCGCGCGCGTCGTCGCGCTGGACATCCCGGCGGCCGGGGACGCGCTGGCGGCGGTCGCCAACGAGATCGGCGGGACGGCCGTCCAGCTCGACCTCACCGCTCCCGACGCCCCGGCCCGGCTCGCGGAGCACCTCGCCGGCCGGCACGGGCGGGTCGACGTGGTCGTGCACAACGCCGGCATCACCCGGGACAAGACCCTCGGCCGGATGGACGCCGACCGCTGGGACTCCGTGCTCGACGTCAACCTCTCCAGCCAGGAGCGGATCAATGACGTGCTGCTGGAGCGGGAGCTGATCCCGGCCGGCGGCCGGATCGTCTCCGTCTCCTCCATCGCCGGCATCGCCGGCAACCGGGGCCAGACCAACTACGCCACCAGCAAGGCGGGCGTGATCGGGCTGGTCGACTCGCTCGCCCCCGTCCTGCGCGAACGGCAGATCAGCGTGAACGCCGTCGCCCCCGGGTTCATCGAGACCCGGCTGACCGCGCGCATCCCGCTGATGCTGCGCGAGGCGGGCCGGCGGATGAACAGCATGTCCCAGGGCGGGCTGCCGGTGGACGTCGCCGAGACCATCGGCTGGCTGGCGTGGCCGGCCTCCGGCGCAGTCAGCGGCAACGTCGTCCGGGTCTGCGGCCAGAGCCTGCTGGGGGCGTGATGGCCGGGCGGAGGGAAGCGGCGGAAGGCCCGGCCGACGACCTGTCGGTGCACGAGCTGATCGACGGCCCCACGGAGCGGCTGTCGGAGGAGACGCTGGCCGCGATCCGCCGGCCGGGGCCGGCCGAGAACGACCTGAGCCTGGCGGAGACGCACGACCTCGCCGGGCACGCCTCCTCGGTCGAGGCGACGCAGGACCTGGCCGGGCACGCCGGGGCGGTCGCCCGGGAGCGCGTCGAGCTGGCCCGGATGCCGGCGGCCGGGGCGCTCTACCGGCGGGCGCTGCTCGGCGCGCTGCCCGGCCTCGGCGGGCGACCGGCGGCGGCCGACGCCCCGGCGGTCGAGCTGGCCGTCGGCGGGATCGCCGTCGACCGGGCGCACCTGGCCGACTACGACCGGGTCTGCGGGTTCCGGCTGACCGACCGGCTGCCCGCCACGTTCCCGCACGTCATGGGCTTTCCGCTGGCCCTGCGCCTGATGACCGCGCCGGGGTTCCCGATCCCGCTGACCGGCGTGGTGCACGTGGGCAACCGGATCACCGTGCACCGCCCGGTCACGGCCGACGAGACCCTCGACTTCACCACGTACGCGGAGAACCTGCGCCCGCACGACCGGGGGCGGCAGGTCGACGTGGTGCTGGTCGGCTCGGTCGGCGGGGAGGAGGTCTGGCGCGGCGTCTCGACGTACCTCGGCCGGGAGCGCAGGCCCGGCGGCGGAGGCCGCGACCGGGGCGAGCGATCCCCGGCGCCGGCCGGCTCGGCCCACTGGCGGGTCGAGCCCCGCGTCGGTACGCACTACGCGCGGGTCTCCGGCGACCACAACCCGATCCACACCTCCCGACTGGGGGCCCGGCTGTTCGGCTTCCCCCGGCCCATCGCGCACGGGATGTGGAGCAAGGCGCGGTGCCTGGCCGCGCTGGAGAACCGGCTGCCGGACGCCTACACCGTCGAGGTGGCGTTCAAGCTGCCGGTGCCGCTGCCGAGCACGGTGAGCTTCGGCCTGCTGCCGGGCGGCGGGTTCGCCCTGCACGACCTGCGCGGTCGCCCGCACCTGGTGGGTCTCGTGCGCTGACCGCCCCTGCCGACCCCCGGCCGCGCCGCACCCACGCCGCCGGGGGTTGGCAGGGGCGACCGTATGCGCTAGGTTGTTCTCACATCGAGATGTTCTCAAGATGAGAGGGACGCCGTGGACGAGCAGGACTTCCTGGCCGCGTACGACCCCCGGGCCTATCCGGCGGTCGCGGTCACCGTCGACGTGGTGGCGCTGACCATCCGCGACGGCGTGCTCCACCTGCTGCTCATCCGGCGCGGCGAGCCGCCCTTCGCGGGGCACTGGGCACTGCCCGGCGGCTTCGTCCGCCCCGACGAGGACCTGACCGCCGGCGCCCGGCGGGAGCTGGCCGAGGAGACCGGGCTCGGCGGCGAGGGGCTGCGTCGCGTACACCTGGAGCAGTTGGCCAGCTACGGCGGCGTCGACCGCGACCCGCGGATGCGCGTCGTCTCGGTCGCCCACCTCGCGTTCGCGCCCGACCTGCCGGACGCGGCCGCCGGCACCGACGCCGACGAGGCGGCCTGGCTGCCGGTGACCGCCCTGAGCAGCCGGCAGCTCGCCTTCGACCACGACCGGATCATCGCCGACGGGCTGGAGCGGGCCCGGTCCAAGCTGGAATACACCCCGCTCGCCACCCGCTTCCTCGCCCCCGAGTTCACCATCAGCGAGCTGCGCGCCGTCTACGAGACGGTCTGGGGGCACCCGCTGCACGCCGGCAACTTCCACCGCAAGGTGCTCTCGGTGCCGGGCTTCGTGGAGAGCACCGGCGCCAGCACCGAGCGCGGCGGGGCCCGGGGCGGCCCCCGCGCCAAGCTCTACCGGGCCGGCGACGCCCGGCTGCTGCACCCGGCGCTGCTGCGCCCCGCGCGGGAGGAGACGGTGCGGTGAGGACCGCCGAGGCGATCCGCCTGGTCGCGGCGGCCCGCACCGACGCCGACCTGTTCGGCGCCGACGAG
Organism: Micromonospora sp. NPDC047730; assembly: GCF_043204765.1. Classification (NCBI taxonomy): domain Bacteria; kingdom Bacillati; phylum Actinomycetota; class Actinomycetes; order Micromonosporales; family Micromonosporaceae; genus Micromonospora; species Micromonospora sp. NPDC047730. Next base: position 435,403 of record NZ_JBIDCU010000002.1, on the reverse strand, counting down.
CCGGCCCGGCGCTACCGCGAGCTGGTCGCGGCCCTGCACCCCGACCGCGTGCCCGCCGATTCGGCCGTACGCGCCGAGGCCACCGACGCGTTCGTCCGGGTCACCACCCGCTGGCGGGCCCGGCGGGTCACCGTCCTCGGCGGCTACCGCCTCGGCGCGCCGGCGCACTCCGGCGACCTGGCCGACCTCTACGACGTCGGGGCGGACAGGCTGCTCAAGCTGCCCCGGCGACCCACCGACAACGACCTGATGGCGCGGGAGGCGCACGCCCTGCGCGCCCTCGCCGAACGCGGCGACCCGCGCTACCTGCCCTACGTGCCCCGGCTGGTGGAGGAGTTCCGGCACCGGGACCCCGACACCGGCGCCGAGCGACGGGTCACCGTGCTCGCCACCGCGCCCGGCATGCACGACCTCACCGAGGTGCGGCGCGCGTACCCGGACGGGCTGGACGCCCGGGACGCGGCCTGGATGTGGCGGCGCCTCCTGGTCGCGCTCGGCCTGGCCCACCGGGCGGGCGTGGTGCACGGCGCGGTGCTGCCGCCGCACGTGCTGATCGAGCCCGACGGGCACGGCGTGGTGCTGGTCGACTGGTGCTTCTCCGTCGTCGGCGGCGGCGCCGTCCCGGCGCTCGTGCCCGGCCACGAGGACTGGTATCCGGCCGAGGTCGTCGCGAAGCGCCCGTGCGGGCCGGGCACCGACATCGCGATGGCCACCCGCTGCATGACCTGGCTGATGGGCCCGCGCGCGCCGCGCGAGCTGCTCGCCTTCGCCCAGGGCTGCCTGCGGCCCGCCCTGAACGCCCGGCCCGACGACGCCTGGCGCCTGCTCCGCGAACTCGACGAGGTGCTGGACCGGCTCTACGGGCCGCGCACCTTCCGACCCTTCACCCTGCACCCCTGAGGAGGCTGCCATGGGCAGTGGAATCTGGTCCACCGACGTGTACGACGCCGCCGACCGCTACCGCCGGGCCACCGGCAAGAGCGCGTTCTCGTACAGCGACAGCGGGGCGCGCACGGTGCACCCCGCGCTCGACCCCCGCGACGCGACGCGGGAGAGCCGCGACTCCGCCGAGCACCCGCAGTCGACCGCCATCGCCGTGCTGTTCGACGTGACCGGCTCGATGGGTCACGTGCCCCGTACGCTCCAGACCAAGCTGCCGCAGCTACTCGGGCTGCTCCAGCGGCAGGGCTACGCCCGCGACCCGCAGATCATGTTCGGCGCGATCGGCGACGCCACCTGCGACCGGGTGCCGTTGCAGGTCGGCCAGTTCGAGTCGGACAACCGGATGGACGACGACCTCGGCCGGATCGTGCTGGAGGGCGGTGGCGGCGGGCAGATGACCGAGTCGTACGAGCTGGCCATGTACTTCATGGCCCGGCACACGGTCACCGACTGCTGGGAGAAGCGCGGCCGGCGCGGCTACCTGTTCATCATCGGCGACGAGCTCGCCTACCCACAGGCGAAGGCCCGGGAGGTGGCCCGCCTGATCGGCGACGACCTGGCCGAGGACGTGCCGCTGCGGCAGGTGGTCGACGAGGTGACCCGCCGCTGGGACACCTACTATCTCCTCCCCGCCGGCAGCCACTACGCCGGCAACGCCAAGGTGCTCGACTTCTGGCGGGGCCTGCTCGGGCAGAACGCCGTCGTGCTGGACGACCTCGACGCGGTCTGCGAGACCATCGCGCTCACCATCGGCCTCGGCGAGCAGGCCATCGACCTGGACGAGGGCCTGCGCGACCTCGACCGGGCCGGTTCGGGCGCCACCGGGACGGTGTCGAAGGCGCTGGCCCGGCTCGGCCGGGGGCGGCGCGCCGAGGTGTCGGCGCTGCCGGCCTTCCGGGACACCGACGGCGGGGTCACCCGGCTGTGAGACACGTGACGGTGGTCGACCTCGGCTACGGCGACGCCGGCAAGGGCACGGTCGTGGACTGGCTCTGCGCCACCCGGCCCGTGCACACCGTGGTCCGCTTCAACGGGGGCGCGCAGGCGGCGCACAACGTGGTGCTGCGCGACGGGCGGCACCACACCTTCGCCCAGTTCGGCGCGGGCACCTTCCACCCCGGGGTGCGTACGCACCTGTCCCGGCACGTGGTGGTGGACCCGCTGGCGCTGGCCGCCGAGGCCGACCACCTCGCCTCGGTCGGGGTGCCCGACGCGCTCGACCGGCTGACCGTGGACGGGGAGGCGCTGCTCGCCACCCCGTACCACCGGGCCGCCAACCGGGCCCGGGAGATCGCCCGGGGAGCCGACCGGCACGGCTCCTGCGGGCTGGGGGTAGGCGAGGCCGTCGCGTACGGTCTCGCCCACCCCGACGAGGCGCCCCGGGTGGCCGACTGCGGCACCCCGGCGCTGCTGCGCCGCCGGCTGACCGCCCTGCGGGACCGGCTGACCGCCGAGCTGGGGCCGCTGGACGCGCCGCCCGTCGAGGACTGCCTGCCCGCGTTCACCGGGTTCGCCGGGCGGGTGGCGATCGTGGAACGGGGCTGGCTCGCCGGGGCGCTGCGCGCCGGGACGTGCGTCTTCGAGGGCGCGCAGGGGGTGCTGCTCGACGAGTGGCACGGCTTCCACCCGTACACGACGTGGAGCACCACCACGTTCGCCAACGCCGACAGCCTGCTCGCCGAGGCGGGCCAGGCGGGCACGGCGACCCGGCTCGGGGTGCTGCGCGTGACCACCACCCGGCACGGGCCGGGGCCGCTGGTGACCGAGGACCCCACCCTGCCGCTGACCGACCCGCACAACCCGACCAACCCGTGGCAGGGCCGGTTCCGGTTCGGCCACTTCGACGCGGTCGCCCACCGGTACGCCCTCGCCGCGGCCGGGGGCGTCGACGGCCTGGCGTTGACCCACCTCGACCTCGCCGGCCCCGGGCTGCGGATCTGCCGCCGCTACGACGCCACCGACCGGCTCACCCCGGGACCGCCCGGCGACCTGGACCGGCAGGCCGCGCTCACCGCCCGCCTGCTGCGCTCCCGCCCGGTGTACGACGACCCGCCCGTCGACTGGCCGTCGGCGGTGGCCCGGGAACTGGCCGCCCCGGTGGTGCTCACCTCGCACGGCCCCACCGCCGGGGACAAGGTCCCGCACGGCCCGCTGCTCGCCCCACCGACCCTGGTCGCCACCGCCTGACGCGGTGATCGCGGCCGGCGGCGGGTGAGCGTGCCGCCGCTCGCGGATCTTGAACGCGTCGTCGAGCAGGGGTGATCCGGCGACTCGGCCACCCGGCGCATCGTGCCCGGCCAGCATGGGGGCATGGAGTCCGCGCTCGACCTGCTCCGGCAGCTGGTCAGCTCCCCGTGGGTGTACCTGCTGCTGTTCGGGCTCACCGCGGTCGACGCGTTCTTCCCGGCGGTGCCCGGCGAGACCGCCGTGATCACCGCCGCCGTGCTCGCCACCGACGGCAGCCCCAACCTGGTGGCGGTGATCGTCGCCGCCGCGCTGGGCGCCTGCGTCGGCGACCACATCTCGTACGCCATCGGGCGCGGCGGCGGCGCGCACCGGCTCGCCCGGTTTCCCGAGGACAGCCGGCGGCGGGCCAGCTCGGAGTGGGCCCGCCGGGCGGTGCACCGGCGCGGCGGGCTGATCCTCACCACCGCCCGTTACATCCCCGGCGGTCGCACGGCGGTGACCCTCACCATGGGCGCGGTCCGCTACCCGCTCCGCTCGTTCCTGCTGTTCGACTCGATCGCGGCGGTGGGCTGGGCGCTCTACTCCGGCCTGCTCGGCTACTTCGGCGGGCTGGCCTTCGAACGCGACCCGGTCAGAGGCATCCTGGCCGCGGTGGGCATGTCGGTGGCGGTCACGCTGGTGCTGGAGTCCGTCCGCTGGCTTCGCCACCGCGCCCACCGCCGCACCCCCCACTGACCCGTCCCACCGGGCACCGGGACGACCGGACGCCGTGGCGGGGCCGTCAGAGGAGGTCGGCGTCGTGGACCAGGATCGCCAACTGCACCCGGTTGGCGAGCTGGAGCTTCGCGAGGGCCCTGCTCACGTGCGTCTTGACCGTCGCCTCGCTCATCGTCAGTCGGCGGGCGATGTCGGCGTTGCCCAACCCCCGGCCCACCTCCCGGACGATCTCCAACTCCCGGTCCGTGAGGTGGCCCAGCCGCTGCCGTGCGGCGTCCCGCCGGGCCGGGCCGCGCTCGGCGAAGGAGTCGATCAGCCGCCGGGTGACCGTCGGGGCCAGCATGGCGTTTCCGGCGGCCACGGTCCGCACGGCGGCGGCGAGTTCCCGGGGCGGCGTGTCCTTCAGCAGGAAGCCGACCGCGCCCGCCCGCAGCGCCCGGTGCACGTACTCGTCTCGGTCGAAGGTGGTCAGCATGACGACCTTCGCCCCGGTGGCGACCACCTGCGGGGCGGCGGTCAGCCCGTCGGTGCCCGGCATCCGGACGTCCAGCAGCACCACGTCGGGACGCAACCGGCGGGTCTCGGCCAGGGCCGCCGCGCCGTCGGCCGCCTCGCCGACCACGGTGAGGTCGGGTGCCGCCTCCAGGATCAGCCGCAGCCCGGCACGGACCAACTGCTCGTCGTCGGCCACCAGGACGCGGATCATGTCGCCTCCTCCACCGGGATCAACGCCCGGACCAGGAAGCCGCCGCCGCGGGGGCCGACCTCCAGCCGCCCACCCAGCAGTTCCACCCGCTCCCGGAGGCCGATCAGCCCGAGTCCCGCACCCGGCAGGGCCGTACCGCCCGCCGGCCGATCGTCCGCACCCGGCCGGGCTGGGCCGCCCGCCAGCGGGCCGGTACGGACGCTGATCTCCAACCCGCCCGGCAGGTACCGCAGCCGGACGGTGGTGTCCGCGCCCGGCGCGTGTTTGCGGACGTTCGTCAGCGCCTCCTGGACCACCCGGTACACGGTCCGGCCGACGGTCGCGGAAACGGGCCGGGGCGTCCCCTCGTCGTGCCGGTCGACCCGCAGCCCGGCGGCGCGGGACTCCCGGACCAGGTCGTCGACGCCGGCCAGCCCGGCGGTGCCGATGGTGGCCGGCTCGCCGGCGGGCGCGGGCTGGCGCAGCACGCCGAGCACCTCCCGCAAATCGGTGAGAGCCTGCCGTCCGGTGGACCGGATCAGGGTCGCGGTGTCGACGGTCGCCGGATCGGTGGCGGTGACCTCCAGCGCGCCGGCGTGCACCACCATCAGCGACACCCGGTGCGCCACCACGTCGTGCATCTCCCGGGCGATCCGGGCCCGCTCCTCGGCCCGGACGCGCTCCGCCCGCGCCTCCTGCTCGCGCTCCAGCCGCTCGGCCCGGTCCCGCAGGGCGGCCAGGGTGTCCCGGCGGGCCCGGACCCAGAGCCCGACGACCAGCGGGAACAGCACCGTCCACGCGAACATCGCCAGCGCGTTGGCGGGCGTGGCGGTGGTCAGCCGCCGCTCGCCACCCACCACGACGCCGATCACCACGCCCGCCACCGCGACCAGGGCGGCACCGGCGAGGAAGCCGGCGAGCCGCCGCCGGTCCCGCAGCCGGAATCCCGCCTGCCAGGAGGCGACGGCCACCGCCGGCCAGGCCGCCAGGAGCAGCCACGTGACAGCGGCCGTCACGAACAGCGGCCAGCGCCGTACGCGTACCGTCGCGGCGGCCCAGCCCACGAGGACGGCGACGGCGAGGACCAGCACCCGGGGCAGCGGCGAGCGCACCCCGAGCGAGCCGGTCGCCGCCCCCCAGACCCCCGCCGCGACGACGACGGCGAGCAGCACGGGGGCGTACCGCTCGACGGTGCGCCGGAGCGCGACGGCTCGGGAGGTCACGCCCCGAGCCTAGGCCGGGCGGAGGTCGTTGCCGCCCACCCGCCTCCGGTGTGCGCGCGGCCCGTGCCGCTCAGGCAACCGGCGACCGGTGCAGGTTGATCAACTGGGCGAGGTGCCGGCCGGCCGTCAGCAGCGGCCGGTCGCTGCGGGAGACCTGGGCCGCGAGTTCGGCGCCTTCGAGGGTGGAGATCACAGTGTGGGCCAGGTCCTGCGCGTCGTCCTCGGCGATCCCGGCGCGGCGGAGCTTGTCCGCGACCAGCCCCCGCCAGTGCGCGAAGGCCGCCGCGGCGGCCTGCTGGATGTCCGGCGCCCGGCTGGCCGTCCCGAGGGCGGTGGAGGTGACCGGGCATCCGTCCGTCCAGTCGGAGTCGCGCAGGGCCTCGGCGAGGGCACGGGCGCAGGAGATCACCGCCTCGGCCGGGTCCGCCGCCTGGTCGAGGATCGCCCGGCGCCGGGCGGCGACCGTGGGCGAGGCCCTGGCCGCCAGCGAACTGGTCGTCCTCAGCCTCACCGACTACGACGCGATGTACGCGATCCTGGGCCCGGCCACGGCCGAGCTCTCCGGTCGGGTGATCGCCAACCTCAGCTCGGACACCCCTGAGCGGGCCCGAGAGGCGGCGGAGTGGCTCGCCGGGCACGGTGCACGGCAGCTGACCGGCGGCGTGCAGGTGCCACCGTCCGGCATCGGGAACCCCGGGTCCGCCACGTACTACAGCGGCCCGCGGGACGTGTTCGAGGCGCACCGGCAGACGCTGGAGGTGCTGACGCGTGCCGACTACCGGGGCGAGGACCCAGGGCTGGCGGCGCTGTACTACCAGCTCGAGATGAACATGTTCTGGACCGTCATGGTGAGCTGGCTGCACACGCTCGCGGTGGCCCGCACCCACGGCATCACCGCGACGGAGTTCCTGCCCGCCGCCCTGAAGACCGCCAACGTGGCCCCGTTCCTGGAGTTCTACGCGCCCCGCATCGACGCGGGCGACCACCAGGGGGACGTGGACAGGCTGGCGATGGGAGTGGCCAGCGTCGGGCACGTCCTGCACACCGTGCGGGCGGCCGGCGTCGACACCACGCTGCCGGCCGCCGTGCTCGACGTCTTCCGGCGAGGCATGGCGGACGGCCGCGCCGACCAGAGTCTCACCAGCCTCGTCGAGGTGTTCGCCTCCGGCGCCGCCGTGGCCGACGTCGACGCACGACCCTGACGCCGGTCCGCGCCCGACCCTGAAGGCCGGTCGTGTCCGACCCGGATCCCTCTCCGGGTCGGGCACGACTTAAGTAGCAGGCACCGGGTGACCACCGGACGATGGCGGGGCCGTCGGGCGGCACCAGCATCGAGATCATGGATTCGGTGCTCGACCTGCTCCACCAGACGATGTCCTCGCCCTGGGTCTACCTGGCGCTCTTCGCGATCGCGGTGATCGACGGCTTCTTCCCGGCGGTGCCCAGCGAGACGGCGGTGATCACCGCCGGCGTGTTCGCGGCGACCGGGCAACCCGACCTGGTGGCGGTGATCGCGGTCGCGGCGGCCGGCGCGCTGGTCGGCGACCACGTGTCGTACGCCATCGGCCGGCACGGCGGCGGACGCCTCCTCGCCCGCCTGCCTGACGGCGGCCGACGACGGGCCGCCTACGAGTGGGCGCGGCGAGGGATCGCCGTGCGGGGCGGGCTGATCCTCACCGTCGCCCGGTACGTCCCCGGTGGCCGGACCGCCGTCACGATGACCATGGGGGCGACGCGCTTCCCCCGGCGGCGCTTCCTCGCCTTCGACGCGCTCGCCGCCGGCTCGTGGGGGGTCTACTCGGCGCTGGTCGGTTACCTCGGCGGACTCGCCTTCGAGCAGGACCCGATCCGCGGGCTGCTGCTCGGGCTCGGTCTCGCGCTGACGGTGACCCTGCTGGTGGAGGTGACCCGCTGGCTCCTGGGCCGTCGCCGGGCGGCCGTCGGCGCGCCCGCCCGGGAGCCGGCGGAGCTGCGACGGTAACCCACCGGCGGCCTTGGCTGCCGACGCCGGTCGGCCCTCGGCTTCATCGCCGACGGCCGGGCGTCGTCGGCGGCAGCCGGGCGTCGTCGGCGGCGGCGAGATGCAGCACCGGCCGGGCATGGGACCGTGCGCGGGCGGCGGGCCCGTCGGTCTCCCCGGGCGGGAGGTCAGGCGGTGGGCGGCCGCCAGGTGGCGCCGCGCAGGAGTTGGCCGGCACCGAGCCACGCGACGTTCATCATCCGCGTCGCGGTCTTCTCCGGGTCCGCCTCCGGGTGGTCGGCGAGCCAGTCGGCCAGCGACTCGGTCGCCCCCACCAGGGCGTACGCGACGACCTCCAGGTCGGTCTCGCCCGCCTCGCGCCCCTCGGCGCGCAGCGCGTGGTCGAGCATCCCGGCGACCACCTCGACCAGCCGGGCGCGCATGCCCGCCAGCTCGCCGGCGAACGGCTGCTCGCCCCGCGCCTGCCGGTAGAGCACCGCCCAGCCGTCCCGGTGCGCCCCGACGAAACCGAAGAACGCCCGCAGCCCGCGCCAGAGCCGCTCGTCGGCCGACAGCTCCGGGGCGGCGGCCCCGGCGATGGCCTGCATCATCCGGGCGCCCTCCCGGTGCAGGCAGGCGACGAAGAGCTCCTCCTTGGTGCCGAGGTACGCGTAGACCATCGGTTTGGAGATGCCGGCGTCCTCGGCGATCTCGTCCATGCTGGCCGCGTGGAACCCCCGGCGGGAGAACACTTTCACGGCCGCGTCGAGCATCTGCTGCTCGCGTACGGCACGCGGGAGACGCTTGAAGGTGGGTGACGTGGACACCCTTGCGAGCATACCTACTCGTGCGTAGGGTTACGCACGAGTAGCCAACACCCGGAAGGTGCAGACCCATGACTGACTTCGACCCGGCCAACTTCGCGAACGTCGGCCCCAAGGAGTTCGCCCAGCTGGTCAAGTCCACCCCGGACGACAAGATCGCCGAGGTCATGTCCGGCGACCTGCGCGGCAAGATCCTGGGCGAGGTCTTCGGCCGGATGCCGCAGCTCTTCCGCGCCGACCGGGCGGGCTCGACCAACGCGGTCATCCACTGGAACATCACCGGCCGCCCCGACGGTGGCACCGACACCTACGAGGTCGTCATCGCCGACGGCGCGTGCACGGTCAACGAGACCGCACAGCACGACCCGAAGCTGAGCCTCACCATGGGCCCGGTCGAGTTCCTGAAGATCGTCTCCGGTGGGGCCAACCCCGTCATGATGTTCATGACCGGCAAGCTCAAGGCCAAGGGTGACCTGGGCCTGGCCGCCAACATCGCCAACCTGTTCGACATCCCCAAGGCCTGACATGGCCGAGTTCTCGCTCGACCTGAACGAGGAACAGCGGGATCTGCGCGACTGGGTGCACGGCTTCGCCGCCGAGGTCGTGCGCCCGGCCGCGGCCGAGTGGGACGCCCGGGAGGAGACTCCCTGGCCGATCATCCAGGAGGCGGCGAAGGTCGGCCTGTACGGCTTCGAGTTCCTCGCCACCTGCTGGGCCGACCCCACCGGCCTCTCCCTCCCGATCGCCAGCGAGGAACTCTTCTGGGGTGACGCCGGCATCGGGCTGGGCATCTTCGGGACCTCCCTCGCGGTGGCCGCCATCTACGGCACCGGCACCCCGGACCAGATGGTGGAGTGGGTGCCGCAGTGCTTCGGCACCGTCGACGAGCCCGCCGTCGCCGCGTTCTGCACCACCGAGCCCGAGGCCGGCTCCGACGTCGGCGCGATGCGCACCCGGGCGGTCTACGACGAGGCCACCGACGAGTGGGTGCTGAGCGGGCAGAAGGCGTACGCCACCAACGGCGGGATCGCCGGGGTGCACGTCGTCACCGCCTCGGTCGACCCGACGCTCGGTTCCCGGGGGCAGGCGGCGTTCGTCGTACCGCCGGGCACCGCCGGGCTGGCCGCGACCCGCAAGCTGCGCAAGCTGGGCCTGCGCGCGTCGCACACCGCCGACGTCTTCCTCGACGACGTACGCGTGCCGGGGCGCTGCCTGCTCGGCGGCCGCGACGCGCTGCGCGAACGGCTCGACCGGGCCCGCTCCGGCCGGCGCGCCTCCGGCCAGGCGGCGATGCGCACCTTCGAGCTGTCCCGGCCCACGGTCGGCGCGCAGGCGCTGGGCGTGGCCCGGGCCGCCTACGAGTACGCGCTGGACTACGCGAAGGACCGGGTCCAGTTCGGCCGGCCCATCATCGAGAACCAGGCGGTCGCGTTCGCGCTGGCCGACATGAGGACGGAGATCGACGCGGCCCGGCTACTGGTCTGGCGGGCCTCCTGGATGGGCCGCAACAACCGGCCCTTCACGGCGGGCGAGGGCTCGATGTCCAAGCTCAAGGCCGGCGAGGTGGCCGTCTCCGTCACCGAGAAGGCCGTGCAACTGCTCGGCGGAGCCGGGTTCCTGCGGGACCACCCGGTCGAGCGCTGGTACCGGGACGCCAAGATCTACACCATCTTCGAGGGCACCTCGGAGATCCAGCGCCTGGTCATCTCCCGGGCCGTCTCCGGCGTCCAGATCCGCTGATTCGAGGACCCTCCGCGCCCGGGCGACGCGGGCGGCGCTGGGCGTGCAGCACCGCCCGCGGCCTCTAGGCTGACAGCACCATGGTCAGCTCCGGACCCCGCCGCCGTACGCCACTGCTGCTGGTCGAGGCGGCGACGCTGCTGTCCGGCATCGGCAACGGGGTGTCCACCGTGGCCCTGCCGTGGCTGGTGCTGGAGCGCACCGGCAGCGCCACCGCGGCCGGCCTGGTCGCGGCGGCCACCGCGCTGCCACTGCTGCTGTCCAGCCTCGTCTCCGGCACCGTCGTGGACCTGCTCGGCCGGCGGCGTACGGCCCTGGTCTCCGACGCGCTCTCCGCCGTCTCGGTCGCCGCGATCCCGGTGGTGGACGCCCTGCTCGGGTTGAACGTCGGCTGGATCGTGGCGCTGGCCGCGCTCGGGGCCGTCTTCGACCCGGCCGGGCTGACCGCCCGCGAGACGCTGCTGCCGGCCGCCGCGCAGGCCGCCGGGTGGCGGATCGAACGGGCCAACGGGGTACACGAGGCGGTCTGGGGCCTCGCCTTCCTGATCGGGCCCGGGGTCGGCGGCGTGCTCATCGCCGCGATCGGTCCGGGCTCGACGCTCTGGGTCACCGCCGCCGGTTTCGCGCTGGCCGTCGCGCTAGTCGCCGCCGTCCGGCTGCCCGGGGCCGGCCGCCCGGAACGCCCGCCGGCCGGCCTGTGGCACGGCACCGCCGAGGGACTGCGGTTCGTCTGGCGGGACCGGCTGCTGCGGACCATCGCACTGATCACGATGGTGCTGGTCGCGCTCTACCTGCCGGTCGAGGGCGTGCTGCTGCCGGCGTGGTTCGTCGCCCAGGGCGAACCGGCCCGGCTCGGCGCGATCCTGATGGCGATGAGCGCCGGATCGGTGGTCGGGGCCCTCGCCTCCGGCACGGCGGGACGGCGGATCCGCCGGCGCACCCTGATGGTGGTCGCCCTCGTGGTCACCGGGGCGGCCCTGGTCGGACTGGCCGCACTGCCGCCGTACCCGGCGATGCTCGGCTTCGCCGCCGTCATCGGGCTCGCGTACGGGCCGGTCAACCCGCTCGCCAACTACGCCATGCAGACCCGCACCCCGGAGCGGCTGCGCGGCCGGGTGGTCGGGGTGATGACCTCCTTCACGTACGCCGCCGGCCCGGCGGGCTATCTGCTCGCCGGGCCGTTGGTGGAGTGGCTCGGGCTGCGCCCGGCCTTCCTGCTGCTCGCCGGGGGGCTGCTGGTGGCGGCACTGGTCGCCGCGCCACTGCCGGTGCTGCGGGATCTGGACGAGCCGCCCCGCCACCCGCCCGCCCCGCCCGGCGGCACGTCGGGCCGGATCGAGGGGCCCCTCCCACTCGGCGAACAGTGGGCGCCCTCGGCGCACCGGGACCCGCCGGATCAGGGGTAGAGCGTCAGCCCGGGTGTGGTGGCGATCTCGGTCAACTGCGCCACGCTGAGCACCGGCGGCGGCCCGAACTCCTCCGTCGGGGTCCCGTCCGGCTCGGTGACGACGCGGAAGTTGTCCGTCGTCACCGTCACGGACGTGCCGTCCACCCGCTGCAACAGCACCCGGCGCTGCTCCGCACCCTCGTCGCCAGGCGTGGAGATGCTGGTGGCCAGGGTGCTGCCGTCCGGCAGGCGAGAGCCCGTGCAGGCAGCGGCATGGGAGGCCACCGCGCAACCCCGGGGCGCGTCGGCGGCCGTCGGCATCACCATCACCGTGAGGTTGTCGACCTGCCCGCCCCGAACCAGCCGGACGTAGGCGTAGTAGTTCCAGTGGCTCTTCTCGTAGGTGAACTGGACCCGGTCGCAGCCCGGGATCGTGCCCTCGACCGTCAACCCCGCCGGCACGACGGCCGCCAACGCGGGACGCAGGGCCTGGGTCAGCCGGGCCACGCCGGCGTCGGGGCGCTCGGTCGGCCGCTCGCGCACCGTGTCGTACGACTGCTGCGGCACCGGCGGGCCACTGGGCTCCGGCTCGGCGATCGGGCAGAGCGACGGGTCGGCGGTACCCGCGGCGGCCGGCGGCAGGGTGAGGCCGCCCGGTTCCGGGGCGGGACCGGCGAGCAGCGCCGGTGCCACCGCGACCGCCGCGACCGCAACGGCGGCACCGGCGCCCGCCAGCGCCCACGCCCGGTGGCGGCGGCGCTGCCGGTCGTCGGCGATCAGCCGGTCCACGTCGATCCTGGTCGGTGGCGGCGCGGCCACCGCCGTGCGCATCTGCTGGGAGAGTTCATCCATCGGTGCCTGCCTCCTGGGCTCGGGCCGGCGCGCCGACGAGGCGGCCCCGCAGCGCCTCGATCGCCCGCGCCGACTGGCTCTTGACGGTGCCGGTGGTGCAGCCGAGTTCCCGGGCGGTCTCCTCGACGGACAGGTCGCAGAAGTAGCGCAGCACCAGGACCGCGCGGCGGCGCGGCGGCAACTCGGCCAGCAGGGCGAGGATGGTCAGCCGGTCGGCGGCACCGTCGGTCGCGGACCGCGCGGGGGCGTCCGGGACCTCGGCCCAGGCGGCCTCACGCCGCCACGGCCGACGCCGCTCGTCCAGCCAGACCCGCAGCAGGGTCCGCCGGACGTACGCGTCGGGGCTGTCCATCGCGGACACCCGCCGCCAGTGCCGCAGCAGCTTGACCAGCGCCGTCGACACCAGGTCGTCGGCCGTGTGCCAGTCACCGCAGAGCAGGTACGCCGTGCGGCGCAGCGGCTCCAGCCGCGCCGTCACGTACTCGCGGTAGCCCTCGATGTCGGCAGGCAATCCCGCCACCTCCTCGCCTCACCGGTCAAACGGAGGCGACGGCGGCGGGGGTTGCCCGGTCAGCCCGGAATCGTGATCCGGCCCTCGACGGCGGCGGCGGCGATGTCGGTGCGGTGGTGCGAGCCGGCCAGCTCCACGCCGGCCACCAGCGCGTACGCGGCGTCCCGGGCGGCGGCCAGGTCGGTGCCGGTGGCGGTGGCGCAGAGCACCCGGCCACCGGAGGAGAGCAGCGCCCCGTCGTCGGCCCGGCGGGTGCCGGCGTGGATGACGCCCGGGCCCTCGGCACCGGTGATCACGTCGCCGCTGCGCGGGGCGGCCGGGTAGCCCTCGGCGGCGACCACGACCGTGACGGCGGCCCCGTCGCGCCACCGCAGCGGCGGGTGCCCGGCCAGCGTGCCGGTGGCGGCGGCGTGCAGCAGCCCGGCGAGCGGGGTCTCCAGCAACGCGAGCACCACCTGCGTCTCCGGGTCGCCGAAGCGGGCGTTGAACTCGATCACCCGGGGGCCGTCGGCGGTGATCGCCAGCCCGACGTAGAGCAGGCCCGCGAACGGGGTGCCCCGTCGGGCCATCTCGGCCAGGGTCGGGTGGACGACATCGCGCATGACCTCGTCGACCAGGCCGGGCGGCGCCCAGGGCAGCGGCGCGTACGCCCCCATGCCGCCGGTGTTCGGGCCGGTGTCGCCGTCGCCGACCCGCTTGAAGTCCTGCGCCGGCAGCAGCGGCACCGCCGCCTCGCCGTCGGTCACCACGAAGAGGGAGACCTCCGGGCCGGCCAGGTATTCCTCCACGACGACCCGCCCGCACTCCTCGGCGTGCCGGAGCGCGGCGGCGCGGTCGTCGGTCACCACGACACCTTTGCCGGCGGCGAGCCCGTCGTTCTTCACCACGTACGGCGCGCCGAACTCGTCCAGCGCCCGCGCCGTGCTCTCCGCATCCGTGCAGGTGTACGCGCGGGCGGTCGGCACGCCGGCGGCGGTCATCACGTCCTTGGCGAACGTCTTCGAGCCCTCCAGCCGGGCGGCCTCGGCGGACGGCCCGAACGCGGGGATCCCCTTGGCACGTACGGCGTCGGCGACCCCGGCCACCAGCGGCGCCTCCGGCCCGATCACCACCAGGTCGACCCCGGTCTCCACCGCCAGCGCGGCGACGGCCGCCGGATCGCAGGGATCCACCCCCCGCAGAGAGGCAAGCGAAGCGATGCCGGGATTCCCGGGCGCCGCGATCAGCTGCTCGACGGACGGATCGCCGGCGAGGCCCAGCGCGAGCGCATGCTCCCGCCCCCCACCACCAAGAAGAAGAACCCGCACACCCGCATCCTACTGACCCCCTCGCCCACCCCGTTGATCATGAGGTTGTTGTCTCGACACGCCGGGCGGCGATGGCAACAACTTCATGATCAACGGCGCTGGGCGGCGGCGATGGCCTGGCGGACGGTCCACGGGATGTAGGCGGGGTCTAGGGTGTCGGCCCAGGTGAAGCGGAGGACGGTCCAGCCGGCGTTGACCAGGCGGTTCTGTCGGCGGCGGTCGGCGTAGACGGCCTCCGGGGTGCCATGCGGGCCCCGCCCGTCGGCTTCGGCGATCACCCTCGGGCCCCGCCAGCCGAGATCACCGATCCCGAGCAGGTAGCCGTCGTCGTCGCGCACCATGAGCTGGAGGACGTCCGGGGGCACCTTGCCGTCGACGCAGCGCAACCTCGTCCGGGTCTCCAGCGGGGACTGCGCCCGCCCGTCCGCCTCCGCCAGGTGGGAGCGTGCCGCCACCGCGCCGCGTCGACGTCTGATCAGGTACGGCACGGCGAGCAGGTCCTCGTCGGTGATGAGCCCTCGGTTCAGCGCGGAGTCCAGCACGCAGACCGCGGCGTAGCGGTCTTCCCGGAGGACCAGGTCGGCGACGGTCCGGAGCGGCGAGGTGGCGGCGATGCCGTCGACTCGGACCAGTTGACCTGGCGCGACCGTCAACTGGTGCACCACCACGTCGGGATGGGCCAGCCGGGCGGGCCTCGCGACCGGACCGGGCATCGACAGGTGGATCGCCCCCGTCGCCCGCGGCCCCGCGATGCCGTGCAATTCGGCGGCCGTTGTCAGGACGGCGGCGGCACACGCACCGAAGGATGCAACAGCCGCCCTGATCCGTGCCCGCCGCGGGATGCCGTCATAGTGGTCGGCATCGACGAGATAGCCGCCACGGATCACCGCACGCCAGCGACCGGACCGACAGAACCGGTGTACGTCGTGCACCGTGAACCCGGCCGCACGCGCCTGCGCCAGCGTCACGATGCCGTCGCGCGCACCGGCCATCAACCGCACGACCGCCAGCGGATCCGCCCTCACACCGACCGACTGTCCCGCCCGCGGCCAATCGACGAAACCCCTGTGGATAACCCGGGCCCGTCCTGTGGACAACCCCTCGCCTCGAGCCGTTGATCATGAAGTTGTTGCTCCGACACGCCGGCATCGAAGACAACAACTTCATGATCAACGGGGCGGTCCCGGGGGGTGGGGGGTGGGGGTGGGGGGGTGGGGTGGGGGGTGGGGGTTAGGGGAGGAGGGGGTGGCGGAGGACGTTTTCCTCGCGGCCGGGGCCTACGCCGACCACGCTGACGCGGGTGCCGCAGAGTTCCTCGATGCGGGCGATGTAGCGGCGGGCGTTCTCCGGGAGTTCCGCCTCGGTCCTCGCCTCGGTGATGTCCTCCCACCAGCCGTCGAGCTCCTCGTAGATCGGAGTCGCGTGGTGGAAGTCGGTCTGGGTCATCGGCATGTCGTCGTAACGCTTGCCGTTGATCTCGTAACCGACGCAGATCGGCACCTTGGGCAGGCCGGTCAGCACGTCCAGCTTGGTGACCACCAGGTCGGTGACCCCGTTGAGGCGGCAGGCGTACCGGGCGACGACGGCGTCGAACCAGCCGCAGCGGCGCTCCCGGCCGGTGGTGGTGCCGTACTCGTGGCCGACCTTGCGCAGGTGCTGGCCGTTGTCGTCGAATAGTTCGGTCGGGAACGGCCCGGAGCCGACCCGGGTCGTGTACGCCTTGCTGACCGCGATCACCTTGCTGATCGCCGTCGGCGGGATGCCGGCGCCCACGCAGGCCCCGCCGGCCGTCGGGTTCGACGAGGTCACGAAGGGGTACGTGCCGTGGTCCATGTCGAGCATGGTGGCCTGGGCGCCCTCCAGCAGGACCGTCTCGCCGCGGTCCAGCGCGTCCCAGAGCATGACCCGGGTCTCGGCGATGTACGGCTTGAGCCGCTCCGCGTACTCCAGGTACTCCTCGATCGTCGCGTCGACGTCGATCGCCTTGCGGTTGTAGACCTTGAACAGGAGCTGGTTCTTCTCGCGCAGCGCCAGCTCCAGCTTCTTGCGCAGGATGCCCGGGTCGAGCAGGTCCTGCAGCCGGATCCCCATCCGGGCGACCTTGTCCCCGTACGCGGGGCCGATGCCCCGGCCGGTGGTGCCGATCCGGGAGCTGCCGAGGTAGCGCTCGACGACCCGGTCGAGGGCCCGGTGGTGCGGCATGATCAGGTGCGCGTCGCCGGAGATCCGCAGCCGGCTGACGTCCACGCCCCGCTCGGCGAGCCCGTCGATCTCGGCCAGCAGCACCTTCGGGTCGACCACCACGCCGTTGCCGATGACGATCATCGCGCTCGGTGACAGGGCACCCGACGGCATCAGGTGCAGCGCGTACTTCTGGCCGTCCGGGGTGATCACCGTGTGGCCGGCGTTGTTGCCGCCGGAGTAGCGCACGACGTAGTCGACCCGCTCACCCAGCAGGTCGGTAACCTTGCCCTTGCCCTCGTCGCCCCACTGGGCGCCGAGGAGCACGATCGCTGGCATCTTCTCGCCTCCAGAAGGCTCGGGTGCCAGGTGGCGACCGGTCAGCGAGCCCGGGGTGTCAGGCTAACAAGTAGTGACGACGCGGCCGGCAGGGGTCGCGTCGAGAGGCAGGAGGCCGTTTCCGTGTACGACGTGGTGCTGCTCACCCTCGGCTCGGAGCGCGACGCGCCCGGCGGGGCCTGCGGCAGCGGCGGTGCCTGCTGCGGCGGCGCGACGGCGCACGAGGGCGACGCCGGGGCGACGGCGGACGGAGCCGAGACCGGGGCCGACGCGACGGCGAACGGAGCCGAGACCGGGGCTGCGGCGCACGAGGCCGACGCCGGCGCGACGGCGGACGGGGACGCGACGGCACGTGACGCGGCCGACGCCTGCGGGACCGGCGACCGGCACGGCGGGAAGGCCGGGGAACGCTGCGACACCCCCCGGGTGCCCGTGCTGGCCTGCGCGGACGCGCTCACCGCCCGGGGCGCCCGGGTGGAGACGGTCACCGCCCGCTCGGACGCCGAGATCGACGAGGTACTGGCCCGGTTCGACGGGCCGCCCCGCCCGGACGGCCTCACCTGGCCCGACCCGGACTCCAAGATCCGGCTGGTGGTCGCCGCCGCCAGCGACGCGCAGTTGCGCGCCGTCGTGCGCCGGCTCGTCCGGCGGTACGCCCCACCGCCCAGCCGCCGTCCCGACGACCTCCCCGGCAACCGCACGGTGCCGGACCTGCCGCCGATCGGCGTACTCCCGCTCGATCCGGCGCGGAGCACGAGCACGACGCACCGTGACCTGGCGGCGCAGCTCGGGCTGCCCCGCGACCCGGCGGCGGTGGCCGCCGCGGTGCTGGACGGCACGGCCCGCCGGCTCGACCTGCTGCGCAACGACGGCGGCTCGGTGACCCTGGACGGCGCGCTGATCGGCGCCGCCGACGACAGCGGCCGGCCGCTGCACTGGCGGGGGCGGGTCGAGGTGGACGACGCCGTCCTCTCCAACGGCGACGACCCGCTGCTGGCCTGCGCGATCGGCAACGCCGGCGGGTACGCCCGACTCGACGACGTGACACTGCTCGGCAATCCCGAACCGAACGACGGGCTGGTCGAGGTGGCGGTGGCGGTTCCCGTGGTCACCCGCTCGGCGTTCGGCAGGAAGCGGATGCGGCTGGAGGTGCGCCGCGCCCGTGGGCGGGCCGTGTCCGTGCTGCCCCGCGAGGGCAAGGTCCCGTACCTCGACGACGGGGCCGAGGGCGAGCTGAGCCGGAAGCGGTCCTGGTGGACCGAGCCGGGCGCCTGGGCGGTCTGGACAAGCTGACCTCGGCGTCCCGCGACGGCCGACCATGGCTGGCCACTGGGCCTATCCTCGGCAGAAGGAATGGGGAGGAACCGTAGTGGACGAGAACGCCGACCGGGTCCACGTGCCCGGGCAGCCGCCGGTGCCGGAGCGGGACATCGAACCACTCTGGCCGCCCGACCAGATCGACGGCGCCGACGCCCCGCCGTGGGCGTCGAGCAGCTCACCGACGTCGCCCGTCCCGCCGCAGGGCCGGCCGGCCGCCCCGCCCTCGCCCGCCGACTACCCGTCCCTGACCGGCGGCCCGGCGACGACCGCGCCGCCGGCCGCGACGACCGGCTGGGCACCCCCGCCGGCCAGGGCCTCCGGCCGGGCGCCCGCCCCCTCGGGCCAGGGCTGGGCCCCGCCCACGCCCTTCACACGGCCCACCGCCCCGCCGGCACAGGGCGCTGTCGCCCCGCCCAGCGACCCGGCCGTCCCGCCGGGCACGGGCACAGCGGTCCCGCCCGGCACGGGCACGAGCGCCCCGGGCATCGCCGGAACCGGGCCGGCCGTCGGGGCGGGTGGACAGGCGGCCGGGGGTGCCGGGGCCGGTGTGCCCGCTCCCCGGTCTCCCCAGCCCGCCCCCACCCGGGTCGACCTCGACACGCCCTTCAGCCTGGACCAGCCGGCCGCACCCGTCCCGGTGACGCGCCCGGCCGCGATTCCCCAGCCCTCAGCCACCGACCGGGCTGCCGCCAGCGAGCGGTCGCCGGAGGTCGCCGCCGACTCGGGAGCGACCGGTGCCGGCCCTGCGAAGAGCGGGGTTCCGGTCGCCGGCAGCGCCGGGAGCGGAGGCGGCGCACCGACGAGCGGCGCGGCGGCGAACAGCGGCGCGGCGAACGGCGGCGCGGCGAACGGCGGCGGGGCGCGCGGGTCGGCCGAGTCCCCGTGGGCGCAGCCGCCGCAACGGCCCGCACCGGCCGCCGTCGAACCTGCACCGGCGGCCGGAGCCGACGGGCCGGCACCCGTGACGAACCACCGTGCCGCCCAGCCGGTGCCCCCGACGTACCGCGGTGCCGCCAGAGCGGCGCCCCCGAGCGGGGGCGCGACCGGTCACGGTGCGACCGGGCAGGGCGTGCCCCAGCCGGGCAGCCCTGGACATGGCGGGTCGGCCGAGCCGGCCGGGGACCTCGGGCCCGGTGCGGGGGCACCGCAGACCACACCGTCCGGCCCCTACCCACCGCAGACGACCGTCCCGCACCCACCGCAGGCGGCCGTCCCGCACCCACCGCAGACGGCCGTCCCGCCGCAGCAGGCCGCCCCGACGCCGCCCGGCCCGTACCCGCCCCAGCCCGGCTGGTATCCGCCGGCCTGGCCCCTTGGCACGCCGGGAGCCGCCGGCCCGGCACCGCAGCAGGCGTACCAGCCGGCCGAGGGGGTGACCGCGGTGCCGCCGACCCAGCCCGACCCGGGCTGGAACCCGGCGGTCGCCGCGCCGCCGACCGCCGAGGACTTCGCCCGCCGCCGCCAGGTCCGGCCCGCCGACCCGGTGGCCACGATGGGCGTACGGGCGGTGGCGAACCTGGTGGGGCTGCGGCTCCCGCCGGGGCGGCACGAGCAGGAGTTGCGGCGGGACATCGAGATGGTGCGCCGCAACTTCGGCGGGCTGCGTCAGGTGACGGTGGTGAACCCGAAGGGCGGCGCCGGCAAGACGGTGGCCATCCTGCTGTTGGCGATGACGTTCGGCCAGAAGCGCGGCGGCTACGTGCTGGCGTGGGACAACAACGAGACCCAGGGCACCCTGGGGATGCGCGCCCAGCAGGACTTCCACTCGCGTACGGTGCGGGACATGCTGCGCGACCTGGGCCAGTTCCAGGGCGCGCACGGGCGGGTGGGTGACCTGTCGCAGTACGTCCGGTCGCAGGGCGAGGGGATGTTCGACGTCCTCGCCTCGGACGAGTCGGCGACCGGGGGCGAGATGCTCACCGCCGCCGCGTTCGCCGAGATCCGCGAGGTGGTGAGCCGGTTCTACAAGCTGATCTTCGTGGACACCGGCAACAACGTGCGCGCCCAGAACTGGCAGGCCGCGATGGACGCCACCGACCAGCTCGTGGTCACCATGTCGGCCCGGAACGACTCGGCGGAGACGGCCGCCCGGATGCTGGACCACCTGGAGCAGAGCGGCCGGCAGCGGCTGGTCCGGCAGGCGGTCACCGTGGTCTCCATGCCGCCCTCGCGCAAGGAGATCGACCTGCCGGCGATCCAGGAACACTTCGCGGCCCGCACCCGGGCGGTGCTGCTCGCGCCGTACGAGCGGCTCATCGACACCGGCGAGCCGATCCGGTACGCCGCTCTCTCCTCGGCGACGCGGGACGCCTGGCTGAAGATCGCCGCCTCCGTGGCGGAGGGGTTGTAGGGACCGGGACAGCCCGACGGCCGGCCCGCAGCGTGTCGGGCCGGCCGTCGGAGTGGCGTCAGTTGCTGGCCAGCGCGTCCGCGGCGGCCGGGTCGCAGTCCCGGAGGAACTGGGCGCAGCGGGCCGCCTCGTCGGCCTCGCCGATCTCGTCGGCGGCACGGGACAGCACGTAGAGGCAGCGCAGGAAGCCCTGGTTCGGCTCGTGCGACCACGGCACCGGGCCGTGCCCCTTCCATCCGTTGCGGCGCAGCTGGTCCAGCCCCCGGTGGTAGCCGGTGCGCGCGTAGGCGTACGCCGGGACGACCTGGCCCGCGGCGAGGGCCCGAGCCGCCAGCGCGCCCCAGCCGGCGCTGTAGGTCGGGAAGCGCGCCGCCACCTCGGCGTACGCCTCGTCGCTGCCGGCCTGCTCGGCGGCGGCCAGGGCGGCGTCGGCCTCGTCGTGCGCGGGGAGGAGGGTGGCCGGTGGTTCCGGCAACAGGTTCTGCATCGTCCCATTCAACCCGCTTCGCCCGTGGGTGCGCGAGGGGGTTGGGCGAGCTGGTTGCCTGAACGGCTGAGGAGTTGGTCACGCCTGCGGCCTATGCCACCGGCAGATGTTTTCCACTACAACTATTGGTCCGGAGCCTCCCCAGGACCGGGTTGTGCAGGAGCCCGGTGGCCGCGGCCGCCGGGCTCCTGTCCGTTCCGGGCAGACCCGGCGCGTTCCCCGACGAGCCGGGCGGCCCGGTGCCGCCGACGTCGCCACCGGCACCGCGGCGTCCGCACCCGCCCGGCCGCCGGCCCGGGTCTGCCGACCACCCGGCCACCCCCGCAGGTTTGGCCGGTTGCCGGGGCGGGGCAGGATGGCGAGGGTGCCGACCCCACCGCCCGCGGACGTCATCGAGCCGCACACCTGCACCGACGAGATCGAGACCCGCGCCGAGTTCGACCGGCGACTGGCCACGGGCAGCCTGGTCGGGCTGACCGTGCAGGGGCTGCGGCTCGACCTCGCACCCGTCCCCGACCTCACCGGGATCGAGGTGACCGGCACCCTGTTCGTCGGGTGCCGCTTCGCCTCCCGTGAGGTCGGCGCCGACCTGGTCCGGCGCGGCGCGAACGTCGTGCCGCCGTTCTCCGGGCTGCCCTACCCGACCCAGCCCTCGCACCTCTACACCCCGGACGACCTGGCCGCCGGCTTCGCCGAGGGCGGCTTCGCCGGGATGTACGACACCCGGGTGTACGAGCACTTCCGCGCGCACGGCGGGGCCCTGCCGGAGGTGAAGGAGGCGCTCGGCCAGCGGCTGCACGACCACGGCGTGGACAACGCGCTCGCCGACGCCACCCGCGCCTGGCTGGCCACCCACGGGCCGCAGTCGGTGGTCGGCATCATGGGCGGGCACGCGGTGCCGCGCGGCAGCGCGCCGTACCGGATGGCGGCCGTGCTGGGCTGGGAGCTGGCCCGGGCCGACCGGCTGGTGGTGACCGGCGGCGGGCCCGGGGTGATGGAGGCCGCCAACCTGGGCGCGTTCCTGGCGCTGCGGCCGGTCGAGGACCTGGACGCCGCGATCGACCTGCTCGCCGGGGCGCCGGACTTCACCGACCACGACCGCTACACGGCGGCGGCGCTGCTGGTCCGGGAGCGCTACGGCCAGCCGGTGTCGCCGCCCCGGCCCCGGGCCGCCGACCCCGCCAGCGTCTCCCGCGTCGACTCGGCCATGCTGGCCGGCGGCGACGTGGACTGGGCGCGCGCCGGCGGGCTGGCCATCCCGACCTGGCTCTACGGGCACGAGCCGGCGAACCTGTTCGCCGGCCGGATCGCGAAGTACTTCTCGAACGCCATCCGGGAGGACACCATCCTGCGGCTGGCCCGGGGCGGGATCGTCTTCGCGCCCGGCCGGGCCGGCACCGTGCAGGAGGTGTTCCAGGCGGCCACCAAGACCTACTACGGCACCGACGGGGCCAGCGGCGCGTACGTCTTCCTGGACCGCGCGTACTGGACGCGGGAACTGCCGGTGGAGTCGCTGCTGCGACCGCTGCTGGGCGCCTCGCCGTTCGGCGACCTGTCCGCCACCGTGCACCTCACCGACGACGTCCACGAGGCCGTCCGGGTGCTCACCGCGACGGCCTGACGGGCCGGACACGCCGACGGCCGGCTCCCGGTGGGGAGCCGGCCGCCGGCGGTACGCGTCAGCGCGTCACTTGGCGAGCGTGGTGCCGGTCGAGCGCAGGTGCTCGCAGGCCTCCGTGACGCGGGCGGCCATGCCGGCCTCGGCGGCCTTGCCCCAGACCCGCGGGTCGTACATCTTCTTGTTGCCGACCTCGCCGTCGACCTTGAGCACGCCGTCGTAGTTGCGGAACATGTGGTCCGCGACCGGGCGGGAGAAGGTGTACTGGGTGTCGGTGTCGATGTTCATCTTCACGACGCCGTAGTCGAGCGCCTCGCGGATCTCCGACAGCAGCGAGCCCGAGCCGCCGTGGAAGACCAGGCTGAGCGGCTTCTCCTTGCCGTACTTGGCGCCGACCGCCTCCTGGATCTGGTTGAGGATCTCCGGACGGAGCTTGACGTTGCCCGGCTTGTAGACGCCGTGCACGTTGCCGAAGGTCAGCGCCGCCATGTAGCGGCCCTTCTCGCCCAGGCCGAGCGCATCCACCATGGCCAGGCCGTCCTCGACCGTGGTGTAGAGCTTCTCGTTGATGGCGTTCTCGACGCCGTCCTCCTCGCCGCCGACCACGCCGACCTCGATCTCGAGGACGATCTTGCCCTTGGCGGCCTCGTCGAGGAGCTGCGCGGCGATCTCCAGGTTCTCCGCCACCGGCACGGCCGAGCCGTCCCACATGTGCGACTGGAACAGCGGCTCCTCGCCGCGCTTCACCCGCTCCTGCGAGATGCCCATCAGCGGGCGGACGAACTTGTCCAGCTTCTCCTGCGGGCAGTGGTCGGTGTGCAGGGCGATGTTGACCGGGTACTTCTTGGCCACCTCGTGCGCGTACGCGGCGAACGCCACCGCGCCGGTGACCATGTCCTTGATCGAAGGTCCGGAGAGGTATTCCGCGCCACCGGTCGAGACCTGGATGATGCCGTCGCTCTCCGCGTCGGCGAAGCCCTTGAGCGCCGCGTTCAGGGTCTGCGAGGACGTCACGTTGATCGCGGGGTACGCGTACCGGCCGGCCTTGGCGCGGTCCAGCATCTCCGCGTAGGTCTCGGGGGAAGCGATGGGCATGTCGAACGCTCCTTACTTACCGCTGTCGGCCGTCGCCGGCCGCTGTTGTCCTTGGGTGCGCCGGACCGCGCTGTCCACCGTCGGAAGTATCCCGTAGAAGAGGGGCGCCGGCACAACCGACCCGGTACGCGCCCGAAGGCCGGTCGCGACGCTCACCGCTCCCCCCACCTGTCGGGCACGACGACGCTGATCAGCCAGGTGGCCACGGCCATCACGATGGCGCCCCAGAACGCGGCCCAGAAGCCGTCTACCTGGAACGGCAGGTCCAGCGCCCGGGCGATCCGGTCGGTCAGCAGGAACAGCAGGGCGTTGACCACCAGCGCGAACAGGCCGAGGGTGAGCAGGTAGAAGACGCAGCCGAACACCTTGATCAGTGGCTTGAGCACCGCGTTGACCACGCCGAAGATCAACGCCACGACGACGAGCGTGAGCGCGTCGTCGGCGCCGGAGCGGCCGGTCACCTCGACGCCGGGCACGATCAGCGTGGTGATCCACAGCGCGACCGCGGTGATCGCCAGCCTGATCAGGAAGCCCACGGCATCATCCTGGCACCGGGGGCGGCGACCGGTGGGGCGATTCGGTCGACTCGGCTTCCGAGCGGCGGGCGGGCGCAGCCCGTACGGTGTGTGGGGTAACCGTCCGCCGAGATCCCGGGAGGGACCGATGGGTCAGCCCGACGAGGACTTCGCCCCCAGCGACCACCTCAGCCCCGAGGAGCGCGACATGGAGGCGGAACCGGCCGACGCGGTCGAGCAGGCCGCCGCGGTCGACCCCGGCGAGGCCGACGTGGAGCCGCACCGCGGCCTGGAGATCAACGACTGGGACGCCATGGAGCAGGCCCGGGTGGTCGCCCCCGACGAGGAGGACTACCGCTGATCCGTCAGCGGGTGCGGTTGACCTGACCCGGATTCCGCGCCGCCCACTGCGCCAGCCGGTCCTCCCGCAACGCGGCAAGGAACGCCGGAGCCTCCTTCGGATCCGGTGGCAGCCGCCAGCCGAGGCCCTCCGGCGGCCCGACCGGGAGACTGAGCCCGACCGGGTCGACGGACTTCAGCTCCGGAAGCACCTTCAGCAGGTCCACCAGTGGCGAACCGGTGCCGCCCACGACCAGGTCCGCGCCGACGGTGTCGACCAGGGCGAAGAGCCTGACCGGACTGGTCAGCACCCCCTGCTCGCCGGCCCGACGGATCAGCCCGGCGGCGAAAAGCTGCGCGTGCCGGTCCCGGTCGAGCCCGCCCTCGGGCAGCCCCCGCCGCTGCCGCAGCAGGTCGACCGAGGCGGCGCCGTCGAGCCGCTGGCAGCCGGTCGGGAAGACCCGCTTCGTGTGGATGGAGCGCACCTCGCGCGGCAGGCAGACCTCCACGCCGCCGACCTCGTCGGTGAGCCGACGCAACACCGGGTAGGTGAGCACCGCGCCGGCGTCCACGCGTACGCCCGTCAGGTCGGTGACCACCCGGCGGGTCAGCTCGTAGCCGCGCCCCAGGTCGGGCCGGCCGTCGCCGGCACCGTGCCGGAAGGCGGCGTTGAGCTTGTCGGTCCCGTGACCGGGAATCGGCACCGCCAGGTCGCGAGGCAGCGAGATGAGGTACGGCCGGCTACGGTCCGCCGGAATGTGCACCAGCAGGACGGAGTCCGCCAGCCGGGCGGGCTCCTTCGCCGAGCCGTCCACGCCGAGCAGCAGGATGTTCAGCGCGCCCGCCGGTGCCGAGGCGGTGGGCTCGGCGAACAGGGTGGCGTCCTCGGCGACCCGGTCGGGCGTGAACGGTGGTAGCCCGATCCCCAGCACGCCGAGCAGGGCCAGCGCGGCACCGCCGGCCCGCAGCCGCAGCCGGCGACGGCGACGGGCAGCCGCGAGCCGGTCGATCGTGGACCGCAGCGGACCGACGGGCGGGGTCAGGGCCTCGTGCCGGGCAAAGGCGGCACGCAGGTCGTCCTCGATCATGAGCAGGCCTCCATGTGTTCCGCCCGCAGCGTGGCCAGGGCGCGCGAGATGGACGAGCGGACGGTCCCGACGGCGCAGCCGAGGATGTCGGCGATCTCCGCGTCGGGCAGGTCCTCGTAGTAGCGCAGCACCAGGGTGGCCCGCTGCCGGCGCGGCAGCCCGGACAGCCAGGACCAGACCTGGTCCCGGTCCACGGTGTGCTGGGCGTGGTCGGCCGGCACCGGCACCGCGTCGTCGGGCTCGGCGCGCAGCAGCACCCGGCGCATCCAGGAGCCCCGCCGCCAGTCGACGTACTGGTTGGTCAGCATCCGGCGGACGTAGCGCTCGGGCGAGTCGGCACGGGCCACCCGACGCCAGTTGAGCTGGACCCGGACCATGGTGTCCTGCACCAGGTCCTGCGCCTGGTGCGGGTCGCCGGTCAGCATGACCGCGTACCGCAGCAGCGCGGCCAGCCGCGAGTCGGCGAACTCCTCGTACGTCACTGCACCTCCCGGGCTCCTGCCCCAGATGACGGGTCCGGGCGGGCGGAACGTTGCGGCGATCCTGGTCAGCCGTTCGGTCGATGTTTGCCCCTCCGAGGCGGACCAGGGCAGCGGCGCGCCTTAAGGCTTCCTTAAGATCCGCTGGCCACTCCTGGCATTCCCACGGGAGGACCCCCCACATGCTCAAGCACTCCACCCGGCGCTGGCTGGCCGGGCTGGGCGTCGCAGGCGCGCTCGTCGCCGCCTCCGCCAGCCCCGCCGTCGCCGAAGAGCCCGGCGACGAGCTCCTCCTCTACGCCAACAACGCGCTGGTCGCGCCGGGCGGCGAGGCCAAGTCCGTCACCCTGTACGCGTTTGCCGAGACGCTGCCCGAGAAGCTGACCCTCACCATCGACCGCGGCGACGTCGACGGCTTCGCCACGGTCGTCCTCGGCGACCGGGTGTCGGGCTGCAAGGAGGCCGGCGCGGTCATCACCTGCGCCCTCGACGGCACCGAGATCACCGACTACCTGGTCAACCTGGCCGTCACCGCCAAGGATTCCGCCGCACCCGGCGACAAGGGCGAGCTCGTCCTGAGCGTGGCGGCCAAGGGCATCCCCACCGCCACCGCGCGATCCACCATCGAGGTCGGCGAGGGCGTCGACCTGAAGACGGAGCGCTCCCTGGAGTTCGCCGGCGACCCCGGCGCCACGGTCAAGGCGCCGCTCACGGTGGCCAACATCGGCGACCGACCCGCGCGCGGCACGGTGCTGCTCCTCGCCATGACCCCTGGTCTCACCCCGGCGCGGCGGCACTCGAACTGCTCCTACCTCTCGGAGTTCGGCAGCAACCTCGCCCAGTGCCACTTCGGCGAGGAGATTCCGCCGGGAGCCGCTCTCCAGCTCGACGACTCGTCCGCCCTGACGATCGCCTCCGACGCCTGGGCGCCGGGCCGGCAGTACGGCCAGGCGATCTGGTTCGCCAAGGGCGACTGGGAGGAGTTCATCGGCGACTTCTCCGGCGCGGACTGGGAGAAGGGCAGCGGAAGCGCGATGACGCTGGTGCCGGCACCGGCGTCGCGGGCCCGCGCGGTGAAGCAGACCGACAAGGACACGACGAACAACGTCGCCTGGATCGACGCCACCGTCACCGGTGACCAGCGGGCCGACGTCGCCGCCACCGGTGCCGAGGTCACCGGCGCAGCCGGCGGGACGGTCATCGCCAAGGTCGGCTTCGTCAACAACGGGCCCGCGGCGATCAACTCGTACAGCCCGGGCGAGCTCCTGACCGGCGCCCTGGTCACCGTTCCCGCCGGCGCCACCGTGGTGGACGCGCCCGAACAGTGCTCGCCGGGCACCGCCGAGGAGCCGACTGGCTGGTACGGCGAGCCGGGCGGCCGGGTCTACTTCTGCGAGTGGTTCGAGCTGCGCCGCAAGGGCGAGGCGGCCGTCTTCGAGTTCGGTCTGCGGATCGACAAGGTGGGCGGCGCGCCGGGTTCGGTGCGGCTGCTGCACTTCGGCCCGGGCGAGCCGGGGAAGGTCGTCGACCTGAACCCGAAGAACGACACCGCCGCGCTGGTCGTCAAGGGCGCGACCGGCGGCGAGGGCGGCGGCGGTGACGACCCCGAGCTGCCGATCACCGGCGACTCGGCCGGCTTGGTCGCCGGCATCGGCGGCCTGCTGCTCGTCGCCGGCGGCGGAGGCTACCTGGTGGCCAAGCGCCGCCGGACCCGCTTCGTCGCCTGATCCACCCGCACCACCGGTGCCCCGTCGACCCCCGGTCGGCGGGGCACCGCCGTCTCCACAACCCCTTATTCCCCCCACCCGACCCCCGGCCCCGCCCCGGCAACCGCTCCCCTCGCCGATCCCGACCCGGCGGCACGCGCCCCCACCGTGAGCAGAGCGCACCCGCACGCCTCCGGACGGCGCCGGACCACCACGGGTTTCCGGGGGAGCCCCACCCGCGCAGGGATCAAGCCTGACCGCCCGGAGCGGGTGGGGCTCCCCCGGAAACCCACCCCGAGACAAGAGCAAAAACGGGACGACGCAAGATCGAAGACACTGACACCATGGGCGCGTGCTGCTCACCCTGACCACCACCCACCGCCCGGCGACCGACCTCGGTCACCTGCTGGTCAAGCACCCCGACCGCGCGCACACCTTCGACGTGCCGGTCGGCACCGTGCACGTGTTCTACCCGGAGGCGGGCGAGCAGCGCTGCACCGCCGCCCTGCTGCTGGACGTGGACCCGCTGCGGCTGGCCGGCGCGCGGGGCAAGGGTCGCGGCCGGCAGCAGGCAACGCCCCCGGAGGGCTTCACCCTCGGGCGGTACGTCAACGACCGGCCGTACGCCGCGTCCAGCCTGCTCTCCTCGGCGCTGTCCAAGGTGTACCGTTCCGCGCTGCGCGGCGAGTCCCGGGAGCGCCCCGAACTGGCCCGTACGCCGATCCCGCTGGAGGTGCGGGTGCCGGTGCTGCGCTGCCGGGGCGGCGCGGACGTGGCGGCCCGGATGTTCGGCCCGCTCGGCTGGGCGGTGACCGCGACCCCGATCCCGCTCGACGAGCGGCACCCGGAGTGGGGCGACAGCCGGTACGTCGACCTGACCCTGACCGGGACGCTGCGCGTCGCCGACGCGCTCAACCACCTCTACGTCCTGCTGCCGGTCCTGGACGACGCCAAGCACTACTGGGTGGCGCCCGACGAGGTGGACAAGCTACTCCGGGCCGGCGAGGGCTGGCTGGCCGACCACCCGGAGCGGGGCATGATCACCCGCCGCTACCTGGCGCACCGGCGGGCGCTGGCCGGGCTGGCCCTCGCCCGCCTCGCCGAGCAGCGGTTGACCGACGAGCCGGCCGCCGCCGAGCCCGACACGGTGGACGAGCCCACCCTCCGCCAGCCGACGCTGGCGGCGCGACGGCGGGAGGCCGTCCTCGCGGCGCTGGTCGAGTCCGGCGCGAGCCGGGTGCTGGACCTGGGCTGCGGCGGGGGCGCCCTGCTCGCCGCGCTGGTCGGCGACCGCCGGTTCACCGAGATCGTCGGCACCGACGTGTCCCCGCACGCGCTGACCCTGGCCGCCCGGCGGCTGCGGCTGGACCGCCTGCCGGAGCGGCAGCGGGACCGGGTCCGGCTCTGGCAGTCCGCGCTGACCTACCGGGACGACCGGCTGCGCGGCTACGACGCGGCGGTGCTGATGGAGGTGATCGAGCACGTCGACCCGCCCCGGCTGCCGGCGCTGGAGGACGCCGTCCTCGGCCACGCCCGTCCCGCCACCGTCGTGGTGACCACGCCCAACGTCGAGTACAACGTCCGCTACGAGGGCCTGCCCGCCGGGCGGTTCCGGCACGCCGACCACCGGTTCGAGTGGACCCGCGCGGAGTTCGCGGCGTGGGTCGACCGGGTGGCCGCGACCTACGGCTACTCGGCCGCGATCGGCGGGGTCGGCGACGACGATCCCGAGGTCGGCGCCCCCACCCAGCTCGCCGTGCTCACCCGCCAGGAGAACAGCCGATGACCACCCTCGACATCCCCGAGCTGGCCCTGGTCGCGCTGGTCGGCGTCTCCGGTTCCGGCAAGTCGACCTTCGCCCGCCGGCACTTCGCGCCCAGCCAGGTGCTCTCCTCCGACGCGTTCCGGGCGATGGTCGCCGACGACGAGAACGACCAGTCGGCCTCCGCCGACGCGTTCGACGCGCTGCACCACGTCGCCGCCACGCGGCTGCGGCGGGGCCGGCTCACCGTGGTCGACGCGACCAACCTCCAGCCGCACGCCCGGGCCGCCCTGGTGCGGGTGGCCCGCGAGCACGACGTGCTGCCGGTGGCCGTCGTGCTGGACGTGCCCGAGGCACTGGCCTGGGAGCGCACCGAGGGCCGCGCCGACCGCACCTTCGGCCGGCAGGTGCTCGCCCGGATGCAGCGTGACCTGCGCCGGTCGTACGGGCAACTGGCCCGGGAGGGCTTCCGGAAGGTGCACGTGCTGCGCGGCGTGGACGAGATCGACGCCGCCGAGATCCGCTACGAGAAGCTGTTCAACGACCGGCGGGAGCTGACCGGGCCGTTCGACGTCGTCGGTGACGTGCACGGCTGCCGCGCCGAGCTGGAGGCGCTACTCACCCGGCTCGGCTGGGAACTGCGCCGCGACGAGCACGGCCGGCCGGTCGACGCGACCCACCCGGCGGGGCGTACCGCCGTCTTCGTCGGTGACCTGGTGGACCGCGGCCCGGACTCCCCCGGCGTGCTCCGCCTGGTCATGGGCATGGTCGCCGCCGGACACGCGATCTGCGTGCCCGGCAACCACGAGCAGAAGCTGCTGCGCCGGCTGCGCGGCCGGGACGTGCGGCTCACCCACGGTCTGGCCGAGACGATGGCCCAGCTGGCGGCGGAGCCGGACAGCTTCGTGGCCGAGGTGGCGGCCTTCGTCGACGGCCTGGTCAGCCACTACGTGCTGGACGGCGGCCGGCTGGTGGTCGCGCACGCCGGGCTGAAGGAGGCGTACCAGGGCCGCGCGTCGGGCCGGGTGCGGGCGTTCGCGCTGTTCGGCGAGACCACCGGCGAGACCGACGAGTACGGGCTGCCGGTGCGCTACCCGTGGGCGCGGGAGTACCGGGGCTCGGCGATGGTGGTCTACGGGCACACGCCCACCCCGGAGCCGGAGTGGGTGAACAACACCATCTGCATCGACACCGGCTGCGTCTTCGGCGGCCGACTCACCGCGCTGCGCTACCCGGAGAAGGAGCTGCTCTCGGTGCCGGCGGAGCGGGAGTGGTACGCCCCGGCCCGCCCGCTGACCGCCGCCCCGGCCCGACCCGACCAGGTGCTAGAGCTGACCGACGTGGCCGGCCGGCGGCACATCGAGCACGCGTACGGGTCGCTGACCGTGCCGGCGGAGAACGCCGCGGCGGCGCTGGAGGTGATGAGCCGGTTCGCGGTCGACCCGCGTTGGCTGGCCTGGCTGCCGCCGACGATGGCGCCCTGCTCGACGGCCACGGTGGGCGGCTTCCTGGAGCACCCGGCGCAGGCGTTCGCCGACTACCGCGCGGCGGGCGTGGACCGGGTGGTCTGCGAGGAGAAGCACATGGGCTCGCGGGCGGTGGTGCTGGTCTGCCGGGAGCCCGACGGCGGGCCGTTCGGCCCGGGCGGCGGGGTGGTGCACACGCGTACCGGCCGGCCGTTCTTCGGCGAGCCGCTCGACACCGGGCTGCTCGACCGGGTGCGCGGGGCGGTCGGTGGGGCGGGGCTCTGGGCCGAGCTGGAGACCGACTGGCTGCTGCTGGACTGCGAGCTGCTGCCCTGGTCGGCGAAGGCGGGCGGGCTGATCCGCGAGCAGTACGCCGGGGTCGGCGCCGCCGGCCGGGCCGCGCTGCCCGCGGCGCTGGCCGCGCTGGAGGCCGCCGCCGGTCGGGGCCTGCCCGTGGGCGACCTGCGCGACCGGATGGCCCGCCGACGCGACGAGATCGTGGCCTACTCGGACGCCTACCGGGCGTACGTGGGGCCGACCGACGGGCTGCGCGGGGTGACCCTGGCCCCGTTCGCGGTGCTCGCCGGCGCCAAGGCCAGCTACGCCGACCGGGACCACGGCTGGCACCTCGGGCTGGCCGACCGGCTCTGCGCGGCCGACCCGGAGTTCTTCACGCCGACCCGTCGACAGGTGGTCGACCTGGCCGATCCCGCCGCCGAGGCGGCAGCCACGGACTGGTGGCTGGAGCTGACCGCCGCCGGCGGCGAGGGCATGGTGGTCAAGCCGTACGCCGGTCCGGCCGCCCGCTCCGAGCGGGGCT
Organism: Micromonospora sp. NPDC047730; assembly: GCF_043204765.1. Classification (NCBI taxonomy): domain Bacteria; kingdom Bacillati; phylum Actinomycetota; class Actinomycetes; order Micromonosporales; family Micromonosporaceae; genus Micromonospora; species Micromonospora sp. NPDC047730. Next base: position 403,503 of record NZ_JBIDCU010000002.1, on the reverse strand, counting down.
CGCTGCTCCAGCCGGGACTCAAGTGCCGGGGCCGGGAGTACCTGCGGATCATCTACGGCCCCGGGTACGACGAGCCGGAGCAGCTCGCCGCGCTGCGCCGCCGGTCGCTGGGGCGCAAGCGGGGGCTGGCGCTGCGCGAGCACGGGCTGGGGCTGGCGGCGCTGGACGCGCTGGTCGCCGGTGCGCCGCTGTGGCGCCGGCACGAGCTGGTCTTCGCGATCCTGGCCTGCGAGTCCGAGCCGGTCGACCCCCGGCTGTAGGCGCGGTCCCCGCCGTCCCGGCCCCGGCCGGGACGGCGGGCGGGCGGACGTGGGTGTGACGTCGAGCACCGGCACGCCGGGGAGCCACCTAGACTACGGACGTTCCGTCCCCGACCGGCATCCATCGGAGGTCACCTCGTGCCGACGCCCACCACCACCCTGGCCCTGGGGCCGAGCTGGCTCGATCCAGAGGTGTTGATCTCGACGTTCGGGCTGATCGGCATCCTGGTCATCGTCTTCGCCGAGTCCGGCCTGCTGATCGGGTTCTTCCTGCCGGGCGACTCGCTGCTGTTCACGGCGGGTCTGCTCACCGCCGACGGGAAGTACATCACCTACCCGCTGTGGCTGGTCTGCCTGCTGATCACCCTCGCGGCGATCGCCGGCGACCAGGTCGGGTACGCGTTCGGCCGCAAGGTCGGCCCGGCGCTGTTCCGCCGGCCGAACTCGAAGCTGTTCAAGCAGGAGAACGTGCTGAAGGCGCACGACTTCTTCGAGAAGTACGGCGCGCGTTCCATCGTGCTGGCCCGCTTCGTGCCGATCGTGCGGACGTTCACGCCGATCGTGGCCGGGGTCAGCCGGATGAACTACCGCACCTTCGTCATCTACAACGTGATCGGCGGCGTCCTATGGGGCACGGGAGTGACCGTGCTCGGCTATTTCCTGGGCCAGATCCCGTTCGTCAAGACGAACATCGAGATGATCCTTATCGCCATCGTGGCGCTCTCGGTCGTCCCGATCGCCGTCGAGCTGCTGCGGGCGAGGATGGCCGCCAGGCGTGGTACCACCGCGCAGGAGCGGGCCGCCGCCGAGGAGGCGATCCGGGAGACCCGCGAGCACTACGGCAAGCACTGACCGGCGGGCCGTCCGGTGCCGTCCCCGGTGGGGGATGGCACCGGACGATCGCTACAGGTCAGCGAGCCTTCTTGGTGGCGCGCTTGCGCGGCGGGGTCAGCAGATCCGCGATCGTGGCGATCGCGGTCGGCACCAGCCGGTAGTAGGCCCAGACACCGCGCTTCTCCCGCTCCAGCAAGCCGGCCTCGGTGAGGATGCGCAGGTGGTGACTGACCGTCGGCTGCGAGAGGCCGAGCGGCGCGGTCAGGTCGCACACGCACGCCTCGCCCTCGGGCGCCGACTGGATCAGGCTGAGCAGCCGCAGTCGAGCGGGGTCGGCGAGGGCCTTGAGGACCCCGGCGAGACGCTCGGCATCGGCACGTTCGATCGGCTCGCCGGCAAGCGGCGAGATCTGAGGCATGGTCATTTCAGCCAACGCAGTTCCCACGTATTCCATCCTTCCACCAGCAGCATCGATCCGCCTGCATATCAGCAGATCCGAATCGGCAGACTTTTACGCCACAAGGCCGAGGTCAGCCAACGTATAGGCCGCCCGATAAGGCAGTCCGGCAGCTCTCACCGCGTCGCCGGCGCCTCGATCAACAATAACCGCCACACCCACGATCTCGGCCCCGACCTCACGAAGGGCCTCGACCGCGGTCAACACACTCCCCCCGGTGGTGGACGTGTCCTCCACCGCCAGCACCCGCCGGCCGGCCACGTCCGGTCCCTCGATCCGGCGCTGGAGCCCGTGCGCCTTGCCCGCCTTGCGGACCACGAACGCGTCCAGCGGATGATCAGTCGCGGATGCGGCGTGCAGCATGGACATCGCCACCGGATCGGCGCCCAGGGTCAGGCCGCCCACCGCGTCGTAGCCCCAGTCGGCGGTCAGCTCGCGCATCACCCGGCCCACCAACGGGGCGGCCTGGTGATGGAGCGTGACGCGACGCAGATCGACGTACCAGTCCGCCTCGCGCCCGGAGGAGAGCACCACCCGGCCGTGGACCACCGCCAGGTCGGTAATGAATTTACGCAGGTCGTCGTGGTCCCCCATGGGGGTAGAGGGTACTGCGCAAGTCTGGGAGCCGCGTGGCGGGTCCACCCGGATCAGCCGTGGGAGCGACCGATGGATGGCGATGGCCGGCTACGCTGAGCGACCGTTCAGCCGGTGGGGCGGGCGATCGACGCCGGCCGGCGGCGCGGCGCGGCCCCGCTGCGGCGGTCAGCCGCCGTCGCGGCCGATGCGGCCCCGGGTGTCGCGGGCCACCGCCTCCAGCAGCCGCCGGGGCGCGTGCCGCAGACCGGCGACGGCCAGCTTGTACTTCCACGCGGGGACGCTGACCAGCTTGCCTTTGCGCAGGTCACGCAGTGCCTCGTCGACCACGTCGTCGGCCCGCAGCCACATCCACTCCGGGGTCTTCGACATGTTGATGCCGGCCCGCTCGTGGAACTCCGTCCGCGTGTAGCCGGGGCAGAGCGCCATCACGCGGACGCCGAACGGCCGCGCGGACTGGCCGACGGACTCACTGAAGTTGGTGACCCACGCCTTGCTGGCCGAGTAGGTCGAGCCCGGCATGACCGCCCCGAAACCCGCCACGGAAGAGACATTTATCACTGCCCCGTGACGCCGCTCCGTCATCGGACGCAGGGCCGCGAGGGTCAGCCGCATCACCGCGTGCACGTTGAGCCGCAGCAGCCGCGCCTCGTCCTCGGCGGACGACCGCAGGAACGGGGTGTTCAGGCTGATGCCGGCGTTGTTGACCAGCAACTCGACCGGCGACCCCTCCGCCAGCCGCCGCTCCACGGCCGCGCAACCGTCGTCGGTGGACAGGTCGGCCGGGATCGTCTCGACCTCCCGGCCGTGCCGCGCGGTGAGCTCGGCCGCCGTGTCGGCCAGCCGGGTGGCATCCCGCGCCACGAGCACCAGGTGCCAGCCGTCCGACGCCAGCCGGCGGGCGAAGGCGGCGCCGATGCCGGCGGTCGCGCCGGTGATCAGGGCCCGCCGCCCGGTGGTCGGCTGGTCGAGCGTCACGGGCGATCCTCACTCGGCGGGTACGAGGGCGCGGGCGGTTGGTGCCACTGGTGCTGGGCGGGCGGCGGTGCGGGCTGCTGCGGGTCGGCGGGCGGGGCGGGCTGCGTCAGGGGCTGCTGCGAGGCGGGCGGTGCTGGTCGGCGGCGGAACCAGGCGTTCGCCGCCGGCAGGGCCAGCAGCGTTGCTACCACAAGGTAACCGAGCACCTGGCCGACGGAAAGCCCTGCGCCCAACGGAATCCACCAGGAGGGGTGGGAGTCGTCGACGAGGCCCAGCAACTCCCCTGTCGCCCGGTCGTCCTCGCCGAGTCGCAGCGGGGCGGCGCGCTCGCCGACCAGCACCGCCAGCGCGCAGCAGCCGAGGATCAGGCCCAGGCCGGACACCACCCAGGTCGCGGTGCGCGCGCCGGAGCGGCCGGCCCGCAGGCCGAGGGCCAGACCGGCGAGGAGCAGCCCCGCCACCGTGCTCACCACCACGGTGAGCACGGTGGACACGCGCAGCAGGGTGACGATGCGGTCGACCTGGTCGGGGCCCGCCGAGGTGCTCCCGGCCGCGTCGCGGAACCGGTCCACGGTGCCCCCGAGGGTCGCCGCGCCGGCGACGGCGTACGCCAGGGCGGCGACCGCCATCAGCACCAGCGCCGCCACGGCCAGCGTGACCACGCCCGGGCGACGGGCCGGTGCCCGATCGGGGTACGACACGACGAGTCCCTCCGGTAGGCGTCGGGATGCAACCTACTCGGAGGGACCGTCGGCGTCGCTGTTATCGGCCGGTCAACTCACCGGCGGCGGCGTCGGACCGGGGCGGTCCGAGCCGGGCTGCTCGCCACCCGGGGTCGCCCCCGGCTGCCCCTGGTGCCCGCCGTACGGAGAGGACGGTGGCTGGCCGCCCGGAGCCGGGTAGCCGGGCTGGCCCGGTGCCGGCGGCTGGCCGGGTGCCTGCGGGTAGCCCGGCGTCTGCGGATAGCCCGGCGTCTGCGGGTAGCCGGGCTCGCCGGACGTCTGCGGGTGGCCCGGGTAGGCCGCACCCGGGACCGGCGGCTCCCACGCCTGCTTCGGCTTGCGGAAGAACTCGTTGGCCTTCGGCAGCGCCAGCAGGATCAGCGCGGCGAGCAGCGAGAGCAGCCCGATCACGGCGACCAGCGTGGAGACCGGGTTGACCCAGCCGGGCAGCGCCTCCTCCAGCCGGCGCTGGACCTCCTCCGGGCTCGGCCCGTTGCCGGTCGTCTGGCCGGTCCCGCCGAAGCCGCCGCCGGCCGAGCCGCTGACCAGGCCGCCGCCCGTGCAGCAGACCATGATGCCGCCGATGATCCAGGTGGTGATCCGCGCCCCGTTGCTGCCCCGGTTGTTGAACACGCCCAGCACGGCGAGCGCCACCGCGAGCAGGAGCAGGAGGATGGAGGCACCGATGGTGGCGAACATGGTGATGTCCGCCACGTTCTGCGCGCCGTTGACCGCGGTGCCCCGGTAGGCCTCGTCGAGCACCCTGCGGACGGTGCCGACGGTGGACAGCGCGATGATGACGCCGATGAGCTGGGTGAGCGCGAACAGCCACAGCAGATACGTGGAAATGGTCACCACACCCGGCCGGGTACGGGCCGGCGTGTTGTGGGAATCGACCATGATTCTCCCTCCCTAAGATCGCGGTCACACCGTATCGAGATCGGGCCAGTCGGGCACGGCACGCGGACACCGACCCGCCGTACGGCATCGACATACCCGCACACAGCGGGCCGCGACACGCACTAGTAGCCGCGCCACTCCGCCCGCGCGTACTCCAGCACCCGGGGCTGGAGCAGGGTGGAGGCCGGCACGTCCACGCGGCGGCGGTCGGCGGGGAAGGCCCCGGCGGCGGAGAGCGTCGCCGCGTCGAGGAAGCGCAGCGCCGGCGCGTCCGGCGGCAGGGCCAGGGCGGGCGCGGTCGCGCCGGGGGCGGCGAGCAGGAAGCCCCAGTCGCCGAAGGACGGCACGTCCACGTGGTACGGCGTGGTGGCGAAGCCGGCCTCGCGCAGCGACGCCTCGATCGACCAGTACGACCGGGGCGCGAAGTACGGCGAGCCGGACTGCACGACCAGCCGGCCGCCCTCGGCGAGCACCGCGCGCACCAGCGCGTAGAACTCGACCGTGTAGAGCTTGGCGGTGGCCGTCTCGTCCGGGTCGGGCAGGTCGGCCACCACCGCGTCGAACCGGTCCGTGGCGGTACGCAGCCACGAGAACGCGTCGGCGTGCACCACCCGGACCCGGGGGTCGTCGAACGCCCCGCCGTTGAGCCGGCGCAGCTGCGGCTCGCTGCGGGCCAACGCCACCACCGCCGGGTCCAGGTCCACCACGGTGATCCGCCGGACGTCCGGATAGCGCAGCAGCTCGCGTACGGCGAGGCCGTCGCCGGCGCCGAGCACCAGCACCTCGCCGCGCGGGCCGTTCAGCACCGGGTGCACCAGCGCCTCGTGGTAGCGGTACTCGTCGACGGAGCTGAACTGGAGGTCTCCGTTGAGGAAGAGCCGCAGGTCGGTGCCGGCCCGCCCGGTCTCGGCGACCGAGCGGGTGAGCACGATCTCCTGGTAGCGGCTGCGCTCGGCGTGCACCACCGGGTCCCGGTAGAGCTGCTGGCGGGCGGTCAGCTCGAAGTCGTGCGCGGTCACCCACGCGTACCCGAGGCTGAGGAAGACCACGGCGGCGCCGGCGCCGAGCGCGACGCGGGCCCGGCGGCTCAGCTCGCGCCGGAAGACCGTGCAGACCAGCGCGAGCCCGGCCACGGCGTTCACCGCGCCGACCACCAGCGCGCCCTTGAGCTGCCCGAAGACCGGCAGCAGCAGGAACGGGAAGGCCAGCCCGCCGAGCAGCGCACCGACGTAGTCGGCGGCGAACAGGTCCGCCACCGCGCTGCCGGCGGACTGCTCCCGGATGCGTTGCAGCAGCACCATCAGCAACGGGATCTCCGCGCCGATCAGCAGGCCCAGCACGAACGCGGTGCCGACCAGCGCCGGGCCGTAGAGGTCCAGCCACGCGAAGGCCGCGTAGAGGCCGAGGACGGAGAGACCGCCGAGCAGGGCCAGGGCCAGCTCGATCGCGGCGAACGCGGCGGCGGCGCGCGGCTGCAACGGCTTGGCGGCGAGCGCGCCGACGCCCATCGCGAACACCATCACGCCCAGCACGATCGACGCCTGCCCGACCGTGTCCCCGATCAGGTAGCTGCCCAGGGCGACCAGGGCCAGCTCGTAGACCAGGCCGCAGGCGGCGCAGACGAAGACCGCGACGAGCACCGCCGCGCGGGACAGCCGCCACCGCGCGGGCGCCGGCGCGTCGACGGTCACCGACCCTCCGGCGTACGCCGTGCGTCCCGCTTGGCGGACTGCCGGGGAGCCGTGGGCGTCCGCCCGTCGGCCGTGCCCTTCTCGGCCTCCTCGCGGAGCTGGCGGCGGCGCTGCCACAGGCCGATGGCGACCAGCAGCCCGGTGAGCAGCAGCAGGCCGAGCGCAGCCAGCAGGTAGCCCCAGCGGTCCCGCCACAGGTCGTTGCCGGCGTCCGACAGCGGCGCGGGGGTGGCCGCGTCGGCAGCCGGGGTGGCGGCCGGCTCCACCAGTCCCGCCTCGACGGCGAGCAGGGGCAGCGTCACGGCGGCCCGGGTGATCGCCCAACCCGGATCGTCGACGAAGACGTCCTCGGTCAGGCCGAACCGGGTCAGCCCGTCCTCGATGCGGAACAGCTGGCTGGTGGAGATGTCGGCGGAGCCCGTCACGTCGATCCGCGCGGAGTCGTTGCTCTCGCTGCTCTCCGAGGTGTAGGCGACCCGGGCGTCCACCTGCACCCATCGGGGGCAGGCCGGGTTCTCCTCGACCGCGACCCCGTCGCCGAGGTTGGACCCGACGCTCAGCGGGTCGCCGTAGCTGAAGTAGTCCTGGAGCACCCAGCCGTAGCAGATGCCCTGGCTGTCGGCGGAGCGTTGGAGGATCGGCACGGTGTCACCGCGTTCCTGCGCGGTCGGCGACGGCACGTCGTCGTCTCCCGAACCGCTGTTGACCATCCCGGCCACCACGCAACCGAGGACGATCATGCCGCTGACCAGCCAGACGACCGCCGCCGCTTTCGGCGACGACTTCTTCGCGGCCGGCGCGGCGGGTGTCTTCGCGCCGGCCATCAGCTGATGGCGGCGGCGATGATCGCGCCGGTGGCCAGGTGGACGACGGCGGAGACCCAGACCGCCGGGTGCGGCTGCGGGTCGACCAGGATCTCCCCGAGCCTGCCCGGCGTGGCCACGTCGAGCAGCAGGAACGCCGCCGCCATGATGACCAGGCCGAGGATGCCGTACGCCGCCGCGCCGACGATGCCGAGCACGAAGTCGTCGGCGCTGGCGGCGATGGCCGCCACCACGATGATGCCGACGCCCGCCAGGTTGGAGGCGAGCAGCAGCGCGGCGTTGCGGTTGCGCTCGACCCAGATCAGCTCGTGGAGCTTTCCGGGGGTGGCCACGTCGACCAGGGCGTAGCCGACGGCCATCAGGACGACACCGACCACGCCGTAGGCGAGCGTGACCAGCAGATCGGTGACCAGCGTCTGCAAGGGGACTCCAGGGGTTTCGTCGGGGTGAGGGGATGAGCTACTTGCCGGAGCCCGGGCCGCCGCCGCGCACGGTGCTGCCCCGGCCCCAGCCCCAGTGGTTGCCCACGGTGGAGTGGTAGCGCGGGTACGCCGTGCCCATGCGCTCCAACAGGATCACCGAGCCGGCGGCGATCGGCAGGATCACCACCGAGTCGTCGTCGTAGCGCAGGTAGACACCGCTGCCGTCGACGTACTGGTCGGCCGGCCGCCACGCGTCGGTGACCTCCTTCGCCACCTGGCTGGGCGACCGGTTCGAGGTGTAGGCGACCGCGTCCCGGCCGATGTCCCGGCTCACCGCCCGGGTGTACCTGTCCTCGACGAAGCCGCGGGGCGAGAAGTTGCCGTAGAAGATGGCGAAGGCGGCGACCAGCGCGCCGATGACGGCGAACGCCACCCCCACCACGAACCAGCGTCGGTACGTCATCGCAGTGCCACCACCGTCTCGGTCAGGACCAGCTCGTTGGTCTGGGGATACGCGTGCCAGGTGCGCCAGCCGAGTGCGCCGTCCGGCGGGTCGGGGCGCACCGACAGCGCGGTCACCGCGTCGACGTCGCCGGGGAAGACCCCCACCAGCGCGTACGGGTCGTCGGCCAGGTCGGCGCGCAGGGCGGCCACCCGGTCGCTCAGCCCGGTGCCGGCGGGCCGCAGCACGGTCGCGGTGAAGCGGTAGCCGTTCGCCTCGTCCTGCACCGCTTGCGGCAGCTCGGGCGGGCGGCCGGGCAGGCAGGCGACCGTCTCGGTCAGCGTGGTGCCTCCAGCGCGCAGGACGACCTGGTGCGAGGCGCCGAGCAGGCGCAGCCGCAGCCGGACGCCGCCGGGCAGGTCGAGGTCGAGCACGTGCAGCGCCGGCAACTCGTCGTCGCCGAGGGCCAGGCTGAGGTCGGCGGCGCTGGTGTCGACGTACGGGGCGTCGAGGGTGACGAGCATCAGTCCACCTCGGCCTGCGGGTAGATCATCACGTCGGCGCGGTGCAGCACCTCGCCCAGCGCCACCTCCCAGCCCGCCTCGCCGTACGCCTCGAAGGAGAGCCGGGCCCCGCCGGGCGCCTGGTAGTCGTGGTACCGCATGGTGCCGGTCGGGTCGAGGCCGGTGGTGCCCGTAGCGGTGTAGCGGGCCTGGCCGGACTCGTCCCAGTTGTAGCGACGGCCGGCGAAGTCGATCGTCGGGGCGCCCGGGGTGACGGTGGCGCCCGGCTCGGCGGCCCAGAGCACCAGTTCCAGCTCCGGGTCCTCCTCCACGGAGAGCCAACGGCGCACGCCCGCGGCGTCGTCGAGCAGGTGCTCGGCCCAGCTCCAGCCGCCCTCGACCAGGCGGATCGAGCCGCGGACGGCGTACGACGTCCCCCGGATCTCGACGATGTCGCCGGGCTTCAGGCGGCGGGGGTCGCCGCGCAGTGCGTCGGCGTCCCGGTCCCGCAGCGGATCGCCCGGGTCCTTGGGGCGCTGGGGCCGGGACCGACCCCGGCGCAGGGCCACCACGGCGACCACCACTCCGGCCACCCCCACCAGACAGCCCGCCGCCGTCAGCAGGTACGCCACCGACCCGTCCACCGACCACCTCCCCAGGTACGTCGGCGGAGACGGTAACAACCCCGCGCACCTGGGGAAACCTGCCGTCGTTCGGGTGAGGGGCCGATTACGCGACGTGCTGGCGGCTCAGTCGTCCGCCGTCCCCGATCCGGCGTCGCCCGGCCGGGGCGGGGCCTCGTGTGCCGCCGGATCGGGACAGATCAGGTGACCGGGCGGGGCGGCCTGGTGACCGCCGGAGCCGGCCGGCGGGACGTGGGCGCCGGGCCCGGCCGGCGGGGCGTAGCCACCGGGACCCGCCAGTGGGGCGTAGGCACCGGGCCAGGCCGGCGGAACGTGTCCGCCGGCCCAGGCCGCCGGGGCATGGGCGCCGGGCCCGGCCGGCGGGACGTAGGCGACGGGAATCACGGCGTACCCGGCCGGCGGTAGTGGCGCGGCGGGGGACGCGGCCCGGGGCACGAACCACCGGTGGGCGGGCGGCAGCGCCAGCAACAGCACCACCGCGAGGGTGAGCAGCAGCACGGTCAGCACCCCGAGGCCGGCCAGCGGGAACAGCACCGCATCGAAGGGGTCGGACTGCGAGTAGAGGGTCTCGACGAACTTCGACTCCGCCCAGAAGTCGGCCTCCGGGTCGACCGGCCCCTCGACGGGATACTCCTCCTCCGCGTACGGCTCGTCGATGCCGAGGCCGAGGCCGAAGAGCAGGGGGAACACGAGCACGCCGGCGAAGCTCTGGCCGCAGCAGACGACCAGTTGGACGCCGCCGGCCACGAAGACCAGGATCCGGGCGACGTTGCCGCCGCGCCGCACCGGCAGCGCCGTGGCAGCCAGCCAGAGCGCGAGCAGCAGGGCGGGCAGGCCGAGCACCACCGCCCCGACGACGTTGCTCCAGCGCTCGCCGCTCACCTCGTCGGGATCGGCGTCCGGGACCGCCCGCACCGCGCGGTCGATCTGGCCGTCCCACTGGACGGCCTGGGTGACCACCAGGGCCACCAGCCCGAGGAGGACGAGCACGGTCACGAGCTGCAACCAGAAGGCGATGGTGACGGTGGCGGGACGGGGCGGGCGTACCGGCGCGTCGGCGGGCGGCGTCATGGGACGGAAGCTACGGACCGCCGGCGCCGGCCGGCAGGGCCGATCGGGCGGGGCCGGCCGGCGAACGGATCATGCGCCGGCGAGCCGCTCCGACGCGTACCCGCCCAGGGTGGCGCGGCCCATGACACAGCCGGTGAACGTGCCGAACTCTGCCGGGTCGTCCCGCAGCGCCGTCCAGGCCGCCCGGCCGGCCGCCGGGTCGACCCCCTCCAGCAGCGTGGCGGCGTAGACGCGGCCCGCCGGGGCGCCCTCGGCGAGCAGCCGGTCGAGTTGCCCGCGTACGTCCTCGGGGTCGTCGGCGAGCGCCGCCTCGACCCGCCGGTACGCCTCGGTCACCGGCAGCAGCGTGCCGGCGATCCCGACCCCGCCGAACGCCACCGTGTCGGCCTGCCGTAGCTCGTCGAGGGCCGCCCCGACCTCCCGGTCCCGCTTCTTCCCTATCCCGAACATGCCCATACTCCTTCCCCGCCGCGCCCCGCCCGACTCTTTGAATCATGAGGTTGGCGGCAGTTGCCGAGATCCAACTCGCCGCCAACCTCATGATCGGTGCGGGTCGGGCCGGGGTCAGGCCGTCGAGACCGAGAGAGCGTCCTTCGTGTCCGCCAGATCGACGCGAACCGTGTCGCCGTCGCGGATCCGGCCGGCCAGGAGGGCCTTGGCGAGCTGGTCGCCGATCGCCGTCTGGACCAGGCGGCGCAGCGGCCGGGCCCCGTAGATCGGGTCATAGCCGTGCTCGGCCAGCCACCCCCGGGCGGCGTCGGTGATGTCCAGGCCGAGGCGGCGGTCCGCCAGCCGCTTGCGCATCCGGTCGAGCTGGATGTCCACGATGGCTCGCAGGTCGTCACCGTGCAGCGCGGCGAAGACCACGATGTCGTCCAGCCGGTTGAGGAACTCCGGCTTGAAGTGCGACCGGACCACCGCGAGGACACCCTCCCGGCGCTGCTCCTCGGCCAGCGTCAGGTCGCCGATCACCGACGACCCGAGGTTGGAGGTGAGGATCAGGATGGCGTTGCGGAAGTCCACCGTGCGGCCCTGCCCGTCGGTGAGCCGGCCGTCGTCCAGCACCTGGAGCAGGACGTCGAAGACGTCCGGGTGGGCCTTCTCGACCTCGTCCAGCAGGATCACCGAGTACGGCCGGCGGCGCACCGCCTCGGTGAGCTGGCCGCCCTCCTCGTAGCCGACGTAGCCGGGCGGGGCGCCGACCAGGCGGGCGACGGAGTGCTTCTCGCCGTACTCGCTCATGTCGATGCGGACCATGGCCCGCTCGTCGTCGAAGAGGAACTCGGCGAGCGCCTTGGCCAGCTCGGTCTTGCCGACGCCGGTCGGGCCCAGGAAGAGGAAGCTGCCGGTGGGGCGGTCCGGGTCGGCGACCCCGGCCCGGGCGCGGCGGACGGCGTCGGAGACCGAGCCCACGGCCTCGGCCTGGCCGACCACGCGGGCGCCCAGTGACTCCTCCATCCGCAGCAGCTTGGCGGTCTCGCCCTCCAGCAGCCGGCCGGCGGGGATGCCGGTCCAGGAGGCGACCACGGCGGCGATGTCGTCGGCGCCGACCTCCTCCTTGAGCATCGCGCCGTCGGCCTGGAGCCGGGCCAGTTCCTCCTCGGCCTGCTTCAGCTCGGTCTTGAGGGCGGGGATCCGGCCGTAGCGCAGCTCTGCGGCGCGCTCCAGCTCGCCGTCGCGCTCGGCCCGCTCGGCCTCGCCGCCGAGCCGCTCCAGCTCCTCCTTGGCGGTGGAGAGCTTGGTGATGTGGTCCTTCTCCAGCTTCCAGCGGTCGGCGAGGGCGGTGAGCTGCTCGCGCTTGTCGGCCAGCTCCTTGCGCAGCCGCTCCAGCCGCTCGGCGGAGGCGGCGTCGGGCTCCTTGGCCAGCGCCATCTCCTCGATCTCCAGCCGGCGCACCGCCCGCTCGATCTCGTCCACCTCGACGGGCCGGGAGTCGATCTCCATCCGGAGCCGGGAGGCGGACTCGTCGACCAGGTCGATCGCCTTGTCCGGCAGGAACCGGTCGGTGATGTAGCGATCCGACAGTGCCGCGGCGGCGACCAGGGCGGCGTCGGTGATGCGTACGCCGTGGTGCACCTCGTAGCGCTCCTTGAGGCCGCGCAGGATGCCGATGGTGTCCTCGATGGTCGGCTCGCCGACCAGCACCGGCTGGAAGCGGCGCTCCAGGGCCGGGTCCTTCTCGATGTGCTCGCGGTACTCGTCGAGGGTGGTCGCGCCGACCATTCGCAGCTCGCCGCGGGCCAGCATCGGCTTGAGCATGTTGCCGGCGTCCATCGAGCCCTCGCCCTTGCCGGCGCCGACGACGGTGTGCAACTCGTCGAGGAAGGTGATGACCTGCCCGTTGGAGTTCTTGATCTCCTCCAGGACGGACTTCAGCCGCTCCTCGAACTGGCCCCGGTACTGCGCGCCGGCGACCATCGCGCCGAGGTCGAGCGAGACCAGCTTCTTGTCGCGCAGCGACTCGGGCACGTCGCCGGCGACGATCCGCTGGGCCAGGCCCTCGACGATCGCGGTCTTGCCGACGCCCGGCTCGCCGATCAGCACCGGGTTGTTCTTGGTACGCCGGGACAGCACCTGGATCACCCGGCGGATCTCCGAGTCCCGGCCGATGACCGGGTCGATCTTGCCGTCGCGGGCGCTGGCGGTCAGGTCCACGCCGTACTTGGCCAGGGCCTGGTAGGTCTGCTCGGGGTCGGCGGTGGTGACCCGCCGGTCCCCGCCGCGGACGGTCGGGAAGGCGGCGACGAGGTTCTCCTCGGTGGCGCCGGCCGACTTCAGCGTGCCCGACACCGCGCCACCCACCCGGGCCAGGCCGGCGAGCAGGTGCTCGGTGGAGGTGTACTCGTCGCCGAGCGGCCGGGCGATCTGCTCGGCGGCCCCGATGGCGTTGACGAACTCGCGGGCCAGGGTCGGCTCGGCGATGCTGGAGCCGCGCGCGGCGGGCAGGGCGTCGACCGAGCGCTGGGCGACCCGGCGCAGCTCGGCGGGGTCGGCCCCGACGGCGCGCAGCAGGCCGGCGGCGGTCGAGCCCTCGGTGTCCAGCAGCGCCAGCAGCAGGTGCCAGGGCTCCACGGTGGCGTGACCGCGCTGGTTCGCCATCGCGACGGCACCGGTGATGGTCTCGCGGCTCTTGGTGGTGAGTCGTTCCGTGTTCATGGGCTCCCCCGGATCGGCGTGTCCACTGGGAAGGACACAACCAGAGTTGAGCCTATTCCGCTCAACCCTGATGGTGTGAGCTGGATCACTCTCGCCGTCCGGACATGCCCAGGGGTTGCGTGATCGATTGGACGGGCCGTTCTCGTGGCGGAGAAGCGCTGAGCGACCACGCAGCGGAACGACGCTCGTTGCCAAGATCTGCGCGGGCCGACCAGGGGTAGCCTGGCCGGGTGCGCGTACGTGTTGAACAGACCGCCCTGCCGGGAATCGGGGTCCGTCACGATCTGTTGACGGAGTCCGGTCGCCGCCTCGGTGTGGTATCCCACCGCAATGGCCGCCGTGACCTCGTCCTGTACGACCCGGACGATCCCGACTCATGTCAGCACGACATACCGCTGACGGACGACGAGGCGGAGGCGCTCGCCGACATCCTCGGCGCGTCGCTGATGCTCGGTCAGCTGTCCGGGCTGCGGGAGCAGGCCGCCGGCCTGCTCACCGAGCAGATCGCCATTCCGGCCGGCTCGAAGTACGTCAACCGGAAGCTCGGGGACACGCAGGCACGTTCCCGCACGGGCGCCTCGATCGTGGCCGTGCTGCGCCACGGCGAGGTGATCGTCTCGCCGGAGCCCTCCTTCCGCTTCGCCGCCGGTGACGTGGTGGTCGTGGTCGGGACCCGTCAGGGCCTCGACGGGGTGACAGCCATCCTTGCCGACAGCGACCCGGACGGCTGAGGCGCGGATGCACGAAACGACAACACTGCTCATCGAAGTCGGCGCACTGCTCTTCCTGCTCGGCCTCCTCGGCCGGCTGAGCCGCCGGATCGGCCTATCGCCCATCCCCCTCTACCTGCTCGCCGGGCTCGCGTTCGGGCACGGCGGCCTGCTGCCCCTGGCCGCCAGCGAGGAGTTCTTCGCGGTCGGCGCCGAGATCGGCGTGATCCTGCTGCTGGTCATGCTGGGCCTGGAATACTCGGCCAACGAGTTGGTCGGCAACCTGCGCGCCGCGGCCCCGGCCGGCCTGATCGACGGGCTGCTGAACGCGCTGCCCGGGGCGGCGTTCGCGCTGCTGCTCGGCTGGGACTGGGTCGCCGCCCTGGTGCTCGCCGGCATCACCTGGGTCTCCTCCTCGGGGGTCATCGCCAAGGTCCTCGCCGACCTGGGCCGCCTCGGTAACCGGGAGACCCCGGTGATCCTCTCGATCCTGGTGATCGAGGACCTCGCGATGGCGTTCTACCTGCCCCTGGCGACCGCGGTGCTCGCCGGCAGCGGCCTGCTGGGCGGCGGCATCGCGCTCGGTGTCGCGGTCGGCACCGTGCTGCTGGTGCTGGTGGTCGCGATCAAGTACGGCAACCTGATCTCCACCGCCATGTCGGCGAAGGACCCGGAGGCGCTGCTGCTCGGCGTACTCGGGATGACCCTGCTGGTGGCGGGCATCGCGGCGAAGCTCCAGGTGTCGGCGGCGGTCGGCGCGTTCCTGGTCGGCATCGCGCTCTCCGGGCCGGTGGCGCACCACGCGACCGAGCTGCTCACCCCGCTGCGGGACCTCTTCGCGGCGGTCTTCTTCGTCTTCTTCGGTCTGGTCACGGACCCGCGGGACATCCCGCCGGTGCTGCTGCCCGCGCTCGCGCTGGCCGTGATCACCATGGCGACGAAGACGCTCACCGGTTACCTGGCGGCCCGCCGGGTCGGCATCGCCGAACCCGGTCGCTGGCGGGCCGGCCTGACCCTGGTGCCCCGGGGAGAGTTCTCCATCGTCATCGCGGGGCTCGCGGTGGCCGCCGGCAGCGTCGATCCGAAGCTGGCGGCGCTCGCCACGGCGTACGTGCTGATCACGGTCGTGACCGGGCCGATGCTGGCGCGGCTGCCCGACTTCGCGTGGTTCAAGCGGTGGCTGCGGAGGCGCGGCGCGGCCCAGCGGGCCCAACCGGTGCCGGCGCACGACTGACCGACGGCACCGTCCGGGCCGGGTCGACCGTACGGTCGGCCCGGCCCTCGCCCAACGGTTGTCGAATTGCCTCCGGCGGGGCCTACCGCCGGTGAACGCGCCGGGCTACCGTTTCGCCCCAGCAGCCAGAGGTCGCGGACGGCCTGAGCCCCCGCGGACGAGAGCGGAAGGTTGGCCGGTGAGCGTGCAGGAGTCGACGTTCCACGGCTTTGCCAACCCCGTCGATCCGACCCCCGCCGAGCTGCGCGCGTGGGCCTTCCAGCCCGACTCCGTGCCGCTGACCTCCATGCCGCCGGACTGGGACCTGCTGGTCTCCGGTGACCGGCTGGTGGCGGTGCTCTTCGACCTGGCGATGGACGCGACCTGCCCGGCCCGCCGGTTCGCCCTGCACTGCCTCTACATCTACGCCGCCGACGGCATCCGGACGAACTTCCGCGCCCACCCGAAGCGGCGCTTCCGGAAGCTGGTCGAGCAGGCCGAGCGGAACGGCGACGACCTGATGCGCACCTGGGCGTACAACAGCCGGGCGCTGCTGGCCCGGCCGGAGCTCTTCGTCTACCGGGACTGGTGCGAGGGCGGCCTGGTCCGGGAGAACCGCCGCATCGCCTGAGCGCCCCACGCACCCGCACGGCGCACCCCCGGGCTCGCACTTCACAACGGCGAACGGGCCGGGACCCCCGCCCGGGACCTCTGGCGTCCCGGCCCGCCTCCGGACGGCGAACGGGCCGGGACCCCCCGTGGGTCCCGGCCCGCACGTCGGCGGAACGTCAGTGTTCCGATCCGCCCTGCTCGCGGCGTCTCGCCTCGTCGCGTCCCTGGTCGATGCCGTGGTCGACCTGGTCGGCGAACCTGCCGTTCTTGATCTCGTCGGTGAAGCGGCTCTCGGTGAACCGGTCGAATCTCTCCCGGACGTTCTTCGCCACCTCGTCGAGCCGGTCCTCGGTCTGCTGGGCAACCTTCCTCGCCGCTTCCGTCATGGCTCCCCCTGCCATCGGAGTCCGGATTGAGATGGTTGGACCTGATTTTGAGGCTAGCGGATCCGGCGCCGTCCCCGCCCGGGAACCGGCAACCGCGGGCGCCTGCGGAGACGACGCACGTCCCGGGCGGTGGCGGCGGCGGAAAGACGACCGCGCCCGGCCGCGGGAGGGCGGCCGGGCGCGGTGAGGTGTCGTCAGCGGTCGGGGCCCCGCCGGGGACGCCAGACCACCAGCGCGGTGGAGGTGCGGTTGGTCGGGACGAGGTCGCTGCCCGGGAAGCGGGCCAGGGACTCCAGCTCGGCGATCCGGCGGTACGCGGCGTCCAGCTCCGCCTCCAGCCGGGCCACCCGCTGCTGGGCCTGCTCCAGCAGCCGCTCCAGCCCGATGATGCGCTTGACCCCCGCCAGGTTGATGCCGTCGTCCTGGCTGAGCCGCTGCACCTCGCGCAGCAGCACCACGTCCCGCACGCTGTAGCGGCGGCCACCGCCGGCCGCCCGGCCCGGCTGGACCAGGCCCAGCCGGTCGTACTGGCGCAGGGTCTGCGGGTGCATCCCCGCCATCCGTGCCGCCACCGAGATCATCAGCACCTTGGCCTCGTAGGCAGGGTCACCCGAACCGACGAACTCGTCCGACATCCCGCTCACCTCCGCGTGCACTCCACCGAGCCGACTGAACACCGGGTCAACTGAATCGACGCACCCGCGCGTCGAGATGTTCCCGGGCGGCCGGCGGGGTCTGCGCGGCGAAGCTCTCCAACGCCGTACGCGCCTCGTCGGACACCCGCGCGGGCACCACCACGTCGAGGGTCACCAGCAGGTCACCCGCCCGCCCGTCACGGCGGACCACCCCCTTGCCGCGGGCCCGCAGGATCCGGCCGCTCGGCGTGCCCGGTGGCACCCGCAGGGTCACCGCGCCGTCGAGGGTGGGCACCCGCAGGTCCGTGCCGAGCACGGCCTCCGCGAACGTGATCGGCACGGTCAGCGTGAGGTCGTCGCCCGTACGCCCGAACAGCTCGTCCGGTCGCACCTTGACGTGTACGAAGAGGTCCCCGGCCGGGCCGCCCCGCGCGCCGGGCTCGCCCCGCCCCGCCAGCCGGATCTTCTGGCCGTCGGCCACCCCGGCCGGGAAGCGGACGTTCAGCGTGCGGGTCTTGGTGACCCCGCCGGTGCCCTGACACTCCGGGCACTTCTCCTCCACGATCGTGCCCACGCCCTGGCAGTTGCGGCACGGCTCGGAGAAGCTGAACGACCCCTGGTTGCGGGTGGTCACCCCGGCTCCGTGGCACACCGGGCAGGTGCGCGGCTGGGTGCCGGGCTTGGCCCCGTTGCCGTGGCAGGTGTCGCAGACCCCCGGCGCGCGCAGCGTCAACGGGACGGTCACCCCGCGTACGGCGTCGCCAAAGTCGAGGGCCACCTCGGCCTCGACGTCCCGGCCCCGCGCCGGGCCCCGGGGTGCGGCCGGCCCGCCGCCGGGACCAGCGGCGCCGCCGGTGAAGATCGAACTGAACAGGTCCTGGAAGCCGGCCCCGCCGAAGCGGCGGTCGCCACCCCCACCGGCCGCGCCCCCGAACAGGTCGGAGACGTCGAACGGCATGCCGCCGGGCTGGCCGGCGCCACGGGCGTTGCGCCGGAACGCGCCCGAGCCGAACAGCGAGCGCAGCTCGTCGTACTCGCGGCGCTTGGCGTCGTCGCCGAGCACCGCATACGCCTCGGAGGCGGCCTTGAAACGCTCCTCGGCCTTCGGGTCACCGGGGTTGTGGTCCGGGTGTGAATCCCGCGCCAGCTTCCGGTAGGCCTTCTTGATGTCGTCGCCGGAGGCGGCCTTGTCCACGCCCAGCACGGCGTAGAAGTCCTTCTCGATCCAGTCCTTGGAACTCACCGGTCCACCCCCTCCCTACCTGGGGACCGACCGTCCCGCCCACCCGTTCGGGGTGGGCGGGACGATCCGGTCGTCGTTGCGCACTACTCCGGGTCGGCGACCGCGACCATGGCGGGTCGCAGCAGCCGCTCCCCGACCTGGTAGCCCCGGCGCATCACCTGCACGCAGGTCGGCTCGGTGACGTCGGCCGAGGTCTGGTGGGCCACCGCCTCGTGCCGGGTCGGGTCGAACGGGTCGCCCTGCTCGCCGAACGCCGTCAGCCCGAACTTGCCGAGCGCCGTGGTGAGCTGCTCGGCCACCGTGCCGAACGGCCCGACCAGGTCGCCGTGCTCGCGGGCCCGGTCCAGGTCGTCGAGGATCGGCAGCAGCGCGGCGAGCACCGCGCCGGTCGCCTGCTCGGTGACCAGACCCTTGTCCCGGTCCACCCGCTTGCGGTAGTTGGCGTACTCCGCCGTCACCCGCTGCAGGTCCCGGGTCCGCTCGTCGAGGTCCTTGCGCAGCGCCTCCAGTTCGGCGCCGAGCGCGGTCCCGCCGCCGTCGGCCGGCTGTGCCGGGGCGTCCACCACCGGCGGGCCGGCCACCTCGGCCGCCTCGACCTCGATCTCGTCGACCACGACCTCGGCCTCCTCGACCAGACCCTCGGCCGGGGCGTCCGACCCGGCGTCGGCGGCGGCCGGCTCGTTGGTCTCACTGATCTTGCGGTTGTTGCGGATGACGACCCGCGGCCCGTCGCCGGCCTGCTCGGCGGGCGCGGAGCCACCCGGCGTCGACCCGGTCGCACCCGGGTCGGCGGCTCGTGGCTTCTCCGTCATGGGGTTACCTCATCCCTCTGCCGTGGTGCCGTGTCCGGGGACGGACCGTCACTTCTTGTCCTCGTCCACGATCTCCGCGTCGACCACGTCGTCCGCGCCACCGGCCTGCGCGCCACCGGTCGCCCCGGCGCCCGCCGCACCCGCGGCACCCGGGCCGGCCTCGCCCGGCTGCTCGCCCTGCTGGCTGTAGAGCAGCGAACCGGCCTGCTGGGAGACCTGCGCCAGCCGCTCGTGCGCCGACTTGATCTTCTCGATGTCCTGACCACCGAGGGCGCCGCGCAGCTCGCCGAGCGCCTCGTTGATCTGGTCACGGGACTCCGACGGCAGCTTGTCGCCGCTCTCGGCCAGGAACTTCTCGGTCTGCCACTGGAGCGCCTCGGCCAGGTTGCGGGTCTCGGCCTCGTCGCGGCGGCGCTTGTCGTCCTCGGCGTGCTCCTCGGCGTCGCGGCGCATGCGCTCGATGTCGTCCTTCGGCAGCGAGGAGCCGCCGGTGATCGTCATCTTCTGCTCCTTGCCGGTGCCGAGGTCCTTCGCGTGGACGTTGACGATGCCGTTGGCGTCGATGTCGAAGGTGACCTCGATCTGCGGCACGCCGCGCGGCGCCGGCGGGAGGCCGGTCAGCTCGAAGGTGCCGAGCTTCTTGTTGTAGGCCGCGATCTCCCGCTCGCCCTGGAACACCTGGATCAGCACCGACGGCTGGTTGTCGTCCGCCGTGGTGAAGACCTCGGAGCGCTTGGTCGGGATGGTGGTGTTGCGCTCGATCAGCTTGGTGAAGATGCCGCCCTTGGTCTCGATGCCCAGGCTCAGCGGGGTCACGTCGAGCAGCAGGACGTCCTTGACCTCGCCCTTGAGCACACCGGCCTGCAGGGCGGCGCCGACGGCGACGACCTCGTCCGGGTTGACGCCCTTGTTGGGCTCCTTGCCGGTGAGCTGCTTGACCAGGTCGGTCACGGCCGGCATGCGGGTCGAGCCGCCGACCAGGATGACGTGCTCGACGTCGGAGACCTTGATGCCGGCGTCCTTCACGGCCTGCTCGAACGGGCCCTTGCAGCGGTCCAGCAGGTCCTGCGTCATCCGCTGGAACTCGGCCCGGCTGAGCGTCACGTCCAGGTGCAGCGGCCCCGCCGCGCCGGCCGTGATGTACGGCAGGTTGATGTTGGTGGTGGTGGCGGCGGACAGCTCGATCTTGGCCTTCTCGGCCGCCTCGCGGAGCCGCTGCAGGGCCATCTTGTCCTGGGCCAGGTCGATGCCGTGCTCGCCCCGGAAGGTCTTCACCAGGTGGTCGATGATGCGCTGGTCCCAGTCGTCACCACCGAGGTTGTTGTCACCGCTGGTCGACTTGACTTCGATGACGCCCTCGGCCAGCTCGAGCAGCGACACGTCGAAGGTGCCGCCGCCGAGGTCGAAGACCAGGACGGTCTGCTCCTTGGAGCCCTTGTCCAGCCCGTACGCCAGGGCCGCCGCGGTCGGCTCGTTCACGATCCGCAGCACGTTGAAGCCGGCGATCTCGCCGGCCTCCTTGGTGGCCTGGCGCTGGCTGTCGTTGAAGTAGGCCGGGACGGTGATCACCGCGTCGGTGATCTGCTCGCCCAGGTACGCCTCGGCGTCCCGCTTGAGCTTCATCAGCGTGCGGGCCGAGATCTCCTGCGGGGTGTACTTCTTGCCGTCGATGTCGACGGACCAGTTGGTGCCGACCTCCCGCTTGACCGAGCGGATCGTCCGGTCCGGGTTGGTCACCGCCTGGCGCTTGGCGACCTCACCGACAAGCACCTCGCCGTTGCGGGCGAACGCGACGATCGACGGGGTCGTCCGCGAGCCCTCAGCGTTGGCGATGACGGTGGGCTCACCGCCCTCCAGGACGCTGACGCAGGAGTTCGTCGTGCCGAGGTCGATACCGACCGCACGTGCCATCTTCGCTTCCTCGCTTCGTGACGTTGTGAGCCGCTCGTGGGCACCGCCCTGAGCTGCGTGGCGGCGTCGCCCGCAGCGACCCCACCACAAGTTGAGTGAACTTGACTCAATAGTGCCACGCCCCCGGAAATCGTCAAGTCGAGGTTGAGCCGACCCGACGCAAGTCACGGGTACTACCGGCCGGTTGTCTTCCCTTGCGTCGGTCGGGCACGCTTTAGCGGTGACGACGCACGGCGACTCCGCCACCCAGGCCGACGCGCCCACCGTCGCAGCCCGCACCGGCTCCACGGACGCCGGGGAGGACCGGCCCGCCACCACCGGGGACGACAGCCTGCCCGCCGCGCTGGCCGGCCTGCGCGCCGCGATCGGGGCGGCCCGGTTCCCGCTGGCGCTGCCCTCCGCCGAGCCCGCCCGACAGGCCGCCAGGAGCCTCACCGACCAGCTCGACGACTACCTGCTGCCCCGGCTGCGCCGGCTCGACGCGCCGCTGCTCGTGGTGGTCGGCGGGTCCACCGGCGCGGGCAAGTCCACCCTGGTCAACAGCCTGGTGCAGGCACGGGTGAGCGCGGCCGGGGTGCTCCGGCCCACCACCCGCTCCCCGGTGCTGGTGTGCAGCCCGGCCGACTCCGGCTGGTTCCGTCAGGGCGAGCTGCTGCCCGGCCTCACCCGCACCAACGAGCCCAGCGAGGACCCGCGCACCCTGCAACTGGTCACCGCCCCCGCCCTGCCGCCCGGGTTGGCCTTCCTCGACGCGCCCGACATCGACTCGGTGGTCGACGCCAACCGGGCCCTGGCCGGCCAACTCCTGGCCGCCGCCGACCTCTGGCTCTTCGTCACCACCGCCGCCCGCTACGCCGACGCGGTCCCCTGGGAGCTGCTGCGCAGCGCCCGGGCCCGGGGCGCGGTGATCGCCATGGTGCTGGACCGGGTGCCCCCGGAGGCGGCCGACGAGATCGCCGCCCACCTGTCGGAGATGCTCGCCGCGCAGGATCTCGGCGCCGCCCCGCTGTTCGTGCTGCCCGAGACCTCGGTCGACGGGCAGGGCCTGCTGCCCGACCGGGTGACCGCGCCGCTCTCCGCCTGGTTCGCCCGGCTGGCCGCCGACGCCGACGCCCGGGCGGCCGTGGTCCGGCAGACCCTCGACGGCGCACTCGCCGCGCTGCGCCCGGCGGTCGAGGGGCTCGCCGACGCCGCCGACGAGCAGGTGACCGCCGCTGACGCGCTCGACGAGCGGGTGCGGGCGGCGTACCGGGGGGCGCACCGGACCGTCGAGCAGGGGCTGAAGGACGGTCGGCTGCTCCGTGGCGAGGTGCTCGCCCGCTGGCAGGAGTTCGTCGGCACCGGGGAGTTCTTCCGCACGCTGGAGGCCCGGATCGGGCGGCTCCGCGACCGGGTGGTGGCCACCGTCACCGGCCGTCCCGCGCCCGCCTCCGAGCTGCGCGAGGCGATCGAGTCCCAGCTGGTGACCCTGCTGCGCGGCGTCGCCGCCGAGGCGGCGGAGAACGCGTACACCGGGTGGAAGGCGCATCCCGCCGGGGCGGCACTGCTCGAACCGGGGCTCGCCCACCCCGCCGGCGACCTGCCCGAGCGGGCCGAGCGCCTGGTCCGGGAGTGGCAGCGCGGCGTGCTGGAGCTGGTGCGGGTCGAGGGCGGCGACCGGCGCTTCGTGGCCCGCACGGCCGCGTACGCCGTCAACGCCACCGGGCTCGCCGTGATGATCGCCGTGTTCGCCTCGACCGCGTTCATCCCGACCGGGCTGGAGGTCGCCACCGGGGCCGGCACCACGGTCGCCGCGCAGACCGTGCTCCAGGCGGTCTTCGGCGACCAGGCCGTGCGTACGCTCGCCGCCAAGGCCCGGGCCGACCTGCTGAACCGGGTGCGGGCCCTGCTGGACGACGAGGCCGCCCGCTACCTGGCCCGGACGGCGGAGGCCCGGCCCGCCGCGGACACCGCGGAGGCCCTGCGCCGGGCCGGCAACGGGGTGGAGATGGCCCGGCACCGCAGCGGCCTGGCCGACGCGGACGCCGCACGCCTCCCCGGCACCGAGGGCGGGGGATCATGACGAACATCGTCGGGCGGATGCGGGAGGCGTTCCGTGGTGACCGACGGGTGGACGCCGACGCGCTGATCGCCCGCCTCGACGCCGTACGCCGGTTCCTCACGGTCGTCGACGGCCACCTGCCGGATTCGCGACTCATGTCGGCGCACACCCTGGTCGAGCGGGCCGGCACCCGGCTGGCGCTCTCCCGCGACCACACCGTGGTGGCCCTCGCCGGCGCGACCGGCAGCGGCAAGTCCAGCCTGTTCAACGCGCTCGCCCGGATGGAGCTGTCCCCGGTCGGGGTGCGCCGCCCCACCACCGGCGTCACGCACGCCTGCGTCTGGGGGCCGCTCGACGGCGGCAACCGCCTGCTCGACTGGGTCGGCGTGCTGCCCCGGCACCGGTTCGTCCGGGAGAGCGTGCTCGACGGCGACGACGAGTCCGCCCTGCACGGGCTGATCCTGCTCGACCTGCCCGACTTCGACTCGGTGCAGCGGTCCCACCGGCTGGAGGTGGACCGCCTGCTCGGCCTGGTCGACCTCGTGGTCTGGGTGGTCGATCCGCAGAAGTACGCCGACCGCGTCATCCACACCAGCTACCTGCGCGAGTTCCACCGGCACAGGGATGTCACGCTGGTCGTGCTCAACCAGGCCGACCGGCTGCCCCCGGCCGAGCTGCCCCGGGTGCTGGCCGACCTGCGCCGCCTGCTCGACGCGGACGGCCTGGCCGGCGTGCCGCTGCAGGCCACCACCGCCGTGGAACCGGCGGGCATGGTCGGGCTCCGGGAGGCGCTGGAACGGACGGTGGCCGGGCGGCAGGCCGCGCTGCGCCGGCTCCAGGGTGACGTGGACACGGTGGTGGCCGGGCTCGACGAGCTGGTCGGGGGCGGGTCGCCGGCCGCCGGGCCGGACGACGCCGCCGTCGCCGCGCTGCACCGGGCGCTGGCCGGCGCCGCCGGGGTGCCGACGGTCGCCGAGGCGGTCGAGCAGGCGTACCGGCACCGGGGCGCCGCCGCCACCGGCTGGCCGCTGATCCGGGGCTGGCGGCGGCTGCGGCCCGACCCGCTGCGCCGGCTGCACCTGCCCGGCCCGGCCGGCGAGCGCGACGACCCGGCGGAGAGCCCGGTCGCCGCGACCTCGGTGCCCGACCCCACCGCCGCGCAACGCTCCGCGCTCGGGCTGGCGATCCGGTCCGTGGCCGACCGGGCCGGGGCGGAACTGCCCGCCTCCTGGCCCGCCGCGGTGACCGCCGCCGCCCGGTCGCGCCTCGGCGACCTGCCGGACGTGCTGGACCGCGCGGTCGCCGGCACCGACCTCGGCATGGACCGGCGGCCGCTCTGGTGGCGGATCGTTGGCGGCCTCCAGTGGCTGGTGACCCTGGCCGCGCTGGCCGGGCTCGCCTGGCTGGCGCTCGGCTACGGGCTGCGCGCACTGGGCCTGCCGGAGTTGGCCGACCCGGCCGTCGGCGAGGTGCCGCTGCCCACCCTGCTGCTCCTCGGCGGCCTGCTCGCCGGGCTGCTGGTGGCGGCCCTGACCAGGCCGGCCGTCCGGTGGGCGGCCCGCCGCGCCCGCCGCCGCGCCGAGCACCGGCTCACCGAGCGGGTGACGACGGTCGGCGAGGAACAGGTGCTGGCCCCGGTGCGGGCGGTGCTCGCCTCCTACGCCGAGGCCCGCGCCGCCCTGCGGGACGCCGCCGGCCGCTGACCCGGGCACTCGTCGGCGGCAGCCGCAGGTCGGCGATGGTGGGTGCCCACGACGCGGGCGATGCTCGGGTCGCTCGTACCGTCCGGAGCCGGGCGGCAGCGTAGGGTCGGTGGATGGGAACGCCTCAGACCCCGTACGACGCGGTGCTGCACGCCGCCCGCGACGTGGCCAAGCTGGAGAACGCCCTCGACGCGGAGATGCTCGGCGCGGCCCTGCTCGGCAGCGTCTACGCGGTCGCGGAGACCGACCGCGACGGCGCGGTGCGGGAATTCGTGGCCGGCTTCCTGGCCGCCACCTCCCGTCGCCGCTCGGCCGCCGCGACCACCGTCCGCTCGGTCTTCGCCGCGCTGGTGCCCGACGCCGAGGGTGCCGCCCGGGTCCGCCCCGGCGCCGCCACCCCCGCCTGGGCCGCCCACCTCGGCCGGGTCCACCTCACCGGCTGCTGGTCCTACGGCGACGTGTACGGCGACCAGACCTCCTACCTGGCGACCTTCGCGTACGACGACCCGGCCGGCGGGCCGGCGCACGCGGTGGTGACGCTGCTCGACCACAACATCGGCATCACCAAGGACGTCTTCGTCGGCGGGCCGCCCGACCGGATCCTCGACCAGGTGCGGCAGATGTGTGCCGGGGACGAGCTGACCTGGTTCCGCGACGAGGAGCCGGCCCGGATGCACGCCGAGGTGGGCCGGCACCTGACGATCACCGACAGCCTGAGCGAGCTGCCCGGGGAGGGCTCGCTGGCCACCGACCGCGCCCTGCTCGGCGCCCGGCTGGCGCGGTTGCCCCGCCCCATCCGCACCGTGCCCGCGCCCGCCGTCGAGCCGCTCTCCGCCGCCGAGCGTACGGAGCTGGTCCGCCGGTTCCTCGCCTCGCCGGAGGCGGCCCGGTTCGGCCTGGACGCCGTCGACGGGGCGGAGCTGGCCTCGCTGCACTTCTGCCTCAGCCTGCTGCTGGACCACGCGGCCAGCTTCCCCGACGCCGACCCGATGCGGTGGAGCCCGACCGTGTCCGGGTTGTTCCTGCTGGACTGGGTGCACCGGCGGGCGGTGCTGGACATGGACGACGCCGCCCTGCTGCCCCGGGTGCTGCGCGGCTGGGCCGCGTACGCCGCCCGCAAGCGCGGGCTGCCGGAGCGGGCGGCGGCGCAGACCGACACGGCGATCGAGGAGATGGTGCCGGAGTTCGCCCGCCTCTACAGCACGGGCGAGCGGCGCAGCCCCGCCACCGCCGCCGTGGCGCAGTTGATGGCCGACGGCGTCGACCCGGACGACCCGGCCGCCCTGGACGCCTGGATCGAGGCCAACCGCCACCGCCTGGCCGACGAGGGCGCCTGACAGCTCGCGGGCCCGGTGCCCTGGCGCGACGTCGCCGGGGCACCGGCCCGGTCAGAGGGCCGAACCGCCGGTGACGTCGATGACCTGCCCGGTGATCCAGCGGGACTGCTCCGAGGCGAGGAACCGCACCACGTCGGCCACGTCGTCGACGTCGCCGACCCGGTTGAACACCGACAGCCCGGCCGCCTCCTTCCGGGCGTCCCCCTGGTCGAGCCAGTCGGCGTTCATGTCGGTTTCGATGACGCCGGGCATCACCGCGTTGACGGTGACGCCGCGGGCGCCCAGTGTGGGGGCCAGGGCCAGGGTCAGCGCGTTCAGCGCCGCCTTCGTCGCCGAGTAGACAGGGTGCGTGGGGGCGGCGATCCGGGTGTATCCGGTGGACACGTTGATCACCCGCCCTCCGTCGCGCAGGTGCGGCCAGAGCGCCTGGGTGAGGAAGATCGGGACGGTGAGGTTGACCTCCACCACCCGCCGGTACGTCGCCTCGTCGATCGAACCGAGCTGCTGCGGACCACCGATGCCGGCATTGTTGACCAGGACGTCGATCTGGCGGTGCCCGACGGTCTGCTCGACCTGGTCGAGGAACGTCGTGGCAAGCCGCTCGGCGGCGGCCACGCCGTCGGTGCCGAACTCCGCGCGTACCAGCACCGGCGCGGCGCCGGCCTGACGGACCAGTTCCGCGGTCTGCCGGGCGGCCGCCTCGTCGCGCGTGTAGTGGATCCCGACGACCTCCGCGCCGGTACCCGCCAGTCCCACGGCGATCGCCCGACCGATGCCCCGCGAACCACCCGTCACCAGCACTGACGATCCCATCGACGCCCCCTTTTTTGTATCGATCGCTAAACAACCCGCGTTTACTATAGTGGTCACTATGAAAAAGCGGGAGGGGGGCCCCGGCCGGCCCCGGTCCTTCGACCAGGAGCGGGTTCTCGAGCAGTCCATGCGGGTGTTCTGGGCGCACGGCTACGAGGGCGCGAGCCTGACGATGCTGCAGGCGGCCACCGGCCTGAACCCGCCGAGCATCTACCACGCGTTCGGCTCGAAGGCAAGGCTGTACTCCGCCTGCCTCGACCACTACGTCACGCACGTCGGACGCCACGCCACCGCCCCGCTCGACCGGGAGGTCCCCGACCGCGCCGGGCTCGCGGACTTCCTCCTCGGCGCGGCACGCCAGTTCGCCGGCAGTGGCGGTCCGGGCGGTTGCATGATCTCCACGGCGGCGCTGGAGGTGCCGCCACAATCCGACTCCGTGGCGCGGGCCGTCGCCGCCCGCCGCGACACCACTCTGGAGCAGATCGCCGACTACTTCCGGCGGGCGCAGGCGGTGGGCACCCTCGATCCCGCCGCCGACCCGCGGAGCCTGGCCCGGTACGTCGGCGCGATCGTGCAGGGCATGTCGGTACAGGCCCGCGACGGCGCCACGGAGGACGAACTGGCGGCCGTGGCGCGGGTCGCGCTGACCGCCTGGCAGCCGCCACCGGCCTGACGACCGGAAGGGTCCGGACGATCCAGCGGCCCGTCACCCTCACCGGGGGCCTCGACCAGGTGGCCGGGCGCGGGTTCGCGACGAGCGGTTCGGGCGCAGGACGGTGCGGCGGTGGCGGTTTCAGCGGAGGGTGGCGAAGACGACGCCCGCGATCAGGGCGCCGAGCAGTGCTCCCGCGACCACCTGGGGCACGGTGTGGTCGCGCAGACGGACCCGGGACCAGCCGACGAGCGCGAGCAGTGGCGCGGTCGCCAGCAGAGCGGCCCCGAACGTCAGCACCAGCACGACCACCGTGCCGGCGGCCACCGCCGAGTGGATCGACATCTTCCACCAGTGACTGACGGCCACGGCGACCACCAGGCCGAGCAGCCCGGCGGCGGCCAGGGCCAGCACCGGGCGGGGCGCGCCGAGGACCGCGAGCAGGGCCAGGCCGGCGGCCACCGAGCAGAGGCCGAACAGCAGTGGAACGCGGCGCTGCTCGCGGACGCCCACGTGGTGGTCGGTGAACCGGCCCCGGCGCACCCCGCCGACGATGTACGCGAACGGGATGCCGCTGACGAAGAGCGTGGCGAGCAGGCCCCAGGCCAGCCCGTACGCGCCCCGGGTGCTGTGCCAGCCGACCGCCACGGTCAGCAGGGAGACCAGCACCGCAGGCGCGGTCAGCTCGGTGACGAGCCGGGCGAGCCGCAGCGTGGGGCCGGGACGCGGCACGGCGTCCGGGCGGGTCGAGGGACCTGCGCCCGTGCCGTCCGCTCCGCTCAGCGCTCCGCCTCTGCTCCGCCCCGGGCCGCGCCCGGAGCCACCCCGTCCACCCACCGGCGGCCCGACCCGCGCCGCGCCGTCGGGCGGCTCACCTGCCGTCGGCCGTCACCGTACCCGTGGCCGCCCGGCGCCGGCCCGCACTCCGGCGGGCTCGACCGTCAGGCGGGAAGCCTCGGCGGGCCGTGGGCCGGCCGGGGACGAGGCCGGCGTGGCGTCGGCGGTCGGCGTGGCGTCGGCGGTCGGCGTGGGATCGGCGGTCGGCGGCGAGCCCGTGCTCGTGGGCTCCGCCGACGGTCCCGGGGTCGGCGAGCCGGTCGCCGTGATCACCGGGGACGGACTCGGCGAGAGGGTCGGCTCGGGCGAGGGCGACGTGGACGGGGAAGGGCTGGGTGACGGGCTCGGCGAGGGCAGCGGAACCGGCCGGCCGCCCGGCGGGCGCGACGGGACCACCGCGGGCGGGGGCGCGGGCCGCACCACCGACCCCGGGCCCGGCGCCGCCACGACCGGCGTACGCGGGGCCGGCGCGGCGGGCCGCCAGGTGCTCGGGGTCGCCACGGCGGGGGACGGGGTCGACGGGACGACCGCCGGCTGGTTCGTCGCCGGCACCGGGATCACCACCGGACCCACGGAGGGCGTGGGCAGGAACGGGGTGCCGCTGTCGGGCAGGGCGGTGCTGCCGACCGTGGCAGAGCCGGTGCTGATCGCGGCGAGGATCGGCATCGACGCGGTGCCGGCGAGCAGCGCCACGGTGAACAGGTAGCCCCGGGGCGGCCCGCCGGACCCGGGCGCCCGGTGCGCGCCCACCAGTCGGCGGTAGCCACCGGCCGCACGGTGCCGAACGAGGAACGGGGCACCGGGGCCTTCGCCTGGATCGGACACCGCGCACTCCTCCTCGTTGGTCTCCCGCCGGCCCGGGGCAGCGGTCGCCCGACTCCGCCCCGCGACCACGGCCGCATCGTCGAGTCCGGCACCCACGACGACCTGCCGGACGAGCGTCGGCTTCGCGACCGTTCGCCGGCCCGACGATCAGCGGGACACCGCGACCGGAGCCAGCCGGCGGCACCCAGATCGCCGCGAGGAAGCGGCAAACCCCTCGACCTGGGCCATCCCCCCGCCAATCAGCCTGCCCAGTGACGCTCCGTCAGCCAACCCCCTACCGCGTGTCGACACGCGTATCTGCCCGAACGGTGACGAACCATCGCCGGATCGGCCGCGCGTCGATGGAACGGACACCCGGCGCTTCGTGTAACGAAGCGGGCCGCCCTCCCGGTGCGGGGCGGGCGTACTGTGGGCGCGCTCACGTGTGATGCGAATATGGACCACGACGGCAACGCAGCCTCGACCTCCGCGCACCCCCGCGGCAGGCGCGGCTGGGCGCCGGCGCTCCCGAACCGGGTTCGGCCAAGAATCCGGCTTCACGCCGCGCGGCAACCCCCACCGGGGCTAGGCGCGGCCGCCAGGAACCGGTCCGGCACCAGCCGGACAGGCGCACGAGTTGCGCGGCCGGGTGACCCCCCGGTGCCGACGCAGACAGACAGGGAGAGACGGATGGCAAAGGGCGACCCCGGGGTCTCCAGCCGCGGCCGGCGGGCCGCACCCCGCTCCAGGAAGGGCGCGACCGGCGACCCGCAGCTGGTGCAGTTGCTCACCCCGGAGGGTGAGCGGATCGAGAGCGCGACCGGCCCGGACGGGACGGAGTACCGCGTCGACTTCACCGACGAGGAGTACCGCGGGCTCTACCGCGACCTCGTGCTGGTCCGCAAGCTCGACGCCGAGGCCACCGCGTTGCAGCGCCAGGGCGAGCTGGGCCTGTGGGCCAGCCTGCTGGGCCAGGAGGCCGCGCAGGTCGGCTCGGGGCGTGCGCTGCGCACCCAGGACATGGCCTTCCCGACCTACCGGGAGCACGGCGTCCTCTACTGCCGGGGCATCGACCCGATCATGCCGCTCGGCCTGTTCCGGGGCGTCGACCAGGGCGGCTGGGACCCGAACGAGTTCAAGTTCAACATGTACACGATCGTGATCGGGGCACAGACCCTGCACGCGACCGGGTACGCCATGGGCGTCAGCATGGACGGCAAGACCGGGACCGAGGACGGCGAGGCGGTGATCGCCTACTTCGGCGACGGCGCCACCAGCCAGGGCGACGTCAACGAGGCGTTCGTCTGGGCCAGCGTCTTCAACGCCCCGCTGGTGTTCTTCTGCCAGAACAACCAGTACGCCATCTCGGAGCCGCTGGAGCGGCAGACCCGTGTCCCGCTCTACCAGCGGGCGGGCGGCTTCGGCTTCCCCGGCGTGCGGGTGGACGGCAACGACGTGCTCGCGTCGTACGCGGTGACCCGGCACGCGCTGGACAACGCCCGGCTCGGCCAGGGCCCCAGCCTCATCGAGGCCTACACCTACCGGATGGGCGCGCACACCACCTCCGACGACCCGACCCGCTACCGGATCGCCAGCGAGGTCGAGGCCTGGCAGGCCAAGGACCCGATCGCCCGGATGAAGGCGTTCCTGACCAGGCAGCAGATCGCCGACGCGGACTTCTTCGCCGACGTCGACGAGCAGGCCCGCACCGAGTCGGTGCACCTGCGCGAGCGGGTGCTCGCCATGCCCAACCCGGAGCCCGTGACGATGTTCGACCACGTCTACCCCACCGGGTCCCCCGAGCTCGACGAGCAGCGGGCGCAGTTCAGCAGGTACATGGAGTCGTTCGAGGGGAGCGCCCACTGATGGCCACGGAGACGCTCACCCTCGGCAAGGCCCTCAACACCGGCCTGCGCAAGGCCCTGGAGAACGACCCGAAGGTCGTCATCATGGGCGAGGACGTCGGCAAGCTCGGCGGCGTCTTCCGGATCACCGACGGCCTCCAGAAGGACTTCGGCGAGCAGCGGGTGATCGACACCCCGCTCGCCGAGTCCGGCATCATCGGCACCGCGGTCGGCCTCGCCATCCGCGGCTACCGCCCCGTCTGCGAGATCCAGTTCGACGGCTTCGTCTACCCCGCGTACGACCAGATCGTGTCGCAGGTGGCGAAGATGCACTACCGCTCGCAGGGCAAGGTCAAGATCCCGATGGTCATCCGGATCCCCTTCGGCGGCGGCATCGGCGCGGTCGAGCACCACTCGGAGTCGCCGGAGGCGTACTTCGCCCACACCGCCGGCCTCAAGGTGGTGAGCTGCGCCAGCCCGCAGGACGCGTACACGATGATCCAGCAGGCCATCGCCTCGGACGACCCGATCGTGTTCATGGAGCCGAAGCGGCGCTACTGGGAGAAGGGTCCGGTCGAACTGGACGCCCCGCTGTCCGAGGCGTACCCGCTGCACTCCGCCCGGGTCGCCCGGGCCGGCACCGACGCCACCCTGCTGGCGTACGGGCCGATGGTGCGGACCTGCCTGGACGCGGCGACGGCCGCGGCCGAGGACGGCCGCGAGCTGGAGGTCATCGACCTGCGCACGATCTCGCCGCTGGACCTGACCGCCGCGTACGAGTCGGTGAAGCGCACGGGCCGCTGCGTGGTCGTGCACGAGGCCCCGGGCAACCTGGGCCTGGGCTCGGAGATCGCGGCCCGGGTCACCGAGGAGTGCTTCTACTCCCTGGAGTCCCCGGTGCTGCGGGTGACGGGCTTCGACACTCCCTACCCGGCCTCCCGGGTGGAGGAGGAGTACCTTCCCGACCTCGACCGGGTGCTCGACGCCGTCGACCGCACCTTCGGCTGGTGAGCGGCATGTCGCGGATCAAGGAGTTCAACCTTCCCGACCTGGGCGAGGGCCTGACCGAGGGCGAGATCCTCGCCTGGCTGGTCAAGGTCGGCGACGTCATCGAGCTGAACCAGCCGATCGTCGAGGTGGAGACGGCCAAGGCGGCCGTCGAGATCCCGGCGAAGTGGGCCGGCCAGGTGCAGGCGATCTTCCACCCGGAGGGGACCACCGTCGAGGTCGGCACACCGATCATCGCGATCGACACCGACCCGGGCGCCGGGCCCATCGAGGCGTCGGCGACCGGTGCGCCGGCCGCCGACCTGCCCGCCCCGTCGGCGGCGTCGCTGGCGGCGGTCGAGGTGGCGCCGGCCGAGGGCGCGGTCGAGCCGGGCCTGATCGGCGGTCCGGCCCCGGGTGGGCGTACCGCCGTGCTGGTGGGCTACGGCCCGCGGACCACGGCCGCCAAGCGGCGCCCGCGCAAGGGCGGCGCCCCGGTGCCGGCCCAGGCCGCGGCCCCGGCGGCTCCGGTCGCGCCGGCGATCCCGGTCGCGCCGGCGGCCCCGGTCGCCCCCGCGGCCCCGGTCGCGCCGGTGAGCACGGCCCCGGCGAACGGCCACGGCCGGGCCGGCGGCCCGGTGCTGGCCAAGCCTCCGGTCCGCAAGCTCGCCAAGGACCTCGGCGTCGACCTGTCCACGCTGACCGGCTCGGGCCCGCTGGGCTCGATCACCCGGGAGGACGTGCAGCGGGCGGCGAGTGGCACCCCGGTGGCGGCCGAGCCGCTGACGGTGGCGGCCCCGGCCACGGCGGCGGCGAGCTTCGGCGCGGACCGCGAGCAGCGCATCCCGGTCAAGGGGGTACGCAAGCTCACCGCCGAGAACATGTCCCGCTCGGCGTTCACCGCCCCGCACGTGACGGAGTTCCTGACCGTCGACGTGACCCGGGCGATGAAGGCCCTGGACCGGCTCCGCGGCCGGCGGGAGTGGCGCGACGTGCGGGTATCGCCGCTGCTGCTGGTCGCCAAGGCGGTGCTGCTGGCTGTCAGGCGCCACCCGATGGTCAACTCGACCTGGGCCGGCGACGAGATCGTGGTCAAGGACTACGTCAACCTGGGCATCGCGGCGGCCACCGAGCGAGGGCTGATCGTGCCGAACATCAAGGACGCCGGCCGGCTCTCGCTGCGCGAGTTGGCGGACGCGATGACCGACCTGGTGCAGACGGCCAAGGCGGGGAAGACCTCGCCGGCCGACATGTCCGGCGGCACCCTGACGATCACCAACGTGGGTGTCTTCGGCGTGGACACGGGCACGCCGATCCTGCCCCCGGGCGAGTCAGCGATCCTGGCCTTCGGCGCCGTACGCGAGATGCCCTGGGTGCACAAGGGCAAGGTCCGTCCGCGCCAGGTCACCACGCTGGGCCTGTCGTTCGACCACCGGATCATCGACGGCGAGCTGGGCTCGAAGTTCCTGCGCGACATCGGGGACTTCCTGGCCGACCCGGAGGCGGCGCTGCTCGCCTGGACCTGACGGGTCTCGACACCAGCCACGGCCGGTGTGCCTCGGGTGAACGCCCGGCACACCGGCCGTGACCGTTGGGAGACAGAAACATCGGCTCACGGACCGGTTTGACCTTCGATTGTTCGGCTCGTGTCCCAGCTCACCTAATAATCGATGGAAGTTGGGGGCGTTCTGCGGTTCAATAGAGACATCAAGGGGCTGACAACCGAATAGCCAGGAGGAGAGACCACCATGAGCATGATCGAGCGAATCCGTAACCGCCGCGACGCCAACCGCCGCGCCCGTGCCATCGAGCACGCGCTGCGCTCCGCCAACTCGCCCGCGGTCCGCGAAGAGATCCTCGCCATCGCCCAGCGTCACATGAGCTGACGCCCAGATCGTTCCTCACCTCCTCCAGATCGATGGCCCGCCCGGTCCGCCCGGGCGGGCCATCGGCGTTTCACACCCATTGACACCGGGATTCCACCCCGCCGCAGCGCCCGGTACGGTGGGCTTCGGTCGTTGCCCGCCGACCGGGAGCAGGTCGAGTCGATAGAAGCCGCTCGACACCACCCGGCCACAGGGAGTGACGGCCGGGTGCTCCCCGGAAGCCCTCGGGCAGTCACCGGATACGGTGCGGGGAGCCGGTACGGCCGGTACACCGGCGACGCCGGCCACCCTGCCGAGCAGACCGATCGGCAGCGGCGGCCGACAGGTGATGGAGGAGGCGCACGCATGACGTCCGAGGGCACGCACCACCCCGGCCAGCAGCCGGACGAGGTGTCGCCGGGCGCCGGCGGACCGGCGCCGTACGGCGACCGCCCGGCGCAGCAGGGCAACGGCTACGGCGGCGCCCCCGACCTGGGCTGGGCGCCCCCGCCACCGTCCGGGCAGCCGAACCCTCCCGCCTGGGCAAACCAGAACGAGCAGCAGACGGCCCCCGCCTGGGGCGCCGGCCAGCCTCCGCAGCAGGCCGACCCCGCCCCGCCCGCCACCTGGGGACCCGCCGGCGGGTCCCCACAGCCGGCGTGGCCCGGCGCGCCGGGAGAGCAGCCCGGTCCCACCTGGGCCGCCGCCGCCGCCCCGCCGCACGCCGCCCCCGACCAGCCCGCCTGGGCCCAGACCGAGCAGCCCTCCCCGGCCTGGGCGCAGTCCGAGCCCGCCGCGCGCGGCGCCGCCCAGGTCCCGCAGGCCGCCCCCGCCCCGCAGCCCTGGCCCACCCAGGACGACCCCGCCCGCTCCGGCGGCTGGAACACCGAGCCCCCGCAGGACCCCACCCGCTCCGGCGGCTGGACGGCCGGACAGCAGGACGACCAGGCCCGCTCCAGCGGCTGGGCCGGCGACGCCGTCCCGGACGATCGGCCCCGGCAGGACGGCTGGGCCGCCCAGCAGGATGACCCGAACCGTTCCGGTGGCTGGGTAGGCGGCGTCCAGCAGGACGCGCAGCCCGAGCCCGCCGCGCGCGGCGCCGCCCAGGTCCCGCAGGCCGCCCCCGCCCCGCAGCCCTGGCCCGCCCAGGACGACCCCGCCCGCTCCGGCAGCTGGAACACCGAGCCCCCGCAGGACCCCACCCGCTCGGGCGGCTGGAGTCCTGCCGGGCAGCAGCAGGATGACGAGTGGCCGGGCCGGGACGAGCCGGCATCGACCCGAGGCGCGGCCTCGGTGCCGCAGCAGCCCGAGGACCGGGACCCGAACGGCTGGGGCGCCTCCGCACCGGCCTCGACCCCGCCCGGCCGGGCGGCCGTTCCCGCCTCCGGCGACGGCGGGCCGCCGCCATGGGGCCCCGCGGCCGAGAGCCTGCCGCAGCGGGTCGGCGGACCGGCCGTACCGGACGTCGAGCCGTGGTCGGCGGACGAGGCGTGGGGCCGCGCCGCGGCGGGCGAGCCCGCCGCGAACCGGGCCGGCAACGGCTGGGAGGCGGACCGCGCCGAGGAGCCGCCGATCTACCAGCCCGCCCCGGGTCCCGGCATCTCGCCGGCCAACGCTGTGCCCCTGCCGCCCCAGGAGCAGCGGGTGCCCGGCGCCAGCCTGGCCGCCGCCCCGCCGACCGACTACGTTCCCCCGGCCCAGTTCGCGCCCGAGCAGTCCGCCCGGGAGGGCGGTGTGCCGGCGTACGGGCAGGAGCAGCCGAGCTGGGCGCAGGCCGGCTCCCGGCACGACGATCCGCAGTCCACCGCCGGGCCGGTGGTGCCCGCTCCGCGTACCTCGCCGGAGTCGGGCGGGCGGGCGGCCGTACCGGCGCCGGAGGGTGCCGAGGCGGCGGCCGGCAGCGTCTCGGCGAGCGCCGCGGTGCCGCTGGCCAGCCGGGTGATGCCGCCGGCCGACCAGCCCCTGCAGCCGGGTGGCACCCCCGCGCCGCAGCCCCGCGTGTACGGCCGGCCGGCCCGCCCTGAGCCAGCGGACGCACCGGCGCAGGACGAGCCGCACGGGCACCGGCCGGACCACGCGCCGCCGCCGCGGTTCGACCAGGGGCCCGAGACGCGGTTCAACCAGGACGCGCGGTTCGACCAGGGCCCGGACGCCCGGTTCGACCAGGACACGCGATTCGACCAGGGCCCGGACGCCCGGTTCGACCAGGACACGCGATTCGACCAGGGCCCGGACGCCCGGTTCGACCAGGACACGCGATTCGACCGGGCTCCCGAGCCGCGCTTCGACCAGGCGCCGGAGCCCCGCTTCGACCAGGGGCCGGACCCCCGCTTCGACGACCGGGAGCGGGGAGCGGCCGCCTTCGGCGCCGCCGCTCCGGTCGCGCCCGCGTCGCCGGCCGCGCCCCCGACCTTCCCGCCGGGCGTGCCGTCCTTCGTCGACGCGCCGGCCAACGGCCGGCCCGTCAACGGGGTCCGGCCGCACGATGGCGCGGACCGCCCCGCCGATCACTTCGGCGCCCCGGCCGCCGGCGCCGCCGCTGGCGGCGCGGCACCCGGCTACGGGCCTGCCCCGATGGCCGACCCCGCACCAGGCGGCGCCTTCCCGCCGGCGTTCCCGCCGCCCGGGCAGCAGCCCGCCCCGTCCTCCTGGGACCAGGGCGCTCCGGAACAGGACCAGGGCCGGTTCGACTCGTTCAAGCCCATCGCGGAGCCGAAGACCGAGGCGCCCACGCCCAAGGTGCGCAACGGGCGGGTGCTGGCCGCGGTGCTCGTCGCCGCGGTGCTGATCCTGGCGGTGCCGCTGGGCCTGCTCATGCTGCTCGGCAAGGTCGGCGGCACGGAGAAGGCCCCGACCTTCGATCCGGCGGTCGGCAGCTGCGTCAAGCAGTCGGGCGAGGGCGCGGCGGGGGCGGACTGCGGTGAGGCGGGTGCCTTCACCGTGGTCTCCAAGGTGGACGCGAAGGACAAGTGCGCCGACCCGGCCCAGCCGCACGTGGTGCTCCCCGGTGACGGGGCGAACCGGGTGCTCTGCCTGAAGCCGGCCGGCAAGTAGCCACAGCACGGGGGCGGGGCCACGGGAGACCGTGGCCCCGCCCCCGTTTCGCCGGTGGGATGTGATCGAGCCCGCGCGGGGTGCCGCCCGGCCCGACCCGCCGCGTCCGGCAGACTGGGCTCATGAGCGCACGAGTACGGGCCCCCGAGCTGCGCGGTCGAGGCTGGCTGAACACCGGCGGGCGGGACCTGAAGCTGTCCGATCTGCGCGGCAAGATCGTGATCGCCGACTTCTGGACCTTCTGCTGCATCAACTGCCTGCACGTGCTCGACGAGTTGCGCCCGCTCGAGGAGAAGTACGGCGACGTGCTCGTCGTGATCGGCGTGCACTCGCCCAAGTTCGAGCACGAGAAGGACCCGGACGCGCTGGCCGCCGCCGTGGAGCGGTACGGCGTCCACCACCCGGTGCTCGACGACCCCGAGCTGGACATGTGGCAGCAGTACGCGGCCCGCGCCTGGCCCACCCTGTCGGTGATCGACCCCGAGGGCTACGTGGTGGCGACCATGGCCGGCGAGGGCCACGCCGAAGGGCTCGCGCGGCTCGTCGACGACCTGATCGCCACCCACGAGGCGAAGGGCACCCTGCACCGGGGCGACGGCCCGTACGTGCCGCCGGCCGAGCCGGAGACCACGCTGCGCTTCCCCGGCAAGGCGGTGCTGCTGGAGAACGGCAACCTGCTGGTGTCGGACTCGGCCCGGCACTCGCTGGCCGAGCTGGCGTCGGACGGGGAGACGCTGGTCCGCCGGATCGGCGCCGGCACCCGGGGGCGGGCCGACGGTCCGGCCGGGGCGGCCACCTTCTCCGAACCGCAGGGGCTCTGCCTGCTGCCCGCGCACGCCGCCGAGGTGGCCGGCTACGACCTGGTCGTCGCCGACACGGTCAACCACCTGCTGCGGGGCGTACGCCTGGCGGACGGGGAGGTGGTCACGGTCGCGGGAACCGGTCGGCAGTGGCGCTCCACGGTCGACGACCACGCGCACGACGCGCTCTCGGTCGACCTCTCCTCCCCCTGGGACCTGGCCTGGTACGACGACAGGGTCGTCATCGCGATGGCCGGCATCCACCAGCTCTGGTGGTTCGACCCGGTGAAGCGCACCGCCGGCATGTACGCGGGCACGACGGTGGAGGCGCTGCGCGACGGCCCGCTGGCCGAGGCGTGGATGGCGCAGCCGTCCGGCCTCTCGGTCTCGGCCGACGGCATGCGGCTCTGGATCGCCGACAGCGAGACCAGCGCGATCCGGTACGTCGAGAACGACGTCATGGGCACCGCCGTCGGGCAGGGGCTCTTCGACTTCGGCCACGTGGACGGGCCGGCGTCCTCGGCGCTGCTCCAGCACCCGCTGGGGGTGTGCGCGCTGCCGGACGGCTCCGTGCTGATCGCCGACACGTACAACGGGGCAGTCCGCCGCTACGACCCGGAGGGCGACCGGGTCTCGACGGTCGCCGACGGGCTCGCGGAGCCGAGCGACCTCGTGCTGACGCCGGCCGGCGAGGTGCTGGTGGTGGAGTCCGCCGCGCACCGGTTGACCCGGCTGGCACCGGGCGCGCTCTCCGCCGCGGGGGCGAGCACCGTGGACGGCCCTCGGCACCGCACCGAGCGCAAGCCCACCGACCTGGCCGCCGGCGAGGTGACGCTGGACGTCGTCTTCACCCCAGCGCCGGGGCAGAAGCTGGACGAGACGTACGGCCCGTCAACGCGGCTGGTGGTCTCCGCGTCCCCGCCCGAGCTGCTGCTGGAGGGCGCCGGCACCGGCACGGAGCTGTCCCGCCGCCTGGTGGTGAACGGCGACGTGGCCGGCGGCGTGCTCCAGGTGACCGCCCAGGCGGCGACCTGCGACGCGGACGTCGAGCACGCGGCCTGCCACCTGACCCGCCAGGACTGGGGTGTCCCGGTCCGGGTGGTCGACGGCGCCACCGCCCGACTCCCGCTGGTCCTCCGCGGCCTGGACGCCTGAACACCACGCGGACGGCGCACGCCGCCCGGCCTGTGTGTTAGGAAGGGCACCTTCCTCTACAGAAAACGATAGGAAGGTGCCCTTCCTTTCACGCGAACGGAGTAAGCGTGACCCCCGCGTCGACCAAGGCGGCGCGTACGAGCTCGGCGCAGCGGACCGCGCCGGGGGCGTCGCCGTGCAGGCAAATCGACTCGACCGGGCACGGGATCACACTGCCGTCGACGGCGACGACGGTCCGCTCGGTGGCCATCCGGACGGCCCGGGCGGCCACCTCCTCCGGGTCGGTGACCAGCGCGCCGGGGGCGGTGCGCGGCACCAGCGAGCCGTTGGGCAGGTAGCCCCGGTCGGCGAAGCCCTCGGCGACCACCCGCAGGCCCGCCCCGGCGGCGAGCTGGGCGAGGACCGAGCCGGGCGAGCAGAGCAGCGGCAACCGGTCGTCGTACTCGCCGACCGCCGCGACCAGCGCCGCCGCCTGGGCCTCGTCGCAGGCGGCGGCGTGGTGGTAGAGCGCCCCATGCGGCTTGAGGTAGCGGACCCGGCTGCGGAACAGCCGGCAGAACGCGTCGAGGGCGCCGAGTTGGTAGGTGACCTCGTCGCGCAGCTCCGCGAAGGCGTACGCGATGTGTCGCCGGCCGAAGCCGGCGAGGTCGCGGTAGCCGACCTGGGCGCCGACGGCGACCCCGCGTCCGGTGGCGGCCTCGCAGACCCGGCGCATCGTGGACGCGTCGCCGGCGTGGAATCCGCAGGCGACGTTGGCGGAGGTGACCAGGTCCAGCAGCGCGGTGTCGTCGCCGAGCCGCCAGATGCCGAATCCCTCGCCGAGGTCAGCGTTGAGGTCCATGGAACCTGACCGTAGTCCCTGGGCGCGCCTGCGCGAGGGGGGTCACGTCGTCCACCACCCCGACGACGGGGTACCCGCCGGTGGTCGGATGGTCGGCGAGGAAGATCAGCGGCTGGCCGTCCGCCGGCACCTGCACCGCGCCGAGCACGATTCCCTCGCTGGGCAGTTCCCCGGCCACCGCGCGGGGCAGCACCGCGCCGGTGAGTCGCGCGCCGACCCGGTTGCTCACCGGGCTCACCGCGTACGCGCTGCCGAACAGCCGGTCCAGCGCCGCCGGGGTGAGCCAGTCGTCGCGGGGGCCGAGGCGCAGCGTCAGCCGCAGCTCGGTCGGCGTCGGCGCCACGACGGTGACGTCGACCGGGGCGGGTGGCCCGGTCGGCGCGCCCAGGGGCAGCAGGTCGCCGTCGCGCAGCGGCGGCGGGCCGAGCCCGGAGAGCGTGTCGGTGGCCCGGCTGCCGAGCACCGGCTCGACGGCGATCCCGCCGCCGACCGCGAGCCAGTTGCGCAGGCCGTCGCGGGGCGGGTCGATCCGCAGCACGGCGCCCGCCGGCACCGACAGCGGCCGTCCCACGTCCCCGAACCGGCGGCCGACCCGGACGGCGGTGGCCGTCCCCGTCACCGCGACCGTCGCGGCGCGGGA
Organism: Micromonospora sp. NPDC047730; assembly: GCF_043204765.1. Lineage (NCBI taxonomy): Bacteria > Bacillati > Actinomycetota > Actinomycetes > Micromonosporales > Micromonosporaceae > Micromonospora > Micromonospora sp. NPDC047730. The sequence continues at coordinate 363,110 of NZ_JBIDCU010000002.1, read as the reverse complement.
GAACCGCAACTCGCAGCCGGTCAACGTGATCTCCAGGCCGGCGGCGGACTCCGGGTTGCCGACGAGGCGGTTGGCCAGCCGCAGCGCCGCCGGGTCGAGCGCGCCCGACCGGGGCACGCCCAGGTGCGCCCACCCGGCCCGGCCGAGGTCCTGGACGGTGGTCAGCGCCCCGGCACGGAGCACCTCGACCGCCGGCCCGGTCACGCGGCCACCAGGCGCACCTCGGTGCCGGGGGTGAGCCGGGCCGGCGGGTCCGCGTGCACGTCGAAGAGGGCCGTGCCGGTCCGCCCGACCAGCAGCCAGCCGCCGGGCGAGGCCGTCGGATAGATCCCGGCGTACGGGCCGGCCAGGGCGACGGAGCCGGCCGGCACCCGGGGGCGCGGGGTGGGCAGCCGGGGCACCGCCAGTGCGGCGGGGAGCCCGGTGAGGTAGGCGAACCCGGGGGCGAAGCCGCAGAAGGCCACCCGGAAGGCGGTACGCGTCAGCCGCTCGACCACCGCCGGCACGTCCACGCCCCAGTGGCCGGCGACGACGGGCAGGTCCTCCCCGTCGTACGTCACGGGGACCTCGACCGTTTCGGCGGCGGCCGTGCCGGCGGGGGCGGGTGGGCGGGGTGCCCAGGCGGCGATCCGTGCGGCGGTCGCGGCCGGGTCGGGCACGCCGTCGAGCAGGACGGTGGTGGCCGCCGGCACGATCTCGACGGCGCTCAGCTCTCCGCGTTCGCGCCGCCGCCACAGCGTTGCCCGCCATCCCTCCACCTGGTCGGCGTCGTCACAGTCGATCAGCAGGGCGTGCGCCCCGACGGGTCGGATCCGCATCCCGCCATACTCCACGACCGATCCGGGGCACCAGGGTCGACGGTCGCCATCTCGCGTGACCGGACGCACTACTTTCAGGTAACCTACGGTGCCGTAACCTGATGTCGTGACCACCTCCGCCCCGCTTCGACTCAAGCCGGTCGACATCGGTAAGCCCCGGATGCGGGGCTGGCTCCACACGTACGCGTTCTTCGTCGCCCTCGTCTGCGGGATCGTGCTCAGCGCGATCGCCGCCTCCCGACCCGGCTGGGCACCCCTGGTGAGCTGCGTGATCTACAGCCTCACGGTGTGCGGGCTGTTCGGCACCAGCGCCCTCTACCACCGGCGGGTGTGGTCCGAGCGCGGCTACCAGGTCATGCGCCGGATGGACCATTCGATGATCTTCGTGTTCATCGCGGGCACGTACACGCCGTTCTGCGTCCTGCTGCTGGAACCCCGGCCGGCCACGATCATGCTGTCGCTGGTCTGGGGCGGCGCGATCGCCGGGGTGGCGCTCAAGCTGGTCTGGCCGCACGCCCCGCGCTGGGTCTCCGCGCCGCTCTACCTGGCGCTCGGCTGGGTCTCGGTCGCGATGCTGCCCGACATCCTGCACCAGGGTGGCGTCACCGCCCTGGTGCTGCTCGCCGTCGGCGGCGCGATCTACAGCGCCGGCGCGGTCTTCTACGCGCTGCGCCGGCCCAATCCGTGGCCCACCGTCTTCGGCCACCACGAGTTCTTCCACGCCTGCACGCTGGTGGCGGCGCTCTGCCACCACATCGCCATCTACTTCGCCCTCTTCGCCTGACCCCACCGACCGACGCACCACCCGCGTTGACGGCTGCGCAGGACGACGGGGCCCCGCCACGCCGCGGAGCCCCGTCAGATCGGCGTCGGATGTCAGACCGTGCGGCGCGGCCGACGCACCTCGCGGTACTCCTCGACGACCCGGTCGTCCTGCACCGGCACGACCCGCTCGGCGACGACCCGGTCCTCGGCCACCGGGCGGGCGACGACGGTACGACGGCGCGTGTTCCAGAAGTGGAGGGTGACCAGCAGGCCGGCCAGGCCGGCGAGCATCAGCACCCAGCCGACGACCGCCAGGTTGAGCCAACCCAGATCCGCCTCCACGGCGAACGCGAAGATCGCACCCAACGCGATCAGGAAGATGCTGCCACCAAAACCCATGTCGTCGCCTCCTCGGCTGTCCCTGGCGTCTGCCTCCGCCGCGGCCATCGGTGAGGGTGCGGCATCCATCGACTTACCCAGGCGCTCTGATCGCCAATCGGGCAAGCTTGGGACATGACGGACGCTCACGCCGCGGGACGGACACTGGTGCTGCTCCGGCACGCCAAGGCCGAGCAGCCGGGGGATGTGCCGGACGAACGCCGCCCACTGGCCGCCCGGGGGCACGCCGACGCGGCGGCGGCCGGCGCCTGGCTCGCCAAGCACGCGCTGCTGCCGGACGTCGTCATCTGCTCGACCGCCCGGCGCACCCGGGAGACCTGGCACGGCGTGGCGATGGGCATGACCGGGTCCCCACCCGAGGGCGGCTCGGCCGGCCCCGCCCCGGTCGTACGCTACGAGGCGGAGGCGTACGAGGCGCACATGGAGGACCTGTTGACGCTGGTCAGGCGGGTCGATCCGGCCGCCCGCACCGTCCTGCTGATCGCCCACAACCCGGGCATCTCACTGCTCTCCGCCCTCCTGGACCCGTTACGCGCGGACCAGGACGGCATGCGTACCAGCGACGTCGTCGTGCACCGGCCCGAGGTCGGGTGGGCCGACCTGGACCGGGGACGGGCTCCGATCACCGATCAACACACCGCACGCGGCTGAGCCATCCGCCGGTGCTGGCGGATGGCTGAGGGGCCGCTCGATGTGCCGGTCGTGCCGCCGGTCGTCGAACCGCCGCTCAGGTTGGCGGCACGGCGGCGTCGGCGTCGGTTCAGGGCGACGGCGTCGGCTCAGGACGGTGGCGCCGTCGGCGGCGGCGGATCGGGCGGCGGTGGCATCATCGCGGTCGGATGCGAGAGCCGGTTCTCCTCCACGATCAGGGTCCGCGCCCGCTTGCGGCGGTCCTGCCAGAACCAGAGCGTGGTCAGCAGTACGGCGAGCCCGGCCAGGATGAACACCCAGCCGACCGCCCGCAGGTCGACCCACCAGACGTTGGCCCTGATGGCGAAGGTGAGGATCGCGCCGATCGCGATCAGGAAGATCCCGCTACCAATGCCCATGTGCGCTGCACTCCCCCGTGCGATGGCTTCTGGGCGTTCTCTGCCGTGGTCCTGCGACGGTTACCCGCCACACCGCCCGGCTACCTGGCTGAGGCCACCGAATAGCCGAGCCGCCCCCTCTTCCGGAAGCTTCTTCGAGCGGGGGCCGGCTCTTCCCAGGGGCAATCGCCATCCGGGCACCCCGCGCATGCCGCCCCAGCTCGCCCACGACGCTGAGGCCGATCGCGTCGCGGTCGACCGCGGAGCGTGACGGACCTGGAAAATTCTGGGAGCTTCACGAGGAGTAACGAACACGCCGCCCGTCGCTCAACCCAAAGTCGGCACGAATCGGAATAACAGGACGAGACCGGTACAGCTCGGCACCGCCAGCCCCACGCCTCCGCATCGCCTTTGCTCTGCACCCACGGACGCGACGGACACCGAGAGTGTCTGGTGCCTCCGTGGGTGCAGAGCAAAGGGCGGAGGAGGGCGTCCCTCGTCGGCGCGCTGACCGCGACGCTGCGTAACCGACGTGGTGACTGCGGGCCGATCGGCGGGCGCGGCACCTCCGGGGACGCCGACGGCCGGCGGGCTACCGCCCGCCGGCCGTCGTGCCTGCCCTCTGCCGGGTCGTCACCCGGCCGCGCGCAGCACCGCAGCGCCGCAGCGCCGCAGCAGCGCTGCGACACGGCGGCACCGCCGCGACACGGGCGTGGCGTGACTCAGAAGGCCTCCTCCGGGAGATCCATGATGTCCAGGTCGGTGCCCTCGATGATCCGCCGGTCGGCGCCGATGCGGGGCAGCACCTCGCGGGCGAAGAACCGGGCGGCGGCCACCTTGCCGGTGTAGAACGCCTTGTCAGCGACGGAGACCTCGCCGGCCAGGGCCTTCAGTGCCACGTCGGCCTGCCTCTGGAGCAGCCAGGCGACGACCAGGTCGCCGACCGCCAGCAGGAACCGGCGGCTGGCCAGGCCGACCTTGTAGAGCGCCCGGGCGTCGCCGCCCTGCGCCTCGCCCAGCCAGCCGGTCAGCACCCCGAGCATGTTCTGGATCTCGACGAGCGCCTTGCCGAGCGCCTGCCGCTCCTCCTTGAGCTGGCCGTTGCCGCCCTCGGTGGCGATGAACTCCTGGATCTCGCCGGCGACGACCATCAGGGCCTTGCCGTTGTCCCGGACGATCTTCCGGAAGATCAGGTCGAGGCTCTGGATCGCGGTGGTGCCCTCGTACAGGGTGTCGATCTTCGCGTCGCGGACGTACTGCTCCAGCGGGTAGTCCTGGAGGAAGCCGGAGCCGCCGAAGGTCTGCAGCGACTCGTGCCCGAGCAGCTCGTACGCGCGCTCCGAGCCGACGCCCTTGACCAGCGGCAGGAGCAGGTCGTTGACCCGCTTGGCCGTCTTGGCGGCCTTCTCGTCACCGGCCGTCTCGGCCAGGATGATCTTGTCCTGCCAGCTCGCCGTGTAGCAGACCAGGGCGCGCAGGCCCTCGGCGTACGACTTCTGCAGCATCAGCGAGCGGCGCACGTCCGGGTGGTGGGTGATGGTGACCCGCGGCGCGGTCTTGTCCGCCATCTGGGTCAGGTCGGCGCCCTGCACCCGGCTCTTGGCGTACTCGAGGGCGTTGAGGTAGCCGGTCGACAGGGTGGCGATCGCCTTGGTGCCGACCATCATCCGGGCATTCTCGATGATCATGAACATCTGCCGGATGCCGTCGTGCTTCTCGCCCAGCAGCCAGCCCTTGGCCGGCACGCCGTGCTCACCGAAGGTCACCTCGCAGGTGTTCGAGACCTTGAGGCCCATCTTGTGCTCGACGTTGGTGGCGAAGACGCCGTTGCGCTCGCCCAGCTCGCCGGTGTTCTCGTCGAAGTGGTACTTCGGCACCACGAACAGCGACAGGCCCTTGGTGCCCGGGCCGCCGACACCCTCGACACCGACCGGACGGGCCAGCACGTAGTGGATGATGTTGTCGCTCAGGTCGTGCTCCGCCGAGGTGATGAAGCGCTTCACGCCCTCGATGTGCCAGGAGCCGTCGGGCTGCGGAATGGCGCGGGCCCGGCCGGCGCCCACGTCCGAGCCGGCGTCCGGCTCGGTGAGCACCATCGTGGAGCCCCACTGCTTGTCGGCGAAGAGCTTGGCCCACTTCTTCTGCTGCTCGGTGCCCTCGACGTGCAGCACGTGCGCGAAGGACGGGCCGGAGGAGTACATCCAGACCGCGGCGTTGGCGCCGAGCACCAGCTCGGCGAGGGACCAGACCAGCGCCCGCGGCGCGGTGCTGCCGTCCAGCTCCGCCGGGAGCTCCAGCCGCCAGAACTCGGAGTTCATGAACGCCTGGTACGACTTCTTGAACGACTCGGGCAGCGGCGCGGTGTGCGTGGCCGGGTCGAAGACCGGCGGATTGCGGTCGCTGTCCAGGTAGCTGGCGGCCAGGTCCTCCCGGGCGAGGCGATCGACCTCGGCGAGGATGTCGCGCGCGGTGTCGACGTCCAGCTCCGTGTACGGCTCCTGGCCGAACGCCCGGTCCGCCCCGAAGACCTCGAAGAGGTTGAAGTCGAGGTCCCGAAGATTGCTCTTGTAGTGGGTCATGCTCGCTGGCCCCGCTTCCGGACAGGTGTTACCGATCAGTAACCCCGACTCTATTACTCGCGGGTAGGAAGCGACAAGCCGATCTCGGAAGTGACGGCGGTTACACAGTTCGCGTTCAGGTTGCCGAGACCACCCCGACACCCTCTCGCGACGGCCACCGGCCTCAGCTCTCGGCCGCGCCGACCTCCCAGCTCGGTACGGCCGCGGTCGCGGTCGTGCCGCCGCGCGAGCCCGTGTACTCCATCAGGACCAGGGCGATGTCGTCGTCGAGCCGGCCGTGCACCCATTCCTTCAGAGCGGTCTCCAGCGAGGCGAGCCCGTCGGCGACGGTGCCGTGGCCGAGCAGCCGCCAGGCCCGGTCGGCGGTCGGGAAGAACTCCCCGTCCCGGCGTGCCTCGCCGAGCCCGTCGGTGAAGAGCAGCAGGCGGTCGCCGGGCTCCAACCGCTCGACCCGGGGGCGGACCACCGGCATGAAGCCCAGCGGCGGGGCCGGGGCCGGCGGTTCGAGCGGGATGACGGCGCCCCGGCGCAGCAGCAGCGGCGGCGGGTGACCGCAGTTGACGATGGTGAGTGTGCCGCCCCGCTCCTCGACCAACGCGGCGGTGACGAAGTCCTCGTCGCCCACGCTCCGGGCCACCGCCCGGTCCAGGTCGGTCACGATCGCCCGCAGGTCGGCCCGCTCGTACGCCACGTGCCGGTACGAACCCAGCACGATGCTGGCCAGCCGGACGGCGTCCAGCCCCTTGCCCCGCACGTCGCCGATGATCATCCGCACCCCGTACGGCGTGTCGATCGCCTCGTACAGGTCCCCGCCGATCTCGGCCGTGGCGGTGGAGGAGATGTAGCGGGCGGCGACCGAGAGAGTGCCGACCTGCGGCCCGAGCGGGCGCAGCACGGCCTGCTGCGCCACCGCCGCCAGCCGGGACAGCTCGGCGATCTGCTCGGCCTGCCGTTGCCGTACGGCCGCCGTGGCCGCCGCGATCCCGGTGCCCAGCGCGATGCACGTGACGGCTACCGCGGTGGAGAGCGACACGGTCTGCTCGCCGAGGGCGAAGCCCGCCCCGAGCGCCGTGGCGGCGGCACCCACCCCGAGCACGATCCGCCACGACGCCAGCGCGGCGGCCAGGAATGGCGCGGCGACCATGAGCGCGATGTAGTTCGCCGACCGCCCGTCGGCCAGCTCGACCGCCGAGACGATCGCGAGCAGGACGACGGCCGCGCCGAGGCCGGCGCGGGATCCGGGGCTCAGTGGGCCGCGGCCCGACTGGAAGGGTTTCGTGCGTACGAGGGACAGCATGCCTGATTGACGTGAACGGGTGAATGAAGCTGGCCCGTCGTCCGAGGATGTTCTGGCCGCGCGGATCACCCCGGCGGGCCGATCGCGGCCCGGCGAGGGCTCAGCCGAGCACCTCGTAGCGGACCTCGACGTGGCCCGCGTCCAACGAGGCGATCTCGGCGAACGCGGCCCGGGACAGGTCCAGGCAGCGCCCCTCGACGAACGGGCCGCGGTCGTTGATCCGCACCGTCACGGACTTGCCGTTCGCCGGATTGGTGACCCGGACCCTCGTGTCGAACGGCAGGGTCTTGTGGGCGGCGGTCAGCTCCGACGGATCGAAGGTCTCGCCGTTGGCGGTGAGCTGCCCCTCGGAGTAGAAGGAGGCGCCGCACGAGCCGCTGTCCACCACCGGTCGGGCGGTGCTGGTCTTCTTCGTCGCCGTGGGCTTCGGCGCGGCGGTGCGCGGCTTGCTCCGGGAGGGAGCCTGGGGCGACCGGGTGGCCGTCGGGCTGGCGGTCACGCTCGGCGACGCGCCGGCGCTCGGCGAGGCGGCCGGCGTGCTGGGGGCCGCGCTGCTCGGCACGCCGGTGGGCGACAGGTCGACGGCGGCCGGCCGCGCGGACTCCGAACCGGAGGTCAGCTGGACGGCGCCGACCGTGCCGCCGACGGCGAGGGCCACCCCGACCGCAGCGGTGGCCGCGATGGCGGCCGGCGAGGAGAACATGCGGGTACGGGAATGCCTGCCAGCCACCGGTCCGGTCCTTTCGTCATCCGACAAACCGGATCGGACCATAACGAGAGAAACACTTCCGAAGTCAACGTGATCATGTTGTTTTGCCCGCAATTACGGTGATACGTGTAGCCGATCATCCGACCCGACGTGGGCCGGGCGGCCCGGGCGAGCCACGGCCTACGCGGGTCGCGTCGGTTGCCGCAGGATGGGTGGCATGCCCCCCGAGCTGAGTGGACGCCTCGTCGAGCTGGTCCGGTGGATCGATCCCGGCCCCGGCGCCAGTCACCTGGTCAGCGACGTCTCCGGCTGGTGGCGCGACCCCGAGGTGCTCGCCCGGCTGGGGCCGGCCCTGGTGGAGCCGTTCCGGGCCGCGCGGCCCACGGTGGTCGTCGCGCCGGCGGTGACGGGGTTCCTGCTCGGTCCACTCGCCGCCACGGCGCTCGGGGTCGGCTTCGTGCCGGCGCACAAGCCGGGCGACGGCCGGCTGCCCGCCGGGCCGCTCACCTGGGCGCAGAGCCCGCCGGACTTCCGCGGCCGGCGGGTGGACCTGGCCGTCCGGGACCACGGCCTCGACCGCGGCGACCGGGTGCTGGTGGTGGACGACTGGGTCGCCACCGGAGCCCAGGTCCGTGCGCTCTACGAGATCTGCGCCGCGCGCGGCGCCGAACCGGTCGGCACCGCCGCCGTCGTGCTCGACTGCCCGGCGGCGGTCGCCGCCGAGCTGCGGATCCGGGGGCTGGTCAGCGGCGACGACCTGACGTGACCCGGACGAACTCCTCGACCGCCGTGCAGACCCGGCCGAGCACCTCCGCCGGGCGGGCCATCGGGCCGGGCACCTTCGGCGCGTGGCCGGCCTGCTCGATCTCCGCGTGCGGGGTGAGCCGGCGGGCGACCAATGCGCAGGCACGAGATCAACGACGGCGGTAGCGTCGGCAGGATGTGGCCTCGGATCGGTGAACTGCGCACCCTCGCCCTCGGCACCCCCGGCGACCTGCGGACGCGACTGAACACCCTGGTGCTCGGCGGGGTGAAGACGGCGACCGCCGGCCTGCTCACCGAGTACGCCGAGGAGGGCGAGGATCTGGAGCGCGTCGGCGAGCGGCTGGCCCTCGTGGACGACGAGGACTCGCTGGTCGGCGTCGTCGAGGTCACCGGCGTCGAGGTGGTCCGCTTCGCCGAGGTGACCTGGGACTTCGCCCGATCCGAGGGCGAGGGGGACCGCTCGGTCGAGGAGTGGCGCGAGGGGCACGCAGCCTACTGGGCGCGGGTCGGCACCCCCGTCACCGACGACCGCGAGGTCGTCTGCATCCGGTTCCGGCTGGTCTCGGCCGGCGACGGCGGCATCCCCACCGGGGACCTCGGCACCTGAGGGCGCCCGGCCGGGCCGACTGTCGCCTCCGGGGCCGGCGCCGGAGCCGGCCCGGCCTGATCGGCCCGGCCCCGGCCTGATCGGCCCGGCCCGGCCGGGGGCCGGCCACCGAGCCGAACGGGGCCCGCCGGGGTCGGTCAGTTCCGGCGCAGCTCGGGCAGCAGGCGGGTGGCCACGTCCACCAGGACGGCCTCGTCACCGGCGTACCAACTGCTGGCCCGGGGCCAGTGCGTGACCACGTCGGTGAAGCCGAGGGCGGCGGCCCGGCCGACCTGGTCGGCGAAGAACTCGGCGCTGTGCAGCGAGAAGACGGGCGCCGAGTCCAGCGACAGGTAGCGGTCCAGGGTGCCCGGGTCGCGGCCGGCCGCGGCGAGCGTCTTGTCCATCCGGGCGCAGAGCTCGGCCACCCCGTCCCACCAGCTCTCCAGGTCGTCCACGCCGGGGCCGGTGGTGACCCAGCCCTGACCGAACCGGGCCGCCAGCCGCATCGACCGGGGCCCGTTGGCGGCCACCACGAAGGGCACCCGGGGCGTCTGGACGCAGCCCGGGTTGTTGCGCGCGTCGACCGCCGTGAACCAGTCCCCGCGCCAGGTGGTGCCGTCCTCGCGCAGGACGAGGTCGAGCAGCTCGGTGAACTCGGCGAACCGGTCGACGCGCTGGCGCGGCGGCAGCGTCTCCCCGCCGAGCACGGCCGAGTCGAAGCCGATCCCGCCCGCGCCGAGGCCGAGCAGCAGCCGCCCGCCGGAGACGTCGTCGAGCGCGGTGACCTGCCGGGCGAAAGCCGCCGGATGCCGGAAGTTCGGCGAGGCGACCAGCGTCCCGAGCCGGATGCGGGTGGTCACCGTCGCGGCGGCGGTCAGCGTGGCCACCGAGTCGAACCACGGCCCGTCGACCAGGTCCCGCCAGCCCAGGTGGTCGTACGTCCAGGCGTGGTCGAAGCCCCACTCGTCCGCCTGCCGCCAACGGCGCTGCGAGTCGGACCAGCGCTGGTCGGGAAGGATCACGATGCCAATCCGCATGATCACCAGCCTAACGGCCGTCGCCGGCCCGGACCCGCACCAGGCGGGCGCTTGCCATGTATCGATGATCTGAATATGGTGACGCCCGTGACCGCGATGCGCGAGCCGACGTTCCTGATCCTCACCGCGCTCGCCGGCGGCCCACGGCACGGCTACGGCATCATCCGGGACGTCACCGCCCTCTCCGCGCAACGCGTCACCCTGTTGCCGGGCACCCTCTACGCCGCGCTGGACCGGCTGCACGCGCAGGGGCTCGTCGCGCCCGACCGGGAGGAGACCGTCGACGGCCGGCTCCGCCGCTACTACCGCCTCACCCCGGACGGCGTCCACGCCCTCGACGCCGAGACCGCCCGGCTGCGCCAGCTCGCCGCCGCCGCCGAGACCCGGCTGCGCGCCCTGCGCCCCAGAACCGCCTGACCGCCCGCACGCCTTTCCACCGCACCGCCCGTACGCCTCCGCACCCCAGCACCGCCGCCGTACCACCACGCCAGCACCGCCGCCGTACCACCACGCCAGCTCCGCACCACCGCACCGCCGCTCCCGCCCGAACCGCTCGCGCGATCCGCACCGCCGAATCCGCGCGTACCGACGAAAGGACGGCCATGCCGACGAACGGCGACCCGCTCGCCCGCCGCTACCGGCGGCTGCTGTTCTGCCATCCGCGCGCCTACCGGCGTGACCGGGCCGACGAGATGGTCGGGGTCCTGCTGGACGCGGCGCCGGCCGGCCGCACCCGGCCCACCGCCCGCGAGGCCGCGAACCTGATCCGGCACGGCCTGCGCTGCCGGCTGGGACGGCCGGCAAGCCGCACGGTCGGCGTCTGGGCGACCCTCGCCGCCGTCGCCTGCGGGCTGTTCACCGCCGCCCTCACCACCCGGGGCGCGTGGGAGACCTCCCGGCCACTGCCGGACCGGGCCGAGACCGCCGCCGTCGTCGCCGTGCTGCCCGGCCACGACCTCGGCGACGTCGACCTGGCGCCCGCACTCTTCACCTTCTACACCCAGCGGCTCACCGCGCGGAACATCGACAACCTGGTCTTCGGGGACGGCGGCGAGTACCAGGCGAGCAGCGTCGTGGCCGAGGTGACCGCGGCACCGCCGATGTCCGCCGACGAGACGCTCGCGCTCGCGCAGCGGCGCCTGCGCGAGACCGGCTGGCAGCTGTACGAGCCGACCGTCGGGCAGTACTCCGGTTGCGCCGACAAGTTCTGCTCCCGGATCACGGACACCACCGAGACGGCGGTGCCGGCCCGGCGCGGCGACACCGAACTCACCCTCCAGGTCCGCGCCGAGTCCCCCGGCGACACCGTCCAACTCTGGCTGAATCTGCGCCGGACGACCCCGCCGGCCGTGCTGCCGACCGCCGTCGTCGGCGGCCTGCTCGGCGCGGGCCTCGGCTGGCTGGCGTTCGGCTGGGCCAGTCGCCGCACCGAGGCGTCGCACCCGGCCCGGGGCGCGGTCACCGTGCTGTACGCGCTCACCATGGTCCTGTGGTGGGCGCCCGTCCTGCTGACCGTGCCGACCCTGCTCCGCCACCACCTCGGCGAACCGCACCCGACGTGGCACCCGCTGTGGGAGTGGCTCGGCCAGCCGGCGGCCCTGCTGTTGTTCCTGGCCGGTACGGCGACCGCGCTGCTCGGGCTGGCGCTGGCCGCCGCGCCCCGCCGCGACCCCCTGCCCACGACCGCCGTCGGCTGACCGGCTCCGCCTCATTTCATGCCGCCCGCTGGGTCGGGGCCTCCTTCAGTCCCACCGAAACAACCAGGAGTGCGCGCCCAGGATTCTCTCGGCGTAGGCAGTCAGCGTTCCGGCGCCCTGCCAGATGTTGTCAGGGCAGAAGGCGAAGTGCTCGGCCGCCACCTGGCAGGCGTGTTCGATCGAGGTCGGTGGGGCGGCGACGCTGAGGTGGAGGGTGTCGAATCCGACGCCGACAACTCGGACCCCGAAGCGGTCCTCCCAGCTCCGGATCACCGCCGAGATTTCTCCGGAGTCGTTGGTGTGGTTCAAAGGACCGGACCAGCCGCTGACGGCGAGTGTGTCCGCGCCACGAGCGGCCGGCACGAGCCCGAGACGCGCCGGCCTGATCACGAGGAACTCCGCGTACTGGTCGGCGAAGTCGTCGGGTGGTGCCGAGGCATCACCGGGCACGGCGAGGCCGGGCCAACGCTCACCGAAGGGGGCGGTGACGGCAGCGCGTTCGGCCGCTGGCCGCATGTCGTCCTCGGCGGTCCTCGTGTGCGCGGTCCACCACCGGGCCAGCAACTCGGCTGCGTCATGGCGGTCCGGCGAGGACATGCCAGCCGGGAACACCTCCCCGTCGGCCCACGGACGAGTCTCCTCGCTCGACAGGCCACTCAGCAGCAGCGGCCACAGCCCGGATTGCCGGTGCTGTGACCGCAGCCGCGTCCAGAGCGCGGCTCCGACCGGGGCCTCGCTCAACCAGTACGTTGGCGATCCGCCGTCTCCTGGCTCGACGAGGCGGCCGGGCGGCAGCGTCCTCGATGGGAACGATCCGAGCAGGCGCGGCAGGTCCGTGATCATGGCAGGAGCGTAGGAGGCCCGTACGACGAACTTCCGATCCGCGGAGGCGAGTGACGCGGGCCGGGGTCGGGGTCGGGGTTGCCACCCTGCACGGCACGGGATCCGGAGTGGACAGGGCCATCCCGACGCGGCTTCGACTGCTAAGCTCCCGCCACTTGTCTGGGGCTTCCGGCCGGCGCGGATCGCTGACGCGTGACCTGCCACCGCATCGATGCGCCGCAGGGTCAGCTGCCCGGCGAGACGTCGTCCGGCCGTGGCCGGAACCCTTCATCCTCTGTCTTGCAGGGAGGACGAGCGTGGTCCGAGGCTCGCTCATCCGCGCCGGCTTCGCCGCCGCCGTGTCGTTCACGTTCGCCGTGGGCCTCAGCCCGTTGTCGGCCGGCAGCGCGCAGGCCGAACCGGTCGCGGGAGAGGTGGTGATCCCCGCCTCCTACGTCCTGGCCCCCCGGACAAAACTGTTCAGCGCGGGCCCCTCGGGTTTCCTGCGTCACGAGTCCACGCTGGGCTACCTGTGGACGAGCTACACCGGAGTCGACACGAAGCTCGACACGTACGCCCCGGATACGACCCTGGTTCCGGACCTCGGTGCCGGCTCGGACGTCGTCGCGGAACTCGACCATCCCGGGACCGTCACGCTCCGGGACATGGCGACCGGCCGATCGCGTACGGTCACGATTCCCGTCGGCCACACGTACGTCAGCACGCTGGGGTCGACGGTCGTGACCAAGGCGCAAGACGGGTCCGACGGCGACTACACGTGGCATCTCTTCGACTCCCACGACGATGGTTCCGTCAGCCGGCGTGCCGTCACGGGCGTCCCCGACGGGGTCGTGGTGCCGGGCGAGGCCGAGGCACCGCTGGGCGACGCACGCGGACAGGTCGTGCAGTACCGGGAGAACACCACGTTCCGCACCGGATTCCTCGACGTCGCACAGGGCCGGCTGATCCCGCTTCCGTACACGAACTGGATCGGCGACGGCGGCGTCGTCGTGCTCACCTCCACCCACCTGCTGTGGACGCGCGACGGCACCGTCTTCGTCCACTCCCGCGACGACCTGACCGCCACCCCACGGACCGTGCCGCTGCCCGGCGACGCGCAGGTGCTGGGGATGGTCGGCGAGACGCTCGTGGTGGGCCGGCACGACCCCTCGCTGGGGCCCCGGAACTTCCTGGAGCCGGTCTGGCGGGTCGAGGCGGTGGGCCTCGACGGTCGTACGGTGAGGACGCTGCTGGCCAGGACGAGGGGGCTTGCCATGCCGACCCCGGACGGCAGGCTCCTGGTGCAGGGCGGCCCCGACACGGACCGGTGGGGAGTCTCCCTCGTCGAGGCCGGGGACGGCGGCGACGTGACGATCCGCAAGATCGCCGAGGCGTACCCGCAGAAGATCCAGACGGTGTCCGGGCTGACCTTCACCCAGGGGCGGCTGACCACCCTGGATGACAACGCGGCGCAGAGCCGCCGCTACCTCCACACCCGGGAGATCGGCGTGACCGGCTCCCTCACGGTCGGGCCGCGTACCGCCCGGGGTCCCGCACCCGCCAGCTGCGACACCACGGCCTGCCCCGACCTCCACGACACCGGCGACGGCCGGACGGTCGTCTCGGGCCTCAGCTACGGCCGTACGGACGACGACCGGCAGCCCCACCTGCTGGGGCCGAACCAGCCCATGCCCGGAACCCGGATCGACGGCTCCCGCACGTACCACTCGGTAGCGGCGGTCGGCGGCCGCTTCGCGGCCCTCACGGCGGCCGGCGGCACGGGTACGGAGACCCGGGTCGTCGATCTCGACACCGGGAAGGCGGTGTTCACGACGACGGCCTCCGTCGAGGCGCTGTGGGGCACCACCCTGTGGGTGCGGGACGGCAACCACGCCGTGGCCCCCGTCGACGTGCTGACCGGGCAGCGGGGCGCTCAGGTGTCGTTCGGCGAGGGGTGCCTCCTGGAGGACCTCCAGGCCGTCGGGCGCTGGCTGCTGTGGACCTGCGTGGGCTCGGCGTCGGGTCAGGGCGTCTACGACACCGTCAAGCGGACGAACCTGCGACTCGTGTCCGGAGACGACTGGTCGTGGGCCAAGCTCGGCGACGGCTTCGTCGCGTCCGAGGTGAACGGGCAACTGAAGGTGACCGACGTCCGTGACGGGACGCCGAGGTCGCACACCGCCGGGGCGTTCGCGTCGTGGCGGCCCTGGGACGTCGACCCGTACACCGGCGTCATCGCCCACCTCGGCGCCGACGACGGCATCCATCTGGTCCCCAGCGGCGTCCCGGTCTCGCCCCTCGCCCAGCTCGACGCCACCGTCGCCACGTCGGCGCACGTCAAGGACGCCACCGGACACTGGAGCCCGAAGTGGTGGCTGTCCAAGCCGGCCGCCTCCTGGACGCTCGTGATCAGGAGTCAGACCAGCGGCGCCGTCGTCCGTACCCTCTCCGGCGGCCTGACGCGCGGTGTGGTGGCCACGGCGTGGAACGGCAAGGACGACCGCCGCCGCGTGATGCCCAACGGCACCTACACGTGGACGCTGACCGCCACGCCGGCCGACGGACAGGGCGCGGCCCTCACCAGGTCGGGGACCGTGAAGCTCAGCCACGAGTGCCACATCGGCGACCGCCCGCGGCTCGTCGTGGTCAGGTGCTCCTGACATGACCGCGCCGGACGGTGCCGTCCCCGGGCGTTCCGCCCGGTTCGCCGCCCAGCTCGTGGCCACCGTCGCCGCTCCGCTCGACCCCGCGTCGGCGGACGCCCCGCAGGTGCTGCACTGGCCGGGGCGCAGGCTGCTGGTGCAGCGCGGGGACACCGAGCTGGCCGTCCGCGACCTGGACGGGGAGGGGACGGAGATCCGCTTCCCCGCGCCCTGGCCCCGCCGGTACGGCTCGACGGCGGTCTCTCCCACGGGCGACGTCGCCGTGTTCGTCGGCGTCCACGCGTTGCGAGCGGTGGATCCGACCGGCGCCGTGCGGTGGGAGATCCGGCACGGATGCTGGTCCGCCGCCGTGTGCACCGAGGCCCACGCCTCGTTCTCCGAGTACGCCGACGACCACCACCACGGCCACGCGGACAGCGGCTCGGCGGCCTTCTCCTCGGACGGCAAGCTCCTCTGGGCCCACGTCTGCAACAGCGTGGGGGACGACGTCGAGGAGGAATGGCTGATCCTCGACCCCACCGACGGCAGGGTGCTGGCCCGGGCCGGGACGACGACCGTGGCATCCGGCTCCATCCACCTCCCCCATCCGGACCCGGCGTACATGGGACTGACTGTCCTCGCGGGCGAGGAGGACTCGCCCGTGCTGTGGGGGCACTGGGACGGCACGACGCTCACGGTCCAGCAGTTCGCCGAGGAGGTCCTCCTCGCCGTGAGCCCGTCCGGGGAGCACTTCCTGACCACGGACCCGGGGCAGTGGGCCCTCTACCTGCACCGGGCGGAGGACGGCACGGAACTGCGGCGGCTGAACGCCGACGAAGCCGTGCCCCCTGCCTCAACCGCGGACGACCGCGTTTGTTGGGGCTACGAGGCGGCGTTCCCGTACGACGACAGCGCCGTGGTCGGCACCGAGTACGACGAGGAGATCCCCCGCCACTGGCTGGTCGACACCCGCACGATGGCCGTGCGCGGCCGGATCGCCTATCCCTTCCCCGTCTCGGGATCTCCCCGCTCGGCGGGGCGGGGCGCCTGGTACACGGTCTCCAGGGACGGGACCGCCGTCCATTTGTGGAGCCTGCCGCAGGCGACCGGTACCTAACCATGGGGGCTTGATGATCTTCCCCGCGCTCCGTGCCTCCCACGGCGACCGGCCCAGTAGGCTCGCGCCCAAAATCCTCGGTGCGAAAGCGCCGATCCTTGTCACGGGGGCGGGAGGTCGGGTGCGCGTCAAAGCGATCGCACGTCTGATGGTCGCGGCGCTGGGCGCCGCTTTCGGCGTGGTGGCGCCGATGGGTTCCGGTACGGCGTACGCCGACGGCGCGGTCGGTCTCGGCATCGACACGTACGCGGAGATGGTGGTCGACTCGGCGCGCGGTCGGCTGTTCTTCAGCCAGGGGCGGGAGCATTCGGGCGTGCGGTTGACGGACCTGTCCGGCGGCTCGCAGCGGACGATCCCGAACCTGCCGGGCGCCAGCGGCATGGCGCTGAGCCCGGACGGCTCGACGCTCTACGTGGCCCTCGCCGACGTGGGCGCGGTCGCCGCGATCGACACCACCACGCTGACCGAGACGCGTCGCTACAGCACCGGCGCGAGCAGCTGTCCCACCTGGCTGGCGCCGGCCGGCGGGAAGATCTACGTCGGCTATGGATGCCAGTCCGGGAAGGGCAAGCTGGGGTCGATCGACGTACGCGGGGCGACGCCGATCGTCGCCTTGGACCTGCCCCTCAACGGCCAGTACTACTACCCGCCGCTGCTCCGGAGCACCCCGGCCAACCCGAATCTGCTGCTGCTGGTGAACCGGTCCCGCGTCTCGTTCGCCATCTCGGGCGAGCCGAGTCTGTACGACGTCTCGTCCGGGACGCCGTCGCATGTCGCGTCCCTGGCCGGGGAGACCTGCACCGGCCTGCACGACGCCGCGCTGACGGCCGACAAGGTGATCCTCGCCTGCTCCTACCTGTGGGACCCACAGTCGAACTCCCGCTTGGTGGCGACCGAGCACGCGGCGTTCTCCACGGCGGACCTGTCGCCCGCGGGCGCGTACTCGTCCGGGACCTGGCCGACGGCCGTGACGACGTCTCCGAACGGTTCCTTCGTCGTCCTCGGCGCCAGCGAGAGCAATTCGATCCACGTCAAGCGACCGGACGGGACCGTGGTCCGCCGGTACGACCTCCCGCCGGGCAACCACCTCGAGGTGCGGGGCCTCGCCGTCAGCGCCGACAACCGCACGCTCTACGCCGTCACCACCGATCAGGACCGGAAGAACCCGGCCCTGCGGGTGCTGACCGACTTCGGCACCACCGGATCCTCGCTCCTGCTGGCCGCGCCGACAACGAGCACCCGCACCGCGCCACTCACCGTCCACGGGAAGTTGGCGTTCGCTGGTGCGAACGTGTCGACGCCGTGGACGCTGCGGGTCGCGAAGCAGGACCTCGCCGGCGGCCACCCGCTGCCGGACGTCACCACTGCCGCGGACGGCTCGTTCTCCTTCTCCGACACGCCGCTGGTCGGCGCGGCCAACACCTACACGGTGACCTTCCCCGGCGACGCCGCGCGCCCGGGGGCGACCCAGTCGGTCACCGTGCAGGTCTCGCGAGCCGCCACTGCGTTGAGCGTCACGGCGAAGGCGACGGCCGACCGCCGCGCGGCGGTGACCGCCCAGCTCGGCGCCACCTACACGAACCGCACGGTCTGCCTGTACGCCCAGCCCTACAGGTCCACTCGCAAAACGATCACCTGCGGCACAGTGGATTCGAACGGCAAGCTGACGGCCACGTATCCGACGTACCAGCGGGTCACGTTCAGCGCGAGCTTCGCCGGGGACCACCGGTACGCGCCCGCCGAGGCGTCGGTACGCACGTACGGGTTCCACTGGAGGAAGCCCGGGGTGTTCCGAGGCTACTGATGGGCCCACCTGTGACCCGGATGGGCCACGACAGCCCACGCGCCGCGCTGATCTACCAGCACGCCAACCGGGAGGCCGACCAAGGAATCGCCGAGGCGATCGACAAGGCGGTGAAGGCGGCCCGGGCGCAGGCCCAGCAAACGCGAGCCGAGGCGGGCCGCCGGAGGTGGCCGGCCGGCTGCCGAGGCGAGCTGATGGCCCGCTAACGGCCCACGGCCTGTTTCAGCTCGCCTGACAATACGAAGGCCCTGATCGGGACTGTCGTCCTGGTCAGGGCCTTCGTACTGGAGCGGGTGACGGGAATCGAACCCGCACTGTCAGCTTGGGAATCGGATTGATCACGCTGCTGAGCAACCGTGCCGCCTGGCTATTGAGGATGGAAGGGATCGGTCGATGTCGTGCAAGGGTCCGCTGTTGACCGCTGCTGACCGCTCCATCGGGCACACGGTCTCGCTACCCTCCTGGTGTGCGTAAGCGGATCAAGTTCGTCCTGGCGCTGACGCCCGCAGACACACGCCAGGTTGAGGCGGTGCGAGCGGATCACTCCTTGCCGCTGCGTGAGATGTTTGGCCACGCCGTTACAGACGACGGGTTCACGGCCCTCTGCGGAGCAGACGTGATGCCGGCGGTGCCGAGAACCGACTTCTGGGATGACCTCATGGATGAGCAGTGGGGGCCGATCCGTCTGTGCAGGCCGTGCAGCTCCGCCGCCTCGTCGGGTTGACGATCGGCTTCCCTGCCCCTGCCTTGCAAAGGTGGATGACGGGGCGGTGAGTCCTCTCGACAAGCCGCAACGCTTGTCGTCTGCTACTCAGCGCCCGTCGTCCTCTGTTGGAACCTCACAACGGCTATCAGCGCTTCTGCTGACTTCTTGCTGATGATCCAGCCTGCCTAGCCGGAGCAACGTTCGGCCCGCCGCGCAGCCGGCGGTGCCTGATGACCTCGACGGCCAGCGCTACAGCAAGCGCCGCAAGCATCAAGATCCCTGTGAGTACGTCAGCGGTGATGCTGGAAGGGCCGGGCAGCAGGCGGTCTACGCCTATTGCGCCGAAGACCACGGCTACACAGAGGTGCGTGGAAGCACGCAGCTTTGCGTCACCGACCTGCCGACCACGCCACTCGACCACTGATGACCTTCGCGCGAGAACCAGCAAAACTAGGAATACTCCGGCATTGAGCACCGCAACGACGCAATTGCCTACGCCGACAAGGATGTGCATGATTCTCATGAACGGAGCCTAACGGGAGTTGCAATAGGCCTGACCGGGTGAAACCTGCATGCCAATCTCGCCATCCCGCCTGCCGCCGACCCGCCCCCCTGGCACATCACCATGCGCGGCTAGTTGCTGGGTTACTCCCGCGATACGACGGACCAAGCCAGCGCAGCTACGGCAACCAGCATTGCTACCGCCGACAAGATGCCCGAGATCAGAAAGGGCATGGGTATGAGCGACGCGCCTTCCAGGATCAGCAGAATCGCGGCAACCAACATGACGCCGACACCAACGCGGACCTGTCGGGATTGCTGGCTCTCCGTCGGATGCGCGGGCCGAGCCCAGGTAACGGGGAACCGTCGCGACACGGCGAGACGGACGCCGAATACGAACAGGAGAAGGAAGAAGATCACGAGCACCAGGCGGAAGGCGACAAAAACGGAGTTCGCGTCTCTCATGCGGCCATCATTCCCTGGGGCGTCAAAGGTCTTTGCACGAGCCATCGCACGACGAGTTGCGGCGGCTGCCTGACCTGCGGAAATGCGGGTGCCTGGGGAGCCGGCCGCCTACCGGTCCGCCACGTCAAGCGGACCGTGACGCACGGACGCCGCCGGAACAGCCTGAGTCGGCTCTCGTGTCACGGACCGCGCCCCCGACGGACACCGCCACAGTGGCGCAGTTGACCCAACCTCGCCCCGGCACCGACCCGGCTCCCGGGGTCGGAGTTGGCCACCGGCGGTCACCCTCCCCGGCCTGCCCGGCTTCCACTTCCACGACCTGCGGCACACGGGTAACACCCTGGCGTCACGTACCGGAGCGAGCCTGGCCGACCTGATGGCCCGGATGGGCCACGCCTCGACCCGCGCCGCGATGATCTATCAGCACACCACCCGCGAGCGTGACGAGCACATCGCTGACGCGCTCAGCTCGCAGATCAAGCAGAGCAGGGATCGGGCACGTAGCGGGCACGGCCAGCGTAAGAAGTGGTAGCAATGATTGAGGCCCCAGTCAGGAAATCTGTCTTGACTGGGGCCTCATGCTGGAGTGGGTGACGGGAATCGAACCCGCACTGTCAGCTTGGGAATTGCCGATGTGGTGCTGGCTACCGGGTTGGCGGCCTGGTCCCGGGGGTCTCTCGTGGCCCCGACTGGCCCCGCCTGGCCCCGGTCAATGGCACGCTAATGGCATGGTGGGCTGCTTCCCTCGACCGATGCGCGCAGTCGAGGTGGTCGGCCTAGAACCGGTCTCGTGAATACCGACCGTGGCGCTCTCGATGGGGTGGCCGAGGAGAGGGAGCAGGCATGTCGACCGAACCGGAGCCGGGCCCCGCGCCCGAGCACGCGGGACCCCGCTATACCAACGATGATCCGATCATGATGACGGTCGACGGGCAGGAGTTTCGCATTCGTGAGCGTGCTGAGAAGCCTGTTGCATACGACTTCGACTGGCTCAGTGGGCCGCACAATTACGGCTTCACAGCTTCCGGCCCCGCAATGACCCTGCCTGAGATGGAGGAAACCATCCGCAACTTCCTCGCTGGGATCGACCCCGCCACCGGATACCTGAAGGAGTAACTGAGCGGGCATGATCGCTGCGGAACACGATCTGCGGCACACCGGAAACACTCTCGCCGCACGAACCGGGGCGAGCACCCGCGACCTGATGGCGCGGATGGGGCACGACTCATCCCAGGCCGCGTTGATCTACCAGCACGCCACGACTGAGGCGGATCGGGCCATCGCCCAGGCGCTGCACGAGGCGATGCGAGTCGACCGGAAGAAGGCCAAGAAGTCGGCCGACGGCTCGGGCAAGGCCAAGGACACGACCGGCAAGAAGTCGGGCGGCAAGAAGGGCAAGAAGCGGTCGGCGAACCCGGACGGGGCCGGGGATGACCGGGGCTAATGGCACGTCAATGGCACACGACATGATCGTTTACCTTGGAACATCGAAGGCCCTGGCTGGGACTCGCGTCCTGGCCAGGGCCTTCGAGCGTGGAGCGGGTGACGGGAATCGAACCCGCACTGTCAGCTTGGGAAGCTGATGTTCTGCCATTGAACTACACCCGCAGGCGGCACCACTGTACCTGAGACGTCCCGTCGGCGCACCCAGGTACCCCTCCGACGCCGCACCGTGTCGCCCGGCGGACTCCCGGGTGACTTGCGGCCACCACCCGGGAGCTGGCCCTGCCACGGCGGCCATGATCCGTTCTGTGCCGTGCCCGCACCGGCCGGCGGACCGGTACACCCGAAGATCGGCGCCACCGAGCATCGGGCAGCGCGAGTCGCTACCGAGAATCACCGTTTCATCGCCAATTGTCGATCACCGGTCGGCGCCGGCCAGGAAAAAGTTTCACCCCTGCAACATATGGCCGTTCTCAAATCCGTCGATCGGTTGTAACGTCTGCCCAACGTTCTCAGCCACGGCGTGACATACCCCCTGTCGCGCCGGCCAGAAAGAGGTGGGCCCATGGGACTCCGTCCCAACCTGCTGACCCGGCGTACGGCCGGCGTCGCGTCGACGACCCTCGCGCTGCTGCTCAGCACCGCCGCCGTGGGCGTCGTACCGGCCGCGTCGGCCTTCTCCGCCGCCCCGAGCGAGGTCTGCGTCGAGCCGGCCGACGTCCACTCGGACTCCCGTATCAAGGCGGGCGGCGCGGCCAAGCACGAGCCGAACGAGCTGACCCTGGCGGAGACCCGCGAGCGCGAGGCCGACCTGGCCGCCGCCCTGCGCGAGCGCGCCCGGTTCCGCACCGGCGCCGGCGCCTCCATCACGGCCACCGTCACCGTCCCGGTCGTGGTGCACGTGATCCAGCGGGACGGCACCCGGGCCGGCGGCAACATCCCGGACTCGATGATCACCTCGCAGATCGACGTGCTGAACCAGTCCTACAGTGGGGCGACCGGTGGCGCGGCCACCGCGTTCAGCTTCCAACTGCAGAAGATCAACCGGGTGACGAACCCCTCGTGGTACCCGATCGTGCAGGGCTCCTCGGCCGAGCGGCAGATGAAGACCTCGCTGCGCGAGGGCGGCAAGAACACCCTCAACGTCTACCTGGGCGAGCTGAGCAACGACCTGCTCGGCTGGGCGACCTTCCCGACCCGGAAGCTGAGCAGCATGGACGGCGTCGTCGTGCTGAGCGAGTCGCTGCCGGGCGGCACGGCCACCAACTACAACCAGGGCGACACCGGCACCCACGAGGTCGGCCACTGGCTGAACCTCTACCACACCTTCCAGGGCGGCTGCTCCGGCTCGGGTGACAGCGTCAGCGACACCGCGCCCGAGGCATCCCCGGCGTTCCAGTGCCCGACCGGCCGGGACACCTGCACCGCCCCGGGCGTCGACCCGATCACCAACTTCATGGACTACACCTACGACTCCTGCATGCACCAGTTCACGGCCGGGCAGGCCAGCCGCATGCTGACCGCCTGGAACGCGTACCGCGCGGCGTAGTTCCCCCGCACGACCGGTGCCGGCTCCGCTCGACGGGGCCGGCGCCGTCGTCTTCGGGGCGGGGTGGGGGCGGTGCGGCGCCCCGGACGGGGACGGCCCGGGGCGCCGCACCGCGTCTCAGGCGGCCGGGCGGGCGGCGAGGCTGCCACCACTCCCGGACCGCGTCTCGGGCACCGCGGCGGTGCCGGCGGCGGCCGCACCGGGGTCGAGCCAGACCTGGACGGCGGGGCGGCCGTGCCCCTCGCCGGCGCCGCCCGCGACGCCCGGCTCCCGACGGGCGAGCATCGCCACGTCGACGGTGAACTCGAACAGCCGCCAGTCGACCTGCGGCGCGGCCCGGTGGCTGCGGGCCAGCCGGGCGACCCGGGCCGGGTCGGTGACCGGCCGGGCGTGGCCGGCGACGTAGGCCTCGTCGTCACTCTCCTCGGGCGGGAAGGAGTGCAGGGCGTAGCGGCCGTCGCGCTCCAGGTCGCGCCGCTTCGGCGAGTCGACCACGAAGCAGAAGAGCCCCTCATCGGTGATCACCGGAGAGACGGGGTGGACCCGGGGCCCGCCGTCGGCGCGGACGGTGGCCAGGTAGCCGAAGCCCGGCCCGTACTGCTGCATGAGGGAGCGGATCCCGTCGGCGAGGCGGGGCTCGTCGGCGGCGAATTCGGACCAGGAAGCCATGCCGACATTCTATCGAACACGTGTACGAACAGGTAGTCCGACACGCAGGCCACGCACATCGCTCGCTAAGGTGGTGCGATGCTGCTCTCCGACCGCGACCTGGTCTCCGAGATCAAGGCGGGCACGCTCGCGCTGGAGCCGTTCGAGCCCACGCTGGTGCAACCGTCCAGCATCGACGTACGCCTGGACAAGCTCTTCCGGGTCTTCAACAACCACCTCTACACCCACATCGACCCGGCGATGCAGCAGGACGACCTGACGTCGATGGTCGAGGTGCCCGAGGGCGAGCCGTTCGTGCTGCACCCGGGCGAGTTCGTGCTCGCCTCGACGCTGGAGGTGATCTCCCTCGGCGACCAGCTCGCCGGGCGGCTGGAGGGCAAGTCGAGCCTGGGACGGCTCGGCCTGCTCACCCACTCCACCGCGGGCTTCATCGACCCGGGCTTCTCCGGCCACGTGACGCTGGAGCTGTCCAACGTGGCCAACCTGCCCATCACCCTCTGGCCGGGCATGAAGATCGGTCAGCTCTGCATCTTCCGGCTCTCGTCGCCGGCCGAGCACCCGTACGGCTCGGCCGTCTACGGCTCGCGCTACCAGGGGCAGCGCGGCCCGACCCCGAGCCGCTCCTGGCAGCACTGGCGCACCTGGCCGACCCGCTGACCCGAAGGTCGCCGGTTAGGAAGGGGCCCTTCCTCTACCGAATGCGTTAGGAAGGGCCCCTTCCTTACACCTCAGCCGGGGCGGCCGTAACTGTGGATCGGGCCGTCGTCGACCTTCTTCATCTTGACCGGCACCCCGGCTCGGGAGGCGTGCACCACCCAGCCCCCGCCGACGTACATGCCGACGTGGTGCAGGTCGCTGTAGTAGAAGACCAGGTCTCCCGGGCGCAGCTCGCCCCGGGTGACGGTCGCGGTGACCCGGCGCTGCTGCGCGGCGTTGTGCGGGAGCGATACCCCGGCCTTCGCCCAGGCGGCGAGCATCAGGCCCGAGCAGTCGTACGCGTTCGGGCCCTCGGCGCCCCAGACGTAGGGCTTGCCGATCTGGGCGCAGGCGAACTTGACCGCGGTGCCGGCACCGCCACCCGGGTAGCTGGCCGGGCAGGGGGCGGGGCGCAGCGAACCGCCGCCGCCGCTGCCGTAGATCCGCAGCCGCAGCTTCTGCAGCCGGTCGATCTCGGCGTTGATCTGTTTCTTCTTCGCGGCGAGCTGGGCCTCCGTCCGGCCGAGTTGGACGACCATCTCGTCGAGCGGGGCCTTCTTCTCGGCCAGCCGGTCGCGCAGCTCGGCGACCTGCCGCACGTCCTGCTGCTGGTGCTGGGCGAACCGGTCGAGCAGTTCGAGCTGGCCGACCATCTGGTCGGGCGAGCGGCTGCCCAGCAGGGCGTTGACGGCGGAGACGTTCTCGCCCTTGTAGGCGCGGACGGCCAGCGCGCTGACCTCCTCCATCGCCTGCTCGACCTGCCGTTCCAAGGGCTCGATCTGCTTGGCGAGGGCGTCGGCCTGCCTGCGCTTGGCGGCCAGGTCCTGGCGGGTGGCGTTGTGCCGTTCGATGATCGGTTCGAGCTTGTTCCAGTCCTCGTCGATCTGGCGCTCGATCTCGGCGACCGTCGGTTCGGCGTGGGCCGCCGTGGCGCCGCCGGTCAGGACGACGGCGAACGCGGCCAAGGCGGCGAGGGCGGTGGTGCAGCGGTACCAGCGTGGGCGCGGCGCAGCCGTCGTCGGGCCGGCGGGTGCCGACCGTGCCGACGGTGGCCGCGGGGCATGGTGTGCCACCGGGCTCCGTACTCCTTCTTCCCGTACCGCCTACCGGGTTAGCTGACGGGTTCGGGCGGGAAGGGGACGCCCTACCGCAGGTGCTGCGGATTCACCCCGGGGTACCTGGGTCCCCGGCTCGCTCGGGAGCGACTCGGCGGTGTCGGACCGTTACCGCCCGGATGGACGGACTGTCGCCGGCCGACGAATGACCAGAGTAGAGATGGTCGTTATCGATCCGCAACCCATCGCGCCGTGACACACCGTACTCATGCGGGCCGGTGGAGCGTGTCACTCGGGGCGACGAAATTTTCCTTCTTCGGTAAGTGACGCATGGAAAGGTATTGACCGGAGGTGGCGCCCGGGGCGAAGGTGGCCCCACATTCGCCCGTCCGACCTGGGGGTCTGATGCACCTGTCAGCGACATCGAGGAGCAGACGCGTCCTGCTGGCCGCCGCCGTGGCGGCCGCCCTGGCGGCGACGCCGCTCACCGCCGCCGGAACCGCCGCCGCCGCGCCGACGACCGACCGGCAGCAGCAGTACGCCGCCGCGGCGGCGGAGTACGGCGTGCCGGAGAGCGTCCTGCTCGGAGTCTCCTACCTGCAGTCCCGCTGGGACACCAACGCCGGAACGCCGAGCACCAGCGGCGGCTTCGGACCGATGCACCTCACCGACGCGGAGTACGTCGCCGCCCTGCCCGGGGGTACCCACCACGACGACGGCACCGAGGACCCGCGGGGCGACGACTCCCGCCCGTCCCTGGCCGAGGCGCACGAGCCACCGGACACCCCGCCGCCCGCCGAGGCCTCGCTGCGGACGCTCGACGCCGCCGCCGAGCTGACCGGCGCCAGCGAGGAGGCGCTGCGGACGGACGTCACGGCGAACATCCGGGGCGGCGCGGCGCTGCTGGCCGCGTACCAGAAGCAGATCGGCGCCCCGGTCGGCGCCGACACCGACCCGGCGGCCTGGTACGGCGCGGTGGCCCGCTACTCCGGCGCGGACAGCGCCGACGCCGCGGCGGCCTTCGCCAACGAGGTGTACGCCACCATCGGCGCCGGCGACAGCCGGCTGACCGACGACGGACAGCGGGTCACCCTCGCCGCCCGCGCGGTGCAGCCGGAACGCTCCTGGCTCGACCAGCTGGGCCTGCGCAAGGTCGCCCGGCCCGACGGGCTGGAGTGCCCCGACACGATCTCCTGCGAGTGGATCCCGGCGCCCTACGTGCAGTACGGCCCGACCGTGGGTGACTACGGCAACCACGACCTCGCCGACCGGCCGGCCCAGCAGAAGATCGAGTACATCGTCATCCACGACACCGAGGGCTACTTCGGGCCCAGCGTCAACCTCGTCAAGGACCCGAGGCGGGTGGGCTGGCACTACACCCTGCGCTCGGTGGACGGCCACATCGCCCAGCACATCAAGACCAAGAACGTCGGCTGGCACGCCGGAAACTGGTACGTGAACGCCAAGTCCATCGGCCTGGAGCACGAGGGCTTCGCGGGGCACGGCACCTGGTACACCGAGGCGATGTACCGCACCTCCGCCAAGCTGGTCCGCCACCTGGCGCTGCGGTACAACATCCCGCTGGACCGGCAGCACATCGTCGGTCACGACAACGTCCCCGGCACCGTCGCCTCGACCGTGCGCGGCATGCACTGGGACCCGGGCCCGTACTGGGACTGGTCGCACTACTTCGACCTGCTCAAGGCGCCGTTCACGTCGACCGCCACGCCGCAGACGGGGCTCGTCACCATCGACCCCGACTTCGCCACCAACCAGCCGCAGTTCACCGGCTGCAACCGGCAGCCGCCGGGCGTGCCGAACCCGCCCCCGCCGGTGGCTCCCTGCCCGCTGCGCGGCTCGTCCGCGGTGATCCTGCACAGCGCGCCGAGCCACGACGCGCCGCTGGTCAACGACATCGCGCTGCGGCCCGACGGCACCCCGAACACCATGTACATCTCCGACCACGGCGCCCGGGCCTCCGCCGGGCAGACGTACGCCCTGGCCGAGGTGCGGGGGGACTGGACCGCGATCTGGTACCTCGGCCAGAAGGCGTGGTTCCACAACCCCGCCTCGAAGCCGACCGCGAAGTGGTCCGTGGGCTTCGTGGTGACCCCGAAGGACGGCAGGGCCACCATCCCGGTCTACGGCCGGGCCTACCCGGAGCAGGCCGCCTACCCGGCCGGCGTGCCCTACCAGCCGATCTCCCCGCTCCAGTACACCCTCTCGGCCGGCCAGCGGTACGCCGTCGGCACGGTGCTCCCCGGCGAGTACTACCGGGCCGTCACGTTCGACGGGTCGTCGCCGGGTGACTGGACGGTGATCCGCGGCGAGAACAGGTACGTGCAGATCCAGTTCGGCCACCGGGTCATGTACGTCAACCTGGACGACGTGAACGTGCTGCCCTCCGCGCTGGACGCGCCCCGCTGACCCACCGCTCGCCCGGGCTGGCGCAGGCCGTCCCCGAGCACGACGAGGGCCCCCGGTCTACTCGACCGGGGGCCCTCTCCGTTCAGGTGGCGCGGGATCAGCCGGGTCTGCGGAAACCGGCCACCGGCATCGTGTTGATGCTGGAGACGTTGACCGGCTTGCCGGCCCGGGGCGCGTGCACCATCTTGTCGTTACCGAGGTAGAGGCCGACGTGGTGCAGGTCGCTGAAGAAGAACACCAGGTCACCCGGGCGCGCCTCGGAGCGCGGGATGGCCTTGCCCTCGTTCCACTGCGCGCCGGTGAAGTGTGTCAGGTGGATGCCCGCCGCCTTGTAGGCGTACTGGGTCAGACCCGAGCAGTCGAACGAGTTGGGGCCGGTGGCGCCCCAGACGTACGGGTCGCCGACCTGGGCGCAGGCGGTCTTGATGGCGGTCCTCGCCGCCTCGCTGACCACGCCGTTGATGGTCGGGCACTTCTCCGTCTTGACCGTGGTCACCGGCAGCGACGCCTCGAGCTTCTTGATGTCGGCGTCGATCTGCTTCTTCTTCGCCGCCAGGTCGTTCTGCTGCTTCGTCTGCGTGACGATCAGGGCGTCGAGCTTCTGCTTCTCCGCGTCGAACTTGTCGCGGACCTTGGTGACGCCCTCGAGCTGCTTGCGCTCCTGGGCGGCCAGCCGGTCCAGGAGGGTCAGCTGCTCGGTGAGCGTGTCCGGCTTGGCGCTGACCAGCAGCGCGCCGATCTCCTGCGACGGGCCGGAGATGTAGTAACGGGCGGCGAGGTCACCGACCCGGTCCATCGCCAGCTCGGTCTCCAGCGCCAACGGCTGGATCTTCTTCTCCAGGTCCGCCGACTTCTTGCGGTTGACCTTCAGCTGCGCCCGCACCTTGTTGTACTGCTCGATGGTGGGTTCGAGCTGCTCCCACTTCTTGTCGATCGCGGCCTCGATCTCGTCGACCGAGGGCTCGGCGTACGCGGGCGCGGCGAGCGCACCGACGCCGACGACCGCGGCGGCGAGGAGGGTGAGCAGACGGTGGGCGGCCCGGCGCAGGCCACCCGGACGAGCAGACCGTCCCGGTGCGTGACGATGAGGGGGCATGGTTGCCACCGGCACCGACTCCTTTTGCAACCCGACCGCCGGGCGCCTCGCACGAGGAAAGAGGGGCGAGACAGACGACCCACAGCGGCCGGTGCCCAACACTAGGGAAGGCGCCGAGCGGAATCAAGGCGACCATCGTTCACATCACGCCTGCGCGACCGTTTGCGTACCAAGGGTGTCGGCCCGACGACCGACGATGGCGGTCAGTACGTCGTCCAACGTCACCACGCCGAGCGGGCGGCGGCCGTCGCTGACCAGCACCATGTGCCGCCGCTCGCGGCGCATCGACAGCAGCAAATCGGCGAGCGTACGGTCCGGCGGCACCACCGCCAGCGGCCGGTAGACCTCCGCCGGCACCGGGGCGCGCCGGCTCACCCCGGCGTACCCGAGGACATCCTTGACGTGTACGAAGCCGAGCACCCGGCGGGTGGACCGCTGCACCACGGGGAAGCGGGACCGGCCTGTCCGGGTGGCCAGCACCTCCAGCGAGGCGGGCGAGACGTCCTCGGCGACGGTGGTCACCGTCGACCAGGGTTGCAGGGCGTCGGCGGCGGTCCGGCTGTGCAGGGCCAACGCGCCGGTGATCCGGGCGTGCTCCTGGGCGTCGAGCAGCCCCTCCGTACGCGCCTGCGCCACCAGCCCGGCCAGCTCCTCCGCCGTGAAGACCGTCTTCACCGCCTCGGTGGCCTCGATCCGCCACAGCCCCAGCACCCGGCGGGCCGCCCACTTCATCGCCAGCAGCAGCGGCTTGGTGGCCAGGCAGAACGCCAGCATCGCCGGCCCCAGCCAGAGCGCCGACAGCTCCGGCCCGGCCAGCGTGATGTTCTTCGGCACCATCTCGCCGACCACCGTGTGCAGGAAGACCACCACGCCGAGGGCGAGCACGAAGGCCACCGGGTGGACCGCCCGGTCGGGCAGCCCGGCCGCGTGGAACGCCGGCTCCAACAGGTGCGCCAGGGCCGGCTCGGCGATCGCGCCCAGCCCCAGCGAGCAGACGGTGATGCCGAGCTGCGCCCCGGCGATCATGAGCGGGATCTGGTTCATCGCCGACAGCGCCCAGCGGGCCCGCTTCGAGGTGGCCGCCAACGGCTCGACCACCGTGCGCCGGGACGCGATCAGCGCGAACTCACTGCCCACGAAGAACGCGTTGCCGAGCAGCAGCGCCACCGTGACCAGCAGCTCAGGCATCGTCGCCCGGCTCCTCGGGGCGAACCACCCGGACCTGCTCGATCCGGTGCCGTTCGACCTCGACGACGGTGAACTCGTAGCCGGAGTCCTCGACCGTCTCGCCGGCCACCGGGATGTGCCCCAGCCGGGCCATCAGGAACCCGGCGAGCGTCTCGTACGGCCCCTCGGAGAGCCGGAAACCGGTCTGCTCGGCCAGCTCGTCGGAGCGCAGCACCCCGTCGACGAGGACGGTCCGCTCCCCGCCCGGCACGGTCAGCTCGACCGGGCCGGCGTCGTCCACCGCGTCCGGGTCGAACTCGTCGGCGATCTCGCCGACCAGTTCCTCCACCAGGTCCTCGGTGGTGACCACCCCATCGGTGCCGCCGTACTCGTCGACGACGATGGCGAGGTCGGCGCCGGCCACCCGGAGCGCGGCGAGCACCCCGTCGAGGTCCAGGCTCTCCGGGACGTACACCGGCTCGCGGGCCACCGACCCGACCGTGGTCGAGCCCCGCCTGGCCGGCGGCACACCCAGCGCGTCGGGCACCCCGGCGACGCCGGTCACGAGGTCGAGGGTCTCCTCGTACACCGGGAAGCGGGTGCGCCCGGTCTGCCGGGACAGCGCCAGCAGCTCGGCCACCGTGGCGGTGGCGCGTAGCGCGACGACGTCCACCCGCGGGGTCATCGCCTCGGCGGCCCGCTTGTCGCCGAAGCGGATGGTCCGGCGCAGCAGCATCGCGGTGTCCGGCGGCAGCGCGCCGGCCCGTGCCGAGATGGCTGCCAGCAGGCCCAGTTCCTCCGGCGAGCGGGCGCTGGCCAGCTCCTCCTGCGGCTCCACCCCCAGCACGCTGACCATGCGGTTCGCCGAGTCGTTGAGCGCCCTGATCAGCCAGCCGAAGGTGCGGGAGAACGTGCGCATCGGGCCGGCGGTGGCCAGCGCGGTGGGCATCGGCCGGGCCAGCGCGAGGTTCTTCGGGACCAGCTCGCCGAAGAGCATGGAGAGCAGGGTGGCCAGGGCCAGGGCGAGGAGCGGGGTGAACCGGTCGGCGGCGTCCCCGGCGACCGGCCGCAGCAGCGGGGTGAACAGCCGGGCCAGCGCCGGCTCGGCCAGGTAGCCGGTGAGCAGGGCGGTGAGGGTGATGCCGAGCTGCGCCCCGGAGAGCTGGAAGGAGAGCTCCCGCAGCGCCCGGCGTACGGTCGCGGCCCGACCCTCGCCCGAGGTCGCGCGGCGCTCGATCTCGGGCCGGTCCACGGTGACCAGGGCGAATTCGGCCGCGACGAAGAACGCGTTGCCGCCGGTCAGCAGCACGAACCCGACCAGGGGCAGCAGCGTGGTCAGCAGCATGGCATCGATGCTCGTCTCACCTCGGCGCGATTCTCGCACGTCGAGCGCCGGCTGGCCGAGATCGCCGCCGTCTCCTGAACGACGTCGGCGGCGGCACCGCGAGGTGCCACCGCCGACGGGCGTTCCAGGACGTACGCGTCAGCCGGCGACCGGCGCGGTCTCCCTGTCGCCCGGCGCCTGCTCGGGCTTCACCGAGCGGAGCAGCACGCTGGCCACGTCGACGACCTCGACCTGCTCGCCGGCGCCCTTGCCGTTCACCCCGTCGTTGAGCATCGTCGAGCAGAACGGGCAGCCGACCGCGACCGTCCGCGCCCCGGTGGACATGGCCTCCTCGACCCGGTCCACGTTGATCCGCTTGCCGATCTTCTCCTCCATCCACATCCGGGCGCCGCCGGCGCCGCAGCAGAAGGAGCGCTCGCTGTTGCGCGGCATCTCGGTGAGCTCCCCGGCGATGGCGGTGCCCAGCACCTCACGCGGCGGGGCGAACACCCGGTTGTGCCGGCCCAGGTAGCAGGGGTCGTGGTAGGTCACGCCGCCGTCGACCGGCTGCACCGGGGTGAGCTTGCCGGTGGCGACCAGGTGCGCCAGGAGCTGGGTGTGGTGGACCACCTCGAACTCGCCGCCGAGCTGGCCGTACTCGTTGCCCAGCGTGTTGAAGCAGTGCGGGCAGGTGGCGACGATCTTGCGCTTGCTCTTCTCCCGGCCCTCGAACGCCTCGTTGAGGGTCTCGACGTTCTGCTGGGCGAGCATCTGGAAGACGAACTCGTTGCCGATCCGGCGGGCCGGGTCGCCGGAGCAGGTCTCGCCCTCGCCGAGGATCGCGAACGTGACGCCCGCCTCGTTGAGCAGCGTGGCGACCGCCCGGGTGGTCTTCTTGGCCCGGTCCTCGAACGCGCCGGCGCAGCCGACCCAGAAGAGGTACTCGAAGTCGTCGACCTCGCCGACCCGCGGCACCTCGAAGTCCAGGCCCTTGGTCCAGTCCTCGCGGGTGTTCTGCGGGGCGCCCCACGGGTTGCCCTTGTTCTCCAGGTTGCGCAGCATCACGCCGGCCTCCGACGGGAAGCTCGACTCGATGAGCACCTGGTAGCGGCGCATGTCGACGATGTGGTCGACGTGCTCGATGTCGACCGGGCACTGCTCGACGCAGGCGCCGCAGGTGGTGCAGGACCAGAGCACGTCCGGGTCGATGACGCCGCCTTCCTCGGCCGTGCCGATCAGCGGTTTGTCGCCCTCGGCCAGGGCGAGCACGTCGACGTGGGCGAGCTGCGCGGCGGTGGCCTTCTCCTCGCCGGTCAGGTCCTTGCCGCCGCCGGCCAGCAGGTACGGCGCCTTGGCGTACGCGTGGTCGCGCAGGCTCAGCACCAGCAGCTTCGGCGACAGCGGCTTGCCCGTGTTCCAGGCGGGGCACTGCGACTGGCAGCGGCCGCACTCGGTGCAGGTGCTGAAGTCCAGCAGGCCCTTCCAGCTGAACTGCTCGACCTGGGCGACGCCGAACTGGTCGGACTCCGGGTCGGCCTCCTCGAAGTCGAGCGGCTTCCCCTGGCTCGTCATCGGGCGCAGCGCGCCGAGGCCGGAACCGGCCGGCTTGGCCGGCTCGCGCTTGAAGAAGATGTTGGGGAACGCCAGGAAGCGGTGCCAGGCGACGCCCATGGTGACGTTCAGCGAGATGACGATCAGCCACGTCATCGAGATGACGATCTTGATGAGCGCCGCGACGCTGGCCCCGTCCTGCCAGTCGGGCAGCACGGCGCCGACGGCGTGGCTGACCGGGGTGGCCCAGAGCGAGTACTCGAAGTGGTCGGTGGCGACCTTGAAGCCGCGGATCACGAACCCGAAGATCAGGACCAGCAGCACGATCCACTCGACGAAGTAGCCCTGCCACATCGTCGAGCCGGTGAACCGCGAGCGACCACCCGGACGGGTCGGACGGTTGCGCAGGCGGATCGCCATCAGCACCATGATGCCGACCACGCCCAGCACGCCGATGATCTCGGTGCCCAGGCCGAAGATCGTCCAGTGCCCGATGATCGGCAGACCACCGGTCGGGGTGACCACCTCGAAGTACGCCTCGAGCACCAGCAGCGACAGCACGATGAAGCCGACCATCACGAACCAGTGCGCGGCACCCACCACGCTCCACTTCAGCATGCGGGTGTGACCGAGGGTCTCCACCAGCATCTTCCGGGTGCGGGCGCCCTTGTCGCTGAACCGCTCCGGAGCGGGTTGCCCGAGCCGGATGACGGCCGTCATCTTCATGACCGCGCGTACCGCAAGCCACACCGCCACGGCGGTGATGGCGAACGCGAGGATCGTGGTGACGATCTGGACGCTGCCCATCGAGTTGGCCTCCCGGTCTGCTGCCTGTCGAGCGGCTCGGCGACCGGGGCCGGATCAGGGGGCGGTCGGCGAGCCGCCGCCACCGCACCCTCGACCGGACCGGTCGATGACCTCGCTCCGCTCGGTCATGCAGTGCAGCCTACGCGCAAGGTTACCCAGCGGTAACGTGAGTCATCTCGCACTCCGGCCGCGCCGCCCTGCGCACACCATAGGTGGCCCGACCCGAAACCGCCGGTCAGGGTCTCCGCCGAGTGACACACGTGCGGCGCCGCCCCGGGCGGCGCGGGTGGCCCGGCGCCAAGCGGTCGCCGGGCGGGGCCGCTCAGCGCCAGCGGGAGAGCAGGATCAGGGAGGCGACCATCGCGCCGAAGCCCACCGCGAGGTTCCAGTAACCCCACGACATGACCGGGTACTCCTGCTCGGAGAGGTAGTAGACCACCAGCCAGCCGATGCCGAAGACGATGAGGCTGACCGCCGAGATCGGCAGCCACACCGGGCTAGGCTTGCGCGTCGCCGCCGTCGCCGTCGGACGGACGTCCGTCGGCGGGGTGTACACCTTCTTCTTGCGGACCTGAGACTTGGGCACGACGCTCTCCAGAGGGGTGACGACCTCGTCCGGCCTGACAACCGGGCGCGGGGGCGACGGTCCATGGCCAATAATGTTCGACAGCTAGCGTAGTCCCGAAGACCCGTCCAAGCCACGAATGGGGTCAGGCCGGTGCTCGGAGTGACCGAAAAAGGCGGGACTGTTCGGGTCGCCGCACCGGCCCGCCGCCTCGCGGGCTGAACCAGACGACGGGGAAGGAACGCTCGGTGGAGTACACATCCGGCGCGGCATCCTGGCAGAAGGTGCTCCGGCGGGTGGTCGCCGGCCTCCTGCCACGGCGACCGCGGCAGCGCCGACCGGGCTGGTCGATCGGGGTGCCGCTGATCGCCGCCGCGGCCGGGCTGCTCTTCACCACCACGGCGACCACCGCCGGCGGCACCGCCCTACGCGAGGACCGGCGCCCCCAGCTCAACCAGCTCATCGAGGACCGCCGCGCGGAGGTGGCGGCCAGCGAGCAACGCGCCGCCACGCTGCGCGGGGAGGTCGAGGACCGCACCACGGCGTTGGCCAGCTCGGACGGCCCCATCAAGGAGCAGCAGGACCGGGCGGCCGCCAGCCGGGAGGCCGCCGGATTCACCGCGCTCAGCGGCCCCGGGGTAACGGTGGAACTCAACGACGCGCCCCGCCGCAACGACGGGACCCTGCCCGCCGGGGCCACCAACGACGACCTGGTCGTCCACCAGGGGGACGTGCAGGCAGTGGTGAACGCCCTCTGGGCGGGTGGTGCCGAGGCCATGTCCATCATGAACGTCCGCGTGCTGTCGACCAGCGCGGTACGCTGCGTCGGTAACACCCTGCTGCTGCACGGCCGGGTGTACTCCCCTCCATTCAAGATCGTAGCAATCGGCGATCCCGCTACCCTTCAGCGGGCCCTCGCCGAGTCCGAGGGAGTCCGGTTGTTCAGGGACCTGGTCGACGACTACAAGCTCGGCTACAAGGAGTCCGTCTCCACCGTCGCCGTGCCGGCGTTCGAGGATTCGACAACGCTCCGGTCGGCGACGGTGCCACGGTGACCCGCGACGACTGGCCGGAGGAGCCCGACGGCCGGCACCG
This sequence comes from Micromonospora sp. NPDC047730, assembly GCF_043204765.1. Lineage (NCBI taxonomy): Bacteria > Bacillati > Actinomycetota > Actinomycetes > Micromonosporales > Micromonosporaceae > Micromonospora > Micromonospora sp. NPDC047730. The sequence continues at coordinate 327,926 of NZ_JBIDCU010000002.1, read as the reverse complement.
CGACCACGGTGACGGCCCGACGGAGTTCCTGCCCAAGGTCAATCGTCCCGCCCCGGCCGGAGCCTGGCCGGAGCCGGCGCTGCCGCCCCGCTCCCCGGCGTCGCGCCCGCACGGTCCCGGCCCGTCGGTCGGCGACGGCCGCCCGACCGGCGGCCAACCCGGCGAATGGGCGCGCGCCGTGTCCGACCCCGCCCGTTCCGCCGAGCCCGCCCGCCCCGCCGATTCCGCCCGGCCCGGCGACCAGGCGCGCCCGGGCGGCCCCGCGTGGGAGCCCGGTCGTCCCGCGAACCCCGGCCGGTTCGCCCCCGGCGCCGACCAGGCCCGCACCACCGTCAACCCGGCCCGGCCCGCCGACCCGGACCGCCTCGGGCCCGATCGCCCCGGCCACGCCGGCTTCGGCCGCCCCGGCCCCACCGACCACGGCCGCCCCGGCCCTGCCGGCTTCGACCGCCCCGGCCCCACCGGCTTCGGCCGCCCCGACAACGGCCGCCCCGGCCCTGCCGACCCCGACCACGGCCGCCCCGGTCTCGGCGACTTCGGCCCACCCGCCGGCCGCTCAGACGTCGGCTCGCCGGCCCGTCCCGTGGACTTCGGCCCGCCCACCGGCACCGCCGGCCGGGGTGCCCCCGTCCCACCACCGTGGTCGGGCGCCGGCCAGCTCCGGCCGGCCGCCCCGCCGCACCCGGCGCCGCCGGCCGGCCCCGTCGGGCAGCCGGACGCCACCCGGGCGGCCGGGCAGGGCGGCGAACGGTCGCTCCGTCCGCCCGTGGACCGCGCCGCCGCCCAGGGCGACCGGCCGGCCACCGACGGGCCGACCGCCTTCATCCCGAAGAGCGGCGCGGCCGTCGGGGGGCCGTCCACCCCGGCTTCGCCGACCGTCCCCGACCGCTCGGCCGACCCCGGGGCCACCGCCGTGATCCCGGCCGTCTCCGGGCGTACGCCGGCCGGCTCGGCGGCCTTGTTCGAGTCGACCGCCCTGATGGGGGCCGTGCCGCGCCCCCCGAAGACGGACGAACCCGACATCCCCGACGCCGGCACCGAGCAGCCCCGGCCACGCCGGGGCGAACGGATCGTCCAGCTCCGGCCGGAGCAGACCGGCGAGGGCTACAAGAGCGTCTACTCGGAGCTGACCCGGCCGTCGCTGGGCTCCCGGCTACGCGCCGGCATCCGGATCACCGGCGAGGTGCTGATCACCTTCGGCATGGTGGTGCTGCTCTTCGCCGGCTACGAGGTGTGGGGCAAGTCGGCGATCGTCGACGCCCACCAGAACGATCTCAGCCAGCAGTTGGCGCAGGCGTGGGGGCCGGAGGGCGACCCGACCGTGGCGCCGTCGGCCAGCGCGCCCACCAAGCCGAAGCCGCCGGTGCAGGGCAAGCCGATGGCGGGGCTCTACATCCCCAAGCTGGACAAGAACTGGGTCGTGGTCGAGGGCGTCACCCAGAAGGACATCCGGTACGCGCCCGGCCACTACCCGTCCAGCGCCCTGCCGGGCCAGGTGGGCAACTTCTCCGTCGCCGGGCACCGCAACCGCGCCACCTTCTGGCGACTTGACGAGCTGAACGACGGCGACGCCATCGTGGTGGAGAGCAAGACCGACTGGTACGTCTACAAGGTGAGCCAGAGCCGGATCGTCCGGCCCACCCAGGTGGAGGTGGTGGCGCCCGTGCCGGGCAAGCCCGGGGCGAAGCCGACCAAGTCGATGCTCACCCTGACCACGTGCAACCCGAAGTTCGACAACTACCAGCGCCTGATCATCCACGCCGAGTTGGCGCGCACCCAGCCGAAGTCGGCGGGTCGCCCGGCGGAACTGGGAGGCTAGGCGGTGTACGGCTGGATCTGGCGCAAGCTCCCCTTCGGTCTGCCCGGCAAGCTCGTCGGCAGCCTGCTGATCGCCAGCGCGATGGTGGCCCTGCTCTGGTACGTGGTCTTCCCCTGGGCCGAGCCCCTGCTGCCCTTCGACGACGTGCAGGTCACGCAGGAGTCCGGCGAACCCGGCGACGTCGGCGTGGTGCCCGGCGACGGGGAGGCGACGCCCGGCGACGGGCACGACCTGCCGTACGACACCGAACGGAACAACACCCCGCCCCCCTCCCCGGACGAGTGAGCCCCCTGATGCGTGTCCTGGTGATCGACAACTACGACTCGTTCGTGTTCAACATCGTGCAGTATCTTGGCCAGCTCGGCGTGGACTGCGAGGTCCGGCGCAACGACGAGATCGAGGTCGCCGAGGTGGGCAGGGCCGGCGCGGCCGGCGTCCTGTTGTCGCCCGGTCCGGGCAGCCCCGACCGGGCCGGCATCTGCCTCGACGTCATCCGCCGGTACGCGGGCGAGCTGCCGATCTTCGGCGTCTGCCTGGGGCACCAGGCGATCGGCGAGGCATTCGGCGCCACGGTGACCCGCGCCCCCGAGCTGCTGCACGGCAAGACCTCCGAGGTCCGCCACCAGGGCGTCGGAGTGCTCGCCGGCCTGCCGGACCCGTTCACCGCCACCCGCTACCACTCGCTCGCGGTGCTGCCCGAGACGCTGCCCGAGGAGCTGGAGGTCACCGGCTGGACCGGCTCCGGGGTGGTGATGGCGATGCGCCACCGGACGCTGCCGATCGAGGGCGTCCAGTTCCACCCCGAGTCCGTACTCACCGAGGGCGGCCACCTCATGTTGGCGAACTGGCTCGCCGCCTGCGGTCACCCCGAGGCGCTGGATCGGGCCCCGGAGCTGGCCGCCGAGGTGGACGCGCGCCGCCGCGCCGCCTTCGCCGCCGGCTGAGCGGCAGGACTGTCCACGCCGAGCCCCGACCCTCGACGGAACCCGCGAAGGGCGTGGTCAGCCCTTCAGCGCGTCCTGCACCGCCGGGTCGGTCGGCGAGCGGACCGCGGGCGGCCTGCGTCGCACCGCGTCCCATGCCGCCTTGCCGCTGGCGAAGTAGTCCCGGACCGCTTTCCCCACGAGCAGGGCGGGCCCGCAGCCGGGACAGCGAGCGGTCACTCCGTCGGCGTCGAGGCCGAGGTGTCGGCACAGCGTGACCGCCCGGGACAGGTGGTAGGACTGGGTCACGACCAGGGCCCGCTCGATCCCGTACACGTCGCGCGCCCGGGCACAGCTGTCGTACGTGTCCAGCCCGAACGGGTCGGCCACGACGCGACGCGGATCGACACCCAGCCGCTCGGTCAGGTAGGAGGTCATCACCGCCGGCTCGTCACCGGAGGTGCCACCCCCGTCGCCCGACACGAGGACCACCCGCGCCCGCCCGCTGTGCACCAGCTCGGCGGCGGTTTCGAGGCGGCCGGTGAGCCGGTCGCCCGGTTGGCGTCGGTCCGCCGCCACCGCGGTGCCCAGGACGATCACGACGTCGGCGGCCGGCGCACCGGCCTCGTCGTACACGTGGCCGTGGGCGGCGACCGTGGTCCACAGCCAGGGAAGACTGGCGAGCAGCAGCGCGGCCAGAGCGGGAACCGCCGCGCGGGTCAGGCGTCGCCGCCACAGGTTCACCGGACCCGCCGGGCCCGTCGCCCCTCTCACGAGTGACGTCCGGCGGGAACCCTCGCATCCACCCGTTTGTCCTCTCTGTGCGCAGCACGGCCCGAACCGGGCGAGCATCCGCCACCGTCGACGGACCTCGCCGGCAAACGCCCGGCCGACGGATCCCGGCGGGGCGTCACCCGCCGGGGGGTCACTGCTCGGAGAGCCGGGCCGGTGGGGTGGTCGGGAACAGCGGGAAGCCGCCGCCACCGCCGGAGGGTGGTGTGTTGCTGGGCGTGGGGCTCGGCGAGTCGGACGGCGTCGGCTCGGCCTGCGGCACGCTGACCACGATCGTCACCGTCTTGCCCTTCGCGAGGTTGCGCCCGGGTTGTGGGTCCTGCGAGAGGACGCGCCCGGCCTCGGCCGCCGGCACCTCCCGGCCCTGCTCGACGTCGACGTCGTAGCCGGCGGCCTTCAGCTCGTCCTTGGCATCCTTCTCGGTGGAGCCGACCACGTTCGGCACCCGGCCGACGTTGCCCTTGGAGACGGTGACGGTGACCGTGGTTCCCTCCGCCACCCGCGTGCCCGAGGTCGGCGACACCTCCAGGACGATGCCCTCCGGCTGCGCGCTGTCCTTCTCTTCCTTCTTGACCTTGAAGCCCTCGTTCTTCAGCCGCTCCTCCACGTTCTCGAAGGTGGAGCCGACGAGGGCGGGCGGGATGGCCTTCGTGGCGGGGCCGCCGCAGACCTGGACGACGACTTCCTGGTTGGGTTCCAGGGCCGAGTTGGCGGCCGGCGTCTGGTTGACCACCTGGCCCTTCTTGCAGTTGGCGTCGAAGTGCTGCTCGCCCTCCCTGGGCACCAGGTTGGCCTGCTGGATCCGGGTGAACGCCTCCTGCTGCGTCAGGCCGGTCACGGTGGGAACGGTGACCTTGTCGTCGCCCTGGTTCAGCAGGGCGGCGACGAGGGCGATCACCGCGAGCACGCCGACCGCGGCGAAGGTCGCGATGAGCCAGGACGACGCCCTACGCCGGCGGGGGTCGCCGACCCGGGCCGGGATCTGCCGGGTCTGCGGTGCGCCGGGCGCGGCCGGGTGGCCGGCACCGGCCGGGACGACCCGCGTCGTCTCGTCCTGCGGCAGCACGGGGGTGGCCAGCACCGGGCGGCCGGCGGCGGCGCGGAGCAGGTCGGCCCGCATCTCGCCGGCGCTCTGGTAGCGGTTGAGCGGGTTCTTCGACAGCGCCTTGAGCACGATCGCGTCGACGGCCGGGTTGACGTCCGGGTTGATGTCGCTCGGCGTCGGCGGGGCCTCCCGCACGTGCTGGTAGGCCACGCTGACCGGGCTGTCGCCGACGAACGGCGGGTGCCCGCAGACCAGTTCGAAGAGCACGCAGCCGGCGGCGTAGACGTCGGACCGGGCGTCGACCGCCTCGCCCCGCGCCTGCTCGGGCGACAGGTACTGCGCCGTGCCGATCACCGCGCTGGTCTGGGTCATCGTGGTGGCGCCGCTGGCCAGCGCCCGCGCGATGCCGAAGTCCATCACCTTGACCTGGCCGGTCTGGGTGAGCATCACGTTGCCGGGCTTGATGTCCCGGTGGATGATGCCGTGCCGGTGGCTGAACTCCAGCGCCGCGCACATGTCGGCGCAGATCTCCAGCGCCCGGCGCGGCTGGAGCCGCCCCTCGACGCCGAGAACCTCCTTGAGGGTCCGCCCGTTGACGAACTCCATCACGATGAACGGCAGCGTCTCGCCGGTCGGCGCGGTCTCCTCGCCGGTGTCGTAGACGGCCACGATCGCCGGGTGGTTGAGGGACGCCGCGTTCTGCGCCTCGCGGCGGAACCGCATCTGGAAGGTGGCGTCCCGGGCGAGGTCGGTCCGGAGCATCTTGATCGCGACGTCCCGACCGAGCCGGAGATCGCGACCGCGGTGCACCTCGGCCATGCCGCCGTAGCCGAGCAGCTCGCCGACCTGGTACCTGCCACCGAGCAGGCGGGCCTGCGCTGTCATCGCGTCTGTCGTCCTTCGCTCGTCGTCTCGTCGCCGCCCGGCCGGGGCAGTTCCTGTCGACGGTACGACGTCCGGGCCGGATCGTCGCGTCCGTCGGGCCGCAGCACGCCGAACGTCACCGTCTGCGGGGTGACCGCGCCGGACTGCTGCGACCGCTCCCGCAGGTTGTAGGAAATCACGCCGGAGCAGACGAGGACCAGTACGGCCAGGAGGATGGCGAGTAACACCATCCCGGGCCGGGACCGTCGCCCGCCGGGCTGGGGCGCCAGCGGGGCGGCCTGCCCCGCGTACGCCATCGGACGGGCCGGCGGCACGGTCGCCGCGCCGCGCGGGTAGCCGGGCGGGGCCACGGGTGGGCGGGGCACCGACGCGGCGGGCGCGACGGTCGTGGGGCGGTGCGGCGCGACGGCCGGGCGGGGTGCCGCCACGGGCGGGCGCTGCGGCTGCGGGGCGGCGGTCGGCGGCCGGTGCGGGGCGACCCGCGGGTGCGCCGCCGGTGCCGGCACCTGGGCGCGGCCGGGCGGGGCGGCGGGCGACGCCGGGGCCGCGGAGATCGGCCGGCCACCGGCGCGGGCCTGCTGGGAGAGCTGGGCCTTCAACTGCCGGGCCACCCCGGCCAGCGCGGCGGCGCTGGGCCAGCGGGCCGCCGGGTCCTTCGCCAGGGCCCGCTCCACCACGGCCCGGACCTGCGGCGGGATGTCGGCGGGCAGCGGGCGGGGGGCCTCCCGGACGTGCCGCATGGCGATCTCGAGGGGATTGTCGCCCTCGAACGGCCGCCGGCCGGCCAGGCACTGGTACGCGACCACGCCGAGCGCGTAGACGTCGGACGCGGACGTGGCGACGCCGCCGGTGGCCTGCTCGGGGGAGATGTACGAGGCGGTGCCGAGCACCGAGCCGGCCGCGGTGAGCTGGGCGACCAGGTCCGACCGGGCGATGCCGAAGTCGGTGAGCACCAGGGTGCCGTTGGGCCGGACCAGCAGGTTGCCCGGCTTCACGTCCCGGTGCACGATGCCCTTCACGTGCGCCGCGTGCAGCGCGTCGGCCGCCTGGGCGACCAGCGCCATCGTGCGGGCCGGGGTGAGCCGGCCCACCCGGGCCAGGGTGGCCGACAGCGCGTCGCCCTCGACGTACTCCATGACCAGGAAGGCGATCTGCTGGTCGTTGCCGAAGTCGTAGACGTCGACCACGCCGGGGTGGTTGATCGTCGCCATGGTGCGGGCCTCGCCGCGGAACCGCTCGGCGAAGTCGGGGTCGTCGAGCAGCGCGGGGAGCAGGCTCTTGACGGCGACCGTCCGGCCGAGCACCTGGTCGGTGCCGCGCCAGACGTCGCCCATGCCACCGCTGGCGATCCGCTCGTCGAGGCGGTAGCGGTTGCCGAGCTGCACCCCGGGGCTGAGCATGTCAGCGGCCTCCGGGATCGGCGATGGCGGCGCGCATGATCTGCCCGGCGATCCGGGCCGCCTCGGCGCTGCCGCCCGGGCCGGCCTGCTCCAGCATGACGCAGACCGCCGAGACCGGGTTCCCGTTCTTGTCGAGCGCGAAGCCGATGAACCAGCCGTGGTCCGGCCGGTCGGGCGCGGACTGCGCGGTGCCGGTCTTGCCGCCGACGGTGTAGCCGCTGATCCGCGCGCTCTCGCCGGTGCCGTTCTCGACGACGCTGACCATCATCTCCCGCAGGTCGCCGGCGACCTGGCCGCTAACCGGCTGGCGCAGCTCCCGGGGATTGGCGGTGTAGTAGCTGGTGGTGCGATCCGGGCCGAGGAGCTGGCGGACGAGGTACGGGCGCATCTGGCTGCCGCCGTTCGCGACCGAGGCGGCGATCAGGGCGCCCTGCAGCGGGGTCATCCGGACGTCGCGCTGGCCGATGGAGGACTGGGCGAGCGCAGCGGGGTCGTCGCCGCCGTCGGCGTTCTCCATGCTGCCGGTGCGGCTGGCCGCCACCGGGTGGCCGCCCTCCCCGAGCTGGCCGACGGTGAGGTCCTCCTGCTCGAAGCCGAACTGCCGGGCCTTCTCCTTGATCTTGTCCGCGCCGAGCCGGACGCCGAGCTGCGCGAAGCCCGTGTTGCACGACTCGGTGACCGCGTTCATCAGGGTGACCTCGTCCTCCGGGCAGATCGACGCCGCCGCGTTGCGGATCGGCGTGCCCGAGGTCGGCGGGGTGTAGCTGGACCCGGCCGGGATCCTGGTGTCCTGCCCGATGCCGTTCTCCAGCGCCGCGGCGGCCACCACGATCTTGAAGGTGGAGCCCGGTGGCAGCACCTCGCCGATGGCCCGGTTCTTCAACGGGCCGTTCGGGTTCTGCTCCAGCGCGTTGTACGCGGCCGTCGCCTCGTTGGTGTTGTGACCGGTCAGCGGGTTCGGGTCGAAGCTGGGCATGGAGACCAGCGCCTGCACCGCCCCGGTACGCGGGTCGATGGCGATCGCCGCGCCCCTCGGGACGTCGTTGCGGTTGTTGCGCAACTGCTCGTACGCGACGTCCTGGGCGCGCTTGGAGAGGGTGAGCAGCACGTTGCCGCCGCCGGTCTTGTCGCCGGTGAACATGTCCTTGAACCGGTCGATGAAGAGCTGGTCGCTGGTGCCGGCCAGGAAGTCGTTCTCGAACTTCTCGATGCCGGTGTCGGCGAGGTTGACCGGCTTGTAGCCGAGCACGTGCGCGTACTTGGCGCCGCCCGGGTAGGTGCGCTGGTACTTCAGCTCGCCGCTGGTCTCCTTGCTGGTGGCGAGGGCCGTGCCGCCGGCCTCGATGTTGCCGCGCTTGCGCTCGTACTCGGCGACCTGGACCCGGCCGTTGTAGTCGCTGGTGCGGTATTCGTCGGCCTTGTAGGCCTGGATCCAGTTCAGGTTGGCGAAGAGCAACCCGAAGAGGACCATCACGACGACGCCCACGCGGCGCAGGGGTGCGTTCACGGCCTGATCACCTCCGTGGGGGCACCGTGCAGCTGCTCCGGCGGGCCGCCGGACGGTCGGGCCGCCTTGCCGCCCCCGCCGCCGACCGGCCGGCGGGCCCCGTCGGAGATCCGGAGCAACACCGCGATGAGCAGCCAGTTGGCCATCAGCGACGAGCCGCCGGCGGAGAGGAACGGGGTGGTCTGGCCGGTCAGCGGGATGAGCTTGCTGATCCCGCCGACGATCACGAAGACCTGGAGCCCGAGGGTGAACGCCAGGCCGCCGGCCAGCAGCTTGCCGAACGAGTCGCGGACCGCCAGCGCCGCCCGCAGCCCCCGCTCGACGATCAGCAGATAGACGACGAGCAGCGCGGAGAGGCCGAACAGCCCGATCTCCTCGCCGATGCCGGCGAAGATGAAGTCGTTCTGCACCTCGGGCAGTTTGCCCGGCTGACCGCCGCCCGGCCCGGCGCCGAACATGCCGCCGGTGCCGAGCGCGAGCAGGCCCTGCACCAGTTGGTAGCCGTCCTCGTAGGGATCGGCGAACGGGTCCAGCCAGATCTGCGCCCGCAGGTAGAAGTTCGCGAACGGCCCGCCGACGAGGTCGCCGAGGACGTACGCCAGATAGGCGCCGCCGAAGAAGAGCACCAGGCCGATGAGCAGCCAGCTGACCCGCTCGGTGGCGATGTAGAGCGTCACCACGAACATGCCGAAGTAGAGCAGCGAGGTGCCCAGGTCCTTCTCGAAGACGAGGACCAGGACGCTGACCAGCCAGACCGCGACCACCGGGCCGAGGTCGCGCCCGCGCGGGAAGTCGATGCCGAGGAAGCGGCGGCTCGCCAGCGACAGCACCTCGCGCTTGCGCACGAGGTAGTAGGCGAAGAAGACCAGCAGCGCCAGCTTGGCGAACTCACCGGGCTGGATCGAGAAGCTGTCGCCGAACTTGATCCACAGCTTCGCGCCGTTGATCTCGGAGAACCGGCTCGGCAGCACCGCCGGGATCATCACCAGCACGATGCCGGCCAGCCCCAGGGTGTACGCGTAGCGGGAGATCGAGCGGTGGTCGCGCATCACGACGAGCAGCCCCGCCGCGAGGATCACCGAGAGGAGCGTCCAGGCCAGTTGCCGGCCACCGTTGCCGGCGAAGACGGCCAGGTCCGCCCGCTCGGCGGGGGCGGCGCTGCCCAGGTCGAGCCGGCGCAGGAAGCCCACCCCGATGCCGTTGAGCAGGGCGACGGCCGGCAGCAGGGCCGGGTCGGCGAAGGGCGCCAGGAACCGGATCACCAGGTGCAGGCCGAGGAAGACCGCGGTGAGCGCGGCGGCCGGCAGCCAGAAGTCGGCGGTGACCGTGTCAAGCACGTTCGCCTCGACCATCGCCCCGTACGCGGCCACCAGCACCATGGCCAGCAGCAGGAGCGAGAGCTCCGCGTTACGCCGGGACCGGGCCAGGCGCACGCCGGGCTGCTCGCCCGTGGTGGCGGGCGAGGGTGCCGGGATGGCCGCTGCGGTCACGGATCGTCCTCCGATTCGAGCCGACGCTCACTCCGGCGACCGGCAGGCGGCCGGGTCGAGCGTCGGCGAGACGGCGTCGGAGGGCGTGGCTTCGGGCGTGGTGGTCGGCGCGGCCGGCGTCGCCGAACGGCTACCGGCCGCCGGGCTCGTGCTGGCCGTCGGCGTCGGCGTCGCCGCACCGGCGGTCGGCGTCGGAGTGGTGATGGCCACCGCGCTCGGGCTGGGCGGGCAGATCGGCTTCAGGTTCGGGTTGGTCGGGCTGTCGCTGGTCAGCTCGGCCAGCCGACGCTCGGCGTCCGGCTCGCTCTTGGCCGGAATGCCCTGCTTCACCTGCTCCTGGGCGGCCAGGGTCAGGTCGTCCAGGTCGGCGGGGCTGGTGGAGTGCACGGTGGAGAGGTCCATCCCGGCGATCTCGCCCTGGATGCCCCGGAACACCGCGACCTGGCCCTCCTCCGTCGCCCCGACGTAGTACTGCCGCTGGGTGTAGCTCCAGCCGCCGAAGACGGCCCCGCCGAGGAGCACCAGCAGCGCCAGCGTCGCCGCGGCGGCGCGCACCGGGCGGCGCTTCGGGCGGTCCGGCTCGTCGTCGTCGCCGGCGGGCTCCTCGGGAGCGGGGGGCCGCGGGGCGTTGAGCGCCGACGCGCGGGCGGCGGGGGTGGAGACGTCGGCGGAGGTCGCCATGCCCCGGTCGCGGGCGGCGGCGCCGCCGACGATCGGGCTCGCCTCGACGATGTCCTGGTCGGTGGCGTCCGCGATGATCACCGTGATGTTGTCCGGCCCGCCGCCGCGCAGGGCGAGCTGCACCAACCGCTCCACACACTGCTGGGGGTCGGCGTACTCGCGCATCGTGTCGGCGATCGTGTCGGCGCTGACCACGCCCGAGAGGCCGTCGCTGCAGATCAGGTAGCGGTCGCCCGGCAGCACCTGGCGGACGCTGTATTCCGGGTCGATGTCGCGGCCGTCCAGCGCCCTGGTGAGCAGCGACCGCTGCGGGTGGCTGCTCGCCTCCTCGGCGCTGATCCGGCCCTCGTCGACGAGCATCTGGACGTACGTGTCGTCCTTGGTGATCTGCGCGAACTCGCCGTTGCGCAGGAGGTAGGCCCGCGAGTCGCCGATGTGGACCATGCCCAGCTTGCTGCCGGAGAAGAGGGTGGCGGTGAGCGTGGTGCCCATCCCCTCCAGCTGGGGGTTGGCGTCCACGGTGTCGCGGAGCTGCTGGTTGGCGGTGCCCACGGCCGAACGCAGCGCGTCGACGAGGGCGTCACCCGGGACGTCCTCGTCGAGCGGCGCCATGGCACCGATGACGATGTTGCTGGCGACGTCACCGGCGGCCATGCCGCCCATGCCGTCGGCGACGGCGAGTAGCCGCGGTCCGGCGTAGACGGAATCCTGGTTACCGTCTCGGATCAGACCGCGGTCGCTGTGGGCCGCATAGCGCAGGGTCAGAGTCATGGCCGTAATTCGAGAGAAGTGCGGCCGATCCGGATCGGCACGCCGAGGGGGACGGGGGTTGGTCCGGTGACCTTAGCGCGATCCAGGTAGGTGCCGTTAGTCGAGCCGAGGTCCTCGACGAACCACTGCCCGTCGCGCGGCACCAGCCGGGCGTGCCGTGCCGAGGCGTAGTCGTCGGTGATGACGAGGGTGGAGTCCTCGGCCCGACCGATGGTGATCTGCGCTTCGCCGAGGGTGATCCGCGTCCCCGCCAGTTGACCGGCGGTGACCACGAGCTGGTGCGCCGCCCTGCCCCGCTTCGCCTTCGCCGGTTTCGCCGCCTGCCCGAGCGAGGCCCCGACCGCCCGCGGGGCGGCCACCAGCCGGCCCGACCGGGCCCCCGCGAACAGGTCCCGGCGGATCACGCCGACCACGGTGAACACGAAGATCCACAGCAGGATGAGGAACCCGAACCGGGCGACGGTGATGACGAGTTCCGGCAAGGCGGATCAGCCGTCCACGCGGAAGGTCAGCGTCGTGGTGCCGAGCTGGATCATGTCGCCGGGGTTGAGCGCGACGGCGGAGACCCGCTGGCCGTTGACCATCGTGCCGTTGGTCGACCCCAGGTCGGTCAGCACGACCTGGCCGCCGTCGAAGTCCAGCCGGGCGTGTCGCCGCGAGATGCCGACGTCGGGCAGGCGCAGGTTGGCCTGGTCGCCGCGGCCGATCACGGTCGAGCCCATCTGGAGGGGATAGGTGCGCCCGTCGCCGGAGACCAGCCGCACGTTGCGGCTGCCGCCGTGGCCGGGCGGGGGGCCGTAGCCGCCGCCCTGGTCGTACGCCGGGTAGGCGGGCGGGCCGGCGTCGTAGCCGGGCGCGGAGACCGGGGCGACCTCACCGCCGGTGTAGACCTCGGCGGTGACCCGGAACATGCCCGTGTCCAGCCCCTCGCCGCGTTCGATCTCGACGATCACGTCGCCGTAGACCGTCCAGGCCTGCTCGCCGATGAACTCCGCCTGCGACTGGGCCAGCTCCTGGGCCAGCGCGGCAGCGTACGGCGCCAGCCGACTGTGGTCGTAGGGCGAGAGATCGATCACGTAGCGGTTGGGCACCAACGTGCGCCCACCGGCCAGGATCGCCTTGTGCGCCTCGGCCTCCCGCTGCATGGCGTTGAGGATCTCCACGGGGTGGACCACCCCTTTGAAGACCTTGGCGAAGGCTCCCTCGACCAGGCCTTCCAGACGCTTCTCGAAGCGTTGCAGCACGCTCACCGGCTCCTCCTCGGGTCCCGAGGACATGATGGTATCCGGCCGGAGCGCCCGCAGCTCACACGCCGCTCGGCCGGCTGGCGGCGGCCCGTTCGATGGGGCCGTTGTCGTCGTGCTAGTCTTTCGTCCGCCGAGAACGGTACCGCCTCGACGGACGGTAACCGATCGACGCAATGATCACGGACAGCGTAGGATGTCCGGGGCCCGCTGGAGACAGCAGGACCGGCACAGACTACAGTGTTCGAGGTCAGGCCACGGGGAAGTGGCGGAATGGCAGACGCGCACGGTTCAGGTCCGTGTGCCCGAAAGGGCGTGGGGGTTCAACTCCCCCCTTCCCCACCAACACGCGAGGGCTCCGCAGCGATGCGGGGCCCTCGCGGCGTATCGGGGCCGTGCCGTACGTCACGCTATGCTCCGATGGATTCTGCCTCCGAGGACCAGGAGTGGCGTGTGAGTGTCGCATTCGTGACCGGGTCGGGCGGGCTGATCGGCTCCGAGGCGGTCCGGCACTTCGCCGGCCTCGGTCTCGACGTCGTCGGCATCGACAACGACATGCGGCAGGAGTTCTTCGGCGCGGAGGCTTCGACCGCCTGGAACGTGCGGCGCCTGACCGACGAACTGGGGAGCGCGTACTCGCACCACAGCATCGACATCCGGGACCGGGCCGCGCTGGGCAAGCTCTTCAAGCGGTACGCCGGCGCCGTCGCCGTGGTGATCCACACCGCCGCCCAGCCGTCGCACGACTGGGCCGTGCGCGACCCGTTCACCGACTTCGACGTCAACGCCGCCGGCACACTCAACGTCCTGCAGAACGTGCGCGAGCACTGCATCGGGGCGCCGGTGATCCACTGCTCCACCAACAAGGTCTACGGCGACCGACCGAACAGCCTGCCCCTGGTCGAGCTGGAGACCCGGTGGGAGATCGAGCCGGGCCACCCGTACGAGCAGGGCATCCGCGAGGACATGTCCATCGACGGCTGCCTGCACTCGATCTTCGGCGCCTCGAAGGTCGCGGCCGACGTCATGGTGCAGGAGTACGGCCGCTACTTCGACATGCGGACGGCCTGCTTCCGGGGCGGCACGCTGACCGGGCCGGCGCACTCGGCCACCGAGCTGCACGGCTTCCTCGGGTACGTGATGCGCGCCAACATGGAGCGCCGGACGTACAAGATCTTCGGCTACCAGGGCAAGCAGGTGCGGGACGCGATCCACAGCTCGGACGTGGTCTCCGCGTTCGAGGCGTTCTTCCGCAACCCGCGTTCCGCGGCGGTCTACAACCTCGGCGGCGGCCGGCACTCCAACACCTCCAACCGGGAGGCGTTCGCGCTCGCCGAGCAGATCACCGGCCAGGAGATGGTCACCGAGTACGTCGAGGCCAACCGGATCGGCGACCACAAGTGGTGGATCGGCTCGAACGAGGCATTCCAGGCCGACTACCCGGAATGGAAGCAGGTCTACGACGTTCCCATGATCATGCGCGAGATCTACGAGGCCAACGTGGACAAGTGGGTGCCAGCAGCATGACCGCCAGGGGCAAGCGGAACGTCCTCGGCGTCCTGGTCGACGCCACCGACTACGCCGCGGCGACCGAGCAGGTGGTGGCGGCCGCGCAGGAGCGCCGCCCGCTGGCGCTGACGGCGCTGGCCGTGCACGGGGTGATGACCGGGGTGCTGGACCCGGCGCACAACGCCCGGCTGAACTCCTTCGACGTGGTCACCCCCGACGGCCAGCCGGTGCGCTGGGCGCTCAACCTGCTGCACGGCGCCGGGCTCACCGACCGGGTCTACGGGCCCACGCTCACCCTGCACGTGCTCTCCCGGTTCGCCGACGAGGGCCTCCCGGTCTACCTCTACGGCTCGACGGAGGAGACCCTGGCGAAGCTGATCCCGGCGCTCGAGCGGATGTTCCCGGCCCTCAAGATCGCCGGCGTGGAGCCGTCCAAGTTCCGGGCGGTGCAGCCGGGCGAGGACGTCGAGATCGCCGACCGGATCAAGGCCAGCGGCGCCCGGCTCGTCCTGGTCGGGCTGGGCTGCCCGCGCCAGGAGGTCTTCGCGTACGCCATGCGGCCGCTGCTGGACATGCCGCTGATGGCGGTCGGGGCGGCCTTCGACTACCACGCCGGGCTGCTGCGCCAGCCACCGCCGTGGATGCAGCGGGCCGGCCTGGAGTGGTTCTGGCGCCTCGGCCTGGAGCCGAAGCGGCTGTGGCGCCGGTACGTGATCCTCAACCCGGCCTACCTGGCCCGGCTCGCCGGGCAGAAGACCGGCCTGTGGAAGGCGGTCCCGCCGCCCCCGGCCGCCGACCGGCCGTCCACCTTCGCCGTCTGACCGGAGAACCGGCAGACGTTAGGAAGGGCCCCTTCCTATGCACCAGGCGATAGGAAGGGGCCCTTCCTTGCACTGCGCCTAGAGGGTCAGGGTCCAGGTGTTGATGTAGCCGCTGTCGCCGGCGTAGACGTCCCGCACCCGCAGCTGCCAGGTGCCGTTCGCCGCCTCGCTCGACAGGTTCGCCGTGTAGGTGGTGTTGATGTTGGCCGCGCCGTCCCAGATGTTGCTGTTCTTCAGCCGGTAGGACGAGCCGTCCGGAGCGACCAGGTCGACGACGAGGTCACCGCGGTAGGTGTGCACGATGTTCACCGCGACGGTCGAGGCCGACGAGGCGTTGCGGGCGCACCCGGAGATCGGGATCGAGCTGCTCACCGTGACACCGGTGTCCGGGATCGCGACGTCGGTGCCGTTGGTGCCGGAGCAGCCGCCGCCGGTGCCGGTCACGGTCAGCGAGTAGGTGACGCTCTTGCTGCCGGAGGCCGCCGTGCCCGTCACCGTAACGGTGTAGGTGCCGGGCGCCGTGCTCGCCGAGGTGCTGATGGTGAGCGTCGAGGAACCGCCCGAGGTGACAGTGGCCGGGCTGAACGAGGCGGTCGCCCCGGACGGCAGCCCGCTCGCGGAGAGGCTCACCGACTGGGCCGAGCCGTTGGTGGTGGCGGTGGCCACCGTGGCGGTCACCGAGCCGCCCGGCGCGGTCGAGCCGGAGGTCGGCGAGACCGAGACGGAGAAGTCGTTGGTCGGCGGGGTGTCGTCGTTGACGACGTAGAGCAGCTTGTTCGGCGAGCCGGTGCCCGGGTTGCCCACCACGTTGTTGGTGGCGTTGTTCACCAGGTAGTCGCGGACCTGCTGCGGCGTCCAGGACGGGTTGGCGCTGGCCACCAGGGCCGCCGCGCCGACCACGTGCGGCGTCGCCATCGAGGTGCCGCTGATCGTGTTGGTGGCGGAGTCGCTGGTGTACCACGCCGAGGTGATCGACGAGCCGGGCGCGAAGATGTCCAGGCAGGTGCCGATGTTGGAGAACGAGGACCGGGCGTCCGTGTTGGTCGTCGAGCCGACGGTGATGCCCTCGGCGGTCCGGGCGGGCGAGGTGTTGCAGGCGTTCCCGCCCGAGTCGTTGCCGGCCGCCAGGCCGTAGCTCACGCCCGAGTTGATGGAGTTCCGCACGGCGGTGTCGAGCGTGCTGTTCGCGCCGCCGCCGAGGCTCATGTTGGCCACGGCCGGCTTGGCCGCGTTCTGGGTCACCCAGTCGACACCGGCGATGACGCCGGCGTTCGTGCCGCTGCCCTGGCAGTTGAGCACCCGGACGCCGACCAGCTGGACGCCCTTCGCCACCCCGTACGCCGAGCCGCCGACGGTGCCGGCGACGTGCGTGCCGTGCCCGTTGCAGTCGTCGGCCGAGCCCCCGTCGACGGCGTCGAAGCCGGAGGTGGCCCGGCCGCCGAAGTCGCTGTGGCTGAACCGGATGCCGGTGTCGATGATGTAGGCGTGCACGTTGCTCGCCGTGTTCGGGTACGTGTAGGAGTTGTCCAGCGGCAGCGCCCGCTGGTCGATCCGGTCCAGGCCCCAGGACGGCGGGTTGGTCTGGGTGCCGGCGATCGACACGGTGTGGTTCTGCTCGACGTACGCCACGGCGGGGTCCGCGGCGATCCGGGCGGCGGCCCCAGCGCCGACCCGGACCTCGAAGCCGCGCAGCGCGGCGCCGTAGGTGCGGGCCACCGTGCCGCCGTGCCGGCCGACCAGCCGTTGCGCGGTGTCACCGACGGTGGCGCGGGCGACCGCGGTGTCCTTGAAGACGACGATGTAGCTGTCGGCCACGGCGGTGGCGCCGCCCGCGGCCCGGATCGTGCCGACGGGCTCGGCGGCCATGGCGGGCGTGGCGGCGGCCACCATGGCCATGGTGGCCACCCCGACGAGTAGGGACCTGCGTGGAAGACCCATCTTCTACCTCCCTCCGACCGGCACCCGATCATCGACGTCCGTGGCGATAATCGATGAGTGCCGATCGAGCTGAGGGTAGAGCGGTGTCATCGGGATACAAACATGTCGACTTCCCTATAACACCGGGAGGATGCCCCCTACGGGACGCCGTTACGGGAGGAACGGGGGCCGGCCCCGGATTCGCGCGCGTCGGGAACGGGCAATGCTCTCCGTCATGGAGAGTCACCTCACCGTACTGGCGCCGCTGGCCGCCGTCTGGCTCGCCGCCGGCTGGCTGGCGGACGGGATGCCCCGGCTGGACAGCGCCCGCGCCCTGCGCCGGCGTACCGGATGGGTGCTCGCCCTGACCCTGACCGGCCTGGGCCTGACGGCCGCCGTGCTGGTTGCCGGGCTCTCCGGCGCCGGCGCGACCCCGGCGGACCGGGCCGCCGCCGGCCTCACCCTCGCCGCCGCGCCCGCGCTCGTCGTCGCGGCCTGCACCGTGCGCCGGGTGCGCCGGCTGCGGGCGGGCGCGGGGGCGTTCGCCGCGGCACCCGGGACCCCGGCCCCGCACGGCCTCCGGGCCGCTGCGGCGCACCCGCTGGTCGGGCTTCCGTTGCAGGTCACGGGCCTGGCGATCCTGCCCGCGGTGGCGGCGGCGAGCGCCCCGGAACCGCTGTTCGGGCCCGGGGCGACCGGGCCGGCGATCACCGTCGGGGTGCTGGCGGTCGCCGCCATCGGCGTACGCCACGCGCTGCGGCACAGCCGCCTCGCCGAGCGGGCCGCGCCGCCCCGGCCGGCGTCACCGCGAGCGGCCGGGGCCCTGCACGTATAGCAGCTCCAGGATCGCCCGGGTCGCCTCGAACCAGCGGTCGAGCCACCCGGGCGGCGGGACGCTGCCCTTCGGCGGCAACTCCATCAGCAACCCGCGGAGCAGCGGGTGGTCGGCCAGCGACTCGGCCGGCTCCATCGACCAGCCGCCCGGCGGGAACGACGGCTCGGTCAACGGGTTCGGATCCAGCGACGGCAGGGAAAGCGGCCCCGCCTGCTCCGATGCGGCCGTCGTGGCCTCCCGGCCACCGACCTCCGTGTCGGTCGACACCACCTCGGTCAGGACGGTGTCCCGGCGCGCCCCGCGGTACTTGCCCCCGAAGCGCTCCGGCTTGCCCGGCCCGTTGGTGAGGTTGTCTGACCCGATCGTCGTCATCCGTCTCGCCTGCCTCGTTCGGTTGCGATTCGTGCGGCGGGTTGTCGACCAGCGCCGTATCGAGGGGTACAACGACACGGGCCCGATGTGGCGACGGGACGGCCGGGCTTCTTCGCGGCCGGACCGGACGCGGGCACGGCGATGCCCCCGCCCGGCTGCCCGCCGGACGGGGACACCGCCTCACCTCCCGGTCGCGTCAGTCCCGGCCGAAGCCGCCGCCCTTGGCGCCGGCGACGAAGGCGTGCCAGTCGCCCGGGGCGAAGACCAGGGCCGGACCCGTCTTGTCCTTCGAGTCCCGCACGCCGACCGCCCCCGTCACGTAAGCCACCTCCACGCAGTTGTCACAGTTCGGCCCGCTCTTCGAGCTCTTGAACCACGCTGCCTGCGTCAGGTCCACGGGGAACCCCTTGGTCGCCATTTCCACAACGGCTCCTCTGCCAGTTTCGCGATGTGTGCGATGGACTCCTCCGGACGAATGGCCGCCGCTCGGACGTGATCGAAGATGAAGCTGTACTTCTGCAGTTCGTCGCTCTTCTCCAGGAAGAGCCCACCCGTGGCGTTCTCCGCGTACACGACATCCGGATCACCGGGCTCGGGGAAGCTGAGGATCGTGAAGGTCCCGTCCATGCCGGCGTGCGCCCCCACCTCGAACGGCAGGATCTGCAGCGTCACGTTCGGCAGTTCCGCCACCTCGACCAGCCGGTTGAGCTGGTCACGCATGACCGCGTCCCCACCCACCGGACGGCTCACCACCGCCTCATCGAGCACCACCCACAGATCGACCGGATCATCCTGTGTCAGCAACGACTGACGGCCGAGCCGGACACGGACACGTTGTGCGACCTGGTCAGGGGTGAAGTCCGGCCGCGCGGCGCGGATCATCGCGCTCGCGTACGCCTCGGTCTCCAGCAGGCCGGGCACCACCTGCTGCTCGTACGCGCGGATCGAGCTGGCCGCGGCCTCCAGGCCGACGTACGCGCCGACCAGCACCGTGCTGTACGGGTGCCACCAGCCCTTCTGCCGCGCCTCCCGGGCGATCTGCACCAACTCGTCGCTCTCGGCGCCCACCACCCCGTAGATCCGGAGCATGTCCCGCACGTCGCGCGGCGTCGCCGTGGTGTGACCGGTCTCGATCCGCGAGATCTTCGACGCCGAGCATTCCAGCTGCTCGGCGACGACCTCGATGGTGATCCCGGCCGCCTCCCGCTGCCGCCGCAGTTCCGCGCCGAGGCGGCGGCGCCGGATGGTCGGGCTGCGCCGCTCGCTCACGCCCTCACCACCCCGTCCGCTGGTCGGGACCACCGGCTGTCGGCCCTCACCGGCCCACCTCCGCGTCGCGCGCGCCGCTGCCGTCGCCCGCCGGGGGCGCGACCGTCGAACGGCGGGCGTCGTTCGCGGCGAGGGGGTGGTGCCGGTCATCGGCCGGCCGCGACGGGCGAAACCGGACCCCAGTGTGCCGCCGATACGTGAACGGCTACAAGCGCCGCTTGCGCGCGCCGCTCGCGTATCGGCAAAAGTCGACGTGCAACTTGCATGAAGCACGTCGCTGATGCACTCTGTGCGTATGGCACGGGTTACTCACCGTCTCCGTCCGCTCCCCCGCCGTGGTGAACCCACGGGCTCCGGGACGCGCGCCGGTGGGGCCGCCCGGCCTTCGACAACCAGACCTGCCCCGGGTTGATGACCCCGCCGCTGCACGCCAGTTGGCTGTGGCGGCGGGAGCGGTACCCGGTGCAGCCGGGTGATGGTCGGGTGGCGGTTCGCCACCAGCGGGTACGGCCCGACCACCACCGCCCGCACCACCGGTCCACGAGGGCACGACCCCCGTGGCCGGCCACCGAGACGTCCCCCGACCCGCTCCCGCCGGCCCGTCCGCCGGCCGACCCTTCCCAGGAGCCCATGTGCTTCCCCGCTCCGGTGACGTACTGCACGTGACTCGCGCGGCGAGTGTCCAGTTCCTCAGGCCCATCACGTTCCGGGTCATCCGGGTGCTCGACTGGCCGACCTACGACGGCTGGATCTGGCTCGACGGCTACGAGTTGAACGCCTCGGGGGACGCGGTCAACCGGCGGTCGATCTTCGTCCAGCGGGAGGGTCTGCGCCAACTGCAGGCGGCTCCTGAGCCCCGTACGCACGCCGTGCGGGCACCGCGCCGGCCCGTCGCCCGCACCCCGCTCCGGGTGGGCTGACCTCCGCGATCGGCAGCCGGGGGGCGTGCCCCGCCATAGAATGAGGTACGCCCACCCCGGCAGGTTCCACCCCGCGCGTCCAGGACCCCGAACCTGGGATGGCCATGGTCAATCAGTCCGCCGCGCGGCGGCACCACCGCTCCCGCATCGCCTACGCCTTCGGAATCCTGGCGCTGATCGGCGCCGCCACGACACTCGTGGTCGTGGTCCGCGACCCCGCCCTGTCGTCCACCACCCGGCTGACCGCCCCGGTCCCCGCACCGGAGATCACCGTGGCCGACGACCCGCCGGCCGGCGACGACGGGCAGGACGCCTTCGACGCCCCGTACTCCCCGGACGGAGCGGGCGCACTAGGCGCCGCCGACGAGCCCGGGACCGACGTGCCGGCCGGATCGTCGGACGGCACCGCCGAGGCCGCCCGGCAGTCGCCGGACGACGTCCGCCGTTCCCTCTTCTGGTCCGGGGTCTTCGGTCTGGCCATCTCGCTGGCCGGGCTCGGCCTGGTCGGAACCAGACGCCGGATGTGGTGACCCGGCCGGCCGCCGCTCGTTCGTGCACCACCCGGAGCGGTGACGGTCCCGGGCCGCCCGGTCAGCGGCGGCTCACCTGGTGGCGGTCGGCCCGGCCGTCGTCGGCGTGGGTTCGCCGCCGGTCGGCGTCGCCGCGCCACGGGACACCACCAGGGTGACCTCCTCCCCGTCGGGGACGAGTTCGCCGGCCTCCGGTTCGGTGCGGATCACGGTGCCCTCGGGGCGGTCGGACTCCTGGTACTCCACCCGATGACCCAGCCCGAGGTCGTCCAGGATCGCCTGCGCCGTCGCCAGCGGCAGGTTCACCACGGGCGGCATCGGCACCTGCGCCGGCGCCGAGGTGGTCGGCGGCGCGGAGGGCGAGGGGGTGGTCGGGACAGCCGAGGTCGGCGCGGGGGTCGTCGGCGACGCGCGGGTGACCGACGGGGAGGGCGACAGGCCCGGAACGGCCGGATCGTCGTCGTCCGCGGACTGGAGGGCCAGCCACAGCCCGACCCCGAGCAGGCCGAGCAGCAGCAGCACGACCACCCCCCACAGGATCGGCAGCCACCAGCGCCGCCCGCCGGGCTCCTCGGCGTACCACTCGGCGGCCTCCCGGGGATCCGCCGGCCGGGGCGGCGGCACCTCCGCGCGCCCGGACCAGGCCGCCGGGCCGGACCGCTCGGGCGGCATGGCGGCCGTACGGTCCAGCGGGGCGGCGCGGTCGACGGGCATCGACCGGGTGGCGTCGCCCCCGGCGGGCGGAGGGCCCTTCGGGCCGGGCAGCCGCTGGGTGCGGTCGGCCGGCTCCGGCCCGGCGGACGGGTCGCCGGACGGGGGCAGCGGGCGGGTTTGGTCGTCGTGTTCCCCGGCGGGCGGTTCCTGGCGTTCGTCGCTCATGCCGGCACTCCGCTTCGCTCCGTGCCGACACGAGGCACCACCGCACCGCGCCGATGACTCGCTCGCTGACGCTCGCTCATCGCACGTCCCTCTCCCGACCCGGGCGGGCTTCGTGGCCCCTGACCGCCAACCTAGCGGTCCAGACGGCCATCGGCCGGGATCAGCGTGCCGGACGCTCCGTCACGGCGTCGGGGTGGCGGAGCCCGAGCCCGCCGGTGCCGCACCGCACCAGACCGACACCTGGTCGTTCCACCTGCCCGTGCTGTCGCCGGGCGGGTCCTGACGGGTGACGGTACCGGTCCGACCCGAACCGTACTGCGGGTAGAAGCCCTCGTCGACGAGGTCGTCCCCCGCCTCGTCGCAGTCGTCGCCCACCACGTCCGGCACCGTCGCGGCCGGGGCCGGACCGCTCACGTAGAGCGTCACGGTGCGCCCCGGCCGCACCTGCGTCCCGACCGCCGGGGAGGCGCGCTCCACCGTCCGCCCCGCGCCGCCCAGGAAGACCAGTCGCCAGCCCAACCGCCGCTCACGCAACTCGTCGCGGGCCTCGGCGAAGTCCTCCCCGACCACCTCGGGGACCGTCAGGCCGGCGGGGCGGGCCGGCGCGCTCGTCCGCGCCGGCGTCGACCGCCCCGGCGTCGGGTGGGCGGCGTTCCGGGTGCCGGTGGGCGGAGCGGCCGCCGCCGCGTCCGACGGGATGGGTGGCTCATCCTCGCCGGCCAGGAGCCACCCACCCGTCGCGCCGACGGCGGCGAGCAGCACGACGGCCAGCCCGCCGCCGAGCAGCGTGGTCGTCCGGCCCGCCCCGGCGTCGTCCCGCGCGCCGGCGCCCCCGCCCGTGTACCCGTCCGTCATGCCGTCCACCGCCTCGATCACCGGCGACCGTACCCGCCCCCGCCAAGCCCGACGCGGTCGCGGTCACCCCGGCGGAACCGTGACGACTCGCCGCGCCGAGCACGGGACGTTACGCTCCCCGGCATGGCCAGACGGGGCTGGGGAGGATCGATCGCGATCGCGGTCGGCGTCGCTGCCGGCGCGAGCGCGGCCCAACTGGGCTTCGGCTACGGGCTGGGCATCATCAACTGGGCACCGGCGGACGCCAACGCCGGCGCGACCGCCTGGGTGGCCGGCCTGGTCTGGGCCACCTGGATCGCGGCCACCTCGACGGTCTTCGGCGCGGTGTGCGCCCAGCGGCTGCGCGACCGCGCCCCGGTGCCCGGCGGAGTGCCCGACGACGCGACGGCGGTCGAGCCCGACGCCGGGCCGGGCGACGGCCTCCTCCGGCACGTCGCGCTCGCCGTGGCCGCCGGGGTGGGGGCGCTGGTCACCGTGCTGCTGGTGGCCGTGCCGGCGCGGGCGGCCGTGGCGGCGGACACCGCCTCCCCCCGGAACGTCGCCGCCGCGTACGCGGCGGTCGGCGTCCTGGTCGGGGTGTCGGCCGCCGTCTGGGCGCTGCGCTCGCGGGCCGCCGCCAACAACGTGATCGCCACCGTGGGCTGGCTCTGGCTGCTCGCCGTGGTCGCCGTGGTTGACGGGGTGCTGGCGGGGCGCGGGCTGACCAGCGCCCAACTCGGCATCTGGCAGCTCAGCGCCGACGACGGACGGTTCTGGATCCGGGACTACTTCTACTGGCCCGGGGCGCTGCTGTCGCTCGGCTCAGCGCTGGTGATCGGGGCCCTGGCCGCTCGGGGCAGCGCCCGGCACCCCGACCGGCGGGTCGGGGCGGCCGCCTCGGGCGCGGCCGGTCCCCTGTTGGTCGCGATCGCGTACTTCCTGGCGGTGCCGAGGGTGACCGCGATCAGCCCGGAGCAGGTGTCGGCACACCTGACCGCCCCGTACGCGGTGATCGTCGGGGTCGGCGGTTCCGTCCTGGTCGCCGCCCTCGCCCAGCGGGCCGCCCGGCGGGCCGCTGGGCGCGACCCGGTGACGGTGCCCCGGCAGCGCACCGGCGAGCCGTCCATCGTGCCCGGTCACCCGGTGTCGGAGGAGCACGGCACCCCGGCCCGTGCCGACACCGGCGCCCTTCGCCCGACGTCCGACGTCCCGGAGCGGGCCGGGGAACCGGCCACGCCGACCGGGGAAGCAGCCGCGCCGACCGGGGAAGCAGCCGCGCCGGCTTCCGGGGCGGACCCGGCGGCGCCGACGTCCGACGGGCAGCCCGCCGCGTCCCTGGACCCCGACCCGGAGGATCGCGGGCCCGACGGCCGCCGTCCCCGGTCCGGCCGCCGCACCCGCTGAGGGGACGCAGGCGGACCTCACGGGTGTCGGGCAGCGGCGCCACCACCGGGCCCCGCCCCGGCGGGTCGGTCAGTCGACCGGCCAGGTGTGCACGGGCTCGTTGCCGCGTTGCAGCTCGGCGTAGCGCTGCACCATGTGGTGCAGGGCGGCGTCCCGGTCCATGCCCCGGTGCCGCTCGGCCGCCCAGACCGCCTCGGTCTGCCAGACGGCGCCGTTGCGGCCCGTCCGGCAGCGCTGCTCGATGATGCCGAGCAGCCGGTCGCGTTCGGCCGACGCCACCCCGAACCGGTCCAGCCCGGCGGCGGCCTTGGGCAGCAGGACGTCCAGGACCAGCTTGGTCACCGGCACCTCGCCGAGGCGGGGCCAGTGCAGGACGGCGTCCATGCCGCGCCGGGCGGCGGCGTGGAAGTTCTCCTCCGCCGAGCTGAAGGTGAGCTGGCTCCAGATCGGCCGGTCCGCCTCGGCCAGCCCCCGGGCCAGGCCGAAGTAGAAGGCGGCGTTGGCCAGCATGTCGACCACGGTCGGGCCGGCCGGCAGCACCCGGTTCTCCACCCGCAGGTGCGGGCGGCCGTTCATGATGTCGTAGACCGGCCGGTTCCACCGGTAGACGGTGCCGTTGTGCAGGCGCAGCTCGCCCAGCTCCGGTACGCCGCCGCCGTGCAGCACCTCGACCGGGTCCTCGTCCTCGCAGATCGGCAGCAGCGGCGGGAAGTAGCGGACGTTCTCCTCGAACAGGTCGAAGATCGAGGTGATCCAGCGTTCCCCGAACCAGACCCGAGGGCGTACGCCCTGGGCCTTCAGCTCGTCCGGCCGGGTGTCGGTGGCCTGCTGGAACAGGGCGATCCGGGTCTCCGCCCAGAGCTGCCGGCCGTAGAGGAACGGCGAGTTCGCCCCGACGGCCACCTGCACCCCGGCGATGGCCTGCGAGGCGTTCCAGTAGTCGGCGAAGCTGTCCGGAGCGACCTGGAGGTGGAACTGGAGGCTGGTGCAGGCGGCCTCGGGGGCGATCGAGTCGGTGTGGGTCTGCAACCGCTCGACACCCCGGATGTCGAGTTCGATGTCCTCGCCGCGCGCGCCGACGATCTGGTCGTTGAGCACCCGGTAGCGCTCGTTGGTGGAGAGGTTGTCCACCACCAGGTGCCGCTCGGTGAGGGTGGGCAGGATGCCGACCAGGACGATCTTCGCGTCCGACCGGGTCGCCCGCTCGTCGGCCCGGGTGAGGCTGCCGCGCAGGTCCCGCTCGTAGTCGGCAAAGCCCGACCCCTCGATCAGCCGGGGTGGCGCGTTCAGCTCCAGGTTGAACTGCCCCAGCTCGGTCTGGAAGAGCGGGTCGGCGATGTCGGCGAGGATCTGGTCGTTGCGCATCGCCGGCTCGGCGGACGAGTCGACCAGGTTCAGCTCGATCTCCAGCCCGGTCATGGGGCGGTCGGCGTCGAAGCCGAAGTCGTCCAGCATCAGGGCGAAGACGTCCAGGCACCGCCGGACCTTCTGCCGGTAACGGACCCGGTCCTCCCGGGAGAAGGCGCCCTGCTCGACGTCCCTGCCCATGTTTCCTCCCGGCGCGAGGCGCAGTCGGGACCGCGCCGGGCCCGGAATGCGCGTGGTGAACCATCCACGGTAAGAGCGCCGACCTCGCCGGGACCAGAGGCGGAACCCGGCTGTCCAGCGGCCGGGACGGCCGCAGCCGGCCGGCCAGCACGCTCCCGGCGGCATCTCTACCCAGCCCGTACGGCCCGCTACGCGGACCGGGCCGCGAATGAGTCGTGACAAATCGCACCGGCCGTGCTCTTGCCCGTGGACACGCATCGGGCCCGCGCCGTGGTGCGGCGCGGGCCCGGATGCGGTACGGCGGATCAGGCCTGGCGGACGGCCTCGCCCTCGATCTCGATCTTGATCTTCTTGCCGACCAGCACGCCGCCGGTCTCCAGGGCGACGTTCCAGGTCAGGCCGAACTCCTCGCGGTCGATCTCGGCCGAGGCGGAGAAGCCGAAGATGTCCTGACCGAACGGGCTGCGGCCGACGCCCTCGAACTCGACCTCCAGGTCGACCGGGCGGGTGACGCCCTTGACCGTCAGCTCGCCCGAGAGGACGAACTCGTTGCCGTCGCGGGACTTGACGCCGGTGCTGCGGTACTCCAGGGTCGGGAATGCCTCGGCGTCCAGGAACTCCGGGCTGCGCAGGTGCGCGTCCCGGTCGGCCTGGTTGGTGTTGATGCTGGCGGCCTGGATGGTCGCGGACACCGAGGACTGCAGCGGGTCGTCGGCGACGGTGATGGTGGCGGAGGCGTCCGCGAATTCACCGCGTACCTTGCTGACCATCATGTGCCGGGCGACGAAGCCGACGCGCTTGTGCGCCGCGTCGAGCGCGTAGGTGCCGGCGCTGGGGATGGTGAGGCCGTCCCAGTCGCGGGTAACCGGTGCGGTGCTGCTGGTCATGAAGCTGCCCTCCGTGGAAGCTTGATTGAGTTGCTCAACGACTGTTGCAGCAACTATAGAGCCAACAACATTCCCTGTGTCAAGTACTGCTAGGATGAACAGGTGAACCAGAACGCGTTCGACGATCCCCGGATCACCGCCGTCGGCCTGCTCTACGAGGCGCACGCCGGCCTGTCGGCCCGGTTCGCCGCCCAGTTCGAGGAGCACGACCTCTCGCCCGTCGAGTTCGAGGTGCTGACCCGGCTCGCCCGCTCGCCGGGCAACCAACTGCGGATGACCGACCTGGCCGCGCAGACCTCCCTCTCCACGAGCGGGGTCACCCGGGTGGTCGACCGGATGGAGCGTGACGGCCTGCTCACCCGGCGCGCCTGCCCCTCCGACCGGCGCAGCTCGTACGCGGTGGTCACGGCCGCCGGCATGCAGCGGCTCGACGAGACCATGCCCGGGCACCTGCGGATCATCGAGCAGTGGTTCACCGGCCAGCTCGAGCCGGCGGCGCTGGACGCCCTGCTCGACGGCCTGCGCCGGGTGCGGGACGCCGTCCACCCGGGCGCCACCGCCGGGAGCAGCGAGTCGGCCCCGACCGCGGACGGCGCGACCGCCCCGGCCTGACCGGTCGATCAGGGCGCGACCGGGCACCGGCAGAAAGAGCGGCAGAAGTGCCGCGCCCGCGGGAGATAGTCGATCAAACCGGACGGAGTCGCGAGCGCGCGGTGGCTAGTCTTCGGGCAGTGGGGACGCACCGGGGGGTGACGGCGCGGGCGACGAGCGAGGGGTAGCAAGAGGGGCTTCGTCGCCCGCGCCACCCCGGCCCGCTCCGCGGGGCGCACCCGCTCCCGGCCACGGCGCGGCCAGCCGCGGCCGGTCTACGTGGTCGCGGGGCCGCCGCCGCGCCGGCCCGCCGTCAGCGCGTAGAGCAGTTCCTCCTCCTGCGGCAGCAGTCGGATGCCGCTGCGTCGGCAGGCCCGGTCCAGGCGGTCCAGCACGGTGGGGTCCGCCGTGCTCGCGGCCAGTCCCACCAACGCCTCCACCACGTCGCGCCGGTTCTGGCCCTCGGCGCCGGCCTCCGCGGCGGCGGCGAACCACTCCGCCGCCAGATCGCGGTCGCCCCGGCGCAGGGCCAGGTTCCCCTCGATCAACGCGCAGATCCCGTCCTCGGGGCGGGTCCCGCGCACCGGTGCCCAGCGGGCACCCCCGGGCCACCCGTCCTCCCCGAGACGCGGCGACGGCGGCACCGGGGTCGCGGTCGGGCGTAGCTCGGCCAGCACCTCGGCCGCCTCGGTGGGGCGCCCGTCCCGGGCCAGCGCCAGGCCCACGGTGCCGAGCACCCGGCGACGGTGGCCGGGGTCGCCGGGGTCGCCGAGGTCGGCCAGCGCCTCCAGCACCCGCCGGCCCTGGTCGACGGCGTCGGCGTACCGGCCCTCCAGGCGGGACACCTCGGCGAGGTTGGCCCGCGCGAGCACCCGCAGCCGCTGCTCCCCGCACTCCGCGGCCAGCCGGTCGACCGCAGCCAGCCGGCGGCGGGCTGCCGCGAGGTCGCCGACCCGGATGTCGTGCCAGGCGAGGTTGTTCTGCGCCACCGCCATGTCCCGGACCCGGCCGCCCCGGCCGGCCAGCGCGAGCACCGCCTCGGCCTGCTCCCGCGCCTCGTCGTGCCGGCCGAGGGCGACCAGCAGCGCGCAGAGCACGGCCCCCGCCTCCACCTCCCCGGTGACGTCGCCGGCGTCCCGGAACGCGGCCAGCGCCGCCAGCGCCGCCGGCACCTCCTCGGCCCCGGCGCCGTGCTCGGCGGCGAGCCGGGCCACCCCCAGCGACGCCCAGGCCCGCAGCACCGGGTCGGCGTCGGCGGTGCGCGGGTCCGCCAGCAGCCGGCGCAGCCACTGCCGGCCGGGGACGTCCCGCCCCCGGAAGCGCCACCACCGGGACAGCGCCGCCGCCAACCGCAGTGCCGTCAACGGGTCGTCGACGGCGGCGTGGGCCAGGGCGGAGCTGATGTCGCCGCTCACCTCGTCCAGCGGGTGCACCGCGGCCGGCAGGTCGGCACCCGCCAGCTCCGGCGCGGTCCGGGCCACCAGGCGGGCGACGACCCGGGCGTGCCGGCGCCGGATCGCGGTCAGCTCGCCGGCGCCGGTGGCCTGCTCGGCGGCGAAGTCCCGTACGGCGTCGAGCAGGCGGAACCGGAACGGCCCGGTGCCCCGGACGCTCAGCAGGCCGAGTTCCAGGAACCGGTCCAGCAGCGGGACCGGGTCCACCGCGACCGTGCCGTCCCGGTCGACGTCGTCGGCGAGCATCTCCTCGGCCAGCTCGACCGACCAGCGGTTGCCGAAGGCGGCGAGCCGGCGCAACGCGGCCCGCTCGGCGGGGGCGAGGAGGCGGTAGCTGGTGGCCACCGCGTCCCGCAGCGTCTCGGCCACCGCCGCCCGGGGCCCCTCCGGGTGGCTCGGCTCCGCCGTGTCCCAGCCCGGACGCTCGGCCGCCCCCGACGAGGTGGCCAGGTCGAGGACGCGGTCCCCGTACCGGTCGAGCAGTTCGTTGAGGTCGAGGATCCGGCCCCGGGCCGCCATCAGCTCGATGGCCAGCGGCAGGCCACCGAGGCGGCGTACCAGCGCGGCCAGGGCGGGCAGCTCGGTCGGGCCGGGCGGCTCCCGGCGCACCTGGGCGAGCCGGGCGGTGAACAGCGCCACCGCCGGGTAGTCGGCCAGCGCCGACGGGCCGGCCCGCTCGCTCCCCGGCGGGGGTACGTCGAGCGGGGAGACCGGCCACACCCGCTCCCCGGGCAGGCCCACCGGGTGTCGGCCGGTGACCAGCACCCGCAGCGACGGCACCGCGCCGGCGAGCCGGTGCACCGTCTCGGCGACGGCATCGGGCGCCCGCTCGGCCGCGTCCACGAGCAGCAGCGCCGGCCGGCCGTCGAGTCGGGCGGCCAGCTCGGGCATCCGGCCGACCCCGAAGACGGCCACGGAGGCGGCGAGCACGTCGGCGGCGTCGGAGCCCTCGCCGATGAGCACGCCGGCCGCCCCGCCGGGGTATTGGTCGACGACCGCGTGGGCCACCGACAGGGCGAGCGCGGTCTTGCCGACGCCGGCCAGCCCGACCAGGCTCACCAGCCGGGGACCGCGCCCGTCGGTGAGCAGCCCGACCAGCTCGGCGAGGTCGGTGTCCCGGCCGATCAGCGCGACCGGGAGCGGGAGCGCGACCGGCGTACCGACGTGGTGGTCGGCGTCGAGGCGAGCTGGCGGCGCGCCGACCAGGGCGACCGGCGGCGCGGCCGGCGCCTGCCCCCGGGCGGCGGCGAGGAACGCCGACCGGGCGGCACCGGTCAGCTCCAGCGCGCCGGCGAGCAGCTCGACGGTGGTGCGCTGCGGCCGGGACGACCGGCCCCGCTCCAGGTCACGGACGGTGCGGACACCGACGCCGGCTCGGGCCGCCAGCTCGGCCTGGGTGAGGCCGGCGGCGAGCCGGTGCCCGCGCAACAGCTCCGGGAAGCCGGTACGACCGCCCGGATGCCGCGAACGATCATGAACCGGAGTCATGGGC
Organism: Micromonospora sp. NPDC047730; assembly: GCF_043204765.1. NCBI lineage: Bacteria > Bacillati > Actinomycetota > Actinomycetes > Micromonosporales > Micromonosporaceae > Micromonospora > Micromonospora sp. NPDC047730. Next base: position 298,107 of record NZ_JBIDCU010000002.1, on the reverse strand, counting down.
AGGAAGAGTACGGACGGGGTGCGACCGGCGGCAGCCGAGCGTCGCCCTGCCGACGCCGCGGTGCGGATATCCGACAGCGGGCCCGGCCGTGGGCCGGTCGACGGGGGCGCGGGGCCGGGGCCCGCCGTGGGCCGGTCGCCGGAAGCGCGGGGGCCGGGTCCGGCGGCGGGGGTCGACTGCCCGACGCCGCCGGACCCGGCGACGTCACATGCCCAGGTCGCGCGCAATGATCATGCGCTGCACCTCGGACGTACCCTCGCCGATCTCCAGGATCTTGGAGTCACGCCAGAAGCGCGCCACCGGGTACTCGTTCATGAAGCCGTAGCCGCCGTGGATCTGGGTCGCCTCCCGGGCGTTGTCGACGGCGACGGTGCTGGCGTGCAACTTGGCGATGGCGGCCTGCCGCTTGAACGGCTCGCCGGCGAGCATCCGGGCGGCGGCGTCGTAGTAGGCCAGCCGGGCCGTGTGCGCCTTCATCTCCATGTCGGCGATCTTGAACTGGATCGCCTGGTAGTTGCCGATCGGCTGGCCGAACGCCTCGCGCTCCTTCGCGTACCTGATCGACTCGTCGACGCAGCCCTGGGCGAGGCCCACGGCCAGGGCGGCGATGGCGATCCGGCCCTCGTCGAGGATGCGCAGGAACTGGGCGAAGCCCCGGCCACGCTCGCCGAGCAGGTTGGCCGCCGGCACCCGGCAGTCGTCGAAGGTCAGCTCGTGGGTGTCCGAGGCGGTCCAGCCGACCTTGGAGTAGCCCGGCGCGACGCTGAAGCCCGGGGTGCTGGCCGGCACGATGATGGTGGACAGTTCCTTGGCGCCGTCCGGGCGGATGCCGGTGACCGCGGTGACGGTGACCAGGGCGGTGATGTCGGTGCCCGAGTTGGTGATGAACGCCTTCGAGCCGTTGATCACCCACTCGCCCGTGGACTCGTCGAGCACCGCGCGGGTCTGCGTGCCGCCCGCGTCCGAGCCGAAGCCGGGCTCCGTGAGGCCGAAGCCGGCCAGTGCCTCGCCGCTGAGCAGCTTCGGCAGCCACTGCGCCTTCTGCTCCTCCGTGCCGAAGCGGTAGATCGGCATCGCGCCCAGCGACACCGCCGCCTCCAGGGTGATCGCCACGCTGGAGTCGACCCGGGCCAGCTCCTCCAGGGCGAGGCAGAGCGCGAAGTAGTCGCCGCCCATGCCGCCGTGCTCCTCGCCGAAGGGCAGCCCGAACAGGCCCATCTTGCCCATCTGCCGGATCACCTCGTACGGGAAGGTGTGCTTCTCGTAGTGCTCCGCGATGACCGGGGCCACCACCTCGCGCGCGAATTCCCGCACGCTCTCCCGCAGCGCCTCTTGCTCCTCGGTGAGCCGGAAGTCCATGGATTCCTCCTGTGTGACGGGCCGCCGGGCGCTCGTGACGCCGGGACGGGTCGCTGGTGCGGGTCGGGCCCGCGCCGGCCGGGTGGGGCCGGCGGCGGGATCAGACCGGGGTGACGCCGTGCCGGCGCCGGGAGAAGTGCCGCTCCTTGGTGCGGGCGGCGGCGAACCGCCGGACCAGCTCGGCGCGCAGCTCGTGCGGCTCGACGATCGCGTCCACCACCAGTTCGCTGGCGAGCCGGACGACGTCGATGTCGCGCTCGTACTCCTCGCGCTTCGCGGCGACGAAGGCGGCCCGCTCGGCCTCGTCGGCGATCGCGGCGATCTTGTTGGCGTAGACCGCGTTGACCGCCGCCTCGGCGCCCATCACCGCGATCTTGGCGGTGGGCAGCGCGATCGTGGCGTCCGGCTCGAAGCCCGGCCCGGCCATCGCGTAGAGGCCGGCGCCGTACGCCTTGCGGACCACCACGCAGATCTTCGGCACGGTCGCCTCCGAGATCGCGGTGATCATCTTGGCGCCGTGCCGGATGATGCCCTGCTTCTCCACCGCGCTGCCGACCATGAACCCGGGCACGTCGGAGAGAAAGAGCAGCGGCACGTTGAACGCGTCGCAGAGCTGCACGAACCGGGTCGCCTTGTCGGCCGAGTCGACGAAGAGCACCCCGCCCTTGAACATGGAGTTGTTGCCCACCACGCCGACGACCTCGCCGTTCAGCCGGCCGAAGCCGATGGTCAGCTCCTTGGCCCAGAGCGCCTGGATCTCGAAGAAGGAACCGTCGTCGAGCAGGCCCTTGACGTACCGCCGCATGTCGAACGCCTGCCGCTCGCTCGCCGGCACCAGCGCGGCGAGGTCGGCCTTCTCCGGCGCGGGCACGGCCTCGGCGACCGGCGGCGCCTGCGTCCAGTTGGCCGGGAGGTAGGACAGGTAGCGCTTCACCACGTCGAGCGCGTCGGCCTCGGTCTTGCAGAGGAAGTGCCCGACGCCCGACTCGGCGCAGTGCACCTTGGCCCCGCCCATCGCCTCCAGGGTGGTCTTCTCCCCGGTGACCATCTCGACCATCCGGTCGGAGCCGAGGTACATGCTGGCGTTGCCGTCGACCATCGCGACCACGTCGCAGAACGCCGGAATGTACGCACCGCCGGCCGCGCTCGGCCCGAACAGCGCGCAGACCTGCGGGATCGAGCCGGAGGCGCGGACCTGGTTCCAGAAGATCTTCCCGGCGCCGCGCCGGCCGGGGAACAGCTCGACCTGGTCGGTGATCCGGGCACCGGCCGAGTCGACCAGGTAGACCATCGGCACGCCGGTGGAGTAGGCCCGCTCGATGATCCGGATGATCTTCTCGACGGTCCGGGCGCCCCAGCTGCCGGCCTTGACCGTGGAGTCGTTCGCCATGAGGCAGACCTGGCGGCCGTCGATGGTGGCGGTGCCGGTGACCACGCCGTCGGCCGGCAGGCCCTCGGCCATCGCGTTGGCGTAGAGGCCGTCCTCGACGAACGAGCCCTCGTCCACCAGGAGGGCGACCCGCTCCCGGGCGAAGAGCTTGCCCTTGGCGGCGTTCGCCGCGTGGTACTTGTCCGCACCGCCGGCCCGGGCCCGCTTGCGCAGCTGCTCCAGAGCCTCACCGTCGAGCGTCACGCCGACCCCCTACCGCCGCCACCGTGGCCCGCCGCCTCGTGGGCAACCGAACCGACCTGAACGATCGTTAGGCTAGCGCATCTGCCCGCCCCCGACACCCCTCAACCCCCACCCCGGCCCCTCGCGCCGCGATCTTGCACTTCCGGCCCCGTTTCTGCGGCATTTGTGACTTTCGCCAGGCGGGGTGAGGGTGGGGGAGGAGGGGTGGGGGTCAGGCGGGGTGGGGGGACAGGCGGGTGCGGGGGCCGGCGCGGAGGACGCCGGAGGGGAGCTGACGGCCGACCAGGCGCTCGGCCAACTCCGCCACCTCGATCAGGGCGGCCAGGTCGATGCCGGTGTCGATGCCCATGTCGTGCAGCATGTGCACCGCCTCCTCGGTGGCCAGGTTGCCGCTGGCGCCCGGCGCGTACGGGCAGCCGCCGAGGCCGCCGACGCTCGCGTCGAACTCGGTCACGCCCAGCTCCAGCGCGGTGAGCACGTTCGCCAGCGCGGTGCCCCGGGTGTTGTGGAAGTGCAGCAGCACGGGAATATGGGCGTTGCGGTCGCGTACGGCGGTCAGCAACTCCCGGACGCGGCGGGGCGTACCCATGCCGGTGGTGTCGCCGAACGCCACGCGGTCGGCGCCGTCGCGAACCACCCGGTCCACGATGGCGGCCACCCTGGCCGGGTCGGTGTCCCCCTCGTACGGGCAGCCGAAGCTGGTCGCGATGATCACCTCCGCCTGGGCGCCGGCGCCGTGCAGCAGGTCGATCAGCTCGGCGATGTCGTCCAGCGACTCCTCCGTGGAGCGGTTGACGTTGCGCCGGTTGTGCGTGTCGCTGGCCGAGACCACCACCTCGATCTCGGTGAACCCGGCGGCGAGGGCGCGCTGCGCGCCCCGGGTGTTCGGCACCAGCGCGGAGTAGCGCACCCCGTCGGCCTTCGCGGCCCGCTGCCACACCTCGTCGGCGTCGGCCATCTGCGGGATCGCCTTCGGGTGCACGAACGAGACCGCCTCGATCCGCCGCATGCCCGTGCCCGAGAGGGCGTCGAGCAGCCGCACCTTGGCGTCGGTCGGGATCGGGTCCTCGTTCTGGAGCCCGTCGCGCGGCCCGACCTCCCGGATCGACACGAAGCCTGGCAGTTCCGTCATAAGGGGTCACCTCACTGTGACGTGGTGCGTGGGTCCTTCCAGCGTCCCACCCGCATACCGCCCCCCGCGAGGTGGCTCACCGCACGCGCCCGGGAACCGCCCCGATCGTCGGTCTACCGTCGTCGCCGACGGCCGTCGGAAATACTTCGGCCACCCGTGCAACCGGTCGGCCTCCCGCTGAGCACCTATCGGGTGACGGGAGCGGGATGCGCGACGAGGACGATGATCTCCGTCCGGCAACGCCGGGCGGAGGTGGAGCCACGGCGGGCACTGGGCGCCACCCGGGGCCAGATCCGCGTCCAGTTCCTCGCCGAGGCGCTGCTGCTCTCCGTCCTCGGTGGGATCGGAGGCACCCTGCTCGGGGCGGGAATCACCGCGCTGTACGCGTACAGCCGGCAGTGGCCCACGGTGGTGCCGGCCTGGGCGATGGCCGGCGGCCTGGGCGCGACGGTGCTGGTCGGTACCCTCGCGGGCCGCTACCCGGCGATCCGCGCCAGCCGGCTCCCACCCACCACGGCCCTGGCCGGTCCCTGACCGGGCCGGGCCGGCAGGAAACGCACACGAGGGCCTGTCAATATGCCCCGCGGCATATCCGTTCTGGCCTGCCGGCAGATGCCGCACCCCCGGCCCGCGGGCGATCGTCGAAGGCGACTGTTGTCGATGATCGAGGGGGATTCATGTCCACTGGTACGACAGGTTCGGTGTCCGTGAGGGCCCGCGCGGCGGAGCGCGGTTGGCTGGTCCCGGCCACCGTTGTCGCCTGCATCGCGGCCCTGGCGACCGCGGTCACGCAGTCGGCCCTTCCGGCAGGCGACGACTACACCAAGGGGTTCGCGCCCTGGTGGGTCTCGGCGATCAGCGCCGTGCTGGGTGCGTCGGTCGCGTCGGCCATGCAGCGGCCCGGCGCGGTCCGGCTGCCCCGGAGGGCGGTACTGGTCGTCGCCTGGTCCGCCACGATCCTGCTGATCTGGTCCGCCGGCGGAATCGTCTTCGACATGCTGCGCACACTCGCCGTGCTCGGTGTGCCGGGCCTGCCACCGGTCGTTGACTGGGCCGGCTTCGCGGCCCGGGCCGCCGCGCTCGCGGCCACGGCCCTCCTGGCCGCCGCCACCCTTTCCCACGCACGGGCCACCGCTGCCGCTTGCGCCGGCTGTGGCCGCGGCACGACGCGCCCACCGGGCTCCTGGTCGGGCTACGCCGCCTGCCTTCTGGTCCTGCCGTATCCCGCGCTGAAGGTGTACTGGGCGCTCGGCGGCCGGGTGGCCCGTGCGGCGATCGGTACGGAATCGGTCGAGGGATTCCCGATCGCCGAACTGGTCCTCTTCGGAGCGGCCGCGGTGCTCGGCCTCGCGCTGGTGCAGTCGTGGGGCCGGGTGTTTCCGCGGTGGATGCTGCTCGCAGGGGGCTGGACGGCGACGGGCGTACTGCTCAGCATGGGGGCACTGGCCGGGCTCGGCACCATCACGCAGGCACTCGGCCTGGTCGACGGTCCCGTACGCTTCGACGGCGCCGCGCGGATCGTGGCCCTCGTGTACGGGTCCTGGCTGCTGCTCGGCCTCGCGTTCGGTGCCGCAACGCTCGGATACCAGCGACGCACCCAGCCAAGCTGCGAGCGGTGCGTTCGCCTGTCGGCTGCCTAGGCTGGACACATGCCGCGCTGGAGGCAAGCCACCCGAACCGATCTCCTGCTGGCGATCACCGCAGGCGCCCCGGTCGCCGCGCTGTCGCTGTACATGGCCTTCGTGTCGATGCCGGTCGGTCGGGCCGCACCGCTGGGGTTGGGGGTGTTGATCGCGCATGCCGCGCTGGCGGCCCGGCGGACGGCGCCCCTGGCCTCGTACGGTGTGGTGTGCGTCGCGTTCGCGTTGCAGGCCGCCGCGAGCGGGCTCTTCCTGATCCTGCCCTCCGCACTGGTCTTTCCGGTCGCCGTCTACTCACTGGGTGTCCACGCAGCCCGGCGTGCCGCCGCGCCGGGGCTCGCCGTGGCGGCCGTCGCGGCCGTCCTGGCCGGCCTCCGGTTCGTCGCGGACCCCAGCGTGACGGCGGCCGGGCTCCGGCCGAATCCGATCCCGGTCTGCGGGCTGTTGCTCGCCACCGTCGTCGCGGCGTGGAGCTTCGGGCTGTACCGCCGCACCCAGCTCGCCTACCTCGCGCTACTTGAGGAACGCACCCGGCAGGCCGCGACCGAACAGGAAGAGCGCGCCCGCCGAGCGGTCCTCGACGAACGGACCCGGATCGCTCGGGACATGCACGACGTCATCGCGCACTCTCTCTCCGTCATCCTCAGTCAGGCCAAGGGTGGACAGTTTCTCGTTCGCACCGAGCCGGAGCGGGCAGCGGAGGTTCTAACAACCATCGAGAACGTCGGTCGCCTCGCCCTGACGGACACGCGTGGCCTGCTCGGCATCCTCCGGTCCCCGGAGCCTGGCCGCGTTCCCGCCCAGGGTGACAGCGGAGAGAACGGGGCCCGCGAAACCCGCGAACCCCAGCCGGGCCTGCGGGACCTGCCCCAGCTGCTCGACCGGGTGCGGGCCGCCGGGCTGACGATCAGCCACCACGAAGAGGGCTCTGCCCGACGCGTCAGCCCCGGCGCCGAACTGGCGGTCTTCCGCACGGTGCAGGAGTCGCTGACCAATACCGCCAAGCACGCCGGGCCGGTCGCCCGGGCAGAGGTCCGGTTCAACTGGACCCGGGACAGCCTGGTCGTGACGGTCCGCGACCGGGGCGGCCGGGGCGGCCGAAGCGTCGACTCCCAGGGAACCGGCCTTGGTCTCGTCGGAATGCGGGAACGGATCACCGCGGTCGGGGGGTCGTTGTCGGCCGGACTCGACGGTGACGGCTTCCTGGTCACCGCCCGACTTCCCTACGACGTGGAGAAAGCCGCATGACGATCCGGGTGTTCCTCGTCGACGACCAGGATCTCGTCCGCGCGGGCGGCGCGATGGTCATTGACGCGCAGGACGACATGACCGTGGTCGGGCAGGCGGCCGACGGGGCGCAGGCCCTCCAACTGCTCGCGGTCACCACGGCAGACGTCGTGCTGATGGACGTCCGGATGCCCCGCGTCGACGGCGTGACAGCGACCCGCCGACTGCTCGCCGCCCCTGGACCGCAGCCCAAGGTCATCGTCCTGACCACGTTCGATCTCGATGAGTACGCCTTCGCGACGCTACGGGCCGGTGCGAGCGGATTCCTGATCAAGGACGCCCCGGCGGACGAGATGCTGACCGCCATCCGTGCGGTGCATCGCGGCGAGGCGGTCATCGCGCCGTCGACCACCCGCCGGCTGCTCGACCACGTCACCGCGCACCTGCCCGCTCCTGCGGGTGGACCGGATCCGACGGCCGTGCTCACCCCACGGGAACGCGAGGTGCTGCTCGAGGTGGCCCGAGGATCCTCGAACGCCGAGATCGCCGCCCGGCTGTTTCTCTCCGAGGGAACGGTGAAGATCCACGTGAGCCGGGTCCTGGCCAAACTCGGCCTGCGCGACCGGATACACCTGGTCATCTGGTCCTACGAGCAGCGCCTCGTCCGCCCCGCCGGCTGACTCCGCCCACGAGCGCCGGCTCCGGTCAGCGCATCCGGCCGACGATGCCGGTGTCGTAGTCGCCCGAGAGGAACTCCTCGTTCTCCAACAGCTCGGCGAAGAACGGAAGGTTGCACTTCGGGCCGGTCAGCTCGAAGCCGGCCACCGCGGCGCGGGCGCGGGCGATCGCCTCCGCGCGGTCCGTCCCGCTGACGATCAGCTTGGCCATCAGGCTGTCGTAGAACGGGGTGACCGTGTTGCCGGCCACGTAGCCCGAGTCGATGCGGACCCCGTCGCCGGTCGGCTCCGTCCACGCGGTGATCGTGCCCGGGCCGGGCAGGAAGCGCTTCGGGTCCTCGGCGTTGATCCGCAGTTCGATGGCGTGCCCGCGCGGGGCGAGCGCGTCCGGGTCGAAGGTCGGGGCCAGGCCGGCGGCCACCCGCAACTGCTCCTCGACCAGGTCGACGCCGTAGACCAGCTCGGTGACCGGGTGCTCGACCTGGAGCCGCGTGTTCATCTCCAGGAAGAAAAATTCTTCGGAGCCGGAGCCGTCACCCTTCGTGTCCCGCTCACGCGGGACCAGCAGGCACTCCACCGTGCCCGCGTTGCGGTAGCCGACCGCCTCGCCGGCCCGCACGGCGGCGGCCAGGAAGCGCTCACGCAGCTCGGGCGAGACCGCCGGGGACGGCGACTCCTCGACCAGCTTCTGGTTGCGCCGCTGCACCGAACACTCCCGCTCGCCGAGCGCCACCACCCGGCCGTCGGCCAGGCCGAGGATCTGCACCTCGACGTGGCGCACCCGGGGGAAGTACCGCTCGATCAGCACCGAGCCGTCGCCGAACATCCGCTCGGCGAACGCGCGCACCTTGTCGTACTCGGTGCGCAGCGCCGCCTCGTCGTTCGCCACGCCCATGCCCATGCCGCCGCCGCCGGCCGCGGCCTTGACCATCACCGGGTAGCCGATCTCCGCCGCCGCGGCCACGGCCGCGTCCAGGTCGGCCGCCGGGTCGGTGGTGCCGGGCGCGACCGGCACCCCGGCCGCCGCCATCAGGTTCCGGGCGTTGATCTTGTCGCCCATCGCGGTGATCGCGTCCGCGCCGGGCCCGACCCAGATCAGCCCGCTCGATTCGACCGTACGGGCGAAGTCGGCGTTCTCCGACAGAAAGCCGTAGCCGGGGTGGATGGCCTGCGCGCCGGTCGACTTGGCGGCGGCGAGGATGGCCTCGACGTTGCGGTAGCTCTGGGCCGGGTTCGCCGGACCCACGCACACCGCCTCGTCGGCCTCGGTGACGAACGGCAGGCCGGCGTCGGCCTCCGAGTGCACCGCGATCGCGCGGATGCCGAGCCGCCTGGCGGTACGGATGATCCGGCGGGCGATCTCGCCACGGTTGGCGACCAGCAGCGACTCGATCATGTTTCCTCCCAGCGTCCGGGGTCGGGACGGGTGCCAGGTAACCACGGCCGCCCGGTTACTGACGAGTCGCCCCCGGGACGCCCGGGATCACCGTTCGAGGTGGGCCAGCAGGGCGGCCAGGGTGGCGGCGCGCAGCAGCTCGGCCCGGCGGCGCCGGTCCACCTCGCCGCCGAGGAACGGCGTCGAGTTCATCAGGCCGAACGCGGCGTGGGCCAGTACCCGCGCCTCGCCGTCGGGCATGCCCGGGTGCAGGGCGGTCAGCACGGTCACCCACTGTTCGACGTAGAGCCGCTGGAGCCGGCGGATCCGGCGGCGGGGCTCGTCGGGGAGACGGTCCAGCTCGTGCAGGTGCAGGGCGATCACCGCCGGGTTGGCCAGCGCGAACTCGACGTGGAAGTCGATCAGCGACTCCAGCGCGCCGCGCGGGTCGTCGGGGTGGCCGGCGGACCGTTGCTGACCGCCGGCGAGCAGTTCCTCGCTGACCGGGATCAGCGCGGCGACCAGCATCGCCTCCTTGCCGGCGAAGTGGTGGTAGAGCGCCGGACCGGTGACCCCGGCGGCCGCGCCGATGTCGTCCATCGAGACGCCGTGGTAACCACGGGAGGCGAAGAGGCCGACCGCGATCTCCAGGATCTCGTCCTTGCGGGACCGACGCCGGCCCGACCCCGCGGTGCCGCTCGCCCTGCCCCGTGCCTGCTGCTCGACCGTCACCGGGCAAGCGTAGACCGAGTCGCGGGCGTCGTGGAGGCTCGGTTACCCACCGGTTGCTTCCGTCCGGGCCGGGCACCTGGGGAAACCCGGCCCGGACGGCGCGACCGTCAGTGCTCGTGGTCGAGGTCGTACTCGGCCCGCAGGGCGGCGGCCTCGGCCGGGCGATCCAGCAGGTCCAGCGCCCGGGCCAGGAGCCAGGCAGCCTGCTGCACCGGGCGGGATCCGGCCGGCAGGCCGCCGAGCACCTCGCGCAGCAGCCGCTCCGCCTCGGCCGGCCGGTCCAGCCGCAGCAGCAGCTCGCCGGTGAAGACCTCCACCTGCGCGGCCTCGCCGAACGCCTCGATCGACCGGAGCCGGGCGGGCACCCCGGCCAGCCGGTCGTACGCCTCGGCCTCCCGGCCGTCGCCGGTCAGCACCCGCGCCCCGACCTCGGCCGCCAGCGCCAGTTCGTACGTCACCGGCGGCGGCTCGTCCGGCTGCCCGGCCAGCGCCGCCGCCAACCCGTCCAGCACCCCGACGGTGCGCAGGGCCGCCGCCTCGTCACCCGACCAGAACTCCGCGTACGCCTGCCGGCGGCGGGCCCGGAGTTCGTCGAGCGGCAGGTCGGCCTGCCGGTACGCGGTCGCCGCCGCCGCGAACCGCCCCGCCGCCAGCGCGTCCCGGTCGGCGTCGTAGAGGATCCCGCCGGCCTCCTCCAGCACCTGCGCCCGGTGCGGGAGGTTGTCCGGTCCGTCCAGGTTCTCGGCGAGCTGCTCCAGCAGGGCGAGCGCCGGGTCGATCTCGCCCAGCCCCTCGTAGACGCCGGCCAGCAGGTGCCGGCACCGGTCCGCCTCGGCCTGGGCGCCGAGCCGGTCGAGCCCGAGCACCGCCTCCTCCGCGACCTCGGCCGCCTCGCCCAACCGGCCCGCGACCCGGTACGCGTTCGCCAGCTCCCAGCGCAGGAAGGCGTCCCCCTCCGCGCCCCGCTCGACGCAAAGGGTCACCGCCTCGGCGAAGTCGTCCACCGCGTCGGCGGCCCGGCCGGCGGCCATCAGCGCCCGGGCCCGGGTGACCCGCACCGGCAACCACGCCTCGGCCGGCGCCACCCGCAGCGCCTCGTCGCAGGCGGCGACCGCCTCGGCCGGATCGTCGGCCGTCCGGGCGTACGCCAGGCAGGCGGCGGTGACGACGTCGCCGAGACCGAGGTCCCGGCCGAGGTCACGGGCCCGGTGGGTGGCGGCCCGGGCGTCCGCCTCCCGGTCGAGCTGTTCGAGCACGTGGGCCCGGTGCAGTGCGATCCGGGCGGCCAGCCACGGGTCGCCGCCCGCCTCGGCCGGCACCCGGTCGAGGGCGTCGAGCGCCTCCGCCCAGCGCTCCCGGTGCATGAGCGCCAGCGCGACCCGGTCCAGCCCGGCGGCCCGCTGCCGGTCGTCGCCCCGCCGGTCCAGCACGTCGGCGGACGCCCGGACCAGCTCCAGCCCCTCGTCCGCGCTCTCGTCGGCCATGGCCAGCAGCACGCCGAGCCGGCCGGCGACGACCTGCGCCCGAACCTCGTCACCCAGCTCCCGGTAGGCCGCGATCGCCGCCCGGTGGGCCTCGACCGTGGCCGGCGCGTCCTCGTCGCCCAGCTCGGCGGCGCGCAACTCCAACCGGTGGGCCGCCGTCCCTGCCGGGAGTTCCCCGGCGTCGAACCGGTCGTCCCAGGCGGCCAGCGCGGCCCGGAACGCCTCGCGGTCGTGGCGGCGCAGCCGCTCCTCGGCGAAGTCGAGCAGCTCGTCGGCGCCGGCGTCGGCCGGCACCGGGACGCTGGCGGCGCCTGCGGCCCCCGGTGCCGGGGCGCGGTCGGCCGCGCCGGCCGGACCGGCCGGCGCCGTCCGGACGGGCCGACGGCGCAGGCTGGCCGAGAGCGGCAGGTGCGCACCCGTCGGCTCGGCGGCGAGCCGACGGGCCACCCACTCGGACTGGTACGAGGTGCCGTTGCGGGCGTCGAACCGGGCGGCCAGCGCGGTCGCGGTGGCGGTCAGCTCGGCGGCGAGCGCGGACGCCGTGATCTCCCCGGCCGGCCGGTCGCCGGCCGCCCGCCGGTAGACGGTCAGCTCGCCGGCCCGGCGCAGCGCGGCGGCACCGGCCGCGGCGAAGTGCATGGCGGCGGCCGGCGAGGGAGCCCGGTCCAGCCAGTCCAGGTGCCGCTCGACGATCTCCACCGCGCGGGCGTCGTTCCCGGTCAGCGTGCAGAACTCGACGTGGTTGCCGATGTCCCACAGGTCCGAGAGGTTGCCCCGCAGCCGGCGGTACGCCTCCCGGTGGGCGTCGCGCGCCTCCTCCCCGCGCTCCGTGCGCAGGTACGGCACCAGCAGCGCGGTGAGGATGGCCTGCGGCTGCTCGGTGCAGCTCAGCCGGCCGGCGAGGACCGGCTCCGCCAGCGCGACCGCCTCGGCGTGCCGGCCGGTGTCGGCGAGGTACTGCACCTGGGTCGTCGGGTCGCAGCCGGCGCAGTCGGACAGCTCGTCGCGGGGGGTGGTCTGCCAGAGCCGGTACCAGTGCGCGGCCGCGTCGGCGTCGCCCAGGTGGTCCGCCACCAGGAACCGGTGCTTGTGGACGGCCTGGAGGCTGTGGCCGCCTTCCCGGTAGCGGCGCTCCATGTCGTCGAGCACCGCGTAGGTGCGGTCCAGTGGCACCTCGGGGAACCGGAGCAGGCCGGTGACCATGTACTTGACGTGCCAGAGGAGCTGGTGCGCGTAGCGCGGGTGGTAGGGCTGCGGGTCGCGGTCGAACTCGGCCAGGCACCACGAGAAGGTGACGAAGGACTTGGCCGGCTCACCGCCGTAGACGTACGCGGTGGTGGCCTGCATCCGGGTCACGAAGGCCAGCTCCCGGTCGTCGCCGGCGTCCACCCGGCGCAGCAGCTGCTCGATGGCGGCGATCTGCCCCGCGCCGTACGGCATGTTGCCGACCTCGCGGAGCACCCGCCACAGGTCCTCGTCCTCGGTGCTCACAATCACTCCTGTCCCGGCACGGCCCGGCCGAGCAGGCCGAGGAAGGAACTGTTCAGCAGCGCGGCGTCGGCCGCGCGGATCGGATGGTGCCCGAGCAGCAGCGCCTGCCCGTAGAGCGCCTCCACGGCCAGCCCGGCCAGCTCCGGGTCGGTCAACGTGGTGACCCGGCGGACCAGCGGGTTGCGGTGGTTGAGCACCAGCTGTGGCCGGTCCGGCGGCGCGGAGGCGGCGAGCGCGTCGAGCACCCCGCCCCACAGCTCGTCGGCCCGGTCCCGGGTCGCCGCGAGCTGGTCGTTGAACGCCGCCGACCGGCTCACCAGGTAGAGCGCCGGCAGCGAGACCGGGTCGTACGCCCGGACCACCACCTCGCAGCCGAGCCGTTCCAGGGCCCGCTGGGCGCCGGTGAGGAACGGCCGCAGGGCCAGCTCGACCTGCGGGTCGAGGCTGTCGAAGCGGGTGGTCAGGTCGCTGGGCTCCAGCCGCTCGATCAGCACGGAACGGTCCACCGTGGGCAGCCGCTCGACCAGCTCCGTGTCGTAGGTGTATCCGGCGTTCACCACCGCCAGGTCCTGCGCGGCGGCGACGGCGGCGAGCTGGCGGAACTCGTCCAGGCTGGCCGCGTAGCGGACCACCCCGTGCCGCTGCCGGAACTCGGCCAGGGTGAGCGTGCCGACGTTGGTGTCCATCGGCCACCACTGGTCGACCAGGCGGAGCATCTCGTCGTCGTGCAGAGCGAGCGCCTTCACCCCGAGGTGGTGCACCTGGAGGAACTCGGCGAGCCGCCGCGGGTCGTGCTTGGCGAGCCGGACCAGCCACCCGCGCACCTGGTCGCCGAGGGCCTCCCGGGTGGCCGCGAGCAGGCCGTCCTCGTAGAGCGCCTCCCGGCTGGCCGTCGGCCGCAGCTCGCTGGCGTCCACCACGCAGTGCGCGAAGAAGGCCCAGTCCGGCAGCAGCCCGTCGGCGTGCTCGGTGAGGAGCATCCGCTTGAGGTAGACCTTGTGGCCGGCCCGGGACGCCGGGTTCACCGGGTTCGGCAGGATGAAGGCCGCCCCGGTCAGGCCGGCCTCCGGCACCGACAGCGGCAGCACGTCGAAGGGGTCGAAGCCGAGCGTCTCCCGGGCGTGGCGGACCAGCGCGGCCCGGTCGACCGGCGCGCCCGGGGTGGCCGGCCAGGGCGGCGGGCCGGCGGTGGTCACCACGTCGCCGACCCGGACGGTGACCGGCAGCAGCGAGCCGAAGAGCCGGGCCAGGTCGACCACCGTCGGGGTGCCGAACCACTGGTCGGCGTCGCGGCGCGGCACCAGCGTCACCGTGGTGCCCGGCTCGGCCCGCCCGGCGCCGGGCGCGGCCAGCTCGACGGCGTACCGGCCGTCGGAGTGACCCGTCCAGTGCACCGTCGGGTGGTCGCCGTGCCGGGTGACCACCCGGATCTCGTCGGCCACCAGGAAGCAGGAGAGCAGGCCGATGCCGAACTGACCGAGGAACTCGTGCCGGGAGAAGCCCAGCTCGTCGCGCTTGGAGCTGCGGCCGATGGTGGCGAGCAGCTCGTGCACCTGCGCCTCGGTGAGGCCGATGCCGGTGTCGTGCACCCGCAGCGTGCCGTCGCCGGTCAGCTCCGGAGGCTCGACGCGCACCAGCGCGGGCGCGTCGGGGTCGGTCGCGCGGCGCGCGGTGATCGCGTCGACGGCGTTCTGCAGGAGCTCGCGGACGTACACCCGCGGGCTGCCGTAGAGGTGGTGACTGAGCAGGTCGACCACGCCACGGAGGTCGACCTGGAAGGTGTGGTCCACGCTGGAGTGCTCCCCGGATCCGATGCCGGCGCCCACCGTACCGATGATCACCGACACGCGCGTCCCCCTTTCCCGGCGACTTGACCCTCGACCCGGTCGACCCCCGAGGCTCGCCGTCATGACCGCATCCCCGCTCGGCCGCGACTACCGGCTGCTCTGGTCCGCCGCCGTGTCCTCGCGCCTCGGCGACGCCCTGCGTACGCCGGCACTGGCGCTGCTGGCCGCGACGCTGACCCGCGACCCCCGGGTGATCGCGGCGGTGACCGTGGCCGGGCAGCTTCCGCCGCTGCTGTTCGGCCTGCTCGGCGGCGTGTACGCGGACCGCTGGGACCGCCGCCGCACGATGGCGGCGGTGGACGGGCTGCGCGCCGCCGTGGTGGGCGGGCTGGCGGTCGCGGTCGCCCTCGACCGGGCCGGCGTCGCGGCGCTGGTGGCGGCGGCGTTCCTGCTCGCCGCGCTCGGCACCCTGTTCGACGCGGCCGCGTTCGCGATGCTGCCGTCGGTGGTGCCGCCGGCAGCCCTGTCCCACGCCAACGGCCGGCTCCAGGCCGGCACGGCGGTGGCCGGGGGCTTCCTCGGCGCCCCCGCCGCCGGCGTGCTCTTCGCCCTCGCCGCGCCCCTGCCGTTCGCCCTCGACGCCCTCACCTTCGCCGCCGCCGCCCTCCTCATCCTCGCCCTGCGCCCGACCCGCCCCCACGCTCCGCGATCCTCGGACAGACCCGCCAACACACCGCAGAGCGGGGACCACAACCGCAAGGTCGTGGAGAGCGGGCGGGGGCCGGGGCTTGGCGGGAGGAAGGGGGCGGTGTGGCGGGAGGTCTTCGAGGGTGTGCGGTGGGTGCGCGGGGATGTGATGCTGTGGCGGATCACCGTGCTGACCGCCGGGAGCAACCTGGCGATCAGCGGGTTGCTGGCGGTGCTGGTGCTCTACGCGCTCGACGTGCTGCGGGTGCCGCCCGCCGGGTACGGGCTGTTCGCCGCGGCGGCCGTCCTCGGCGGGCTCGCCGGGGGGCTGGGGGCGGGCAGGCTGGCCGCCCGACTCGGCACAGTGCCCGCGCTCCGCGCCGTGCTCGCCGCCCAGGCCGTCGCGCTGACCGGGCTCGCGCTGGCCCGGCACCCGCTGCCCGGCGGGCTGGCGCTGGCCGTCTTCGCGGCCGGCACCACGGTGTGGAACAGCCTCTGGGCCGCGTACGGGCAGGGCCGCGTGCCGGCCCACCTGCTCGGCCGGGTGGGTTCCGCCCAGCGGATGGTCGGCCTGCTCACCGCACCGGTGGGGGCGGCGCTCGCCGGGCTGGGCGGTGCGGCGTACGGGGTCGGGCCCGTGGCGGCGGCGGTGGCCGGCGTCTTCATGCTGGTCACCCTCGCGGCGTGGCGGGTGCTGCGACCGTCCGCCCCGGTGCCACCCGCCGCCCCGCCCACCACCGTCGGGACAGCAGGCCGGCCAGGGTGGCCCCCGTCGCGTTGAGCAGCACGTCGTCGACCGAGGAGACCCGGCCGAGGTCGAGCGCGTACTGCAACGACTCGACCAGCACGGAGCCGGCCGCGCCGAGCAGGAACAGCCGCCCGACGCCGGCCAGCGCGGCCAGCCGTACCGGGGCGAAGAAGCCCAGGGCGGCGAAGACCAGCAGGTTGCCGACCACCTGGACCACGGCGGTCACCGGCGGCCCGGCCAGCAGGTCGACCAGGTCCCGCAGCGGCACCACGTCGACCTGGCGGGGCGCGGCGCGCGGGGTGAGGATCATCCACACCCAGGGCAGGGTGCCGGCCACCGCGCCCACCTCGGCGACGCTGCGCCGCCACGCCTCCCGCGCGGTCGCGGCGTCCCGCCGGCTGCGGGCGAGCACGGCGGTGACCAGGACCAGCAGGGGCAGCCCGGCGAGCACGGCGAGCAGGACGCCGCCCCAGTCCCGCCACACCTGCGCCACCGGCGCAGCCTAGCCGGGCACCGCCTGGCGGTGGTGCATCGCGATCCGGCGCTGGGACCGCCCAACCTTTTCCGGGGGCCCGTGCGTCTGCCAGGTGACGCCGCACGCGACGGCTGGCCGGAGGGGAGGGCGGATGGGACCGGCGACGACCGACGACGGGCGGGACGGCTACGTCACCTTCGTCGAGTGCCACCAGCACCGGCTGCTGCGCGCGGCCTACCTGGTCTGCGGCAACCGGCACCAGGCCGAGGACCTGCTCCAGGACGCGCTGCTCAAGCTCGCCCTGCGCTGGCCCACCGTGCGGCACGGCGACCCGGCCGCGTACGTGCGGGCCATCCTCTACCGCGACGCCGTCTCCTGGTGGCGGCGACGCCGACGGGAGTGGCTGAGCGCGTACCCGCCGGAACGGGCGGCGCAGGAGGGCGACGGGGCACTGCGGCTCGCGCTGCGCGACGCGCTCGACCACCTGCCACCCCGGCAGCGGGCGGTGCTGGTGCTGCGCTACTTCGAGGACCTCACCGAGGCGGCCACCGCCGAGGCCCTCGGCGTCACCGTCGGCACCGTGAAGAGCCAGTGCCACGCGGCGCTGCGCCGGCTCCGCGAGGTCGCACCGGAACTGGGCCGCGACGACGGCCTGGCGAGCGGGATGGAGGTGACGTCGTGAAGGAAGAGGAACTGACCCGACTGCTGACCCTGGCCGCCGAGGACGTCCGGCCGGCACAGCCGGCGACGGCGGGCTGGGAACGTGCCCGCCGGGTCCGGCGCACCCGCCGCGCCGCCGGTGCCGCCGCGCTCGCGGTCGCGCTGCTCGCCGGCGGTACGACAATCGCACTGCGCCCCACCGACCCATCGCCACCGGCCACCAGCGCGACACCGAGCCCGACCCGGCACCCCGCGCCCGTGCAGACGCCGCCGGCCGAGCTGAGCTACCCCGGTGATCCGCTGGGCCGGCTCGGTGACCCGGTCGGCGCGACGCTCTCGGCCAAGCCGGTCCGCCGGGCGCTGGCGCTGCACCAGCCGGTCGACCCGCAGACCGGCACCGAGGGGCGGATCCGGGTGCTCGGCGACGACGGCATCGTCCGCGACCTCGACGTGGTCACCCCGGCCCGGACCCGCGACGCCGAGGGCAACGAGGCGGTGCCGCTGAAGACCGGCAGCCTCTCCCGGGACGGGCGGACGGCCGCCTTCGCCCAGACCGACGAGGTGATCGTGGTCGACCTGACCACCGCGGCGGTCCGCCGGTTCCCGCTCAAGGGCTACCTGGAGCACGTCCTCTGGTCCGGCGACCGGCTGCTCGTCGGCGACGACGCGACGACGTACGAGGTGGACCCGCGCACGGGCACCGCCCGGAAGCTGCCGGTGTCGCCCTGGAACGTCGTCACGCCCGACCCGGCCGCCCCCGACCTGCGCGACCCGGCCGACCCCGGTCGGGGCGACCGGCCGAACGTCCTGTTCGAGCTGGGCGGTACGCCGCTGAGCCTGACGCGGATCGAGTGGGGCGGCGGCGACACGCACCGGGGCAGCCGCGCGGTCGACGTCCGCGCGCTGCCTCCCGGCAACCTGGTCGAGGATTTCTACGGGCGCGGCTGGCAGCGCGGCGACCTGGTGGCCCGGGCCGGCTGGATCACCACCGGCAACACGGGTTCGCTGGAGGGGGTCGCGGTGCTGAACGCCCGGACCGGGGTGGTGACCCACCTGCTCAACCTGGGCCGGGACGTCTGGAAGGGCTGCTGCGAGGTGCTCGGCTGGGACCGCGACGGCTCGGTGCTGCTCCGCCACAGCCCCGGCGGGGTGCTGCGCTGGCGGCCGGACACCGTCGAGATCACCGGCGTGACGCGGAACCTGTACGGCGCGGTCTCCCTCGCCGCCGGCTGAGCCCCACGGGACCGGCCGGCGCGTCAGCTCGGCAGGCCGCCGGGCTGGTCGCCCTTCACGACGGGGGCCCGGACCAGGTTGCCCCACTCGGTCCACGAGCCGTCGTAGTTGCGCACCTGCGGGTAGCCCAGCAGGTGCCGCAGCACGAACCAGGTGTGGCTCGACCGCTCGCCGATCCGGCAGTAGGCCACGATGTCGTCGTCCGGGGCGAGCCCGAGCTGGTCGGCGTAGATCGCCCGCAGCTCGTCGGGCGACTTGAACGTGCCGTCGTCGTTCGCGGCGGACTTCCACGGCTTGTTCACCGCGCCCGGGATGTGCCCGCCGCGCAGCGCGCCCTCCTGCGGATAGTCGGGCATGTGCAGCATCTCGCCGGTGTACTCGCCCGGCGACCGGACGTCGACCAGCGGGCGACCCGCCGCGACGTGCGCCATCACCTGCTCCCGGTACGCCCGCAGCGGCGCGTCGTTGCGCTGCGGCACCGGGTAGTCGGCGCGCGGCCGGGACGGCTTGTCGCGGGTCAGCTCCCGACCCTCGGCGGCCCACTTCTGCCGCCCGCCGTCGAGCAGCCGCACGTCGGGGTGGCCGAAGAGCGAGAACACCCAGAGGGCGTACGCGGCCCACCAGTTGAAGTTGTCGCCGTAGAAGACGATCGTGTCGTCCCGGCCGATGCCCTTGGCGGCACACAGCTCGGCGAAGCTCCTCGCGTCGAGGTAGTCCCGGGTCACCTGGTCGTTCAGCTCGGTGTGCCAGTCCACCTTGACGGCGCCCGGGAGGTGGCCGGTGTCGTAGAGCAGCACGTCCTCGTCGCACTCGATGACGACGAGGCCCTCGTCGCCCAGGTGATCGGCCAGCCACTGGGTGGTGACGAGCCGCTGCGGGTCCGCGTACGACTGGAGTCGGGGATCGGGATCGCTCGGCACAGGCATGATCCCCAAGGTACGCCGGATCGTGGGCCGGCGGCCCGCCATCGGCAACCGGGTCGCCGGAGACGGGTGCGGGCAGCGATGCGGGGGCGGCGGTCAGGCGCGGCGGTGGGCGATCCGACCGGCGACCACGGTCACCAGGCAGGCGCCGTCGGCGTCGAACACGGCCAGGTCCGCGCGACCGCCCGGCACCAGGGCCGGGGGCACGGCGGCGGCCAGCACCCGCAGGTCGCCCCGGTCCACGGCGGCCCGCAGCGCGGGATCGGCCGCCTGTCGCGCCAGCACCGCGGTCACTCCCCGACGCAGCAGCGCGTGCACCCGCTCGCGCGGGGTGTCGGCGGCCGGCAGCGGGGCGTCGTGCAACAGCCCCGGCCCGAGCGTGCCCGGCCAGCGGCGGACCCGGGCCCCGGCGTACGTCCCGGTCAGCTCGGCCAGCGGCCCGACCGCGACGATCCGGTCGGCCCGGACCACGACGGCGGCCCCGGCGGTCGGCGGGGCGTCGGGAGCGGTCCGCAGCAGCGGCGCGGTGTGCAGGGTGAGCACGGCTCAGTCCGTGACCGGGCCGAGCGCCGGCCGCTTCGCGGTCACCGTGTCGCCGGACGAGCGGCCGGTGAGCCGGCGCTTGATCCACGGCGCCAGGTGCTGCCCGGCCCAGCGCAGGTCGGCGGCCCGGGCGGCCAGCCAGGGCGTCGGCGCCGGGTGCGGCGGCACCATCAGCCACTCCTCGTCGCAGCCCACGCCGAGCGCGGTCAGCACCTGCCCGGCCACCCGCCGGTGCCCGGCCGCCGAGAGGTGCAGCCGGTCGGTGCTCCACAGCATCGGGTTCAGGTAGGTGTCGTCGGCGTACAGGTCGACCAGGATCGCGCCGTGCCGCTCGGCCGTCTCGCCGACGGCCCGGTTGAGCAGCTGCACCCGGGGCGCGACGAGCCGCTGACCGGGCAACCGGGCCATCACGTCGGCGAACCGGAAGAGGACCACGTCGGCGCCGCCGGAACGCAGGTCCCGCACCACGTCGTCGAAGCGGGCCACCAGCGCGTCCGGGTCGAAGGTGCGGCGCAGCACGTCGTTGCCGCCGGCGGCGAAGCTGATCAGGTCGGGCTTCATCGCGAGCGCCGCCGGCACCTGCTCGGCCACCACGTTCGGGAAGAGCCGGCCCCGGATGGCCAGGTTCGCGTACCGGAAGTCGGGGCCGGCCTCGGCGGCGAGCCGGGTGGCCACGAGATCCGCCCAGCCCCGGTACGTGCCGTCCGGGTACGCGTCGTCCATGCCCTCGGTGAAGCTGTCTCCCACCGCCACGAAACTGCGCCAGCGCACCCGCGCCTCCCTCTGTCGCCCCGGTCGACGCCGGCCAGTCTGTCACCGGGCCGCCCGGCCCGTCACCGCGCCGACCGTCCGACGTGGCGGAGGTCCCACCGGACACGCCGGGGCCGTCGCGCCCCGTGTCGCGACGGCCCCGGCGATGGTGGGCGCCGGGTCCGACCGGCGCACGTGTCCGCGCCTCAGGCGCGGTGACCGATCGGGCGGCCCAGCGCCGCCGGCTCCGGGCGGCTGGTCACCTCGCCGGAGGCGCTCACCTCGTGGATCCGGGCGGGCTGGCCGTTCTCGTGCACCCGGATCACCATCGCGCCGCCCGCGCCGAGGAAGAGGGAGAGGTGGCCGCGGGTGGCCTCGACCGGCAGCGACGCGTTCCGGCCGGTGGCGGTGTCGACCAGCGTCCAGCCCGAGACGATCCGCGAGGGATCGGTGGCCTGCGGGCCGACGGCGACGTAGCGGCCGTCGTCGGAGACGCCGGTGACGGTGAAGCCGCCTTCCTCGGTCTCCGCGCCGTGCCGGACCTCACGGACCAGCCGGCCCCGGGCGTCCCGGACCACGATCCGGTCGTCCGCCCGGTACGCCTGGAAGTCGCCGTTCGCCGAGCGGACCGTGTCCCGGGCGAACTGCTCCGGCGTCTGCGCCGTGAAAGCGCCGGTCGCCAGGTCGAGCAGGCCCTTCGTGCCCGAGCCGACCAGGATCACCTTCATGGAGCCGGAGTCGCCGGCCCAGGCGGGGTGGTTGCCGAGGCAGTAGACCCGCTGCGGCAGGGTCTTCCGGTCGGAGCCGTCCAGGTTCGCCACGGTCAGCCGCCCCTCGCCCCGGTCGTTGCCGGTCACCCAGGCGACCCGCCGGCCGTCGGGCGACACCGAGACCGAGTTGCCCACGCAGTACCGCTCGTTCGGCACCTCCGCGTGCCGGGTCACCCTGCCGTCGCGCAGCGAGGTGACGTACTGGCTGCCGCCGTCGCGGGTCAGGTAGTAGAGGGTGGCCGGGCCGCCCGCCCCGCCGCCGTTGCCGGTGGTCGACACGGTGGAGGAGCCGGCCGGCTGGACCGCCGGGGCGACGGCTGGCGGGTCGGCGGGGGCGGCGGGGGCGGCGACCGGCCCCGAGACCGGGGCGGAGCAGGCCGCGCCGCCGAGGAGGGCCAGGGCGGCCACCGAGAGGGCCACGGCCCGCCGGAGGGTCTGGGTGCTGCGGGCGGCGCGGGCGACGGCAACGGTCATGATTCTGTCCTCTGTGGATGGTGGTGCGCGGTGGTGACGCCATCCCAGACGTCACCTCGATCGCACGGGGTTGCCGGTCGCCGAAAGAAATTCCGCGAACTCTTTCGACGCGAAAGGCGGGCCACCCCGGGGAGGGGTGGCCCGCCTTCGACAGGGCAGATCCGGCTCAGTCGGCGACGCCCAGGATCTGCTGCGCCTTCAGGGACGTCGGCTCCGGCGTCTCGCTGATCTTCCGGCCGTCGCCGTCGAGCAGCACGAGCAGGTTGCGGTCACCCGCGCCGACCCTGGCGACCAGCGTCCCGTCCGCCTGGAAGTACGCCTGGAGCAGCTTCCGCCCGCCGAGTTCCAGGTCGCGCTTCCTGCCGGTACGCGTGTCGAGCACCGCGTTGACGTCGAGTTCCCGCGCCACGTCGCCCGACTCCTCGCCCGGCCCCCGCAGGCGCAGCGCGATCCGGGAGCCGTCCGGGGAGAGGCTCGCGACGTCGAAGCAACTCCTGTCGGCGTTCCCGCCCAGGTTCGGGACGGACCGGCTCTTCCGCCCGTACTGGTCCGTCAGCGTCACCCGACCCGACGAGGCGTCGGGGAAGGCGAGCACCTTCCCGTCGGCGGACCAGAGCGGGTGGCAGCCCCGCAGGTCGCCGATCCGGGTGAACTTCCCGGTCGACAGCTCGACCACCCCGACCTCGGTGACCAGGCTCGGCTCGGCCGAGACGACCCGCAACACGGTGACTCGCTGCGAGTCGGGCGCCCACGCCGGCGTCCAGCAGTCCGGGTCGACGAGGTTGCCGCGGTAGGTCCGCGCGCCTGTGCCGTCGACGTCGGCGACGTGGAGGTACGAGGAGTCGTCGACCCAGGCCACCCGCTCGCCGTCCGGCGAGACGACCGCGTTGCTGATCGCCGCGTCGGTCGGAACGGAAAGAAGCCGGACGGGCTCGGAGCCCGGTCGGAATGACCAGAGGCGCACCGGGCCCGCGCCCTCCGCACTGCGCTGCGGGCCGTAGAAGACCCGCCCGATGGTCGCGGTCGGCCCCGCCGCCCCGGAGCTCACTGCGGCCTCCGGGGAGGCGGTGGTCGTCGGCGTCGCCTCGCTCGGGGTCGGGGTCGGGGTGAGGGTGGTCGAAGGGGTGGTGGCCGGCACGGGCGCGGGGCCGTCGTCGCGGGGCATCAGCGCGAACGCGGTGCCGGTGGCCGCGCCCAGCATCACCACTGCGGCGGCGGAGGTGGCGACGGCGCGCTGGACGCCGAGCCGACGGGAGGTACGCAGGGCCCGGTCGCGCAGGTCGACCGGGCTGACCTCGTCGGCGAGCGCGGCCAGGTCGAGCCGGAGGCGGTCGTCGTTCATCGGGCGCTTCCTTCCAGGACGTACAACTCGGCGAGTTCCGGGGCGACGGTGCGCAGCTTGGCCAGGGCCTTGGAGGTCTGGCTCTTCACGGTGCCGACGGTGACGCCGAGCAGGTCGGCGGCCTCGGCCTCGGTGCGGTCCTCGAAGAACCGCAGGACCAGCACGGCGCGCTGCTTGGCGGAGAGCTTCTGCAACGCGGCCCGCAGGGTGAGCCGGAGCGTGGTCTGCTGGGCGTGGTCGGGGGCCGAGTCGCCTCCGCGCGGCTCGGGCATCTCGCCCGGCATCGACTCGGCGACCCGGCGGCGCCGCCACCAGGAGACCTGCAGGTGGTACATGGTCTTGCGGGTGTACGCCTCGGCGTTTCCGCTGTGGTGCAGCCGGTTCCACGAGCGGTGGGTCCGGGCCAGCGCGGACTGGACGAGGTCCTCGGCGAGGTGCTGGTCGCCGGTGAGCAGGTAGGCCGACCGCAGCAGCGCCGGGGTGCGGGTCCGGACGAACGAGTCGAACTCACTCAGGAGAGGGTCCACACGAGCCGATCCTTGGGGGTAGGTGGTGCAGGGTCGTGACGCCATCCCAGACGCCACCCCGATCCGGCGGGGTTGCCGCCGGCCGCGAAAATCTTCCTCGCGCGCGACAAATCGGATCGCCGACCCGTCGGCGCCCGCCGTACGCTGCGCCAATGCTGCTACGCATGTCGACCCTGCTGCTGCGGACCCTGCGCGAGGACCCGGCCGACGCGGAGGTGCCGAGCCACCGGCTCCTGCTGCGGGCCGGCTACATCCGTCGCGCCGCACCGGGCGGCTACACGTGGCTGCCGCTGGGCAAGCTGGTGCTGGACCGGGTCACCGAGGTGGTCCGGCAGGAGATGACGGCGATCGGCGACCAGGAGGTGCACTTCCCGGCGCTGCTGCCGGCCGAGCCGTACCGGACGAGCGGCCGGTGGACGGAGTACGGCGACGACATCTTCACCTTCGCCGACCGGCGCGGCGCCGAGCACCTGCTCGCGCCCACCCACGAGGAGTTGGCCGCGCTGCTGGTCAAGGACCTGTTCACCTCGTACCGGGACTTCCCGGTGACGCTCTTCCAGATCCAGACGAAGTTCCGGGACGAGGCCCGGCCCCGGGCCGGCCTGCTGCGCGGGCGCGAGTTCCTGATGAAGGACGCCTACTCGTTCGACCTCGACGACGCGGGCCTGGCGGCGGCGTACGACCGGCACCGGGGCGCGTACCGGCGGATCTTCGACCGGCTCGGGCTGGAGCACACGATCGTGCGGGCGACGTCGGGGGCGATGGGCGGTTCGGCGTCGGAGGAGTTCCTGGCGGCGACGCCGGTCGGCGAGGACACCTTCGTCGGCTGTACCGCCTGCGACTACGCCGCGAACACCGAGGCGGTGACCACGCCCGCCCCGCCGGCCGGCGACCCGGACGCGCAGCCTGCGGCCCAGGTGCACGACACTCCCGAGACCCCGACCATCGCCAGCCTGGTCGAGTTGGCCAACGCCCGCCGGCTGGGCGGCCGGGACGACTGGACCGCCGCGGACACCCTGAAGAACGTGGTGCTCCGCCTGCGCCGGCCCGGCGCGGAGGAGGCCGAACTGCTGGTGGTGGGGCTGCCCGGCGACCGCGAGGTGGACCTGAAGCGGCTCGGCGCGACGGTCGCGCCAGCCACCGTGGACGTCTTCGACGGCTGGGACGCCCACCCTGAGCTGGTCCGCGGCTACATCGGCCCGCAGGTGATGGCGAAGCTCGGCATCCGCTACCTGGTCGACCCGCGGGTGGTGCCCGGCACCGCCTGGCTGACCGGCGCGAACGAGCCGGGCCGGCACGCCACCGGCGTGGTCTGTGGCCGGGACTTCGTCCCGGACGGCACGATCGAGGCGGCCGAGGTGCGGGTCGGCGACCCCTGCCCGGCCTGCCGCACCGGTGAGCTGACCATGCGGCGGGGCATCGAGATCGGGCACATCTTCCAGCTCGGCCGCCGCTACACCGACGTCTTCGCCGTCGACGTGCTCGGCCCGGCCGGCAAGCCGGTCCGGCCGACCATGGGCTGCTACGGCATCGGGGTGTCCCGGGCGGTGGCCGCGATCGCCGAACAGCACCACGACGAGCGGGGGCTGGTCTGGCCGGCGGCGGTCGCGCCGTGTGACGTACACCTGATCGCCGCCGGGAAGGGACCGCAGCTGGAGGCGGCGCTGGAGCTCGGCGGGCGGCTCGCCGCCGACGGCCTGCGGGTGCTGGTCGACGACCGGACGCACGTCTCGGCCGGGGTGAAGTTCACCGACGCCGAGCTGGTCGGCATCCCCCGCGCCGTCGTGGTCGGCCGCCGCCTCGCCGAGGGGTACGTCGAGCTGCGCGACCGGGCCTCCGGCGAGCGCGTCGAACTGCCGGTGGACGGGCTGGCGGGGCGACTCGTCGCGGAGGTGCGCCGGGAGCGCGGCGACGTGTAGCGGGCGCGCCACGGGGTACCGCAGTCGGATCGGCCGGATGTTCTCTGGAGGCTCTCATGACCGGTTACCGGGTCAGCGACGTGATGACGAAGCAGGTCATCTACCTGCCCGCCGAGACCACCCTTGACGAGGCGGCCCGGGTGATGAAGGAGGCGGACATCGGCGACGTGGTGGTCACCGACGGTGCCACCCTCGCCGGCATGCTCACCGACCGGGACATCGTGGTGCGGGCGGTGGCGGAACGCAGCGATCCGGCCGCCACCACGATCGGCTCGATCGTCACCCGGGAGGTGGTGATGATCGAGCAGCACTCGACGGCGGCCGAGGCGGCGGCCCTGATGCGGGAGCGGAGCATCCGGCGGGTGCTGGTCTGCGACGCCGATCGCAAGCTGGTCGGCATCGTCTCCCTCGGCGACCTCGCGATGCAGCTCGACCCCCAATCGGCGCTGAGCGAGATCAGCGAGCAGGCCCCGACCGCCTGAGGTGCAAGGAAGGGCCCCTTCCTAACGCCTCCGGTAGAGGAAGGGGCCCTTCCTAACACCGGTAACCTCGGGAGCATGTCTTCCATGCCGGCCAGGCTGGCCGAGATCGTCGACGAGTTCGCCGCCGCGCCCCGCGACGTGGTGCTGGAGATGCTGCTGGAGTACGCCGACGTCGTCCCGCCGCTGCCCGCCGGCGCCACCGACCGGGAGGGCATGGAGCAGGTGCCGGAGTGCCAGACGGCGTTCTTCCTGCGCGCCCGGGTGACGCCGGAGAAGACGGTGGAGACCCTCTTCGACTGCCCGCCCGAGGCACCCACCACGCGGGCGTTCGCCGGCATCCTCGCCGAGGGGCTGGCCGGGGCGAGCCCGGACGAGGTGCTCGCCGTCCCCGACGACCTCTACCAGCGGATGGGGCTGGCGCAGGCGATCAGCCCGCTGCGGGTGCGCGGCGGCACGGCGATCCTGGCCCGGCTGAAGCGGCAGGTCCGGGAACAGATCGGCTGACCTGCGGGTTGTCAACCGGCATGGAGATCGAGATCTACGCCGACGTGGTCTGCCCCTGGTGCTACATCGGCAAGCGTCGGCTGGAGCAGGCCCTGGAGTCGTACGACGGCGAGGTGACCGTCCGCTACCGGCCGTACCAGCTCGACCCGTCGCCGGTGCCCGAGCCGCGCCCGCTGGTCGAGGCGATGGCCGCCAAGTTCGGCGGGCAGGACCGCGCCCGGCAGATGTTCGGGCACGTCACCGAGGTGGCTGCGGGCGCCGGGCTGAAGCTCGACTTCGACCGCGCGGTCGCGGCGAACACCTTCGACGCGCACCGGCTGGTCTCCTGGGCCACCGACCGCGGCCGTGCCGCCGAGACGGTCGACGCGCTCTACCGCGCCCACTTCACCGACGGGGTCGACGTCGGCTCCCGGGACGCGCTCGCCGCGCTCGCGGGCGAGGTCGGCCTGGACGCGGCGGAGGCGCGCCGCTTCCTCGACTCCGACGAGCGGGTGGCCGACGTCTCCGCCGAGCTGGCCGCCGCCCGCCAGATCGGGGTGACCAGCGTGCCGACCTTCGTCCTGGCCGGCAAGTACGCGGTCACCGGCGCCCAGGAACCGGAGACGCTGCTCGCCGCGCTGGCCGAGGTGGGGCGCCGCGAGTCCGCCGGCTGAACCGACGAGCCCGACCGGACGCCGATGTTTCACGTGCAACGGTATCGACGCCGGTCAGCGGCTAGCCGGTCGGGCCAGGTCCTCCACCACGCGGGCGCCGGGCAGCGCGCCGAGCGCCGGCCCCGGCAGCGCGATCTTGCTGTGCCGTACGCCGGACCCGATGATCACGTGTGGCGTGGCGATCACCCGGGAGTCGACCAGGATCGGCCACTGCTCCGGCAGGCCGATCGGGGTGATGCCGCCGTACTCCATGCCGGTCAGCTCCACCGCGTCGGCCATCGGCGCGAAACTCGCCTTGCGGACGTCGAGCGCCCGGCGGGCCACCCCGTTCACGTCGGCGCGGGTGGTGGCGAGCACGACGCAGGCCGCGTAGCGGACGACCCCCTCGCGCTTGCCGGCCACCACCACGCAGTTCGCCGACACGTCCAACCCCACCTCGTACGCCGCGCAGAAGGCGGCGGTGTCGGCCAGCTCGGCGTCGATCGGCGCCACCAGCACGTCGTCGACGTCCACCGGAGCATCGGCGGGCCACTGCCCGATGGCGGCGGCGACCGGCGGGGCGAGCAGGTCGAGCCGGGTGCGGGCGGGTTCGGTCTTCAGCGTCCCCATCACGCCTGCGATCCTCGCACCGCTCCGCCCGGACCGCCCACCGGAGCCCGGCCCGTCCCGGGGACCGGTCACCCGTCCCGGGGACTACCCGCCCGGCAAGCGGTCACCGGGCGGTCGGACGTCGGTCAACTGCCGGTGAGGAAGCCGTTCTCGCGGAGCAGCGTCCGGTCCCGCGCGGCGGCCAACTCCTCCGCCCGCTCGGCCTGGATCCGGCGCACCTCCATCTCCTCCAGGGCGTGGCGGATGGCGAGTCGGATGACGCCGTACAGGAAGACGAACCCGGCGACGTAGAGGATGACGGTGGCGACCATGGCGAACATGGCGTCACGGTAGGCCGGACGTGAACGCGCGGGCCGTTCATCTTGCGCCGGTTCCCCCGTACGTGTCGGCCAGGTGGTCGGCCCAGGTCCGGGCACCCGTCGGGGTCGCCTCGGTGACCAGGCCGCCGGAGCGCAGGGCGCGGCCGACCCTCCCCGGGATCCGCACCGGCAGCAGCGGGCGGCGGGACCGCCGGGCGGCGTTCCAGGCCCGGACCGCCTCGTCGAAGCGGATCACCTCCGGCCCGCCGTACTCCTCGACGCCATGCAGCGGACCGGCCGTGAGCCGCTGGACCAGCCGGCCCGCGACCTCGCCGGGGTCGACCGGCTGGGCGAGCACCGCCGGGTCGCCGATCACCGGGCCGAGCCGGCTCGCGCCGCGCAGCATGCCGTCGAGGAACTCGGGGAACTGGGTGGCCCGCAGCACCGACCAGGGCACCGGCCCGGCCGCCACGACCTGCTCGGCGGCGAGTTTGTGCCGGTAGTAGGGGATCGGGACCCGGTCCACCCCGACGATCGAGACGTAGCCGAGGTGCCGTACGCCCGCCCGACCGGCGGCGACGACCAGCCGGCGGGTGCCGAGCACGTCGACCCGGTGGGTCTGCCGCCCCCGGTTCGGCGACGAGGCCAGGTGCAGCACGGCGTCCACGCCGGCCACCGCCTCGGGCAGCCCTTCCCCGGTGGCCAGGTCGACCACCACCCACTCCGCCGACGGATCGGTACGCGGCCGCCGGCTCGTCGCCCGCACGCTCCAGCCCTCGTCGCGCAGCCGCGGCAGCACCACCCGCCCGAGCCGACCGCCCGCCCCGGTGACCAGCACCCGCATGGTTTCCTCCTTCTCCGGCGTCCCGCGCCCGCCGCGCGGCCACAGGGCTGACGGCGCCGCCCCGACGGGCGTGACGGGCTGTGCGCCGGCTCACCGGAGCAGGTCGGCCGCCGTCAGCAGCACGAAGAACCCGATCACGATCTCGCTGACCACCCAGGAGTGCTGCCGGGCCCAGTCCCGGATCCGGGGCAGCACCGTCGCGGCCCGGTGCCCGAGCAGCAGCAGCGCCAGCAGGGGCAGGGCCAGCAACGCGAGGGTCAGCAGGACGAACGGCAGCAGGTGCCACCAGGGCAGGTCGTGCCGGGCGGCGCTCGCCCCCACGGTGACCATCGTGAGGTCGTCCGACGGCATGGCCAGGAAGAGCAGCACGCCGAGCCGCAGCGCGTAGCCGGGGCCGGCCCGCTGGAGCCCGCCCATCCACTTCGGCGTGCCCGCGGTGTGCCGGCGCAGGAAGACGACCACCGCCAGGACGACCAGCAGCGCCAGCACCACCACGTCGATCCGGCTCTCGACCGCGCGGCGTCCGCCCCCACCGGCCCCGACGTTGACCTTCACGGCCCGGGTGACCAGCCAGCTCGCCGTCACCCCGCCCGAGACCACGAGCCCCGCGCCGGCCAGGTAGCCCAGCGAGGCGGCACGCGGCCGGTCGGCCGAGGCGAGGAAGACCGCCGCGACCAGCTGGGTCCCGGCGACCATCACCACGGCCATCGGCAGGATGGTCAGGAAGTTCATCGCCCGCCCATCCTCCCGGTCGCGCCGTCCGCCCCGGGTCGATTCGCACATCCCCGGTGCCGGCCGGGGGCGGACGGCGGCAAGCCCGGAGCCGGCCCACCGCGCATCCGGCGGGCACGGGGCCCGGCCGGCCGGATGCGCGGTCAGCAGGACGCGGGCACGGGGCCCGGCCGGATGCGCGGTCAGCAGGACGCGGGCACGGGGCCCGGCCGGATGCGCGGTTCAGCCGGCCGCGCGAACTCCGGACGCCCCGGGCGCCACCCGGCCTGCGAGCAGGACCCCCACCAGGGCCAGCCCGCTCGCCACCGCGAGCGTGCCGGCGTAGCTGCCCGGTCCCGGGGCCGCGCCGGCGGCGAGCACCGCGCCGGTGAGCGCCAGCACGGTCGCCGCGAAGAGCGAGTCGCCCAGTTGCAGGGACGAGCTGTTGCGGCCCTGCTCGCCGGGGGCGGACAGCTCCAGGGTGAGCACCGACAGCGAGGGGTAGAGCAGCCCCATGCCGAGCCCCGCGCCGGCCCAGCCGACCACTCCGACCCACACCGGCACCGCCGGCGCGACGGCGACCGCCACCACGGCGATGCCGGCCGTGATGCAGGCCAGCCCCGCTCTCGGCAGGGTGGCCCGGGAGCGCGGCGCGGGCATCCGCCCCTGCGCCCAGGAGCCCACCGACCAGGCGAGCGCACCGGTGGTGAGGACCAGGCCGGCCGCCGTCGGCGACAGGCCACGCTCCCGGGAGAGCATCAGCGGGATCACCACCTCGGCGCCGACGAACGCCGCCGAGGCCAGCCCACGCAGCCCGATCACCGTCGGCAGGCCCCGGCCGGCCCGCAGGAACCCGGCCGGCAGCAGCCGCGGCGCGCAGACCAGCAGACCGACCAGCGCCAGGGCCACCAGGCCGACGGCGGTGGCACCGCGCTGCTGGCCCCCGATGTGCAGCAGTGCGGCGCTCACCCCCGCCCCGCAGGCCCAGCCGATCCGGGCCGCCGCGCCGGCCGACGGTCCCGTCGTCGCCGTGGCCGCGCCGACCGCCCGCAGCCCGGGGTGGATCAGCAGCACCGCCGGCACCGCCACCACCGGCACCGCCAGGAAGACCCACCGCCAGCCGAGGTGCTCCACGATCAGGCCGGCCAGCGCCGGCCCGACCAGCGACGGTACGACCCACGCGGCGGCGAACGCCGCGAAGATCCGCCGGTGCAGCGTCTCCGGGTACGCCTGCCCGACGATGACGTAGAGCGCCACCGAGAGCAGGCCGGAACCGAAGCCCTGCACGATCCGGCCGGCCACCAGGGCGCCCATGGCCGTGGCACTGCCGGCGACGACCAGCCCCACCACGAACCAGACGAGCCCGTGCCACATCGGCGCCCTGGGGCCCCGGGCGTCGCACCAGATGCCGGAGGCCACCATCGCGAGCACGCCGGCCGCGAACGGGCCCCCGAAGGCGATCCCGTAGAGGGCCAGCCCGTCGAGGCTGCGGGCGACGGTCGGCATCGCGGTGCCCACCGCGAGCGCCTCGAACGCGAGCAGCGAGACCAGCGCGACGCTGCCGACCGTCATCGCCCGCAGCCGGGGCGCGAAGAGGCCGGCCGCGGGCGGAACCGGGACGGTCGACGCCGCCGTGGCGGTCACCGCCGGCCCGCCGGACGGGGCAGCCGGTGGCGGGCGCGGACCCGGGGGTCGGCCGGGCCCACCAACTCGGAGCGGAGCAGTTCGATCAGCATGGGGTCAGCCTCCGACCTCAACCCGCATTGAGGTCAAGGGTGACCCACCTCTCTCAGGCCGCCTCCAGCGCCTCCCCGAGCCCCTTCGCCAGCCCGGACAGGTGCTGGTCGGCCAGCAGGTGGCCGGCGGTGATCACCAGCGCCAGCGGCCACTCGACGACCTGGAGCGCGGCGAGCACCCCGAGGCCCGCGTAGTAGGCGAGCTTGTCCGGCGGCGGGACGGCGACCTCCCCCAGCCCCGGAACCTCCACCCGCCGGGTGAACGCCCGGACCGTCTCGTGCGCCCCGCTGAGCTGTCGCGTCAGTGTGCTCATCCCGGCCTCCCCGATGACGGTGACAGTGGATCCGGGATTCCACCGGCGCGGCCGTCCATGCACCGCCGGTGGGGAGAAACTTCCCCTGCTCGGAGGGCATAACGGACGGCCCGCCGGGAAGCCAGGGCGCCGGAGCGGAGGCGTGGGAGGCGAGATGGCGTACGGCGGGAGCAGCAGCAGCGGGGGGCCTGGCCGGCGCCTGTCCGGTCGTACGCCTCGATGACCTCGCTGGGCCGCGCCGCCGGCCGGCTCCTGCCGTCGGTCGCCGTGCCGCAGGTCGTCGGCGAGGCGTCCCGGACCGTCGGCGCCGCCGCCACCCGGCTGGCCCGGGTGGCCGGGCTGACCAAGCGTCGGGTCTGGTCCCGGCCCGGGCGGCACCACATCGAGGTGCACGGCGTCTGTCAGGACGGCGGCGACACCCTCGCCCGGCAGGTCGAGGCGGCGCTGGAGCGGCTGCCGGGGGTGGAATGGGCCCGGGTCAACGCCCCGTCGGGCCGGGTGGTCGTGGCCGTCGGTACGCCGGAGCCGAGCCTGCGCGACCTCGTCGCGACCGTCGCCCGCGCGGAACGCACCTGCCCGCACGAACCGGACCCGGAGATCCCGCCGCCGCACCCTCCCGAGGAGGGGCCCCGCACGCCGCGCACCCTCGGCGGGCTGGCCTCCGACGCCCTCGGCCTGACCATCTCCGCCGCCACGAGGATCCTGCCGTTCACGCCGGTGCCCGGGGAGGTCGCCGGGCTGCTCGGCGCGGTCGACCTGCACCCGAGGCTGCACGCGCTGGCCGACCGGGGCCTGCGCGCCGATCCGCGCGCCGACCTGCTGTTCCCGCTGGCCGAGGCGGTCGTGCAGGGCCTGACCGGCGGCTGGGCCGGGATCGTGCTCGACGGCGCGCAGCGGGTGGTGCAGTGGGGTGAGGCGCGGGCCCAGCTCCGGGCCTGGGCGCAGGCGGAGCCACGGCTGACCGGGGACCCGGAGCGGGCCGTCGCCCGGACGCCGAAGGTCGAGCGTCCCCGCCCGAAGCCGGACGGCCCGGCCGAGAAGTACGTCGTCCGGATGCTCACCGCCGGCGCCGCCGCCGCGGCCGCCGCCGCGCCCGTGGTGGGCCGGAAGCGGGCCGCCGCGCTGGGGCTCTCCGCGCTGCCGAAGGCTCCCGGCAGCGGCCGCGAGGGCTACGCCGCGCAGCTCGGCCGGATCCTCGCCCGGCGCGGCGTGATTGCGATGGACCGCAGCGTGCTGCGCGAGCTCGACCGGATCGACACGCTGGTGCTGGACGCGGCGGTGCTCGGCTCCGACCGGGGCGTACTGGCGAACCTGGCGCCGCTGGACGGGGCGGACGTCGGACAGGTGGCGACCCGCGCGTTCACGCTGTTCGACCCGGCCGCACCGTGGGAGCTGCGGCGCGCCGACGGCTGGCGGCTCGGGCCGCTGGACGCGCTGGACGCCGAGGACCCGGGTGACACCGCCGACAGCCGCCGGCTGCGCGAGGGCGGCGGATCCCTGCTCGGCCTGGCCGACGGCGACACCCTCGCCGCCGTGCTGCGGGTCGACCCGGAGCCCGCGCCGGGCGTGGACGCCCTGCCCACCGCCGCCCGCCAGGCCGGCCTGCGGGTGGTCGTGGCCGGCGACGACGACCGGCGGTACGGCTTCGCCGACGCCCACCTGCCCGGCGGCGACCGGTTGGCCGAGTCGGTGCGGACGCTGCAGTTCGCCGGGGCGGTGGTGATGGTTGCCTCCGGCGACCGGGCCGCGCTCGGCGTCGCCGACTGCGGCCTGGGGATCTCCGCCCCGGAGGACCTGCCGCCCTGGGGTGCGCACCTGCTGGTCGGCACCGACCTGCGGGTGGTGGCGCTGCTGATCGAGGCGACCGGGGTGGCCCGCCGGATGACCCGGCAGAACCTCGGCCTGGCCCTGGCCGGGACGGGCCTCGGCGCGCTGGGGGCGTTCACCGCCGCACCCGAGCTGCTGCCCGGCCGCACCCTCGCCACCGTGAACGGCGCGGCCGCGCTGGCCTTCGCGCACGGCGTCGTACGGGCGCGCCGCCTGCCCGACCGGGCGGACACCCCGGCGCCGGCGGTCACCGCCTGGCACCTGATGCCGGCCTCGGCCGTCCTCGACCAGCTCGGCACCGCGCCGGGCGGGCTGGCCACGGCCGAGGCCGAGCGCCGCCGGAACGGCGGGACCGGGCAGCCCGCCGGGCCGACCGGGCTGCTGCGCGCCTTCGTCGACGAGCTGGCCAACCCGCTGACGCCGGTGCTCGCCGCCGGGGCGGTGCTCTCCGCCACCTTCGGCTCGCTGGTCGACGCCGCCCTGGTCGGCGGGGTGGTCGGCGGGTCCGCGCTGCTCGGCGCGGTGCACCAGCGCAACACCGAGCGGTCGCTTGCCGAGCTGCTGTCCCGCTCGGCGGTGACCGCCCGGGTGCGCCGGGACGGCGCGGAACGGGTGCTGCCCGCCGAAGACCTGGTGCCGGGGGACGTCGTCCTCCTCGAATCGGGGGACGCCGTCCCGGCCGACTGTCGGGTGCTGGAGTCGGCCGGCCTGGAGACCGACGAGTCCTCGCTCACCGGCGAGTCGCTGCCGGTCGGCAAGACCGACCAGCCGGTCGTCGCCGCGGCGGTCGCCGACCGGCGGTCGATGCTCTACGAGGGCACCACCGTCGCCGCCGGCAACGGCACGGCGGTGGTGGTGGCGACGGGCGCGAACACCGAGGCCGGGCGGAGCCTGGCGATGGCCCGGCAGGCCCCTCCGGCGAGCGGCGTCGAGGCCCGGCTGGGCCGGCTAACCCGGGCGGCGATCCCGCTGGCCGCCAGCTCGGCGGTGGCGGTGGCCGGCGCGGGCCTGCTGCGGGGCGTGCCGCTGGCGGAGACCGCCGCGACCGCCGCGAACCTGGCCGTCGCCTCGGTGCCGGAGGGGCTGCCGTTCCTGGTCAGCGCCGCCCAGTTGGCCGCCGCGCGGCGGCTGGCGGAGCACGGCGCGCTGGTCCGCAACCCACGCACCATCGAGGCGCTCGGCCGGGTGGACGTGCTCTGCTTCGACAAGACCGGCACGCTCACCGAGGGGCAGCTGATGCTCGCCGGGGTCGGCGACGACAGCCGGCACGCCCCGGTCGACCGACTCGACGACGGTCAGCGCGCCACCCTCGCCGCCGCCCTGCGGGCCACCCCGGCCGCCGCCGACCCGCACGAGCTGGCCCAGCAGACCGACCGCGCCGTCCGCTACGGCGCCCAGGCGGCGGGGGTGGTCGAGCAGACCGGCGCGGACGGGTGGGAGGCGGTCGGCGGCCTGCCGTTCGAGCCGTCCCGCGGCTACCACGCCACGGTGGGGCGCAGCGGGGGCCTGCTGCTGCTCAGCGTGAAGGGGGCGCCGGAGTCGGTGGTGCCCCGATGCTCCGCCTGGCGTACGCCGGGGGGACGCGACGAGCCGCTCGACGACGAGGGGCGCGCCGGGCTGCACGCGACGCTCGCCGACCGGGCCGGGGCGGGGCACCGGATCCTCGCCGTGGCGGAGTGCCGGGTCTCGTCGCCCGGCGTCACCGACGAGCAGGTGCGCGACCTGACCTTCCTCGGCTACCTGGCCCTCGCCGACGGGGTGCGGGAGAGCGCCGCCCCGGCCGTACGCCGGATCCGCCAGGCCGGCGTGCACACCATCATGATCACCGGAGACCACCCGGCGACCGCCGAGGCGATCGCGGCCACCATCAGCGACCACGACGAGCAGCGGGTGGTCACCGCGACGGAACTCGACCAGCTCGACGACGAGGCCCTCGCGGCCCGGCTGGCCGCCACGGACGTGGTGGCCCGGT
Source organism: Micromonospora sp. NPDC047730 (assembly GCF_043204765.1). Lineage (NCBI taxonomy): Bacteria > Bacillati > Actinomycetota > Actinomycetes > Micromonosporales > Micromonosporaceae > Micromonospora > Micromonospora sp. NPDC047730. Next base: position 262,568 of record NZ_JBIDCU010000002.1, on the reverse strand, counting down.
GCACCCCCGCGCACAAGGTACGCATCATCCAGGCGTTGCAGAAGTGCGGGCGTACGGTCGCGATGACCGGGGACGGTGCCAACGACGCGCCGGCGATCCGGCTGGCCGACGTGGGCATCGCGCTCGGCCAGCGGGGCACCCCGGCGGCCCGGGCGGCCGCCGACCTGGTGGTCACCGACGACCGGTTGGAGACCATCATCGCCACCCTGGTCGAGGGCCGGGCGATGTGGTCCTCGGTACGCCACGCACTCAGCATCCTGGTCGGCGGCAACCTCGGCGAGATCGCGTTCAGCGTGCTCACCGCCGCCGCCACCGGCCGGTCGGCGCTCACCGGGCGGCAGCTCCTCCTGGTCAACCTGCTCACCGACCTCGCTCCGGCGCTGGCGATCGCGATCCGGCCCCCGGCCGCGGACCGCACCGACGGCCTTCTGCGGGAGGGGCCGGACACCTCCCTCGGCGAGACGATGACCCGGGAGATCGGGCTGCGCGCGGCCGCCACCACGCTGGGCGCCACCACCGGCTGGACGCTGGCCCGCTACACCGGGCGGCCCCGGCGGGCGGGCACGGTCGCGCTGGTGTCGCTGGTCGGCACCCAGCTCGGGCAGACCGTGCTGGCCGGCGGCACCAGCCCGGCCGTGCTCGCCTCCACCGCCGCGTCGCTCGGGGCGCTGGCGGTGGTCGTGCAGACGCCGGGGGTCAGCCAGTTCTTCGGCTGCACGCCGCTCGGCCCGGTCGGCTGGACCATCGCCACGGGCTCGGCGCTCGGCGCGACCTTCGCCAACGGCGCGCTCACCCGCCTGGTGGAACGCCTGCCGCAGTCCGGCCCGCACGGCGCGGAACGATCCGACGGCGGCGCGGAACGATCCGACGGCGATACGGGCGAATCCGACGGCGGCGCGGGCGAAGCGGCGTCGCAGCGGTGACCGCCGCTTGAGCCGTCGGCCCTTCCGTGTCGACGCTGTCGAGCTGCCCCCACAGACGGGGCAGGCCCGTCCGCCTCACGCCCGTCGGCGTCAGCCGTGGGCCTCACCGTGAGCTTCACCTGGGCCCGGCCGCCCGTGGCCTTCACCTGGCCGCCACGCCCATCGGTCTCATGGATGGGGCAGCTCGACAGGACCCCGGCCGGGCCGGTCGGAGCCGTCCGGGCGCGTCGGGCAACAACCTGCAAGGGGCCGATCCCCCAGCGGCCGATCGCCGCCTCCCGGCCGGGGCCGGAGGGCGGCGACCGGTCGGGCCGTGCGGTCAGCCGCGCTCGGAGATGGCCTCGATGAGGTCACCCACGGGACGCTCGGGCAGGGAGCGGGCCACGTCGGCGACGGCCACGATGCCGACGAGTTCGTGCCCGTCGATCACCGGCAGCCGGCGCACCTGGTGCTGGCTCATGGTCCGCAGGATCTCGGCCGCGTCGTCGTCGGCACCGATGGTCACCGCCTCGCCCTGGGCCAGCTCACCGGCGGTGACGCTGCCCGCGTCGCGGCCCTCGGCGAGCACCTTCACCACGATGTCGCGGTCGGTCAGCATCCCCTTGAGCCGGTTGTCGTCCCCGCAGATCGGCAGCGACCCCACGCCCAACTGGGCCATCTGCCTGGCGGCAGTCCTGAGGTCGTCCTGCGCACGGATGCAGGTCACGTCGTCCGTCATGATCTCGCGTGCGGTCGGCATTGGCATGACACCTCACTTCCGGGGGTTGTTGCCGTTTCTCCTACCCCCGCCGCCCCGGCCCATGCACCGGGCCGGGTGCGCGGGCCACTCGCCCGCGAGGCGTCGAGCCCCGCCCGCCCCCGGTCGGGCGTCAGTCCGCCGGCTGCCAGGTGGCGGCGGCGCGGCGCAGCCGGTCGTTGATCGCGCGGCCGACGCCGACCTCGGGAACCGGCTCGACCACAATCTCGCCGACCCCGGTGGCGTCCAGTTCGTGCAGCGCGTCGAACAGCCGCGCGGCGGCCTCGGTCAGGTCACCGGCGGCGGAGAGCACCTCGACCGCCGCCCAGTCGCCCGCCGCCGGCTCGCGGAAGGCCAGGAAGCCGCGCCGGACCCCGTCGGCCGCCGGCGGCTCCCCGCCCGACGCCAACCGCAACGGCGTACGCGGGGCGTAGTGCGCCGCCAGCGTGCCGGGCGCGACCGGCTGCCCCGAACTGCCTGGGCGTACGGTCACCGGGCCGACGGCCTCCTCCAGCGCCTCCAGCGGCAGCGCGCCGAGCCGCAGCACCACCGGCCGCTCGCCCCGGGCGTCCACGATGGTCGACTCGATCCCGCACCGCGTCGGCCCGCCGTCGAGCACCACGTCCACGGCCGAGCCCATGCCCCGCACCACGTGCTCGGCCCGGGTCGGGCTGAGCTGACCGAACCGGTTCGCGCTCGGCGCCGCCACCGGCACCCCGGCCTCGGCGATCAGCGCCCGCGCGTACGTGTGGTCCGGCACCCGGACCGCCATCGTCGCCAGCCCGGAGGTGACGATCGGCGGGATCGCCGCCGGCCGGTCCACGATCAGCGTGAGCGGCCCCGGCCAGAAGCGCTCGGCCAGCGTCGCCACCGCCGGCGGCACCACCCCGACCAGCTTCTCCAGCTCGGCCGCGTCGGCGAGGTGCGTGATCAGCGGGTCGAAGCTGGGCCGCGCCTTGGCCTCGAAGATCCGGGCGGCCGCACGGGGGTCCAGCGCGTTCGCGCCGAGCCCGTAGACGGTCTCGGTGGGAAAGGCCACCAGCCCGCCGGTACGCAGGACGGAGGCGGCCTCGGCGATGCCGCTGTCGGCCGCGAGCACGCGCGGGGATCCGGTCACGCTCCGACGCTAACGTGCCGGGCCGGGCGGAGCGCAGGCGGCCACCGATGTCACCGCGCTGTCCCACGGCGGCACGTGCCGGTGAGGGGCTCCGGCTCGTGGGCCGCGCGTCGCAACTCCGCACGTCTGCTTATCACGGCCGTGGGGCCCGTGGGGGAAGACCCCCAATCAGCCGGTACGCAGGGGTCGACCGTGGTTACCTGACGGCGGGTCGCGCCCCACTTTCACGAAGTGTTCATGGAAATACCACATCGGGGTGATTTTGTTGACAATAAGGACATTGGCCCGCCTGGGAGCAGCGACCATCCTGGCCGCCGCGATCGGCCTCGGACCGGCCGCACCAGCCTGGGCCGGCACCACCATCAACATCGATCCAGCGGACGTCGGCACGACAGCGGCCGCGTTCGGCACTCAGAGATGCGATCCGAACCTCGGCGGCGGCCCCTTCCAGGGCGAGGACGTCTGGGTCTTCGCCCTGCCGTCTCCCAAGCAGCAGGGCACCTTCACCTCACTGACCATCGAGTTCGCCACGGAGGGTGGCCCCGTCACGGAGACCATCACGACCACGCCCGCCGGCGACCGGGCGATTGTCGGCGACAAGGCGTGGATCAGGACGCCCGCCGGCCTGTCCTCGACCGGGGAGTTGGTGAATCCGTTCGCGCTCACCAACGCGACAGCGGTGATCACGGGCACCGACGGCACCTTCGACCTGGCGCAGACCTGCCCGGCGACCGGCGGGACAGCCCGTCCGAGCCTGCCCGTGACCGACACGGGGATCTCCGGCCCGGCGCTCGGCAGGCTCGCCGCGATGGGCGGCAGCCTCATCGCTGCCGGGCTCGTACTGCTGCTGCTCATGCGGGTGCGTCGCCGCTACGAGACATGAGTTGAGCTTGAAACAGACCTGACCCGCGGACCGGAACCAGGGGCATGGCCCACGACGCGATGTCGTGGGCCATGCCGCCGACGCATCCGCCTTGGGGTACGCCACCGGGCACCTCGGCGGGGGAGAGCCGTTCTCGCGATCAACGATCAGCCGGTCAGAACGCGAGCTTCTCGGCAGCTGTACCGAGCGATGGTCCGACATGCACCCGCTGCGCGGTGTCCGATCCCTCCGCGAGCTGTACCGTCTGTGTCACCTTGCCGGCCAGGTCGACAACCTTCAGGCTCGGCCGTTCGGTGAGGCCCCGATCGCCGTAGTCCTTCACGATCAGGTGCGTGCTGTCGTACCAGCCCACCACGGTTCCGGCGGTCGGTACGGAGAACTCCTGTCCGACGGTGCCGGTGGCAACGTCCACGATCTGGATCCGGTCGCTCACGAACCGGTTGTCCAGCGCGATCCGGCTGCCATCGGGTGAGAACCCGCTGCCCTCGTTGAGCGAGCCGCCGGTGACGCGGAGGGTACGGGTCGGCTTGCCGGAGAGGTCATAGAAGCCGATACCAGTCACTCGGCCCGGCTCGCTCTCGCTGTCAGAAACCGAGTGGGTCAGGGCAACCTCCGTTCCGTCGGGTGTCCAGACAAAGGCCGATCCGTTGGTGTTCTGCGTGCTGACGTCGGGCACCTCGACCTGGCGGGCGGCCAGCGTCGCGGCGTCGACAAGCAGGAAGCCAGCACCGGGGCCGTCTTTCGGCCGATTGGTGATCAGGATCTGCCGACCGTCCGGCGACCAGCTGGCACCCGAGGTGTAGCCGGCGCTGCCCGGCAACCACCGAACCTCCCCGCTCTCCCGGTTCAGCACCCCTCTCCTCGACGGATGCGCCAGGCTGTTGTCGCCCTCGTGCACCAGCACCTGGCTGCCGTCCGGGGATGGCACCACCTCGTTGAACGGGACCTTGTCGTACTCACCGGTGTCCGGGTCGAGCAACAGCGAATAGTCGTCCGCCGGCCCCGGATCTCCCGGGTTGTTGACCCCGCTGTACGCCGTCACGACGAACGGCTTGACGGCCGGTCCCGGGCCCATCCCGGCGGGCGACAGATCGTCGCCGGGGACGGTCAGGACGCCGATAGCCAGCGGCACAGCGGCCAGTGCCACGGCAAACGCGGCCACGCTGGCCACCACCAGGCGCGCGGTTCGCTGCCGGCCGGCCGTACGAATCGCGGCCTGAGCCAGGTCCGCCGGCGGGGGCGCGTCGGCGAGCTGGTCGAACGCTTCCCGAACGGCGTTCTCAAGCTGGGTGGTCACTGGTGAACCTCCTGCTCTAGACGATGGTCAAGTTCAGGGCAGAGTGAGCGGATCCGGTCGAGGGCGCGGGAAGCCTGGCTGCGTACCGTCGCCGGCTTGCAGCGCAGAATGTCGGCGATCTCCTCGTCGGGCAGGTCCTCGAGATATCGCAGCACGAGTACCGCCCGCTGCTTCGGCGCCAGGCGATCCAGGGACGCCCGCAACGCCAGGCTCAGGTCGACTCGGCCGGTGAGGTCCGTGTCGGCCAGGTCCGGAAGCTGATCGGTAGAGACTTCTCGGCCCCGCATCGGCCGACGCCACCAGCTCACCTGCTCCCGGTACAGCGCTCGACGCAGATACGCCTCGGGCTGACCATGGCGGACCTTCCCCCAGTGCCGGTACGCCTTGGCCAGCACCGTCTGCAACAGATCCTCGGCCTGCTGCCGATGACCGGTCAACGCCAGCGCGGTCCGAAACAGCGCATGCGACCGTGCTGCGACAAAGGCGGTGAAGTCCTGCCGCGTCTCAGGATCCATGAAAGCTCCCGCATCTCATGCTCTTAGAAACGCGAGATCAGCATGGCCTGCTGCTTCGCCGCACCCGCAATCCTGGCCCGCTCCCTGACAGCACACGGTCGGCACACGCCAGAGACCCCACCGTCCGTGGACCTCTTGCGAACTGTCCCCGCTACGCGGACGGGGACGGGGTTTCCGGTGGGCGGCCGGCCGCGTGTAGAGCGTCCGCGACGGCGACACCGAGCAGCACGACGGCAGCGGCGCTGGCGGCGAGCAGTGGCGGGCCGAAGACCAGCGGCGGAGCCAGCAGAGCAAGAGCGGCGATGCCAACGACCCGGCGCAGGGCGAGCCGGTTGAAGACGATCCGTTCCAGCCGAATGCGGCCCAACAGGAAGACCGCCGGCCCACCGAGGATGATCGCCAGCCAGGCCAACTGGGACCGCCCACCAGGATGCGCCAGCACGATTTCCGAGCCAGTCGCGGCGGCGACGATGCCGAGCACCATGAGCACATGGGCAGCGCCAGCCGTCCGGCCGGCAACCTCCCGGTTCGTCGACATCGCGACGGCCTCGGCCAGCACCTGGCCGGCGCGGTAGAAGTAGAACCGCCAGATCAGCACGGACGAGACGAATGTGATCACCAGGGCCGCCGTCGTCGCGAGCGTGGCGGGGTGTTTGGCGTAGGTGACGCCTATTGACACCACCGTCTCGCCGAGTGCGATCAGCAGCAGTTGCTGGTAGCGCTCGGGGAGGTGTCGGGTGCTGGCCATCCCCCAGCCGCTGATGGCTGGTCGGCGCAGGCCGGGTATCGGCCAGCTGAACTGCGCCACGACCAGGTCCACCGTGATGGCGATCAACCACAGGGCCACCCGGTGGTTCCCGTGCATCACCGCCCCGGAGAGCCAGATTGGGCCGGAGACGCTCGCCCAGAGGGCCAGGCGGGTGTAGAGCGCCCGTACCTCCTCGTGCTCCCGCAACAGCGGCCGGAGCAGCAAGGGGCGTCCAACATGCAGCAACACGTACACGACGGCGAACGAGGCCCCGCGTGCCTCGAACTCGTACGGCAGGGACGTCGCCATGATCAGCAGGCCGAACGCGCTGGCCAGGACCAGCAGCTGGATCCAGCGGTTGCGGCAGTCGAACCGGCTCGTGATGTACGCGGTGGTCGTCCACAACCAGAGCAGCGGCAGGGCAAGAACTATCGTGTACGGCAACGACAGCCACTGCTGGCGCACGTTGTTCGAGAGAAGGTCCGGCACCATCCGACTGACGACCCCGAGCAGGGCGAAGACCAGCACCAGGTCGAAGAACAGTTCCAGGAAGTTGGCCTGCCGAGCGTCCTCCTCGCCACGCAGGATGTTCCCGGACTGCGCCGGCTCCGATGCCTGCCCCATCCGGCCATGATCGCCGAAGGATTGTCTTACGCGCCGATTTCGGCCGCTTCATCACCCGGTCGACCTCACGGCGCAGCCGCGGGCCCTCGAGGCCTGGCCGACCGAATGCCCACTATCCCGGATGACGGCCGACACCTACGGGCACGTCCTGCCGGCGCGGCCTCGCCATCGACCGAGTCCTGAGCGAGGAGGGGACGGCGTGACCGCCTTGGTTGCACTCGGGACCGAGATCAACCAAGGAAAGTGCTGGTGGAGCCCAGGGGACTCGAACCCCTAACCCCTGCCTTGCAAAGGCAGTGCTCTGCCAGTTGAGCTAGGGCCCCGGGGCGGACGTGCCGCCGGTGCTGGCAGTGGTCGGTGCGGTCAGCGCAGGTCGGGCGCGGTGGTCGCCTCGTGCCAGAGGGCGCGCTCGTCGTTGGAAGCCTTGATCTTCCTGGCGACCACGGCCGCCACCCCGACGACGCCGGCCAGGATCAGAAGCTTCTTGAACATTGGGGCCTACCCCTCGCGCTCGACTGCCGTCGGACGAATGTGCGGTGGGGCTAGCTGGAATCGAACCAGCGACCTCAGAGTTATCAGCTCTGCGCTCTAACCGACTGAGCTATAGCCCCGCGTAGCGACGAGCAACATTAACCCATCCGCCCGCCCGGCCCCAAATCGGGGGCCGCCCGGACATCGGGTGTCGCCGTCGCCCCTGAACCTACCGGAGGCGCCGCGCCCGGCCCAGGCGATTTCGCCCGGCCACGCGGCACGACGCGCCCGGCGCCTGCTCCCCGACGCACGGAAGCCGGGGCTCCGCGCATCGGCGGTGCCCCGGCTACCCGAGGTGGATCAGTCGCGCTCGGCGAGGGTCAGCTCGATGCCCCCGACCAGGTCGGCGCAGACGTTGTAGACGAACGCCCCGAGCGTGGCGAGCGCCGTGAACAGCACGACGTTGACCAGGCCGATCAGCGCCGAGCTGAGGATCACGCCCTTGGCGGTGATCTGGAAGCCGCTGGTGCTCTGGCCGCCGCCCGCGCTGACCAGGTCGGTCAGGCTGTCGTTGACGCTGGTGAACACGCCCATCGCGTCGAGGGCCAGGTAGAGCACCGAGGTGGCCACCACCACGACGATGAAGAGCACCACCGAGACGGCGAAGGCGAACTTCATCACGGACCAGGGGTCGATCCGCTTGAGGTTCAGCCTGGCCCGGCGCGGTCCGCGCGACGCGGCCGAGCTGACCGACGTACGCGCTGCGCGTACCGCCTCGCCCACGCGCGCGGCCCCGACGGCGGCCGCGCCGCTGATGCCCGGCGGCAGGCCGCCGCCGTTGGCCGGTCGGCCGGCACCGGTCGGCCGGCCACCGTCCGGCTGCGGCTTGGCCGTGCCGGTGACACGGGGCTGGGTGCCGGTGGCAGTGCCCGTGACCCTCGGCTGTGTGCCGGTGGCGCCGGTCGGCTGGCCGGCGCCGACTGTGAGCGGCTGGGTCGTCGTCGGGTTGGCGGCGGTCGGCTTGGCGGCGGGGGCCGGCTTGTCGACCCCCACCGTCTCGGTCCTGTCCGCCGCGTCCGCGTCCTCGGAGGGCTTGTCCGGCGGCGGTGTCATGCCGGGGGCCCGGGTGAATTTCGGGGCAGGCGCATCGGCGGGGACAGTCGCCCGGCCCACGGCCGCGCGGCCGGTCGCTGGTGTGCCGCTCTTGGCGGCCTCCTCGTCGACCGGGTTGGCCGAGGTCCCCGTGTTCCCCGACTTCGCCTGTGTCTCCGTCATTCAACTAGTCCTGTTCGTCAGGCTCGTCGGCATTGCGAGCAATCGCCACGATAGTCACGCCGTCCGGAAGGTCCATCAGCTTGACCCCCATTGTGTTCCGATCACGCGTACGGCGTACAGGCTTCACCGGAGTCCGAATGACACCACCGTTGCTGGTGATCGCGAACAGCTCGTCGTCCGGGTCGATCACCACCGCGCCGACCAGACCACCACGGCGCTCCGTGATCTTCGCAGTCAGCACGCCCTTACCTCCCCGGCCCTGGACCGGGTATTCCTCGATCGGGGTACGTTTCGCATAACCCCCGTTCGTGGCCACCAGGACGTCCAGCCCCTCGCGGACCACCTCCATGGCCAGCAGGACGTCGTCCTCGCTGAAGCGCATGCCGATCACGCCCGAGGTGGCCCGACCCATCGGGCGGAGCGCCTCGTCGCTCGCGTTGAACCGGATCGCCTGCGCGTTCTTGGAGACCAGCAGCAGGTCCTCCTCCGGGGCGACCAGCGCCGCCCCGACCAGCTCGTCCTCGTCGCGCAGGTTGATCGCGATGATGCCGCCGGACCGGGGGGAGTCGAACTCCTCGAGCCTCGTCTTCTTCACCAGGCCGTTCTTCGTGGCGAGCACCAGGTAGGGAGCCACCTGGTAGTTCGGGATCTCGATGATCTGCGCGATCTGCTCGTCGGCCTGGAACGCGAGCAGGTTCGCCACGTGCTGGCCCTTGGCCACCCTACTGGCCTCGGGAAGCTCGTACGCCTTGGCCCGGTAGACCCGACCCTTGTTGGTGAAGAACAGGATCCAGTCGTGGGTCGAGCAGACGAAGAAGTGGCTGACGATGTCGTCCTGCCGCAGCGTCGCCCCGCTGACGCCCTTGCCGCCGCGCCGCTGGGAGCGGTAGAGGTCGACCTTGGTCCGCTTGGCGTAGCCGGTGCGGGTGATGGTGACGACCACGTCCTCGCGGGCGATGAGGTCCTCCATCGAGACCTCGCCCTCGAACGGCACGATCTTCGTCCGCCGGTCGTCGCCCCACTTGGCGACGATCTCGCCGAGCTCCTCGGAGACGATCTTCCGCTGCCGCTCGGGCTTGGCGAGGATGTCCTTGAGGTCGGCGATCTCCAGCTCCAGCTTGGCCAGGTCGTCCAGGATCCGCTGGCGTTCCAGCGCGGCGAGCCGGCGCAGCTGCATGTCCAAGATCGCGGTCGCCTGGATCTCGTCGATCTCCAGCAGCCGGATCAGGCCCTGTCGGGCGTCCTCCACCGTGGGCGAGCGCCGGATCAGGGCGATCACCTCGTCGAGGGCGTCCAGCGCCTTGGACAGGCCGCGCAGGATGTGCGCCCGCTCCTCGGCCTTACGCAGCCGGAACGCCGTCCGCCGGCGGATCACGTCGATCTGGTGGTCGACGTAGTAGCGGATGAACTGGGCGAGGTTGAGCGTGCGCGGCACACCGTCGACCAGCGCCAGCATGTTGGCGCCGAAGGTCTCCTGGAGCTGAGTGTGCTTGTAGAGGTTGTTCAGCACCACCTTGGCGACGGCGTCGCGCTTGAGCACGAGCACGATCCGCATGCCCGTACGCCCGGAGGACTCGTCGCGGATGTCGGCGATGCCGGCGAGCTTGCCCTCCTTGATCAGCTCGGCGATCCGCTCGGCGAGGTTGTCCGGGTTGACCTGGTAGGGCAGCTCGCTGACCACCAGGCAGGGGCGGCCACGCTTGTCCTCCTCGACCTCCACCACGGCGCGCATCCGGATCGACCCGCGCCCGGTGCGGTAGGCGTCCTGGATCGCCTGGGTGCCGACGATCAGGCCGTGGGTGGGGAAGTCGGGGCCCTTGACGATGTCCAGCAGCGCGTCGAGGGTGGTGGCCTCGTCCTCGTCCGGGTGCTCCAGGCACCACTGCACCGCCGCGCCGATCTCACGCAGGTTGTGCGGCGGGATCTTGGTGGCCATGCCGACCGCGATGCCCTCGGAGCCGTTGACCAGCAGGTTGGGGATCCGCGACGGCAGGATGGTGGGCTCCTTGGCCCGGCCGTCGTAGTTGTCCTGCAGGTCGACGGTGTCCTCGTCGATGTCCCGCAGCATCTCCATCGCCAGCGGGTCGAGCTTGCACTCCGTGTACCGCATCGCGGCGGCCGGGTCGTTGCCGGGCGAGCCGAAGTTGCCGTTGCCGTCGACCAGCGGGTAGCGCAGCGACCAGGGCTGCGCCATCCGGACCAGGGCGTCGTAGATCGCCGAGTCGCCGTGCGGGTGGAACTGACCCATCACGTCGCCGACGACGCGGGAGCACTTCACGTAGCCGCGGTCCGGGCGGTAGCCGGAATCGAACATGGCGTAGAGGATCTTGCGGTGGACCGGCTTGAGCCCGTCCCGGACGTCCGGCAACGCCCGCCCGACGATGACGCTCATCGCGTAGTCGAGGTAGGAGCGCTGCATCTCCACCTCGAGCCCGACCGGTTCGATGCGGTCGTGCGCGACGACGGCGCCGACCGTCTCGGGAACCTCGGGCTCGTTCGGTGTGGACTCGGGGATATCGGTCACTGTTAACCCTTATCAGACTCAGAGTCGTTTTCGTGCTGTGGATAACGGCTGTGGAAACCGGCCATGCTGTGGATAACTCTGTGGATCGCCGGGCCGCCCGGTGGATGACCGGTCGGCCCGGCGAGCCCCGTCAGATGTCCAGGAACCGGACGTCCTTGGCGTTGCGCTGGATGAACGAGCGGCGCGCCTCGACGTCCTCACCCATCAGCACGCTGAACAACTCGTCGGCGGTTGCCGCGTCGTCGAGCGTGACCTGACGCAGCGTACGCGTCGCCGGGTTCATCGTGGTCTCCCACAGCTCCGGGTAGTTCATCTCGCCGAGACCCTTGAACCGCTGGATGTCGTCCGGCTTCGCGTTCGGCTTCTTCTGCTGGCGCAGCGCGATCAGCCCGTCCCGCTCCCGGTCCGAGTACGCGTACTGCGCGTCGTCGCCCCGCTTGTTCCACTTGATCTTGTAGAGCGGCGGGGCGGCCAGGTAGACGTGCCCCAGCTCAACCAGCGGGCGCATGAAGCGGAAGAGCAGGGTGAGCAGCAGCGTCTGGATGTGCTGGCCGTCGACGTCCGCGTCGGCCATCAGCACGATCTTGTGGTAGCGCAGCTTCTCGATGTCGAAGTCGTCGTGGATGCCGGTGCCCAGCGCGGTGATCAGCGCCTGGACCTCGTTGTTCTTCAGCACCCGGTCGATCCGGGCCTTCTCCACGTTGAGGATCTTGCCGCGGATCGGCAGGATCGCCTGGGTGCGCGGGTCGCGGCCCTGCTTGGCCGAGCCGCCGGCCGAGTCACCCTCGACGATGAAGACCTCGGACTCGCGCGGATCGGTCGACTGGCAGTCGGCCAGCTTGCCGGGCATCGAGCCGGACTCCAGCAGCGACTTGCGCCGGGCCAGCTTGCGCGCCTGCTGGGCGGCGATCCGGGCCCGGGCGGCCTGGGACGCCTTCTGGATGATGATCTTCGCCTCGGCCGGATTCCGGTCGAACCAGTCCACCAGCCACTCGTTGCAGACCCGCTGCACGAAGCTCTTCACCGGGGTGTTGCCGAGCTTGGTCTTGGTCTGGCCCTCGAACTGCGGGTTGGTGAGCTTGACCGAGATGATCGCGGCCAGGCCCTCGCGGATGTCCTCGCCGGAAAGCTTCTCGTCGCCCTTGAGCAGCTTCTTCTCCGCGCCGTACCGGTTGACGACGCTGGTCAGCGCGGCCCGGAAGCCCTCCTCGTGGGTGCCGCCCTCGTGGGTGTTGATGTTGTTGGCGAAGGTGTAGACCGACTCGCCGTACGACTCGTTCCACTGCATGGCGATCTCGACCGACATGCCCTCCTCCTCGGCGCCGAACTCGACCACCGTCCGGTGGATCGGGTTCTTCGAGGCGTTGAGGTGCCGGACGAAGTCCGCGATGCCGCCCTCGTAGCGGAAGGTGACCTCGCGGATCTTGCCTTCCTCGCCCTCCGGAACCCGCTCGTCGAGCAGGTGGATGGTGAGGCCGCGGGTGAGGAAGGCCATCTCCTGGAGCCGCCGGTAGATGGTCTGGAAGTCGAAGTCGACCGTCTCGAACACGTCCGCGTCGGGCCAGAAGGCGACCGCGGAGCCCGTCCGGTCCGTCGTCTCGCCCTTCTCCAGCGGCGTCGGCTTGGAGTTGTGGTACTGCTGCCGCCAGACGAAGCCGGACTTGTGGATCTCCACCGCCATCTTCGTGGAGAGGGCGTTCACCACGGAGACGCCCACGCCGTGCAGACCGCCGGAGACCGCGTACGCCTTGCCGTCGAACTTGCCGCCCGCGTGCAGCACCGTCAGCGCCACCTCGACACCCGGCTTCTTCAGCTTCGGGTGCAGGTCCACCGGGAAGCCCCGGCCGTTGTCGGTGACCCGGACCCCGCCGTCGGCGAGCAGCACCACGTCGATGGTGTCGCAGTGCCCGGCCAGCGCTTCGTCCACCGCGTTGTCGACGACCTCCCACACCAGGTGGTGCAGACCACGCTCGCCGGTCGACCCGATGTACATACCGGGCCGCTTGCGGACCGCCTCCAGACCCTCGAGAACGGTGATCGACTCTGCGCCGTACTCCTGCTTGTCCTGCGCTGCCACCCTCGGCCACTTTCTCGCGCCGTCCGCGCCTGGTGGCGCGTCGGGCGCGGGTTCGGCGGACAGGACGCGACGTCGGCACGCGGACCGGCACCGGGGACAATTCCGGGGTACGGGTCGAACGCGCCGGTCGCCGCGGTTGCCCGCGGATCGCGATCGGCTCGACCCGGCATGGAGAATGATCGCGGGCCCCGCACCGGGCCCGTGTCTCGTCGCTCCGCACCGGGTCTTCGTCTCGGGGTCAATCTTACTGTGCGGCAGCGACAGAACCACCACTCGGCACCCCTGCGAGGCGTCTCAGACCGACGTAGCCGGCCGAACCGCGCCGCCCGCGACTCCCCCTACACGCCAGGGCCCGATCGGGGGCGCGACCGGCCGACGATCGGTGTCGGCCGGTGGCCAGGAGAGACCCGCCCCGCCGCGCCGACGGCCCGGCCTTGATCTTTTCCTGCCGGAACCGGACGATCGACCCGATCGAACCGACACACGCTCATTAAGAGGTGACACCAGATGGGGCTGGACAACGTCGCGGTGCAGTGGCCGCGGACCGGCCGCTTCTACGACCCGGTCGCGCCGGCGGAGTTCGTCGACTTCGGCGACATCGTCGACATGCCGCGCATCTCCGCGCCGACGGCGGCGCTCGCCGAGCTGATCGCCAAGACCGGCACCGTCCGGGCCACCGCGTACACCGAGCTGGTGGACCTGTTGCTCGGGCTCGAAGGTGTGCTCTACGCCACCGACGCCGCCGCCGAGGACGAGGACCCGGTGATCGACCCGGACGGCTGCGCCTGGATCGCCGGCGGCATCGAGCGGTTCGTGGCGGGCCACCGCCCGCACGGCGAGGCGGTGACCTTCGACTCGGTGAGCCAGGTGCTGCGGTCGCTGCTCGCCGACGGGCGGCTGGCCGAGCAGCAGTTGCGCTGGCTCGACAGCCGGCTGGACGCGCTGCGCGACGAGAGCGGCGCGCCGCCGCAGTGGAACTTCACCTGTGCCGAGCTGAGCGTGCTGGCCGCCTTCTACCGGCGCTGCGCCGACCGCGGCTTCGCCGTCTACGCCGACGCCTGACCCGGCGCCCCGCCCGACCCACGCGGGTCGGTCGGGGCCGCGGCGCCGGCGCGGTTGGCGGCGGTGATGACCCGGGTCAGCACGGTGTGCAGGTGACGCAGGTCCGCGATCGGCAGGCCCAGCCGCTCGACGATCGCGGGCGGGATCTGCTCCGCGCGCTCCCGCAGGGCCTCGCCGGTCGGGGTCAGCGTCACCGCGAGGCTGCGCTCGTCGGCGGGGTCGCGCTCCCGCCGGACGTAGCCATTCGCCTCCAGGCGCTTGAGCAGGGGCGACAGCGTACCCGGGTCGAGCTGCAACAGGCGGCTGAGGTCGCGTACGGACAGTGGCGCGTACTGCCACAGGGCGAGCATCACCAGGTATTGCGGATGGGTCAGCCCCATCGGCTCCAGCAGCGGCCGGTAGACCGCGACCACGCCGCGCGCGGCGACGGAGAGCGCGAAGCACACCTGCTGCTCCAGCGCCAGGGGATTCCCGTCGAAATCGTCGGGCACGGGCTGGACCTCCTCGTCGTCGTTGGTATCGTACCAATGGTTGGGGTACTAATTATTTGCGCGCTAACGGAAGGGTCAGTCGATGAGCAACGAGAAGCCGGCTCCGAAGGGCTCTGGCGAGGGTGGCTGGCTGATGGCGTGGGCCTTCCGGCGCTGGGCCGGCCCGCCGGAGGTGCAGGGCGCCGTGCAGGGTGGCTCCAACGAGGCCCGCGAGGCCTGGAAGCAGGACCTGGAGCGCCGCAAGCAGTGGAGCCGCGAGCAGCGGGAGCGCAAGCGCGCCGAGCGGGAGGCCCGGCGCGGCGGTCACTGACCGTCAGCCGTAGGTGTCCCGGGGGCCGCGTCCGCGTACCCGGCGGGGGCCCTTCGACCAGGAGGGCGCGGCGGGGCCGTGGATGTGCAGCTTGCGCACCACGTTGTGACCGACCTCGCGGGCGATCTGCTGGAGCAGTGAGCCGGCCAGCAGCCGAAGCTGGGTGGCCCAGGCGGTCGACCGGGCCTCCACGGTCAGCTCGCCGTCCTCCAGCTTGACCGGCCGGCTGTGCTGGGCCACCTCCGGGCCCACCACCCGCTCCCAGGCGCCGAACACGGTCGCCTCCGCCGCCGGCTGCTGCCAGCCGCGCGCCTTCACCAGCCGGTTGAGCACCGCGCCGAGGGGCTGCGGGTCCCGCGGGTCCGGCCCCGGGCCCGAGTAGCCGCGCAGGCGCCGCTGCGGGCCGCCGTCGCCGTCGCCACCCGCGCCACCGCCGGGGGCACGCCGGCGCGTGCGCGCCGCCGCCTCCCGCCGGGCCCTGGCCGCGTCGAGCACCGCCCGGGCCAGCTCCGGCCCGCTGGCGCCGGCCGACGCGTCCCCGCCGCCCGCCGCGCCGCCGGGATCACCCGTCGTCCTGCCGGAGTCGCCGCCGGCCGGCCCGCCACGCCCCGGGCCCAGGCGGGCGGGGGGCAGCTGCTCATCCGACACGGCGCACCGTCCGGTCGCCGACGGCGTACCGGGTGCCGCGCAGGGACGCCGGCACGTCGTCGTCGACCGCGCAGGTCACCAACAGCTGGCTCGCCCCGCCGACCAGCCCGGCCAGCCGCTCCCGCCGCCCGGCGTCCAGCTCGGCGAAGACGTCGTCGAGCACCAGCACCGGCTCGATGCCGTCGGAGCGGAGCAGGTCGTACCCGGCCAGCCGCAGCGCCAGCGCGTACGACCACGACTCGCCGTGGCTGGCGTACCCCTTGGCGGGCAACGGGCCAAGGGTCAGCGCCAGCTCGTCGCGGTGCGGGCCGACCAGCGTGGTGCCTCGGTCGACCTCGGCGGTGCGGGCCTCGGCGAGCGCGGCGGTCAGCGCCGCCGCCAGCGTCTCCCGGTCGGTGGTCGGCTCCGCCAGTTCCACGGAGGGCCGGTACGCGATCCCGGCCGCCCCCCGGCCCGCCGCCACCGCGTCGTACGCCTTGGCCACGTGCGGGGTGAGCGCGGCGACCAGCTCCAGCCGGCCGGCGAGCAGCTCCGCGCCGTGCCGGGCCAGATGGGTGTCCCAGACCGCCAGGGTCGACAGGTCCCCGCCCCGCGACCCGCCCGTCTTGCGGGCGAGGTACGCCGTGCGCAGCAGGGCGTTGCGCTGCTTGACCACCCGCTCGTAGTCGGCGCGCACCCCGGCGTAGCGGGGCTGGCGGCTGACCAGCAGGTCGTCGAGGTAGCGGCGGCGCTCCGCCGGGTCGCCCCGGACGAGCTCCAGGTCCTCCGGGGCGAACAGCACGAGCCGCAGCGCGCCGAGCACGTCCCGCGCCCGGCGGGCCGGGGAGCGGCCCAGCCGCGCCCGGTTGGCCTTGCCCGGCACGATCTCCAGCTCGACCAGCAGCTCGCGTCCCTCGTGCACCACGGCGCAGCGGATCACCGCCGAGGCGGCGCCCATCCGGACGAGGGGGGCGTCCGTGGCGACCCGGTGCGAATCCAGGGTCGCCACGTAGCCCAGCGCCTCGACGAGGTTCGTCTTGCCGACGCCGTTGGCGCCGATCAGGACGTTCGCCCCCGGCTCCAGGTCCACGCCGACCCGCTCGTACGAGCGGAAGTCGACCAGTTCGAGCCGGCGGACGTACACAGCCTGTGGATACCGATCAGCGCTTGCGGACGGCGTGCCCGCCGAACTGCTGACGCAGCGCGGCGACGGCCTTCATGGCCGGCGAGTCGTCCTGCCGGGAGGCGAACCGGGCGAAGAGCGAGGCGGTGATCACGTTCAGCGGCACGGCGAGCCGGACCGCCTCGTCGACCGTCCACCGGCCCTCGCCGGTGTCCTCCGTGTAGCCGCTCAGCTCGGCCAGCTCCGGGTCCTCGTCGAGGGCCCGGTCGAGCAGGTCGAGCAGCCAGGAGCGCACCACGGTGCCCTCGCGCCAGGACTTGAACACCCCCGGCACGTTGGTGACCAGCTCGGACTTCGCCAGCAGCTCGTAGCCCTCGGCGTAGGCGTGCATCAGGCCGTACTCGATGCCGTTGTGCACCATCTTGGCGTAGTGCCCGGCGCCGACCGGCCCGGCGTGCACGAAGCCGAACTCGCCCTCCGGCTTCAGCGACTCGAAGATCGGCATGAGCCGGTCGACGTGCTCCCGGGCGCCGCCGACCATCAGCGCATAGCCGTTCTGCCGGCCCCAGACGCCGCCGGAGACGCCGGCGTCGAGGTAACCGATGCCCTGCTCGTTGAGCCGCTCGGCGCGCGGCG
Source organism: Micromonospora sp. NPDC047730 (assembly GCF_043204765.1). NCBI lineage: Bacteria > Bacillati > Actinomycetota > Actinomycetes > Micromonosporales > Micromonosporaceae > Micromonospora > Micromonospora sp. NPDC047730. Next base: position 245,129 of record NZ_JBIDCU010000002.1, on the reverse strand, counting down.
CGTCGTCGCTGAACCGCGAGTTGCCGCCGTCGATGATGATGTCGCCCTCGCCGAGGACGCCGGCGAGCTCGTCGATGGTCGCGTCGGTGACACCGGCGGGGACCATGACCCAGACCGCGCGCGGCGACTCCAGCTTCTCCGCCAGCTCCGCCAGGGTCGCGACGTCGCTCAGCTCCGCGTTGTGGTCGAAGCCGACCACCTCGTGCCCGGCGGCGCGCAACCGCTCGCGCATGTTGCCGCCCATCCGGCCGAGCCCTACCAGGCCGAGCTGCATGTGTTCCTACCTCCGTGCGTCGGGGTCTTCTCGGGCGCGATCAGCGGGAGACGCGGATCGGCATGATGAGGTAGCGGTACCCCGGGACGACCTCGCCATCCTCGCCGGCGGGCGAAATCACCGCGGGCTTGAAGGCGTCGACGAACGAGAGCACGGCGAACTGGGCCCCCAGGTTGGCGAGGCCGTCGATCAGGTACTGCGGGTTGAAACCGATGGTGAGCGGGTCGCCGGTGAAGGTGGCCTCCATGGCCTCGCTGGCCCGCGCCTCCTCGGTGCCGCCGGCCTCGACCACCAGGCCGTCGGCGCTGAAGCTGAGCAGCACCGGGGTCGTCCGCTCGGCCACCAGGGCGACCCGCTTGACGACCTCGATCAGGGTGCTGACGGGCACCCGGGCGTCGGCGTTGTGGGCGGCCGGGAAGAGCGAGCGCACCGGCGGGTAGTTCGCGCCGTCGAGCAGCCGGCTGGTGGTGCGCCGGGTGCCGCCAGCGAAGCCGATCATCCCCTCGCCGGCCGCGCCCTGGGAGAGCGCCATGGTGACCTGGCCGCCGAGCGGGCCGAGGGCCTTGGCGGTGTCGTGCAGGGTCCGGGCCGGCACGAGGGCGTTGATGCTGACCTCGGGGTCGTCCGGGTTCCACTCCATCTCGCGCAGGGCCAGCCGGTAGCGGTCGGTGGCGAGCATGGCCAGCGTGCCGCCGGAGAGTTCGATGCGTACGCCGGTCATCATCGGCAGCGTCTCGTCGCGGCCGGCGGCGACGGCGACCTGGGCGACGGCGGCGGCGAAGGCGGCCGCGTCGACGGTGCCGGCGCTCTCCGGCATCTCCGGCAGGGACGGGTAGTCCTCGACCGGCATGGTGGGCAGGGTGAACCGGGCGCTGCCGCAGACCAGTTCGAGGTGTGCCCCGACGGCGGCGATGTCCACCGGCTTGGCCGGCAGCGCCTTGGTGATCTCGGCAAGCAGCCGGCCGGAAACCAGGGCGGCCCCGTCGGCGTCCCCCTGGACCTCGACGGTCACCTGGCTGGAGACCTCGTAGTCGAAGCCGGAGACCTGCAGGTTCCCGTCGGTGACGCGCAGCATCACGCCCGCGAGCACCGGCACGGACGGCCGGTTGGGCAGGCTCTTCGCGGTCCAGGCCACGGCCTCGGCGAGCGCGTCGCGCTCCACTCGGAACTTCATCAATGCCTCCGCGTCGACGTCAGCGACAACTCTCTCATGCCGACCGCTGCCTACCGACCCGCCTGTCCGTGCGGGTACCCATCGCACCTTAGGGCGCGCGGGCATCGGCTGTGCGCCCGACCCCGTGGACTTCCCGGTGCCGGAGGCCCGCCCACGGCGGGTCCGGCCAATCCACAGGAAGTCCAACGGTGGTGATTGGTTTTTGTTGTCTTAGAAGAGATAACCCGTCATCTTCATCGCACCTGTGCAAACTGTGGAGAACCGCCGTCTGCGCAGGTCAGACACGTTATCCACCGGTGGGTTGGCTGTGGAGAACCAGGGGTACAACCCGTGTCGCGATCCACAGGCGGCGACTGCCCCCAGGTTTTCCACCGTTGTCCACCGGTTGTCCACCGGTAATCCACGGACTTTCTCCCCAGTCCTGTGGACAGACGGAACCGGCTCGACGGGCGTCATCCCCAGAACCTTCAACAGCTTGCCCACAGGCGGACCGTCGTCGGTGGACAACGACGACGTTGTCCCCAGGCGTCCACAGCGTCGTCCCCAGGGTTTCTCCACAACCTGTGGGTAACCGAGGATTGTGCGGACGGTAGTTATCCACAGGCGGTGGACAACGAGCTGTGGACAACGATCCGGGCGGTGGACGGACACGGCTTCGATGGTGTGGTCTCCACCATGTCGAGGGTCAAGCCCGGGCCGGCTGTGGAGAGACGGAAACGCCCGGCCGGTGGTCCGGCCGGGCGTTTCCGTCACTTCTCGCCCACCGCGCGTGACGGTTGGGCGTACGCGTCAGGTGTTCTGCTTGATCCGGTTCGTCAGCTCGGCGATCTGGTTGTAGAGCGAGCGGCGCTCGGCCATCTGCTGGCGGATCTTGCGGTCGGCGTGCATGACGGTGGTGTGGTCCCGTCCGCCGAACGCCTGCCCGATCCGGGGCAGCGACAGGTCGGTCAGTTCCCGGCACAGGTACATGGCCACCTGGCGGGCGTTCACCAGCACCCGGGAGCGGGAGTGCCCGCGCAGGTCCTCCAGGCTGACGCCGAAGTACTCGGAGGTGGAGACCATGATCTGGTCGGCGGTGATCTCCGGCCCGGCGCCGTCGGGGATGAAGTCCCGCAGCACCTCCTCGGCCAGCGACAGCTCGACCGTGGACCGGGTCAGGCTGGCGAACGCCGTCACCCGGATCAGCGCGCCCTCCAGCTCCCGGATCGAGTTCGACACCCGCGAGGCGATGAACTCCAGCACGTCCGGCGGGGCGTAGAGGCGCTCCTGCGCCGCCTTCTTCTGCAGGATCGCGATCCGGGTCTCCAGGTCCGGCGGCTGGATGTCGGCGAGCAGCCCCCACTCGAACCGGGTACGCAGCCGGTCCTCCAGGGTGGCGAGCTGCTTCGGCGACCGGTCGGAGGTGATCACGATCTGCTTGTTGGCGTTGTGCAGGGTGTTGAAGGTGTGGAAGAACTCCTCCTGGGTGCGCTCGCGGGTCTCCAGGAACTGGATGTCGTCGATCAGCAGGATGTCGACGTCGCGGTAGCGCCGCTGGAACGCGCTGGTCTTGTCGTCCCGGAGCGAGTTGATGAAGTCGTTGGTGAACTCCTCGGTCGAGACGTACCGGACCGAGCGGGCGTTGCCCAGCGTCGTGGCGTAGTGCCCGATGGCGTGCAGCAGGTGCGTCTTGCCCAGCCCCGAGCTGCCGTAGATGAACAGCGGGTTGTACGCCTTCGCCGGCGACTCCGCCACCGCGACGCTCGCCGCGTGGGCGAAGCGGTTGGACGAGCCGATGACGAACGTCTCGAACATGTACTTCGGGTTGAGCCGGTTGCCGCCGCCCTCGACGCCGCCGGGCAGCCGCCGGTCGTCCCGGCCGCCGGGACGGTGATCCACGCCACCCCGACCCGGCCCGCTGTCGGTGCCGGTGTCCCGGGGCAGCGCCCGGATCACGTGCTGGTCCCGGGGGGAGACGGCGTCCTCGCGGTAACGCGGCTCGAACCCCCGGGTGTCCGCGGTCGGCGGGTCCAGCCGGGCGGCCTGCTCGTCGAAGCCGCGTCGGTCGGGCGCGCGCCGGGCCGGTGCCGTCCGGTCGGGCCGCGGCGGCTCGGCGAACGCCGTGCTGAACAGGGCCTCCTGGCCGTCCCGGTCGTCCAAGCCGGGCCGGAGCCCGTCGTCGACCGGCCGGGCGGCCGGGACCGGGCCGTCCGGCCGCCGCTCCGGGTGCGCCTGCTCGGGGATGAGCGGCGGTTGCTGCCCGGGGTCGAGGGCCGCGCCGTCCAGCAGGCCCACCGCCGCGCCGTCGAACGCCACCGGCCCGTCGCCGAAGTCGCGCGGCCCACCGCCGTCGTGGTCCAGCGGCTCGGGGGCGCTGCGGTAGACGGTGCCCGCCGGGCGGCCGGAGCTGTCGTCGGGCACGCGTACGGTCACCGCGACCTGGATCGGCCGGCCCAGCCGGCGGGTGAGCGCCTCGGTGATCGCCGGGCGCAGCCGGGACTCGATCACGTCCCGGGTGAAGGCGTCCGGGACGGAGAGCAGCGCGGTGTCCTCGACGATGGCCCGCAGCCGGGTCAGCCGCAGATACGCCCGCTGCTGCGCGGAGATGATCTCATCGGCGAGCTCGTCGGTCGTCGCCGTCCACACCGCGGCAAGGTCGGTCGTGCCGGTCACCGTCGTGCCACCCCCTCGCCTCTGCTCCGCCGACGCCGCCGTCTTCTCCGGTCGGTCGCCCCGGGCCCGCCGCGTTCACGGGCGGAACGACACCCACCCGGACGGCCGACCGGTCCTCGTCCACAAGTTATCCACAGCCTGTGTACGTACCGATTGTGGCCGCCCGCCGGATGCGGGTCGGACCTGCCCCCTGCCTGAACGGGCGCTGAAGCGGGTTCACCGTGCCGAACGATTCACTGCCTTGTCCGGTCTTGCCCGCCAGCGACGACCGGACCTTTCGACGCTGACCGCAATCGGGCACGGTAACAGCGTTGTCCGCGCGCCATCAACCGCCGACGCGCGGCGACCCTTGGCAACATCAGCGAAAACCGCCGCTTCGGTCGTGGGCGGAGCACCGGTGTCCGCCCTGGTGAGCGTGTTTGACGGTGGTTGCCCGCCTGCGTAGGCTGGATCGGCTGCTCTCTCGCCCTCTGCTAGGGTGATGGGTGCTTGCTGTCCGCGGTCGCTTCCCCGCATCGCCGAGGTCCCGCATCGCCGGGCAGCACCGATCGGGGGCCACCGCCGAGGTGGCCTGGACCACCACACGACCCCGGCGACCCCTCGCCCGGGGCGTACGAAAACGGAGAGCCTGACGTGAGCAAGCGCACCTACCAGCCGAACACCCGCCGGCGCGCGAAGACCCACGGCTTCCGGCTGCGCATGCGCACCCGTGCCGGCCGCGCCATCATCTCGACCCGTCGCTCCAAGGGCCGCGCCCGCCTGTCGGCCTGAGGCCGACCGGGTCAGGTCCGGGGGGACGTGGGCAGTCGTGCTGGCGGCCGCACAGCGACTGCGGCGCAGCACTGACTTCGCCGCAGCGGTCCGGGGTGGCCGCCGCGCCGGCCGTGGCGCGATCGTCGTCCACCTGAGCCTGCCGGCGACCCCTGACGCCGCGACAGCAACCTCGCCGGAGCCGGCGCGGAGCAGCGGTGCGGAGCAACCCTCCGCGCCGGCCCGCGCCGGCTTCGTCGTGTCCAAGGCAGTGGGCAACGCGGTCGTCCGCAACCGGGTCCGCCGTCGCCTGCGGCACCTGGTCCGCGAGCGGCTGACGGAACTGCCCCCTGGGAGCACCCTGGTCGTCCGCGCGCTGCCGGCCGCGGCCGAGGCGGCGTACCCGAGACTGGGCGCCGACCTGGACGCGGCGATCGCCGCCGCGCGGGCGCCCCGCGGACGGCGGTCGCGGTGACCGCCGGGCCGGCCGCGCCACGGCCTGCGACGATCGGTGCCCGGGTGCTGAGCGGGCCGATCGTCGCGTACCGTCGGTGGATAAGTCCGGCTCTGCCGGCCCGCTGTCGGTTCTACCCGTCGTGCAGCGCCTACGCCCTCGAGGCGGTGGCCCGGCACGGCGCTGTCCGGGGAGCTGGCCTGACGGTCCGGCGGCTGTTGCGCTGCCACCCCTTCCACCCAGGTGGACACGACCCGGTGCCGGAGCCGGGCGGACGCCGCCGTGCCGATGTGACTGGAGCCTGAGAATTGAGTCTCGACTGGATCTACTACGCGATTTCGTGGATCCTGCTGGCCTGGCATGGGGCCTGGGAGGCCATCGGGGTGCCGGACACGGCGGCGCTCGGCACGAACTGGGCCTGGATCCTCGCCATCGTCTTCCTGGTGGTCACCGTTCGGGTGATCCTCTTCCCGGTCTTCGTCAAGCAGATCAAGTCGCAGCGGGCGATGCAGGCGCTCCAGCCGCAGGTGAAGGCGCTGCAGGAGAAGCACAAGGGTGACCGGGAGACGCTCCAGAAGGAGATGATGGAGCTCTACCGGAAGGAAAAGGCCAACCCGCTCATGGGCTGCCTTCCGATGGTCCTCCAGATCCCGGTCTTCCTCGGCCTGTTCCACGTGCTCCGCCGACTCGATCCGGGGAAGAGTGAGAGCGGCAAGACCCTCTACGGCTGGACGGTCGGCCAGTTCGAGAGCGCCTCGGCCGCGAAGCTCTTCACCGCGCCGATCGCCGGCAAGTTCGGCTCGACCGCCGACGAGCTGGCGGCGCTGAACGCCAACGGCACCACCGTCAAGGTCATTGCCGGCATCCTGGTCTTGTTGATGATGGGCACGACCTACCTCACCAGCCGCCAGATGATCCTCAAGACCGGCTGGGCCGAGGATCCGCAGCAGCGGATGATCCAGAAGCTGATGCTCTACGGCATCCCGGCGTCGCTGCTCGTCTCCGGTGCCATCTTCCCCATCGGCGTGATCATCTACTGGGTCACCAACAACCTCTCCACCCTGGCGCAGCAGCAGTGGGTACTGCGCAAGTTCCCGCCGCCGCCGACCGCCACTACCGGCAAGCCGGGCACCTCGACCCGCAACCCGGTGCAGCCGGCCAAGACCGGCCTGCTGGGCCGCGCCAAGCCGGCCCCCCAGGCCCCGGCCAAGCCGGCCGCGCCGAAGGTCGCCGGCCCCAAGCCGGGCGCCAAGCCGGCCAACCCCAAGAAGGGCCGCCCCGCCAAGCGGCAGGGCTGAGGACCTCCGGGCCGCCGTCGGGAGACCGGCGGCGGCCCGTTCCGCACCGTGCAGCCGCCGTACGGCCGGCGCCGGGCGGAACCCGCCGCGCGCGGCGCGGTCACGGGCGACACTGCCCGTACGACAGACGTGCCCGTGGGCACCGGCGACCTCCCGTCGGCCCCGGGAAACCAGCGGACCCGACGGTCCGGCCGAGCGAGTACGGAGATGAGACCGTGACCGACACCAGCACCCCCCGCGCCGACCAGTCCCTGGACGAGGAGGGAACCGAGCCGACCGCGGTGAACGGCGAGACCGAGGAGGCCGACGAGGAGCCGGCCACCAAGGAGAAGAAGCCCGCCGGCGAGAGCGAACTGTTCCGGCAGAGCGAGATCGCGGCCGACTACGTCGAGGGCCTGCTCGACATCCTCGACTACGACGGCGACATCGACGAGCTGGTCTCCGGCGGCCGTCCGGTCGTCGAGGTGGTTGGCGGTCGGCTGCAGAACCTGGTCGGCCAGCGCGGTGCCACCCTGGAGGCGCTCCAGGAGCTCGCCCGGCTCGCCGTGTTCCGGCAGACCGGCACGCCGAGCCGACTGCTGCTCGACGTCGGCGGCTACCGGGCGAACCGCCGCAAGGAGCTCGCCGCAGTCGCCAAGAACGCCGTCGAGAAGGTCAAGGAGCACGGCGAGCCCGTGCGCCTGGAGCCGATGTCCGCATTCGAGCGCAAGTGCGTGCACGACGTGGTCAACGCGATGAGCGGCGTGGAGAGCGAGTCCGAGGGTGTCGAGCCGAACCGGCGCATCATCGTCCGGCCGGCGGACTGACCGGGTGGCTCACGACGACACCGCGGCCGGTGCCGCGGCCGGCCCGGGTGGCACGCCGCCCGGGCCGTCGCCTGTCCGGCCCGACTCGCCCGTGCCTTCCGACGCCGCCGCGTCGGCGGCCGATGGCGGTGCCCCGTCGCCGGCCGACGGCCGTGCCCCGTCGCCGGCCGACGGCCGTGCCCCGTCGCCGGCCGACGCGGTGCTGCCGCCCGAGCTGGCCAGTGCGGCACGCACCCTTTTCGGCGACCGGATCGACCTGGCCGCCGCGTACGCCGAGCTGCTGGTCACCGACGGCGTGGTCCGCGGCCTGATCGGGCCGCGCGAGGCCCCCCGGATCTGGGACCGGCACCTGCTCAACTGCGCGGCGGTGGCCGAGCGGATCCCGGAGGGTTCGGCGGTGCTCGATGTCGGCTCCGGGGCGGGACTGCCCGGTCTGGTGCTCGCGATCGCGCGGCCGGACCTGACGGTGACCCTGATCGAGCCCCTCGCCCGGCGCACCTCCTTCCTCATCGAGGCGGTGCAGCAACTCGGCTTGGCGAAGACGGTCCGGGTGTTCCGGGGCCGGGCCGACGAGGCGGCGACCGGGTCGACCGGGGTGGGCCCGCTGAGCGGGGACGTGGTCACGGCGCGCGCCGTCGCCCCGCTGGACCGGCTGTCGACGTGGTGCCTGCCGCTTGCCGTTCCCGGCGGTCGGCTCATCGCTCTCAAGGGCGCGTCGGCGGCCGACGAGATCGCCGAGCACGCGGAGACGGTGGCGCGGCTGGGCGGCGGGGAGCCCGAGATGCACCGCTGCGGCGAAGGAATCATCGACCCGCCGACGACCGTGGTGGAGATCGTGCGGGAGCGGGTGGTGAGGCCGGTCCGGCCCAAGGCGCCGAAGAGGTCGCGCGGCGGGCGGTCCCGTCGACGCTGACTCCACGTGGGAGGCGACGCCCGAGCGGGTGCCCCACCGGCGTCCCGGGCGGCGGTTGCTTCGTTGAACCGGTACGGGTGGACGGAAGGGATGAGAACCCGACGTGGACCGGCTGCGCCCGTGAGCCGTAGGCTGGCCGCGCGTCGATAGTGTGGAGCGGGCGGCAACGGACGTTCACCGGATCCCGACCGCTCCCGCCGGCCGCACGCTCCGCGGTGCGAGCACCACGTGCGGCCGGTTGACGGGGTGCGGACCGACCATCCGAAGCGGGCAGGGATGACAGGTGCATGACGACGGCAGGTACGACGATCCACGCGTGACCGGATCAGCGGGCGATCCGGTTTCACGTGAAACCGACTACCCGAGCTGGTCGCCCGACGGGCCGTTCCACGGTTCGTCGACCCGACCGCCGGACTGCGATCCGATCGTCCAACGGGACACCGCCGACCCGGCCGGGCCGGAGCTGCCGGCCGCCCGCCCGGCCTCCGACGGGCTGCCGCGCCCGGGCAACTCCGCCGGCGGTCGGGTGATCCCCATCCGCCGCAACCCCTCGGCCTCGGCGCGGTTCGAGGCGGCCGTGCCACAGCAGCCGACCCCGGATGCGGTGCCGGACGCCGCCCCCGTACCCGTACCCGTCACGGACACGCCCGCGTCCCCGGCCGCCGCCTACGGGCCCGCCGCGACCGAGGCCGCGTACGTTTCACGTGAAACCCCGACGCGCGAAGAGGATGACCCACCGTTGGCTATGGAGGCGATGCGCGCCGTGCAGATCCTGAATCCTAGTGGCGAGGTGACGATGCCTCGGCCGGAGCGGACCCGGGTCATGTGCGTCGCGAACCAGAAGGGCGGCGTGGGGAAGACCACGACCACGGTCAACCTGGCGGTGGCGCTCGCCCTGCACGGTAACCGGGTGCTGGTGGTCGACCTGGACCCGCAGGGCAACGCCTCCACCGGGCTCAACGTCCCGCACCACACCGGGGTGCCGGACGTCTACGACTGCCTCATCAACAGCGTGCCGCTGGAGGAGGTCGCCCAGGGGGTCGAGGGCATCCCCAACCTCTGGTGCGTACCGGCCACGATCGACCTGGCCGGCGCGGAGATCGAGCTGGTGTCGGTGGTCGCCCGCGAGTCCCGGCTGGCCCGGGCCATCGCGGCCTACCCGGGCCACTTCGACTACGTCTTCATCGACTGCCCGCCGTCGCTCGGCCTCCTCACGGTCAACGCGCTCGTCGCCGCGCAGGAGGTACTCATCCCGATCCAGTGCGAGTACTACGCGCTGGAGGGGCTGAACCAGCTGATCAACAACATCAACCTGGTTCGGCAGCACCTCAATCCGAAGCTCGAGGTCTCCACGATCCTGCTCACCATGTACGACCGGCGTACGCGGCTGGCCGATGCGGTCGAGCAGGACGTCCGGAACCACTTCGGCGACAAGGTGCTCCAGGCGGTCATCCCGCGCAACGTCCGCGTCTCCGAGGCACCGAGCTACGGCCAGTCCGTGATGACCTACGATCCGGGATCGCGGGGGGCGACGAGCTACTTCGAGGCCGCCCAGGAGATCGCCGAGCGTGGCGTCAGGGAGTCGGTGAGCCGGAATGCGTAGTGCGGAACAGTCGCTGGGAGGCGTGGCATGAAGAACCGTCCTCGGGGCGGTCTGGGTCGGGGCCTAGGGGCCCTCATCCCGACCGGACCGGCGCCGACCGCCGACCCCGCCACGGCTGAGCCGGCGGCACCCGCCAGCGATGCTGTCGGCACGCCTGCCGAGACGACGCCATCGCCGGTAAGTCCGCCCGTCGCGGCGCAGCCCGAGCCCGTGCTCAGCCCGGTCCCGGGCGCCCGGTTCGCCGAGATCCCGGTCGACGCGATCGTGCCGAACCCGAAGCAGCCCCGGCACATTTTCGACGAGGCAGCTCTGGAGGAACTGAAGACCTCGATCCAGGAGGTCGGCTTCCTCCAGCCGATCGTCGTACGACAACTCGACGACGAGAAGTACGAACTCGTCATGGGCGAGCGACGCTGGCGGGCCGCGCAGGCGGTCGGGCGGGAGAGCATCCCCGCCATCGTCCGGGACACCCGGGACGACGCCATGCTCCGGGACGCGCTGCTGGAGAACATCCACCGGGCCAACCTGAACCCGCTGGAGGAGGCCGCCGCGTACCAGCAGTTGCTGGAGGAGTTCGGCGCCACCCACGAGGAACTCGCCCAGCGGATCGGCCGGAGCCGCCCACAGATCTCGAACACCATCCGGCTGCTCAACCTCCCGGCGCCGGTGCAGAATCGGGTCGCCGCCGGCGTGCTCTCCGCCGGCCACGCCCGGGCGCTGCTGAGCCTCGACGACCCGACGGCGCAGGAGCAGTTGGCCAAACGGATCGTCGCCGAAGGGCTCTCGGTCCGCGCGACCGAGGAGATCGTGATGCTGGCGGTGAGCGACGACAGCGCCGGCAAGAAGGAGACGGCCAAGCGCCGGCCCAAGCCGCACGCGCCCGCGTTGACGGATCTGGCCGACCGGCTCTCCGACCGGTTCGACACCCGCGTCAAGGTGGACATCGGCCGGAGCAAGGGCAAGATCACAATCGAGTTCGCGACGGTCGACGACCTGGAGCGGATCGTCGGCCTCATCGGTGTCGGCCAGGAGGAGGAGCCGGAGGGCTGACCCTCCGACCGCCGGCCGCGTGACCCCACCGGGCCACGCGGCCGTTCCATGTCCGACGGTGGCGTCCACCCGCGGCGGTACGCCTACCCTGCCGGCGCCTCCGGCGGCGCGGCGCAACCAACGCCACCGACCGTGCCGGGGTGCCCCCTCATTCGAGCGCCAGGAGCCTGAGGTGGGCCCGCCCTGCCCGGACCCTGCTCGCTCGCGCTTCCGGCGCTGCGGGGCAGCAGGAGGCTTTCCGTCCGCCCCCCAAGTGGCCCTGCCTGGATCAGGGGGTGTGGACGTTGGTGGTAGCGGTGGCTCCCCGGTTTCACGTGAAACCGGGGAAGCCCACCAGGCGGTTTGCGGTCGTGGACGCTGGTGGCGGGGCGGCGGTCTCCCTTCGGTCACCGACACGTGCGGTGCTGGTGGGTGTGGCTCGTGAACCTGCGCGCACCGGCTCCACGAACCTTGAACCTGGAGGCGGGAGTTGCGCTGCCACCGAGGTTGCCGAATCTCGGGCTGTGCGGTTTCACGTGAAACGGTGCAGCGAACAGGTGGCCGCGCCCGCGCCGCCTTTCAAGGGAGGTGGGCCGGTGAGGCTGGGCCACGCCCGTCCTCCGCCGCCCTTCGGAAGCTGCCTCATGGCACCGCCGCCCCCTCCCGGTCCGGGTCTCGGCACTTGGCCCCGGCTCCCGGCCGTCGGTTCCGCCCACGCCTTGTCCCCGCCGCCGCCGGGCCCCTTGATTCCCGACCAGTGCCTGGCTGCCATATTTCGGCACCTGACCCCGGCCTGTGCAGCCCGGCCTGTCCAGCCTTGCCTTCGGCGTATGGCCCCTGTCTATGGTGCCCGGCATCGGCCTGTGCGGCCCCCAAGCTCCGTTGCCTGGCGTCGTCCTGTGCGGCCCCCGCCTCCGCGCCTGGCCCGCCTCTGGAGCCCGCGACACCTGCTTCCCGGGCCGGCTCCGGCAGCGATTGGAGGAGTCCAGCTTCCCCACCCGGACCCCGACCCCGGGCGACCCGACCCCGGCTCCCGGCTCCCGGCTCCGTGACCCATTCAGCCTGCGGCTCCGACGCTGGCCGCCCGGCTTCCCGCTCCCGCCCGGCGCACTGGCCCGCCGACGAACCGATGAAGCCGAGCGGGACGGCGTCGGGCGGGACGTCGACCGGAACGGCGTCGGCCGGAACGGCGTCGACCGGAACGGCGTCGACCCGAACGGTGTCGACCGGAACGGCGTCGACCCGAACGGTGTCGACCGGAACGGCGGATGGCGTTGACGGCGCGGAGAGGGTCGACGACCGAGTGCGCGAAGGCTCGCGGACGTCCCCCGGGGCGGCCGGCGTTTCACGTGAAACGGCTGCCCTCCCGTGGCGCCCGGACGGTGCGGATCGGGGCCGGAAGTTATCCACACCAGTTATCCACAGCCGGGCCTCGTTTCACGTGAAACCCCGCGTGAAACCCGTTGCTGGCCTGTGGATGACGGGGTGTGTTCCGGGTCTCAGCACCCTGTGGATAGCTGTGGACAAGCCCCTTGGGTGGCCCTCTCGCGGCTGCCGGCACAGAGCCGCCGTCGGCTCTTTCGGGTAGGGACACCGGTGCCGGAAGCGGTTAGTGTCAGCGTCGTGCGCGACACCCCTCCCTCAGTCCCGGACTTCGCCCAGTGGCCGTCCTTCCCCTTCGAGGGCGACCTCCGCGTCAAGCAACTCGATGATCCGGTCCCGGTCGAACCGCCCCGCAAGGGCGAGGGGCACCGGGAATGCACGGCCTGCAACGCCCCCGACGACGCCTACATCTGGGTGGGCGAGCGCTGGCGGGTGCGCGCCATGGACCGCCCCACGGGGCTGCCGATGGTGCTGATCCTGGAATCCCGCTCGCATCTGGACCTCGGCGACCTGCCGAACCTGCTCGCCGCCGAGCTGGGAGTGATGACCGTACGCCTGGAACGGGCGATCCGGTCCCTGGACGGGGTCGCGAGGGTGCACGTCAACCGCTGGGGCGACGGCTCGGCGCACCTGCACATGTGGTTCCTCGCCCGGCCCTACGGTCGACTCCAGCTCCGCGGGACCTTTCTCTCCCTGTGGGACTCGATCCTGCCGCCCATCTCCGAGGCACAGTGGCGAGAGAATCTCGCCCTGGTCGCGGCCTGGCTCGCGGAGTTCGGGGGGCGGACCCTGGCCGAGCCGTCGCGCATCCAGTGGCAGGCCCCGTCCAGCTTCACCGGGCAGCCCTCGCCTCGGGACGACGCCACCACCGGCGAGGCGGTGTCCGTGATCGAGTCCGCCGAGGAGGCGTACGTCCCGGCGGCCGACAGCCGGGAGGCCGACGCCGCCGCTCCGGAGGGCAGGCAGTCCGACGACTGACGCGGCACGGGCGGCCACCCGAGGTCGCGGGGTGGCCGCCCGTGCCGGCGGAAGGAACGGACGGTCAGGCCCGGCGCGTCGCGGCGCGCGCGACCAGCGTCCCGATCATCTTGCCGAAGTCCAGACCGGCGGCCTGCACGGCGAGCGGCAGCAGGGAGGTCTCGGTCATCCCCGGCGAGACGTTGACCTCCAGCACGTGCGGCTGCCCCGCCGAGTCCACGATCAGGTCGACGCGGCTGAGGTCGCGCAGGCCGAGCGCGGTGTGGGCGGCCAGCGCGACGTCGGCGACCGCACCGGCCACCTCCGGCGCCAGTCGCGCCGGCGTGTGCCACGTCGTCCGGCCGGCGGTGTAGCGGGCGGCGTAGTCGTACACCCCGTTGCGGGGCACGATCTCCACCGCAGGCAGGGCCTGTGGCCCGTCGCCCAGGTCGACCACGGAGACCGCCACGTCCATGCCGGGCACGTACCGCTCGACCAGCGCCGTCTGGTCGTACGCGAAGCAGCCGACCATCGCGGCCGGGAGGGACGCGGCGTCCCGGACGACGGCGGCGCCCAGCCCCGAACCGCCCTGGGCGGGCTTCACCATGAGCGGCAGCCCCAGCCGGTCGACGATGCGGTCCAGCACCGCCACCGCGCCCAGCTCCGAGAAGCGGTCGTGCGGGAGGGCGACCCAGTCCGGGGTGGGGATGCCCGCCTCGCGGAGCACCGCCTTGGCCGACGGCTTGTCCCAGGCGAGCCGGGACGCGCGGGCGTCGCACCCCACGTACGGGACACCGCAGAGGTCGAGCACGCCGCGCAGCGAGCCGTCCTCGCCGGTCGCGCCGTGCAGGGCGATGACGACGGCGTCCGGCGGGTCGACGGTCAGGGCCGGCAACAGGGTCACGTCGGCGTCCCGCAGCTCGGCCTCCATCCCGACGGCGCGCAGCGCGTCGAGCACCCGGCGGCCGGACCGGAGCGAGACGTCACGTTCGTAGGAGAGCCCGCCGGCGAGCACCAGCACCCGCAGGTCGGCGGTGACGGCGGAGTCGGTCACGACGGAACGGTCGGCAGCGGTGGGAGCCATGCCGGAATCATGCCAAGTCGGGACCCGGCGTGTCCGAGCCGGCCTGCCCCCGCCGCGATCCGGGGCGGCCGACCGCGCCGAACACCCGCCGCATGGCGATGTCCTGCTCCATGACGCCGGCCAGCCGGCGCACACCCTCGCGGATCCGCTCCGGGGGCGGGAAGGAGAAGTTGAGCCGCATGTTGCCGCTACCCGTGCCGTCGGCGTAGAAGCCGGTGCCCGGCACGTACGCCACACGCGCGGCGATGGCCCGCGGCATCATCGCCTTCGAGTCGAGGCCGTCGGGGAGGGTCGCCCAGACGAAGAGGCCGCCGCCCGGCGTCGTCCAGGTGGTGCCCGCCGGCATCAGGTCCTCCAGCGCGGCGAGCATCGCGTCGCGCCGTTCCCGGTAGACCTCGCGGTAGACCTTGAGCTGCTCCCGCCAGGGCATGGTGCCGAGGTAGGTGGAGACGGCGGCCTGTGCGTAGCCGCTGGGGCAGAGGATCTGCGCCTCGCTGGCGATCACCAGCTTGTCGCGGACGGCGTGCGGCGCCAGGATCCAGCCCACCCGCAGGCCCGGGGCGAAGGTCTTGGAGAAGGTGCTGAGGTAGAAGACCCCGTCGCGGCGCCGCGCGCGCAGCGGCGCGGGCGCGTCCCCCTCGAAGCCCAGCTGACCGTACGGGTCGTCCTCGACCACCAGGAGGCCGGCGCGCTCGCAGATGTCGAGCACCCGTTCCCGCCGCTCCTCGGTGAGCGTCACGCCGGTCGGGTTCTGGTAGGTGGGGATGGTGTAGAGGAACTTCACCCGGCGGCCGGCGCGCGCCTGCTCGGTGATGGCCGCCTCCAGCGCCTCCGGGACCAGCCCGTCGTCGTCCATCGGCACGTGCACCACCTGCGCCTGGGCGGCCTGGAACACCCCGAGCGCGCCGACGTAGGTCGGGCCCTCGGCGAGCACCACGTCACCCGGGTCGAGGAAGAGCCGGGCCACCAGGTCGAGCGCCTGCTGCCCACCGACGGTGACGACCACGTCCTCCGGGGAGGCGCCGCAGGCGGCGTCGATGCCGGAGAGCGCCATCACCTCGCAGATCCGCTCGCGCAGCTCCAGGGTGCCCTGACCGATGCCGTACTGGAGGGTGGTGACACCGTGCTCGGCGCCGAGCCGGCCGAGCATCTCACCGACGGCGTCGAGTGGCAGCGCCGCGATGTAGGGAGCGCCGCCGGCGAGCGAGACCACCTCCGGCCGGCTGGCCACCGCGAAGAGCGCGCGGATCTCCGAGGCGGTCATGCCCCGCACACGGCGGGCGTACCGGTCGGTGTAGTCGTCGAGCGTCGTGCCGGTCATGACATCACCTCGATGGCTGCTCGGGTGGATCCCGCCCCGGCGTACCCGGGACACCGGCGACCATGGCGACGCGGGACGCCGGGTGTCGATCCTAGTCGCCCCTGCCAGGAAGGCCGCTACGACGTGACCAGCGTCCACATCGCGGACCACCGGTGGCCCTCCCGGAGGTGGTCATTCGTGCGTCCCCTCCCGTGGCGTCCGGAACCGGCGTACGATCGCTCGTCGGGGGCAGGAAGGCGGCGTTGTCGTTCCGTGCCGGTCTCACCTCCGAGCCTAATGTGGGGATGCGCCAATGTCGCGACGTCTGGTCAGCTTGACCCTCGACACCCTGGAGGACGTGCCCCGTCCGTGCCGGCAGTGCGTCTACTGGGAGCTTGACCCGGTTTCGGCGGACCGGGCCTGCGCCGCAGGCGACCCGGGGCTGGAGAAGGAGGCATGGGTCTCGCAGACGCTGCTGGAGTGGGGGTCCTGCGGCAAGCTCGTCTACGTCGACGGCATGCCGGCCGGCTACGTCCTGTACGCCCCGCCGGCCTACGTGCCCCGCTCGATGGCGTTCCCCACCTCCCCGGTCTCGGCCGACGCGGCGCTGCTGATGACGGCCAACGTGGTGCCCGCCTTCGCCGGTGGCGGGCTGGGCCGGATGCTGGTCCAGGGGGTCGCCCGGGATCTCACCAAGCGCGGCATCAAGGCGATCGAGGCGTTCGGCGACGCGAAGTTCGGTGACGCGGCGGACCCGGCCGGCACCTGCGTCGCCCCGGCCGACTTCTTCCTCTCCGTGGGCTTCAAGACGGTCCGCCCGCACCCGCGCTTCCCCCGCCTCCGGCTGGAGCTGCGCACGGCCCTGAGCTGGAAGTCCGACGTCGAGTACGCGCTGGAGAAGCTGCTCGGCTCGATGAGCCCCGAGACGCTGCTCCGCCCGGTCCGCCCGGCCCCCGCCACCCGCTCCACCGCCGGCTGACCACGCCGACCGCCCACCCGGTCCACGACACCATCGGGCCGCTGCCCGGCCCACGCCCGCCCGTCCGCGACCGCGCCGACCGCCGTTCAGTCCACCACCGTGCCGGCGGCCACGACCGCCCGCAGCTCGCTCACGTCGATCGAGCCGGTGGGCACGTCCCGCTCCACGGGGAAGAACATCCGCTGCACCGCGGCCACGATGGCCTCGGCCACCAGGTCCCGGAACCGGGGGTCGACCAGCCGGGCCCGGTCGCCGGGCGAGGTGAGGTAGCCGACCTCGACGCGTACGGCCGGCATCCGGGTCAGCCGGAGCAGGTCCCACGCCTTCGCGTGCGTACGGCAGTCGCGCAGCCCGGTACGGGCGACGATCTCCCGCTGCACGAGCCCGGCGAGCCGTTCCCCGGTCGCCGAGGTGACCCCGTTGTCGGTGCCGTAGTGGTAGGTCGCGACGCCCTCGGCCGCCGGGTTGGCGTGCCCGTCGAGGTGCAGCGAGATGAACACGTCGGCCCCGAGCGAGTTGGCCAGCCCGGCCCGGTCGACGTCCGGCAGGCAGTCCTCCGGGGCCGGCCCGCGGGTGAGCTGCACCCGGACGCCGGAGGCGGCGAGCCGGCCCTCCAGCCGGCTGGCCAGGTCGTGCACCAGGTCCGCCTCGGTCCACCGCAGCCGCCCGTCCGGCACCACCACGCCCGGGTCGGTGCCCCCGTGACCGGGGTCGACGACCACGGTCCGCCCCACCAGCGTCGGGCCGGACTGCCGGATGGCGTCGGACTCGCGCAGCCACTGCGGCCGCCCGCCGACGACCTTGCGCCCGAGCCGGCGCAGCGCGTTCATGGTGTGCGGCCCGCACGAGCCGTCGGGCGTCAGCCCGACCTCGCGCTGGAACTGGGCGACCGCCCGCGAGGTCCGTACGCCGTAGATCGCGTCCGCGCGACCCACGTCGTACCCCATCTCCAGCAGTCGTTCCTGGAGCGACCGGACGTCCTCGCCGGTGAGCGGCTCGGGGACCGAGTGGTAGAGGGTGCGGGCGCCGAGCCGCCAGCGGGCGGCGTCCAGGGCCCGCCAGGTCTCCGCGCCGACCCGGCCGTCCACGCTGAGCCCCCGGGACTGCTGGAAGGCCCGGACGGCCCGTTCGGTGTGGGCGTCGAACTCGTCGACGTCGGGTGCCATCGGCGCGAGCAGGTCGAGGCCGGTCAGCACCGTACGGATCTCGGTGACCGCGGGTCCACGGTCACCGGGTCGGATCGGACGCACGCACGACCCCCTCTGCACGGACGCTGGCTGGCCGGGCGGCCCCGGGGTTGAGGTTATGCGTTCCGGGGACCTCAGGTGGGCGCGCCGGGAAAAGACGTCGACCCCGTCCCCCGGGCGGACCGGGTACGGGGTCGACGTGCGTACGTGCAGATCAGAGCGCCGATTCGATGAGCCTGACCAGCTCACCCTTCGGCTTGGCGCCGGCGATCGACTGCACCGGCTCGCCGTTCTTGAACACGGTGAGGGTCGGGACGGACATCACCCGGTACGCGCGGGCGGTCTCCGGGTTCTCGTCGATGTTGAGCTTGACGATGGTGACCTGGTCGCCCATCTCGCCGGCGATCTCCTCCAGCAGCGGCGACACCTTGCGGCACGGCCCGCACCACTCGGCCCAGAAGTCCACCAGAACCGGCTTGTCGGACTTCAGCACGTCGGCGGCGAAACTCGCGTCGGTGACCGACTTCGTTGCTCCCACTATGACCCTCCTCCGGAGTTTTCGGTTGTTCAGCCCTGCAGCGTGGCGATGAAGCGCTCGGCGTCCAGCGCGGCGGCGCAGCCCGTACCGGCGGCGGTGATGGCCTGCCGGTAGGTGTGGTCCACCAGGTCACCGGCGGCGAAGACACCGGGCACGCTGGTCCGGGTGCTCGGCGACTGGACCTTCACGTAGCCCTCGTCGTCCAGCTCCACCTGACCCCGGAAGAGCTCGCTGCGCGGGTCGTGGCCGATGGCCACGAAGACGCCGGTGACGTCGAGGACCTTGGACTCGCCGGTGTGCGTGTTGCGCACCCGTACGCCCGAGACCTTGCCGTCGTCGCCGAGGATCTCCTCGACCACGGTGTTCCACTCGACCTTGATCTTTTCGTTGCCCAGCGCCCGCTCGGCCATGATCTTGCTGGCCCGGAAGGAGTCCCGGCGGTGGATGATGGTGACCGACTCGGCGAACCGGGTGAGGAAGCTGGCCTCCTCCATCGCCGAGTCACCGCCGCCGACGACCACGATGTGCTGGTTGCGGAAGAAGAAGCCGTCGCAGGTGGCGCAGGACGAGACACCGTGGCCCAGGTACTCCTGCTCGCCGGGGACGCCCAGCGGACGCCACGCCGAGCCGGTGCTGAGGATGACGGCCCTCGCCCGGTAGGCGGTCTGACCCACCCAGACGGTGCTGACCGCGTCGGAGCCGACGCTGCCGGTGTCCTTCAGCTCCACCCGCGTCACGTCGTCGGTGAGGAACTCCGCGCCGAACCGCTCGGCCTGCTTGCGCATGTTGTCCATCAGCTCGGGGCCGAGGATGCCGTCGGCGAAACCGGGGAAGTTCTCCACCTCGGTCGTCGTCATCAGCGCGCCGCCGGACTGCACGCCCTCGATGATGAGCGGCTTGAGGTTGGCGCGCGCCGCGTAGACCGCCGCCGTGTAACCGGCCGGCCCGGAGCCGATGATGATCAGGTTGCGGACCTCGTCCACTGCCGTCTCCCGATAGGTGTTGTTCGCCATCGGCGCGCGCACCGATGCCGATCCGATGCCGACGCCCCTCGCGGTGCCGGCAGTCTGATGTGCAGAACGTCATCGTAGGAACCGGGGATTCCCGAGCCGGTCATCCGGTGGGTCAGGTCACGTGGACGGTCAAACGTCCGGTGGCCGCGAATTCACCCTACCCGCGTGCGGTAGCGGCTGTCCGAGCCGGATCCGGGCACCCCGCAATCCGGTCCGCTCACCCAGGCCCAGTGGGCGCCGCTGTTGTCGGTGAACCGGACGACCAGCGCTGGGCGGCCCTGGAACCGGGCGTAGTCGACCACCTCGACCACCAGCGGCCCGCCGCCGTGCTCGGCGCCGATCTCGTCGATGCAGTCGCTCAGCGAGGCCGGGTCGGTGAGCCGGTCGAGGCCGACCACGTCGCCGGGCAGCCGCCCACCCTCCGCCTGGGCATCGGGCCGGGGGCCGGCGCTGAACTGCTGTGCCCTCATCGTCGGCGAGACGTCGGCCAGGGACTCGGGTTTGTAGTCCCTCCCACTGCGGAGTGTGGGCTCGCCCGCCCGGAATGGCGTGCCGGCGGGGCCGGCGACCTCCGGTCTGGTCGGCCGGGACAACGCCGTGTCCGCGGCGCCGTCCCCCTGCTCCCCGGTGAACTGGCCGATGCCCAGCCCGACCGCCGCGATCGACGCCGCGGCGAGCGCGACCGGGCCGGCCAGCCGGGACCAGCGGCGGCGCCGTCGGCCCGGCCCCGTGGTCGCGCCCCGGCCGGGCTCCGAGCGGGGTACGCCGGCAGGGCGCCGCGCGGACCCGCCGAGCGGCTGCGCCGGCACAACCCCGCCCGACCTGCCCGTTCCCGGTTCGTCGGCCGGCACCGCGTCGCCGCCCCCGGAGGGGGAGCCGACGGCCTCGGAGCGGGCCGGCTCGGAGTCGTGTGGCTCGGGATGCACCAGATCGGAGCGGGCCGGCGTCGGGTCGAGCGGGCCGGAGTCGGGCGCGGGGGCGTTGGCCAGGGCCGCGACGAGCCGGTCGGTGACGTCCGTGGGCATCTCGGGGGCGGGGCCGGCCCAGGCGGCGGCCAGGTCGGCCCGGACGCTTGCCAGGGCCGGGGCGAGCAGCGCGTACGCCTCCGCCCAGGCCGCGTCCTCGTCGACTAGGCGGGCGACGCGTGCTTCGTCCGGGGTGCCGTCCAGCGCCCCGCCGACGTAGTCGGCGAGCAGGTCGTGGTCGACCTCTCCGAACCCCCCGGCCGTCACGCGTCCTCCTGGTGGGCATCCCGCCGGGACCGTCCCGACCCCGATCGGACGCCCTCGGGCGGTCGCGGGTTCCCTTCGGTGACGGCCGGCACGTTGGGGCCCGCCGCCGGGGCGGGCTGCGGCGATTCCTGCCGCTGCGGGGCGGGGCCCGGCGGCTCGGACTGCTGCGGGGCGGGCCGGGGGCGCAGGTGCCCGAGCTGCGTTGCGAGGCGGGCCCGGCCCCGGGCGCACCGGCTCTTGACCGTGCCCTCGGCGACGCCGAGGATCCTGGCCACCTCGGCCACCGGGTAGCCCTGCACATCCACCAGGATCAGCGCCGATCGTTGCTCGGCCGGCAGCCCGGCGAGTGCCTGACGGACCACCAGCGCCGTGTCGTGGTCGTGGACGGGAGCCGCCGGCTCGACGCCGCCCGTGGCGGATTCGGAGCCGCCGTCCCGGACACCGTCCGGCAGCGGAACCGTGGGATGCGCCTGCCGGCGCCGGATCCGGTCCAGGCAGGCGTTCACGACGATCCGGTGCAGCCAGGTGGTGACCGCCGAGTCGCCCCGGAACCGGCCGGCGGCGCGGTGGGCGGACAGCAGCGCGTCCTGGAGGGCGTCGGCGGCCTCCTCGCGGTCGCCGAGCGTCCGCAGCGCCACCGCCCAGAGGCGGTCGCGGTGCCGGTGGAACAGCTCGGCGAAGGCGTCCCGGTCACCCGCCACGTGGGCGTGCAGGAGTTCCAGGTCCGTCGGCCCGGCCGGCGGCACCGACGACGCGACCGGTGGGCCGCTCGCTCCGCCCACCGGTCCACCGCTCGTCCGCTCCCCGCGTACGCCCATCACCACGTCCGGCGGGTGCGGTGCCCTGGGCGCGGCGGCCGGCTCACGATCCCTGGACCGTGATCTCCTGGACGCCGACCTTGTAGCCGCGCTCGCTCGGCGGCAGCTCGGTGATCCAGAGCAGCAGGTAGCGGTACTTCTTGTCGGCGTCGAAGCCGTTGAAGGTCATCTTGGTGCCGTCGTGCTCCTCGAACGGCTGCCCGATCGGCGTCTTGTACTCCGCGACGAGCTGGGCGTCGCCGGAGGCCGACGAGGGGGGGTTGGAGGTCCCCGTGAGAAGCCGGGCGGAGGCGCCTCGGGCGGAGAGCAACACCTGCACCGACTTGACGGTGTGCTCCTCGCCCAGGTCGACCCAGACGCCCATGCCCTTCTTCAGATTGCCGAAGTTGGGGCGGTTCTCGTAGGTCTGGGTCTCCCAGCCCTTGTCCTCGTCGCCGTCGTACACCCGGTCGGCGTTGCGGAGTTCCGTGCGGTCGCCGTCCGGATCGATGATCCGGGCACCGCTGATCTTCAGCTCCCGCACCGTGGTGGCGGCCGGGGTGGCGTCGCCGCCGGGCGCGTTCGACGAGGGCGCGGCCACCGGGGTCTGTGGGCTCTCGTCGCCCCCGCCCAGCGCGCTGATGCCGATCAGCAGGCCCACCAGGGCGACTGCCAGCAGGCCGGCGATGCCGATGGCGACCTTGCGACCGCCGGCTGCGGCCAGCGGGGACGGCTCGTCGGCGGTGTCGGCGGCGAAGCGCAGCGGGCCGGTGTTGTCCAGGAACTGCTCGTCGGCCGGCACGTCCAGGCGGGCCAGCTCGGCGGCGAGCACGTCCGACGAGGGCGGCGCGATCTCGGCGTCGAGCAGGTCCATGGTGAGGTCGTCGAGGTACGCCGGCACGCCCGCCCGGACCTGCCGGGGCGCGGCGATCGCGCCGGCGGCGTCGCGGACGGCGTCGGGGATGGCGGCCCGGCCGTGGCCGGCGGTGGCGCCGCGCAGCGGGGCCTCGGCGTGCGGCCAGTGCCCGGTCAGGGCGAAGTAGAGGACCCCGCCGATCGCGCGCACGTCGCTCTGCTGGCTGTCGTCGCCGTCGGTACGCGCGTCGGCCAGCACCACCCGGCCGTCGTCACTGATCATCACCGTGCCGGGGTGGACGTTGCCGTGCACCATGTCGGTGGCGTGCACGGCGGCGAGGGCGCTCGCGACGGCGTTGCCGATGGTGGTGGCCCGGGCCGGGTCCAGCGGGCCGTCGGCGACCAGCTCGCGCAGGGACCGCCCGTCGACCCACTCGCGCACCACGTACGCCCGCTCGGCCTCGTCGATCGCGTCGTAGACGCCGACCAGGTTGGGGTGGATGACCCGGCTCGCCGCGACGGCGCCCTGGAGCATCTCGGTGGCGGAGTCGCCACCCGGGTAGCGCAGCACGACCGCGACGGGACGGCGGAGGATGACGTCGACGCCCCGCCAGACCAGCCGACCCGCGCTGTCGTTGTTGATGTGCTCGACCAGCTCGTAACGCTCGGCGAGGATCTCACCGGCCGTGGGAGCACCGAAGGTCATGACGTGCGGAGCGCTCTCCTCCGCCTCCTGACCCTCGCCGACCTGGGTCACCCGTCCTCCCTCGGTGATCGTGTCGATCGATGGACCCGCGCTGCTGGGCATGTGGCTTCCCGCTCTGCCTTCGAAGGAACCGGCCGACCGGTGTCGACGCGGAGCGTCGGCGCCTGCCGTACCCGTCGAGAGCGACCTTACCCGGGTTGGCGGTCTCCCCGACATGTCATCTTCGCGCCGCTCCCGGGTCGGGCTGCCGGCCGGCGATCAACTTGTCCGGTTGCGACCGTTGTCAGCCACGTTGCTGGCACATGTACTAACCAATCTAGACGTTGACCGCAAGTGCTCGCCGGAGGGGTTGACCTGTGTGGCGGCGACGCCGACGCCCCCGGGTTCCCTCCGACCGTGCCGCCATGCTCAGCCGTACGGCTGGTTATCCACAGGCCCGTCCGGCGTCTGAGCCGTGATTCGTGGAGTTATCCACAGGCGCATCCCCAGGCTGGTGATCCTCGTTCACAGAGCGTGCAGACCATCCGAGGGTCGTCGGCCCGCGCCCGAGCGCGGCGCGTCAGCGGCCCAGTCGGCGGCGGACCATGCCGACGACCTCGGTGATCTCACCGATCCGCAGCGCCATCGCGAGCCCGAGGTAGGCCCCGCCGATCCCCGCGCCGCCGACCACGAGCTGGATGATCGCCTCCAGTCGGGTCGGCGTGTCGTCGCCCGGCAGCAGCTTGACCACGATCAGACCGACCACCGCCGCCCCGAGCGCGGCGACCGCGACCCGGCCGAGAGTGCGCATGATCCCGCCGAGCCCGATCCGGCCGACCCGGGGACGGAGCAGCCAGGCGGAGGCGATCGCGGCGGCCAGGTAGGAGACGGCGTTGCCGATCATCATCCCGGCGGCCGCGAAGTGGGCGGCGAAGGCGGCGAAGAGGACGATCTGGACGCCGATCCGAAGCGCCACCACCGGGATGTTGATCAGCGCCGGGGTCCGGGTGTCGGGGAGCGCGTAGAAGGCGAAGGTGAACAGTTGGCTGACCGCGAACGGCACCAGCGCGAGCGCGGCCACCAGCAACACCACCGAGGTGTCGGCCGCGTTGTCGTCGCTGAACGCGCCGTAGCGGAACAGCACCACCGACAGCGGCGTGGCGAGCACGGCGTAGCAGACGGCAATCGGGGCCAGCACCGCCGAGACGGTCCGGGTGCCCCGGGACAGGTCGGCGGCGAGGTCGGCGTAGCGGCCGTCGGCGGCGGCCGCGCTCATCCGGGGCATCAGCGCCGTGATGATCGAGACGGCGATGATGCCGTGCGCCATCATCAACAGCAGGAAGACGTTGTTGTAGATCAGTGCGCCGGCGTCGCCGTCGCCCGCCCGGTTCAGCAGGTTGAACAGCACGATCAGGCCGACCTGGCTGACCGCGACGTAGCAGAACATCCACCCGCCCAGGCGGCCCAGCTCGGCCAGCCCCAGGGCGCGGAAGTCGAAGCGCAGCTTCCACCGGAAGCCGACCTTGCGCAGCGCCGGCAGCAGACCGGCGGCCTGGATGGCCACGCCGAGCAGCGTGCCGCCGCTGATCAGCACGATCCGCCCGGGGGTCATCTGCTCCGGCCGGATGATGTCCGCGCCGAAGATCGCGATGTAGAGCCCGGCGGTGCCGATCACCACCAGGTTGTTCAGGATCGGCGCCCACATCGGCGCGGCGAAGTGCCCCCGGGTGTTGAGCACCGCGCTGATCAGCGCGCTGAGGCCGGTGAAGAAGATCATCGGCAGCATCAGGTACGACAGGTTGGTGACCAGGTCCTGGTAGTCGGTGCCGCGGTTGTCGCTGGTGTACAGCTCAGTCAGCCAGGAGGCGGCGAGCACCGCGAGCAGCGCGGCCCCGGCCAGAGTGACCACCGCGAGGGTGAGCAGCCGCTGGGCGTACGCCTGACCGCCGTCCGCGTCCGCCTTGCGCCGGCGTACCAGCACGGGGATCAGGACGCTGGTGAGGATGCCGCCGAGCAGGAACTCGTAGACCATCCCCGGCAGGATCTGCGCGGTGGTGTACGCGTCACCGACCAGCGCGCCGCCCAGCGCGGCCGTCAGCACCAGGGTGCGCAGGAAGCCCGTACCCCGGCTGACGAGGCTGCCGATCGCCATCACCGCGCTGTTGGTCGCGGCGCTGGCCTCGGCCACCTGCTCCTGCGGAGGCGCGGTCGACTCCATGGCCGGCTGGTTGAGCGGCTCGGCGGAGATGAACGTCGCGCCGTCCGACGGCCGGCCGGGCGCGGCGCCGCCCTGGGCGGCGTTCGCGCTGCGGTAGAGACCGCCGCTCATCTTGTCGCCTCCAAGGCAGAGGGGGTACGTCCGAGCCGGGCACGGGCCCGCACGTCACAGACGATAGTCAACGGTTGCCCGATACCCGCGCCCGGCGGACCGCATCCCCGCCGGGACCGATAGTCTGGCGCTCCCATGTCCGAAGCCTCCGCTCCCCACGCCGCCGACCGCCGCGAACTCACCGCCGCGCAGCGCAACGCCGTCGCCGAACTGCTCCGGGTCTCCCCGGTCGCCGACGAGCTGGGCCGCCGGTTCGCGCGGGCCGGCCACGAGCTGCACCTGGTGGGCGGCTCGGTCCGCGACGCCCTGCTCGGCCGCCTCGGCGACGACCTCGACTTCTGCACCGACGCGCACCCGGACGAGACCCTGCGCATCGTGCGCGGCTGGGCCGAGTCGATCTGGGAGACCGGCCGGGAGTTCGGCACCATCGGCTGCCAGCGCGACGGGCTGCGGCTGGAGATCACCACCTTCCGGGCCGAGGCGTACGACCAGGTCAGCCGCAACCCGATCGTCGAGTACGGCACCGACCTCGCCGAGGACCTGCGGCGGCGCGACTTCACCATCAACGCGATGGCGGTCAGCCTGCCCGAGCACCGCTTCACCGACCCGCACGGCGGGCTGGACGACCTCGCCGCCAAGGTGATCCGCACCCCGGGCACGCCCGGGGAGTCCTTCGGCGACGACCCGCTGCGGATGCTGCGCGCCGCCCGGTTCGCCGCCCAGCTGCGCTTCGCGGTGCACCCCGACGTCCACGCGGCGATGGCCCTGATGGCCGCCGACCTGGACCGGATCACCGCCGAGCGGATCCGCGACGAGTTCACCAAGCTGCTCTGCGGCGCCGACCCGATCACCGGGCTGCGGCTGCTGGTCGACACCGGGCTCGCCGAGCGCTTCCTGCCCGAGCTGACCGGGCTGAAGCTCACGATCGACGAGCACGCCCAGCACAAGGACGTCTACGAGCACACCCTCACGGTGGTGAGCAACGCCGTCTCGTACGAGACCGACGGGCCGGACTTCGTCCTGCGGATGGCCGCGCTGATGCACGACGTCGGCAAGCCGGCCACCAAGGCGGTGGGCCCGGACGGCCGGGTCAGCTTCCACCACCACGAGGTGGTCGGGGCCCGGCTGACGAAGGCCCGGATGAAGGCGCTGCGCTACCCCAAGGAGATCACCTCCAAGGTCACCGCGCTGGTCGCGCTGCACCTGCGGTTCTACGGCTACGGCCGGGGCGAGTGGACCGACTCGGCGGTGCGCCGCTACGTCGCCGACGCCGGCGACCTGCTGCCGCGCCTGCACAAGCTGACCCGGTCGGACTGCACCACCCGCAACCGGCGCAAGGCCGCCCAGCTCGCCGCGGACTACGACGCGCTGGAGGAGCGGATCGCCCGGATCGCCGCCGAGGAGGACCTGGCGAGGGTCCGGCCCGACCTGGACGGCAACGCGATCATGGAGCTGCTGGGCGTGCCGCCGGGGCCGGTCGTCGGGCGGGCCTGGAAACACCTCAAGGAGCAGCGCCTGGAGCGCGGCCCGCTGGACCGCGACGAGGCCGAGGCGGAGCTACTGCGCTGGGCCCGCGACGAGGGCATCGTCGAGTAGTCGGCCACACGACCAGGGCGCCGCCCCCGGCCGGGGACGGCGCCCTGTCGCGACAGCGGCCACACCGCTGCCCTGGTGGCGTCAGCGGGTCTCGACCGCCGTGGCGTCGACCGACGGCTTGCCGTTGCCGGACGCGGACGACGCCGAGCCGAGCTTCGCCAGCAGGCCCGCCAGGTCGATCCCGGTCAGGTCGCTGCCGAGCTGGAGCCCCTGGGCCACGTTGCCCGCCACCGACTTGGTCAGCGACGAGGCGCCGTCGGTGGAGATGACGGTCATCTTGTCGATCGCGCCGATCGGGGCGCTCGCCGCCTCGACCACCTGCGGCAGCACCTTGACCAGCAGGTCCAACACCGCCGCCTCGCCGTACGCCGCGAACGCCTCGGCCTTGCGTGCCATCGCGTCGGCCTCGGCCTGGCCCTTGGCCAGGATGGCCGCGGCCTCGGCCTGGCCCTCCCGCTCGACCGCCTCGGCGATGGCGGAGCGGCGGCGCTGCTCGGCCTCGCCCTCCTTGGCGCCCTCGATCGCGTTTGCCTCGGCCAGCGCGGCCCGGCGGGCCCGCTCGCCCTCACCGGTGAGCCGGGCCTGCTCGGCGGAGGCCTGGGCGGCGGCGATGACGGCCTGCCGCTGCGCGTCGGCGTTCAGCACGGCCGCGTTGCGGGCCGCCTCGGCCTCCTGCTCCACCTTGTACCGGGCCGCGTCGGCCGGCTTGCGCACCTCGGTGTCGAGCTGGCGCTGCTTGAGCTCGGCGTTGCGCTCGGCCACCTTCTGCTGCTCGGAGAGGATCGCCTGGTCCCGCTCGGCCTGGGCGAGCGGCCCGGCCGCGGCGGACTTCGCCTTGGCCGCGTCGATCTCCGCCTGGATGGCGGCCTGCTTCAGCGCCAGGTTCCGGTTGGCCTCGGCGATCACCTCCTCGGCGAGCAGCCGCTCCTGCTCGGCCTGCTGCCGGGCCCGGGCCTCGGCGATGGACGCGTCCTTGAGCACCCGGGCGGCCTCCGGCCGGCCCAGGTCCTGAAGGTAGGAGCCCTCGGCCAGGATGTCCTGGAGCTGGAAGGTGTCCAGCACCAGGCCCTGGTTGGTCATCGAGTGCTCGGCCTCCTCGGCGACCGCGCTGGCGAACGCCGCCCGGTCCCGGATGACCTCCTCGATGGTGAGCCGGCCGACGATCGAGCGCAGCGCGCCGGCGAGCACCTCCCGCGTGAAGTTGTCGATCTCGTCCTGCTGGTGCAGGAAGCGCTGGGCGGCGGCCCGGATCGCGTCCTCGGTGCCGCCGACCTTGACGATCGCGACCCCGTGCAGGTCGGCGCGGATGCCCTGCTTGCTGACGGCGCCCCGGATACCGACGTCGATCCGGCGGCTGGACAGGTCGAGCGACTGGAGCTTCTGCACCACCGGCAGGACGAAGACCGACGCGCCGAGCACGACCTTCTGCCCGGACATGTCGGTGGACCGGCCGCCGTCGGCGGTCTGCGTGGTGCGGCCCTTGCGGCCGGTGACGATGAAGGCCTCGTTCGGCCCGGCGACCTTGATCCGGGAGAGGACGAAGAGCACGAGCACGATGACGAGGAGGACCGCGCCGCCGATGGCGATGAGAAGGGGCATGTGACCGTCCTGATCTGCTATGAGGGGGTTCAGTAGGTTTCGACGTGCACGCTGGTCTCGCTGAGCGCCTCGACCACGAAGATCTGGGCGCCGACCGGGATCGGTCGGTCGGCCCGGGCGTTCAGCTTGACCGGCTGGCCGGCCACCCGGACCCGGACCTCGCCGTAGCCGTCGGCGGGCACCGGGGTGACCACCAGGCCGATCGCCCCGACCAGGTGGTGGCGGGTGGGGGTGGGGTCGGTGCGCATGTCGCGGGCAGCCCGGCTCAGCCGGGACGCGGCCCACGCGGTGGGCACGGCCGCGACGAGGCCGCCGACCAGCGCCACCGCGATCATCCCGGGGGTACGCCCGCCGAGCAACTCGTTGGCGATCGCGGCGCCGAAGCCGAGCGCCCCGGTGAACCCGGCGACCGCCTCGACCGACACGGGACCGTCGAAGTCCGGGTTGCCGAAGTGCAGCAGCTCGGCGCCGAGCAGGGCGAGCGCCAGCACCGCGACGCCCGCGCCGCCGATGATGAGGAAGATCAGTGTCCCCGTGGCCACGACCCGCACCGTACCGATCTGGCGCAACGTGCCGCCGAACTCGCCCGACACGAATCTAGCTGTTGACAAGATTCCGGCGAGCGGTCAATCTTGACATTGACAAGACGGAGGTTTCCATGTCCTCGGCAACCCTGACCACCGCCGGCATCCTGCTGATCACCGTCGTCACGGTGGCGTACGGCGGGCTGACCCTGCTCATGCACCTGACCCGGCGCAAGGCCGGCTACCTCGACAACCCGGTCCGCCGGGGCCTGTGGACCGCCGGCCACGCGCACGCCGGGGTGCTGGTCCTCTTCGCGCTGGCCGTGCTGCCCTACGTCGACCAGGCCGACGCGTCCGACGGCACCCGCACGCTCATCCGCGCCCTGCTCGTGGCCGCGCCGATCCTGATGCCGCTCGGCTTCTTCCTCTCGGTGGCCCGGCCGCAGGACACGAAGCCCAACAAGCTGATCTGGCTGACCGTCGCGGGCGGCACCAGCCTCAGCGCCGGTGCCCTGCTGCTCGGCTTCACCCTGCTCTGAGCCCCGACGGAGGCGGCTCGGGACCGGAGCCGCGCCGCCCGCCCGTCCTCCGGGCGGGCGGCGACCGACTCAGCTACGAGTGACCAGGCCGGTGTCGACCACGTACTCGCCGCCGTGCACGGCGAAGAACTCGGCGCTCGAGGTGAGCAGGTACGGGTCGGACTGGTACGTGGTGACCATGTCCGAGTCGGTGGCGTCGTCACCCACGTCGGCGGCGGTGCGGCCGTACGTGCCGGCAGCCTCGACCCAGACCAGGTAGAGCAGTTCGGTACGGGTGGTCAGCGACCACGTGCCGTCGGGGTTGACGGTGGCCGTGCCTCCGCCGGTGGTCTGGTTCTGCCGGGCCCCGACCCGGACGCTGAGCACGCCGTCCGGGCCGGCGCCGATGCCCGGCTCACCCTCGTCGCGCTGCCCGTCCCGGTCCAGGTCGTGCCAGACCACGCCCCGGACGACGCAGGTCCCGGAGATCGCCACGGTGACCGAGCTGGTGTTGTTGGTGGTGTCGGACTCCTGGCGCTGCGGTGCGATCGTCGCGGTGATCGGCACCCGGGAGCCGGGCTGGGCGCCGGCCACCACGAACGGCAGCGAGAGCCGCTGGGCCCGTCCGGCGGCGGGCAGGGCCGGGTGGGCGCAGGTGTAGCTCGCCTCATCCACCACCGCGCAGTTCCATCCGTCGGTGGCCGTGAGCGCCGTCGTACGCAGCCCCGCCGGCACCGACACAGTGACGCTGAGCGGGTCGGACTCACCGGTGCCGCCGTTGCGCACGTCGATCTGCGCGCGGAAGGTCTCGCCCTCCGCCGGGTTGTAGTGGTCGGTCATCAGCAGATCGACGAACAGGTCGGGCTGGGTGCGTCCGGCCGCCACCGCGTCGGCCGGAGCGAGCGCCGCCGTGGCCCCGAGCAGGGCGAGGGTGGCGGTCGAGGTGGCGAAGATACGTCGGATCGAGCGGGACAGGGGATGGGATCGCATGGCGTCCTCACGTCGCAGGGTCGGCCCTCCCGGATGGTGAGGACCGGAGCGGAGATCAACTCCACCTATCCGGCGTCGTCGATGCATGCGGCGTTACGCGGTTGTCGGAACCGCTTCGCCGTCACGCGTCGTCCGGCCGTCGACGGTGTCGGGCCGCCGGGGACAATGGGTGGATGCGCTGGACCGTGCTCGACTCCCCGATCGGCGAGTTCTCCATCGCCACCGACGGAACACACGTGTGCCGGGCCCACTTCGGCCGGGTCGACACGGCCGACGAGGAGCCGGGCGACGAGACGGCCCGGCAGGCCGTGGCGGAGCTGCGGGCGTACTTC
Source organism: Micromonospora sp. NPDC047730 (assembly GCF_043204765.1). Lineage (NCBI taxonomy): Bacteria > Bacillati > Actinomycetota > Actinomycetes > Micromonosporales > Micromonosporaceae > Micromonospora > Micromonospora sp. NPDC047730. The sequence continues at coordinate 214,278 of NZ_JBIDCU010000002.1, read as the reverse complement.
GCCGGCGAGCTGACCGAGTTCGCGGTGCCGCTGGCGGTGCCGGGCGGTTCCGACTTCGAGCGCGGCGTCTGGCGGGAGATGACCCGCATCCCGTACGGGGAGACGCTCACCTACGGCGAGGTGGCCCGGCGGCTCGGCGACCAGGGCGCCGCCCGCGCGGTCGGGGTGGCCTGCAACCGCAACCCGATCCCGGTGCTCGTGCCGTGCCACCGGATCGTCGGGGCGGGCGGCAAGCTGGTCGGCTTCGGCGGCGGCCTGGACCGCAAGGTGAAGCTGCTCGAACTGGAGGCCGGGGTCGCCCTGCAACGCGCCTGGTCCTGACGCTGGGCCGCCGTGCGACGGGCTGGTCCTGATGCGGGTCGCTGTGCGACGCGCCTGGTCCTGATCTGGGGCGGAGCCGCCCGCCGGCACCCGGCGACGTCAGCCCGGGGCGGGCAGGCAGCCGCCGTCGGCGATGCGGGTGCCGATCTCCACGGCGACGTCGCCCGCCCGGACGCTGCCGAAGACGCACGCCCGGCCGGTCCATCCCGCGAAGAGCAGGCCGTCACCGGGGCCGAGGTCGAGCCGGCCCGGCGGCCGGACGGTGACGTCGGCCAGCCCGGTCGCGGCGACAGCCCGCCGGACGGATTCCTCCCCGGGGTCGTCCCGCCCACCGACGGTCAGGAGGTTGAGGCTCCGCATGACCTCCGCCGCGCAGGCTCGGGCACCGCTGGCCGCCTCCGCGTCGAGCGTGCCGCGCTGCCGGAAGGCGTCGTTGGCCGCCTGCTGACGGCGGAACTCCTCCTCGCGCCGCTGCTCGTCGGTCAGCGGCTGTCCGCCGCCCGGTCGGCTCGGCGTGGCGGTCGCGGTACCGGGCCGGGCGACCTCGCCGGGGCGGGCGACGGGGGTTGCCGCGCGGACGCAGCGGGCTTCGGTGATCGCCGCAGAGGTGGCCGGGAGGGCCGACGCCGCGCTGTTGCTTGAGGCTGGACCGGTGCCCGGAGCCGCGCAGCCGGCGAGGACCGGAAGGAGCACGGTGCCGGTGACCGCGCCGATTGCCCATCGTGCCGCTCGGCGGCGGCCGGGGCGTGGGACGGACGTCACGGCGGTCAGCCTAACCGCGCGTCGCCGATCGCTCGACCCCGTGTGACACCGGTGGTCGTCGCGCGTACGGCGGTGGGAGAGCCGGACGCGGCGAAGGCCGGGTCCGTGCGGACCCGGCCTTCGGTGGTGCTGGTGGTCGGCGCGTCAGCGCTCGACGTCACCGGCGATGAACGCCTCGACGGCGGCGTGCGCGTCGTGGTCGGCGTACTGCACCGGCGGGGACTTCATGAAGTACGACGAGGCCGACAGGATCGGGCCGCCGATCTTCCGGTCCAGCGCGATCTTCGCGGCGCGGACGGCGTCGATGATCACGCCGGCCGAGTTCGGCGAGTCCCACACCTCGAGCTTGAGCTCGGCGTTGAGCGGGGTGTCGCCGAAGGAGCGGCCCTCCAGGCGGATGTACGCCCACTTGCGGTCGTCGAGCCACGGCACGTGGTCCGACGGGCCGATGTGCACGTCGCTCTTGCTCATCTCGTGCGGGATCTGGGACGTGACCGACTGGGTCTTCGAGATCTTCTTCGAGACCAGCCGGTTGCGCTCCAGCATGTTCATGAAGTCCATGTTGCCGCCGAAGTTGAGCTGGTACGTGCGCAGCAGCTCGACCCCGCGGTCCTCGAAGAGCTTCGCCAGCGCGCGGTGCACGATGGTGGCGCCGACCTGGCTCTTGATGTCGTCACCGACGATCGGCAGGCCCGCGTCCTCGAACTTCTTCGCCCACTCGGGGTCGGAGGCGATGAAGACCGGCAGGGCGTTCACGAACGCACAGCCGGCGTCGATCGCGGCCTGCGCGTAGAACTTGTCGGCCTGCTCGGAGCCGACCGGCAGGTAGGAGACGACGACGTCGACCTGCGCGTCGCGCAGCGCCTGCGCCACGTCGACCGGCTCGGCGTCGGACTCCTCGACGATCTCGCGGTAGTACTGGCCCAGACCGTCGAAGGTCGGGCCGCGCTGCACGGTCACGCCGGTCGGCGGCACGTCGCAGAGCTTGATGGTGTTGTTCTCGCTGGCGACGATCGCCTCGGCGAGGTCCATGCCCACCTTCTTGGCGTCCACGTCGAACGCCGCGACGAACTGCACGTCCGAGACGTGGTAGTCGCCGAAGGTGACGTGCATGAGACCCGGGACGCGGTCGTTCGGGTCGGCGTTCCGGTAGTACTCCACGCCCTGCACGAGGGACGAGGCGCAGTTACCCACACCGACGATGGCGACGCGGACGGAGCCCATAGCGTCTGCCTCCTTCTTCTTCATCACGGCCGCTCTTTCCTGGACTCTCCAGGCGGAGGCGGGCTGTTGTCTTCTCGTCGGCCGCCGGCCGTCCCGGTTTCCGGGACCGTCGGGGCACGGCCGGAGCGCTCGTTGGCGATGAGCTCCTCCAGCCAGCGGACCTCGCGCTCACAGGCGTCCAAGCCATGGCGCTGCAGTTCCAGCGTGTACGCGTCGAGGCGCTCGGCCGCCCGGCCGAGCACGTCGCGAAGCCCCTCGCGACGCTCCTCGATCTTTCGCCGGCGACCCTCCAGGATGCGGAGTCGGGTCGCCTGGTCGGTCCGGGCGAAGAACGCGAAGTGCACGCCGAAGCCCGTGTCGTCGTACGTCTCGGGCCCGGCCTGCGCGATCAGTTGGGCGAAGCGTTCCTTGCCCTCCGCGGTGATTTTGTAGACCACCCGACCTCGTCGGCTGGTCAGCGCGGGAACCTCCTCGGCGGTGGCGGGTGTCTCGGCGGCCTCGGTGATCCACCCCGCCGCCTGCAACCGACGCAGGGTCGGGTAGAGCGAGCCGTAGCTGATCGCCGCCCGGATCGCTCCGAGCTTGGCGGTCAGCTCCTTGCGCAGCTCGTAGCCGTGCATCGGAGACTCCTGCAGGAGGCCGAGGATGGCGAACTCGAGCACGGGCCATCCTCTCTGTACCCTCTACGCGGAGTGGTAACCGCCGCGATGTATCGGACCGATACATCGCACGCTAGCGGATCACCGTGATCAGGGCAAACCCCCGTTTCCGCGGTTCTGTGGTCACGCATCGTCACCGTGGTCGCCCCGTCCGGCGAGACCGCGTACCCTCTTCCGCATGCGTACGCAGCGCCAGGTGGTGGACTACTCGCTCCGGAAGCGAGCGGTGCTGCGTGAGCTCCTCGCCGGTCGGGTCGGCACGTACGACGTCTGCGACGCGTCGCCGTACCTGAAGAACGCCGCCCGCTACCACGGCGAGCCGACCGACGACCGGTGCCCGATCTGCCGGAGCGAGAACCTGACGCGCGTCCACTACATTTACGGCGACGAACTCAAGCAGTCCGCCGGCCAGGCCCGGACGCTGGCCGAGTTGCCCGTGCTGGCGATGACGCTGCGTGAGTTCCAGGTCTTCGTGGTGGAGGTGTGCCTCGGCTGTGACTGGAACCATCTCGTCGAGCAGTACCTGCTCGGCCGGGACGGGCTGGCCGGGGACCCGGAGGGCGGGCCGGAGCAGGACGCGGTGGGCGGCGCGGCCGCCTCGGGCACCGGTGCGGTCGGTCGACGGAGGCGAGAGGCGCAACGGTGATCCTGGCTCGATCGGCCGACCCCGGCCAGCATGCGCGCGCCCGGGGTGACCGACGGCTCGTTGGTCTGATTGGCCCGATTGATTCATACATGACCCCGATCGGTCGGCACGGACGTGCCGCTACTGTCGGGTGTCCCATCTCACGGCAAACCGGTGGCGGCGCGATCGCGCCACACCGCGACGGCAGGGTGTGAGGAATGAACTCGTACGGCGATCCCAGTTCCCCGCGCGGGCGGGCCCAGATTCCGGGCCAGCACGGCGACTCCGGCGGTGGCGCCCGCGGGGGCGGTTGGTCGGCTGCACAGGAGGGTACGGCACCCGGCCGCGCCTCGGTCACGCCCCGGGGTGCCGCCGGTGGGCGGGCCTCGGCCGCCGGCTCGGCTTCGGTGGGTTCCGCCTCCGCCGGTCGTGCCGGCGCCGGCCGGGCCTCCGTCCCGGTCTCCCCGGCGCCGGGCGCGGGCCGCGCATCGGTGCCGGTCTCCCCGGCGGCCGGCGGATCGGCCGGCCGCGCCACGGTGGGCGCCGCAGCCGTCGGTGCCGCCTCGGCCGGGCGGGCCAGCGTCGGATCGGCGGCCGTCGGCGGCGTCGCGGGCCGGGCGTCGGCGCGGGCGAGCGTCTCGCCGGGCCCGGGTGGGCCTGGCGGGCCGACCGGCCCCGGCCGCGGCGGTCGCGGCGCGGGCGACCCGGACAGATCGGCGCGAGCCAAGAAGCGCAAGCGGGTGAACATGCTGATCGCCGCGTTCGCGGTCCTCATCATGCTCGCGGGCCTCGGCGTGGTGGGCTTCACCTACTACTCGACCACCGTGGTGCTCCCCGAGGACACGACGCCGCCGCAGGCGACCACCCTCTACGCGTTCGACAACAAGACGGTCATCGCAAAGGTCGGCACGCAGAACCGGACCCTGGTCACCATCGACCAGATCCCGCAGCACGTGCAGGACGCGGTCGTGGCGATCGAGGACCGGAACTTCTACAAGCACTCCGGTGTGGACTACAAGGGCATCGCCCGCGCCGCGTGGAACAACCTCACCGGCGGCCAGAAGCAGGGCGCCTCGACCATCACCCAGCAGTATGCCCGCAACGCGTACGACAACCTGAAGGACGACACCTACGCCCGGAAGGTCAAGGAGGCGATCTTCGCCTCCAAGTTGAACGACGAGTACACCAAGCCCCAGATCATGCAGCACTACCTGAACATCATCTACCTCGGGCGGGGCGCGCACGGCATCGAGGCGGCGGCGCAGACCTACTTCGGCAAGCCGGCGAAGGACCTGAACGTCGCCGAGGGGGCGGTCCTCGCCGCGCTGATCAAGCAGCCCGAGGCCGGCCTCAACGGCGGCCACAAGGGCTACGACCCGGCGGTCAACCCCACCGAGGCCAAGTCCCGCTGGGACGACGTGATCCGCGCCATGATCGAAGAGGGCATGCTGAACGCCCCGGGCAAGCCGGCTGCGCCGACCGAGTACCCGAAGGTGAAGAAGCCGAACCAGGGCGGCGCCGGCATCGACTACGGCGTCGACACCCCGTACGGCAACGTGATCAACTACGTCAAGCAGGAGATGCGTGACCAGGGGCTCTGCGTCGACGACGCGACCAAGGTCAGCGAGGAGAAGAAGCTCTGCTCGCAGGCGCTGATGTCCGGCGGCTACCGGATCCGCACCACCATCGACACGAAGATCCAGAAGGCGGCGGTCGAGACGGCCCAGCGCAAGACCAAGGGCTCCGAGCTCGCCGGCCAGCCGAAGAACCTGATGGCGGCGGTGGTGGCCATCAACCCGGACAACGGGCGCGTGCTCGCCTACTACGGCGGCGACAACGGCACCGGCACCGACTACGCCGGCAAGAACACCGACGCCAACGGCAACGTCACCGGCGGTCACTCGCCGGGCTCCAGTTTCAAGATCTACACCCTGGCCGCAGCACTCCGGGCGCAGAAGGCTCTGGAGTCGCGCTGGAAGGGCCGGGCGTTCACCCCGGAGGGCACCGAGTTCAAGGTCAGCAACGCGGGCAACGACAACCCGAAGTGCGGCGACTCCTGCACCCTGAAGGAATCCACGTTGCAGTCGCTGAACGTGCCCTTCTACCACGTGACCCAGGAGATCGGACCGGACAAGGTCATCAAGATGGCCGCCGACGCCGGCGTCACCACCATGTGGCGGACGGACACCAACCCGGCGAAGGCGTACGACCTGACCAAGACCGATCCGAAGAAGATCGCGCCGAGCCCGTTCTTCCACGTGGTCGGCTACGGCCAGTACCCGGTCACCGTCCTCGACCACGCCAACGGCGTCGCCACCTTTGCCAACGAGGGGGTCTACAACAAGGCCCACTTCCTCTACTCGGTGGAGGAGCGGGACGTGAACACCGGAAAGTGGAAGAAGGTCGGCGGGGAGAAGCTCACCCCGAAGCAGCGCATCGAGAAGGACGTCGTGGCCGACGTGACCTCGGTGCTGGAGCAGTACCCTGCGCGGGTCAACCACCGGCTGGAGAACGACCGTAAGGCGGCCTCCAAGACCGGCACCTGGGAGCAGAAGCCGGACAGCCCGGAGAACGGCGACGCCTGGATGATCGGCTACACGCCGCAGATCGCCACCGCGGTCTGGGTCGGCAACCTGCAGAACCGACTGCCGCTCAAGCTGAAGGACGGCCGTCGGGTCAGTGGTTCGAACCTCCCGGGTGACATCTGGGAGCGGTTCATGGAAGAGGCGCACAAGACCTCGGACGACTATCGGGAGAAGAAGGACTTCCCGCCGGCGGCGAACATCGGCGACCCCAACTCCGGCAACGGCGAGGCGCCCCCGCCAGTGACGCCCCCGACCCCGCCGGACTGCCCGAACCCGTTGAACCCGTTCTGCCCGCCGACCGGCAACAACGGCGGTGGCAACAACGGGGGCGGCAACCCGGGCGGTCCCACCAGTCCCACCGACCCGACTGACCCGCGGCCGGGTGGCGGGGGCGGCGGTGACGGGCTGCTCCCGAGCCTCACACCCCGACCCGACGACGATTGAGCCACGAACGCCGCCGGCGGCCGGAGCACCTTTCCGGCCGCCGGCGGCGTTTCCGCGTACCGACGACGTGTCGGGTGCTGAAGGGGACGCGGAGGCCGGTCGTACGGCAGGATGCACCCTCATGAGCACGCAGCCGACGCGAGGCATCGACGACGCCGGTGCCGCCGACCACCCGTCCCGGTCCGACGGCTTCGTCCGGGGCGTCTCCGGCGTCATCGGCGGCCCGTTGGGCGACCACGCCGTCGCGCTCGACCGACCCGCCGGGCGGGAGAGCCGGTTCTGGACGGCGGCGAGGATCGTCCTGGCCCTGGTCTGCCTGACCCTGGCGCTGCACTGGGTGCAGAAGTCGCCCTGCCAGGACGGTGCCTGGCAGAACAACGTGCAGTACACCCGGTTCTGCTACACCGACGTGCTGGCGCTCTACTACGCCGAGCGGCTCAACGAGGGCGCGGTCCCCTACCGGGACCACCCCGTCGAGTACCCGGTGCTCACCGGCTACTTCATGGGCGCGCTCGGCCTGCCCGTGCACGCCCTCGGCGAGAACGACCCGGGGATCAACCAGGGCCAGTGGTTCTACAACCTGAATGCGCTGGTGCTCGGCGCACTGGCGGTCGCCACGGTGGCGGTGATCCTCGCCCTGCGCCGCCGACGACCCTGGGACGCCGCGCTCTTCGCGCTCGCCCCCGCGCTGATGGTCACCGCCACGGTCAACTGGGACCTGCTCGCCATCGGGCTGGCCGCGTTCGGCCTGTTCGCCTGGGCCCGCAGTCGGCCCCTGCTCGCCGGCGTCCTGCTCGGCCTCGCCGGGGCGGCCAAGATGTGGCCGCTGTTCGTCCTCGGCCCGATCCTGGTGCTGGCGCTGCGCGCCGGGCGTCTCCGCGCCGCCCTCACCGCCTTCGGCGCGGCCCTGGTGTCCCTGGTCGCCGTGAACCTGCCGGTCGCCGTCCCGTACCGGGAGAACTGGGACCGGTTCTTCGAGCTGAACTCGACCCGGCCGATCGACTGGGGCACCCTCTGGTACATCGGGCGCTACCTGGACGGCAAGGTCGGCAGCGCCAACCCCGCCGATCTCGGGCCCTTCGAGTGGCTGAACGTCAACATCCCGGCGCTGAACACCCTGTCGTACGCCCTCTTCGGGCTGGCCTGCCTCGGGGTGGCCGCGCTGGGGCTGCTGGCACCGCGCCGCCCCCGGCTCGCGCAGCTCGCGTTCCTGGTGGTAGCCGCGTTCCTGATCTTCAGCAAGGTGTGGTCGCAGCAGTTCGTGCTCTGGCTGCTGCCGCTGGTGGTGCTGGCCCGCCCCAAGTGGGGCGCCTTCCTGGCCTGGCAGGTGGCCGAGGTCTGCTACTTCGCGGCCTTCTACGGGGAACTGCTCGGCGCGTCGACCGGTAAGCCGGTCTTCCCGGAGGGCGTCTTCGTGCTGGCGGCCACCCTGCGCCTGACCACCGTGGTGGTGCTCTGCGTGCTGGTCGTGCGGGAGATCCTGCGGCCGGAACACGACCCGGTGCGGGCCACGTACGCCGACGACCCGGACGGCGGTCCCCTCGACGGCGCGCCGGACGCACCCTGGCTCGACCGCTGGCGACGCCGGCCCACCGCCCCCGCCGAGCCGGCACCCCTCCCGGCGTGACCCGTCTCGCCGGCCACCCGAGGTGAGACATCCGGGCGGCCGGCGGCACGCGGGTCAGAGCCGGTAGACCACCACCTGGCCGATCTCCTCGCGGGTGATGCCCAGGCCGTCGACCGGCGCGTCGACCGTGACCTCCCACGGCGTGCCGGCGATCTGGTCGCGCATCAGCAGCACGTTGCGGACGCCGAGGATGCGCAGGTAGTCGACGCTGGTCTGATCCGGGAAGGAGAGCGTCACCCGGCGCACTTCGTCGAGCTGGTGCGGGGTGAAGCCGCTGCCTCCGTTGACCACGTCCTGGAACCTGGTCGTGGACCAGAGCATCACCGGCTGGTCGAGGTTCTGGCTGCTCGGCAGCACCAGCAGCGGGCCGGCCACGGTCCGCATCGCGGCGGGCTGCTGCGGCACGACCGGGTGCGGCGTGACGTTCAGGCCCTCGGCGATCACCAGTACCAGCGGCAGCAGGGTGGCCAGGCGCAGCCACGGGCCCGGCCAGGAGGGGATCCGCTCGGCGCAGATCTCCCGCACCCGCGTGGCGAACGCGCTGACCGCGCCCGCCGCGAGCAGCCCGAGCAGCAGCGTGGTCCAGAGCATCAGCCGGCCGGGGGTGCGCAGGCCGCTCCACCCGGGCAGGTGCTCGAAGAGCGGCACGTAGGTGTACGTGCCGTCGAAGAACCGGGTGCCCATGGCGAGCACCATGGTCACCACCACGCCGGCGAGCAGCAGCAGCCGGTGGCGCAGCTTCCAGACGGAGAAGAAGAGCCCGCCGGCGGCGAGGGCGTAGAGCACGAACCCGGGCAGCAGGGTCATCTCCGGGTGCCAGGGCAGCGCCGCCCGCGCGCCCTCGTGCAACTCGCCCCAGATGCGCGACTCGGCGGGCGCGGTGAAGAAGCCGCTGGCCGGCGGGGAGAAGATGCCGATGTCGGCGACCGTCCGCTCCGCCTGCGGGTGCTGCTCCTTCACGGTGAAGTACGGAACCGCCAGCAGCGCGCCGACACCGGCGAAGAGCAGCCCACCGACCAGGTCCGCGGCCAGCAGCCGACGCCCGAACGGGCGCTTCACGGCCCAGAACCAGGTTCGCCGGACGTACCAGGTCACGGCGGCGACGACCACCGTGCCGCCGAGGAAGTACGCGAACGGCAGCCCGATGCCGAAGCCCAGGCTGAGCTGCCAGGCGGCCACCAGCCAGCCGGTGTAGACCCAGCCGTCGTGCCGGCGCTCCGGGCGGTAGCCGTGGCGGAGCGAGTAGCCGTGCCCCCGCGCCAGCATGGCCAGCGCCAGCGGGATGCCGCCGTTGGAGATCACGTGCAGGTGCCCGGCCTGCGCGAGCAGCCAGGGCGCGTAGGCGTAGCCGACCCCGGCCACCGCCCCGCCGATCCGGCCCGCGCCGAGCTGGCGGGCCAGCGCGTACGCCCCGAGCGTGGCGAGCGCGTGGGCCAGCACGAACATGATGTTGTAGCGCAGCACGGCGGCCTCGGGGCCGGTGCCGATCATGCCCGCCGGGGCGTAGCCGAGGAGCGTGTCGGAGAAGGCGAAGCTCCAGTCCTCCGGGAAGAAGGTGTTCGACTGCCAGAGCTGCGCCGGGTTGGTCAGCAGGATGTGCCCGGACCAGGCCATCTGCCACGCCTGCAGGCTCGGGTCCCAGTAGTCCTGCGGGAGGGTGTGCAACGGGTAGCGCAGGGTCGGCCAGGTCATCAGGACGGCCAGCGCCAGCGAGCCGAGCGTCGCGAGCGTCCACTCGTGGATCAGCACGCGACCGACCGCCCGGGCGGCACGCCGTACCCAGCTCGGCCGGGGCTCCGGGGCGGACGCGAAGGCGGCCCACCGGTCCGGCTTCCCCGTCTCCTTGCCGCCCTCCTCGCTCTTGCCGCTCTCCTTGCCGTCGCCGTTCTTGTCCGTGTCGTCCTTGTCCGTGTCGTCCTTGGCGGCACCCTCCTTGGCGGCACCTGCCTTGTCCGTGCCGGCCTTGTCCGTGCCGGCCTTGGCCGCACCGGCCTCGGCGGCACCGTCCTCGCGGTCCTTGCCGTCGGCGTCCTTGGCCCTGCCGTCGCCGGTGGTGCCGGCGTCACCGGCGGCGGCCTTGACGTCGCCGTCGGTGGTGACATCGGCGCTGGTTCCGGCGGCACCGGGCTCGGCTCCGGCATCGCCGAGCCTGGTCCTGGCGTCTCCGCTGTTCGTGGCGTCGCCGGCCTTGGCGCCGCCGGTGCCGCTGGCGGTGCCCGGCCGGTCGTTGTCTCGGCCGCTCGTGCCGCGGGCGTCGCTGGTGACCGGGTCCTTGTCGGTGGAGCGGGTCCCGGCGGGAGCACCGGCCGTCGGCGCGGTGCCGCCACCCGTGCCGCTGGCCGGGTCGGCCCCGTCGGAAACGCCCGCGCGCGCGGCTTCGGTGGAGGTGGTCGGGCCGGGGGGTGGGCCGGCCGGCGAGTCTTCGCCGGAAGCCGCCGACGGGCCGGCGGCGGGGCGGGGGCCACCGGTGGCGGACTGGTCGGTCGTCATGCGGCGGGGCTCTCCGCGCCGAGCCGGTCACGCAGGAAGGCGATGTCGGCACCCTGGCCCTCGACGCCGCCCGGCGTTTCGACGATCACCGGCGCGCCGGCCGCGCGGATCACCGCCACCAGCAGTTCGGGGTCGATCGTCCCGGCGTCGAGGTTGTCGTGCCGGTCCTGCCCGGAGTTGAACGCTCCCTTGGAGTTGTTGGCGTGCACCAGGTCGATCCGTCCGGTGATCGCCTTGACCCGGTCGACCAGACCGAGCAGCTCCTCGCCGCCGGCGTGCGCGTGGCAGGTGTCCAGGCAGAAGCCCACCTCGTAGTCGCCCACGGCGTCCCAGAGCCGGGCCAGCGCGTCGAGCCGCCGGGCGCACGCGTTGTCGCCGCCGGCGGTGTTCTCGATCAGGACCGGCAGCTCGAAGCCGCCGGAGTCCGCCGCGTACGCGAAGGTCTTGCGCCAGTTGTCGAAACCGACGGTGAGGTCGTCCCCGGCGTTGACGTGCCCGCCGTGCACGATCAGCCCCTTCGCGCCGACGGCGGCGGCCGCCTGGGCGTGCCCGAGCAGCAGCTTCCGGCTGGGAATCCGGATCCGGTTGTTCAGGGTCGCGACGTTGATGACGTACGGCGCGTGGACGTAGAGGTCGACGTCCGCCGCCCGCAGCCGCTCCGCGTCCTCCCGGGCCTTCGGGGCTTTCCACCCCTGCGGGTCGGAGAGGAAGAACTGCACGGCCCCGGCCTCTCGGGCCGTCGCCTCCGCCAGCGGGTCGGTCGAATCGACGTGGGCTCCGATACGCATGCACGGGAGCCTACGTCGCCGCGCCGACAGCCGGGGCGACGGCGGTGGGGAGTGGGAGGCGTGCCCGCGTCACCTCCCGGCGTCGGCGGTCGTTGATGCGAGTGGGATCCACGGTTGGTGCTCCCGGGCGAGGCGGCCGCAGGTCGCCCGCCGGGTGGCCGAGCCGCCCGGGAAGCGGGGGCACCCCCGTCGCGCGGCCCGGCGCGACGGGGCCGGCCCCGGAACCAGTACCCGGGTCGGCCGAAAAATTTCGGAGAAATCCGCCATTTACGCCGACAAGGGTCAAGAGCCGTTGTAACGTCAGGTAACAACACGATAAAGCTCCGCGGGGCGTCCCCGGTCCAACCTCATCGGTGTGGTCGTTCCTCCCCAGGTCCCACCCAAGGAATGCGGACGGGACGCCCCGCGGCCTCGTGCACGGGGGCTCGCATCGACAGCGACGTCGAGGCGGCCCCCGTCGCCTCTGCCCGGGGCGGGTGGACCGACCACCCCGGGCATGATCGTCCGGACCGGGTATCCTGGTCCGGTTGTCCGCGTCCGGCCGGGTTCCCCCGGGACCGGCGTGGGCCACGACGCACGACCTCCTGCCACGGAAGGACCGTGGCCGCTTAGCCCACAGGAGGTGAGCACGTCTTGCGTCATTACGAGATCATGGTGATCCTCGACCCCAGCCTCGAGGAGCGCACCGTCGCCCCGTCGCTCGACACGTACCTGAACGTGATCCGGACCGCGGGTGGCTCGGTGGAGAAGACCGACGTGTGGGGCCGCCGGCGCCTCGCGTACGAGATCAACAAGAAGGCCGAGGGCATCTACGCCGTCATCGACCTGCAGGCGACGCCTGCGGCGGTGGCCGAGCTGGACCGTCAGCTGCGGCTCAACGAGTCCGTGCTGCGCACCAAGGTCATCCGGCCGGAGATGCGCTAAGCATTCAACCCCGGTTCACCCGGACCAGCCTCATCGGTGCTGTCGGAGGGCTCTGAGAGCCTGTACGGCAGAACAGATTGAGTGCGCGAGGAGATGGTCATGGCAGGAGACACCACCATCACGGTCATCGGCAACCTGACCGATGACCCCGAGTTGCGGTTCACCCCCTCCGGTGCGGCGGTCGCCAAGTTCCGGGTCGCCTCGACGCCCCGGTTCATGGACAAGGCCTCCGGCGAGTGGAAGGACGGCGAGCCGCTCTTCCTGGCGTGCACCGTGTGGCGGCAGGCGGCGGAGCACGTTGCCGAGTCGCTCCAGCGGGGCGCCCGCGTGATCGTCTCGGGCCGGCTGCGTCAGCGGTCGTACGAGACCCGCGAGGGCGAGAAGCGCACCGTCATCGAGCTCGAGGTCGACGAGATCGGCCCGTCGCTGCGCTACGCCACGGCGAAGGTGCAGAAGATGTCCCGCTCCGGCGGCGGTGGCGGCGGCTTCGGCGGCGGTGGTGGAGGTGGCCAGGGCGGCGGCGGAGGCAACTTCGACGACCCCTGGGCCTCGGCCGCTCCGGCACCCTCGCGCGGTGGTTCGGGTGGCGGAAACTTCGACGAGGAGCCCCCGTTCTAATGGCGCCGAGCGCCCGCGATCGCAAACCAGGAGCACGAGCAATGGCCAAGGCCGCTGCACTTCGCAAGCCGAAGAAGAAGGTGAACCCGCTCGACAAGGACGGGATCACCTACATCGATTACAAGGACACCGCGCTGCTGCGCAAGTTCATCTCCGACCGCGGCAAGATCCGCGCTCGGCGGGTGACCGGCGTGACCTCGCAGCAGCAGCGGCAGATCGCCCGTGCGGTCAAGAACGCCCGCGAGATGGCGCTCCTGCCGTACACCGCCACGGCCCGCTGAGAGGAGGCACCGATATGAAGATCATCCTGACTCAGGAGGTGTCCGGCCTCGGTGCCCCGGGCGACATCGTCGAGGTCAAGAACGGCTACGGCCGTAACTACCTGCTGCCGCAGGGCTTCGCGATCGCCTGGACCAAGGGTGCGGAGAAGCAGGTCACGGTCATCAAGCGGGCCCGCTCGGCCCGGGAGATCCGCGACCTCGGCCACGCCAACGAGGTCAAGGACCAGCTCGAGGGCCTCAAGGTCAGCCTGAAGGCCCGCGCCGGTGACGGTGGCCGGCTCTTCGGCTCGGTCACCCCGGCCGAGATCGTCGACGCCGTCAAGGCCGCCGGCGGCCCGGTCCTCGACCGTCGTCGGCTGGAGCTGCCCGGTCACATCAAGTCGACCGGCTCCTACCCGGTGCGGATCAAGCTGCACCCCGAGGTGACCGCCAAGTTCGACCTCAACGTCGTCCAGGGCTGACGCCTCACCACAGCACCACGACAGGGCCCGCACCGACCGGTGCGGGCCCTGTTCGCGTTCGACAACCGGCCCGGCCGGATGGGGCGCGTCAGCCGATCGGCTGCCCGGTGACCGCGCTGATCATGACCGTCGAGAGGCCACCGCCGACCACCGCCGCAGCCAGCGCCACCGTGGCCGAACGCCAGGTGGTGCCGACCCGGCGCAGCAGCAGCGCCACGACCAGGCTGCTGGCCAGCGCCAACCCGAATCGCGGCAGGCCTGACGCCAGGGAACCCAGCGCCCGTGACCGCGGCGAGTCGCAGCCCCGCCGCTGATGTCGGTGACGCAACCCGCCAGCGCCTGCCCGTCCAGGGTCAGCAGCCAGGCGAAGATCAGCGCCCCCGGCACCACGTAGCAGGCGGCGGTGTAGAGCAGCGGCCGCCACGGCCCACCCGGATCGGCATCGAGCAGGTCGTCCTCGACGCGGCGGCTCCAGGCCCCCGCCCCGGCGGCCTCGACCCGACGGCGTACGGCTGCCGAGGTCGACGCCCGCGACGGGGCGACCGGCTCGGACGCCCGCCGTCGCGGCGCCATGCGCGGTCGGGGGGCGGTGTGGGAGACCACCGGCGACCGGGGCGCCGACGCCGGCGGGTCCGGGGCCTCCCGCCAGCTCGGCTCGCTGACCCGGTGCCAGCTGCTCGTGGTCTCCATGGTCCGCCAGCCGCCACCGGCCCGGCGGCGGTCGAGGTCGTCCTCGTCGTCCGGGGCGGCGTGCCGGCCGCCGCCGTCCGCGCGGCGGACGCCGGACTCGAGCGCCCAGCGCGGCAGGTAGGGATCGACGGACTCCTGCTGGCCGGCTGTGATGCCGCGACGTCGCCTCCGGGCGCGGGGCCGGGCGGTGTCCCCGTCGTAGGGGTCGGCCGGCGACGGGTCTGGGGGACCTTCCCAGGCAACGGCCGGGGGGCGCTCGGGCGGGCCATCGTCTCGTCCCCAGTCCCGGTAACTCACGGCCGGAGCGTGACCCTCCCCAACCGATGGCGCGATCCGCTGCCAAGGTGTAGCCGTTCGCTGGAGACGGTACGGGACGTTCGACCGGGCAGTTCGACCGAAAACTTTCATCCACAGGGTGGGGATTGAGTTTTCCCAGCTCAGCGGCTTTCCTGGGGGAATTCCCCAACCGTTGTCCACAGCCTGTGCACACCCTGCGCACATGGTCGTCCACCGGAATCCACAGGTTGTCCCGAGGCTCGTCCACCGCCACGGTTGAGGGGCTGACCTCGGGTTCCGTAAGGTGGGCCCCCGACCGGCCGTGCGATGACCCCCGATCGACCGGCAGGTCGAGGTTGTCGTACCCCGGCGGTAGAGCTGGCCTTGGATCCGACGCAGTGGAGGGGGGACCCGTGTCGGTCACCGACGACATGCGGGCGGACCAGCGCACCGGCGGCGGCCAGGCGTCCCCGCCGCCCCAGCGCGACGGTCAGTTCGACAAGACCCCACCCCAGGACGTCGCCGCCGAGCAGTGCGTCCTCGGCGGCATGCTGCTCTCCAAGGACGCCATCGCCGACGTCGTCGAGATCCTCAAGACCAACGACTTCTACCGGCCGGTGCACGCCACCATCTTCGACACCATCCTGGAGATCTACGGTCGGGGCGAGCCGGCCGACTCGATCACCGTGGCGGCGGCGCTGGCCGACTCCGGCGACCTCGTCCGGATCGGTGGCGCCCCCTACCTGCACACGCTGATCGCCAGCGTGCCGACCGCCGCGAACGCCGCATACTACGCGCGGATCGTCAGCGAGCGGGCGGTCCTGCGGCGGCTGGTGGAGGCCGGCACCAAGATCGTGCAGCTGGGCTACGGCACCGGTCAGGGCGGCAGCCGCGACGTCGACGACATCGTCGACCTCGCCCAGCAGGCGGTCTACGACGTCACCGAGCGCCGCGTCAGCGAGGACTTCGCGGTGCTCGCCGACATGCTCCAGCCGACGCTCGACGAGATCGAGGCGGTGGGTGCCCAGGGCGGCGTGATGACCGGCGTCCCCACCGGCTTCACCGACCTGGACCGGCTGCTCAACGGCCTGCACGCCGGGCAGCTCATCATCGTCGCCGGCCGGCCGGGTTTGGGTAAGGCGCTCGCCCTCGACACGCCGCTGCCAACCCCGGACGGATGGACCACGATGGGCGAGGTCGCCGTGGGCGACCGCCTGCTGGCCGCCGATGGCAGCCCGACCACCGTTACCGCCGCCTTCGAGGTGATGTACGACCGGCCGTGCTACGAGGTTGAATTTTCCGACGGCACGGTGATCGTCGCGGACGCGGAGCACCTATGGAAGACCACGACCCGGGCGAGCCGAGGCCAGCCTGAGCAGCGAACGCGTCAGTACTGGCCGGAGTCGTCGTTGTCCAGGGTGCGGGCCGCCCAGGCGACGGTCGGTGCCGAATCCCGACGCCTCGTCACCGTGGCGCAGGCCCTGGAACAGGTCGGCCCTGAGTTCCGCAACGTCCTGCACACCGTCGCGCGGGAGGTCGGCGCCGAGGGGCGGGTGAGCCGGCTGGTGACGCGCGCGGGGAAGGCGCGGAACTGGAGCGCACCGGGGTACCCGGCAGGGCCACTGCTGACTGGGCTGCGCGAGCGGGCCGAGCGGCACGTCAATGCCGGTGCCCGGGTGCGGCACGGCGGTGTGGTGACCACTGCCCAGATCGCGGCGACGTTGCGTACCGGCACGGCCGACCGGCGGTTGAACCACGCCGTCGAGAACTGCGGTCCCCTGCGACTGCCGGAGCGCGACCTGCTGATCCCGCCCTACACCCTGGGCGTGTGGCTCGGTGACGGGCACACCGGCGCCAGCCGGTTCACCACCGCTGACGACGAGATGGTGGACCTTGTCGAGCGGGACGGATTCGTGGTGCGGCCCAGCGGCCCGATGCTCTACAGCATCTCTCTGCCGGCGGCGACGCCATCGACCGAGCGGACGTGTGTCAACTGCGGCCGGTCCACCCGGGCACTTCGGGAGAACCCTGCCGTCAAGCGCTGCGCGGACTGCAGGGTCGCGCACGGTTCGTTTCTGGCGCTGCTCCGCCGGCTGGGGGTGGCGACGGACAAGCACATCCCGCAGGAGTACCTTCGGGCCTCCGAGCCCCAGCGCCGCGCGTTGCTGGCGGGCCTGATGGACACCGACGGCACGGTCGCTCCCGCCGGTAACCTCCAGTACACCTCCACCTCCAAGCGGCTCGCCGAGGACGTGTGGGAGCTCGTGGTGAGTCTGGGCTACCGCTGCACTGTCACGGAAAAGGCGGTGCCCGGGCGCAGCCCCGATTCGTCGACCGCGTACACGCTGAACTTCTCCACCCCGGATCCAATCTTCCGGTTGGAGCGGAAGCGCTCGGCTCACGCCGCGAGGCGTCGTACCAGTTCGGACGTGCGGACGAATTCCCGCTTCATCGTGGACGTCCGACCGGTGCCGAGCGTCCCGGTTCGGTGCGTGACGGTGGACAATCCCGAGCACCTCTACCTCGCGGGTCGGGCGATGGTCCCGACGCACAACAGCACCGCAAGCATGGACTTTGCTCGAAATGCTGCTATTCGCGCCAACCAGGCATCGGCGATCTTCTCACTGGAAATGAGCAAGGTCGAGATCGTCATGCGGCTGCTCTCGGCCGAGGCGCGGGTGCCGCTGCACGTCCTGCGCAGCGGTCAGCTCTCCGACGACGACTGGACCAAGCTCGCCCGGTGCATGGGCGAGATCAGCGAGGCGCCGCTCTTCGTCGACGACACGCCGAGCATGAACCTGATGGAGATCCGGGCCAAGGCGCGGCGGCTCAAGCAGCGGCACGACCTCAAGCTGATCGTCGTCGACTACCTCCAACTGATGACCTCGCCGAAGCGCACCGAGAGCCGACAGCAGGAGGTCGCGGACCTGTCCCGTGGCCTGAAGCTGCTCGCCAAGGAGGTCGAGTGCCCGGTGATCGCGGTGAGTCAGCTGAACCGTGGCCCGGAGCAGCGCACCGACAAGCGACCCCAATTGTCCGACTTGCGCGAAAGTGGATCAATTGAGCAAGATGCCGATGTTGTCATCCTGCTGCACCGCGACGACTACTACGACAAGGAATCGCCGCGGGCCGGGGAAGCGGATTTCATAGTTGCCAAGCACAGGAATGGCCCAACCGACACGGTGACGGTTGCGGCGCAGCTCCATCTGTCGCGGTTTGTGGACATGGCCATCGTCTGAGAACAGCGGCGCGGGTCAGCCCAGAAGCGGGAACCAGCCGGCGACCTCGCCGAGTTCGAGCTGGTCGCGGTCGGTGAGTGGCAGCCGGCCGGTCGCCTTGAGCAGGTATTCCGCGTCGCTCCACCCGGCCGGGCGGACGGCGTCGTCGCTGAGCAGGCCGTCCATCGTGGCCACGGCGACCCGCGTGGCGAGCACCCCGGGCAGGGGCGCGTCGGGCAGGTCGAGGACCAGGTCCAGGTGGTGCACGACGGCCTCGGTGGTCAGGGTGGCGAGCAGGTCCGGCACGCGCAGCACGTGCCCCTGCGTGGTGACGCGGCCGTCAGGGTCTGCCGCGCCAGCAGCGCGTACGGCGGCGGGGGCCGTGTCGGTCCAGAGCCGGACGATCCCGCTCGGACGGTCGAAGGCGGCGGCGGAGCGGCGCACCCACCAGGCATGTCGGGCGGCGGCTCCGTCCACGTCGGCCGGGAACGCGCGCCAGTAGCTCACGTCGTCCACGTCGGGCGGGCCCTCGGCGGGGCTGGCCAGCGCGACCAGCGCCCGCTGGGCGTCGCAGAGCACGTGGAACAGCAGGTCAGCGACGAGCCAACCCCGGCACCGGGTGGGCCGTTGCAGGTCGGCGTCGTCGAGGTCGGCCACGACCCGGATGATCCCGTCGTACGCCTGCGCCAGCGCGAAGTGCTGCCCCTGGTGCGTCATGGGATGCAGCGTCGCACGCCGGTCGCCGGCTGGCACGGCTAGCAGTGGCCCGGCGAGTGGCGGTGCGGGGCGCGGGCGTGGCCACGGATGACCGGGCCGGTCGAGGCACCGGCCCGGTCGACGGAGGGCTCAGCCGAACATCTCGTCCAGGAAGCTCTTGTGCTTCTTGCGCTTGTAGTGCCCGTGGTAGCCGTGGTGCTGGTGGCCGTGCCCGTACGCGGGGGCCGGCGGGTAGCCGTGGGCCGGCGGGGGCGGGGGCGGCGGGACAGCGCCGTAGCCCGGCTGGTGCGGGGCGGGGGCGGGCGGCGGGGGCGGCGGAGGCGCGTAGCCGCCCTGCTGGTGGCCGGGCTGGCCGGCGTAGCCGCCCTGCTGGTGGGCGGGCTGCGGCGGGGTCGGGGCGCCCTGCTGGCGGTTCCAGTTGGCCTCCGCCTCGAACAGCTTCTCCAGCTCGCCGCGGTCGAGGAAGATCCCCCGGCACTCGCCGCACTGGTCGATGACGACGCCGCTGCGCTCGTACTGGCGCATTTCTCCGTGGCACTTGGGACAGGTCAGGCTCATTCTCCGACCGTACCCGGTCCGGTCACGCGGTTGCTGTCAGCGCTTCCGTTACTTCGGAGTCGGGGACCTCGTGGAAGTCCTCGTAGTAGGCGCTCACCGCCATGAACTCCGGCGGGTGCTGCGCGCAGATGACCTGGTCGGCCTCGGCGGCCAGCATCTCGTACGCCTCCTGCGAGCCGACCGGGACGGCGACCACGACCCGGCGGGCGCCGAGGTGGCGGGCGACCTGGACGGCGGCGCGGGCGGTGGCCCCGGTGGCCAGGCCGTCGTCGACGATGACGGCGGTGCGCCCGGAGAGGTCGAGCGGCGGCCGGCCAGCGCGGTAGAGCTGCTCCCGCCGCTCCAGTTCGGCCTGCTCGCGTTGGCGCACCTCGGCGATGTCGTCGGCGCCGAGCCGGCTGGCCACGACGTCGTTGAGCACCTGCACGCCGCCGGGGCCGAGCGCGCCGAAGGCGACCTCGGGCGCCCACGGCATGCCGAGCTTCCGGACGACCAGCACGTCCAGCGGCGCGCCGAGGCGCTCGGCGACCACCCGGGCCACCGGCACGCCGCCGCGCACCAGCCCGAGCACGATGACGTCCGGTTCGCCGATCAGGGCGGTGAGCCGGTCGGCGAGCATCCGGCCCGCCTCTTCGCGGTCGCGATAGGTGGTGGTCATGCCTCAGGTCTACGCCGTGTCGCCGCCCTTCGCCCGCCAGTTCGGCGAACCGGGGTGCCGCAGCGCGGCGGCCCAGACCAGGAGGGCGAGCGGGTAGAGCAGGTAGCCGAAGCGGGTCGACGGCATCAGCAGGATCGCGGCCAGCAGCCCGTACCCGCAGGTCAGCGTCGCGGCGACGGCGGTGTGGGGCGGGCGGCGGGCGAGCCGGACGGCGATCGCCAGCCCGGCCGCGAGCAGCAGGGCGGCGGCGACCGCGCGGCCGGCGGGCAGCGCGGTGGCGATCAGGTGGCCGGGGAACGGCGACTGTGCCGGGCTGGTCACCAGGCCGTGGCCGAGCGGGAAGCGGAGCACGTTCTCGACCAGCGCGTCGCGGTCGACGAGCAGGGCGGGGAGCAGCGCGGCGACGGGCAGGCCGACCGCTCCCGCCGCGACCCGCAGGCCGGCCCGCCGGGTCATCCCCCAGATGATCAGCACGAGGGCGACCGGCCAGGCGAAGAGCTTCAGCGCCCCGGCCAGGCCGACGGCGATGCCGGCCCGGCCGGGTCGTCCGGCGGCGGCGAGGGCCAGCGCGAGCAGGCAGAGCGCGAGGACGGGCAGGTCGTCGCCGCCGGTGGCGAGGGTGAGCGCGCAGACCGGCAGCACGGTGGCGGCCTGTACGCCCCGGAGCACGGCGGCGCCGGCCGCGTGGTGGCCGGCGGGGCGGTCGACGCGCGCCAGGGCGCGGATCGCGAGGGCCAGCGCCAGCGCGGTGCCGACCGCGAACCAGACGCGCGCGTCGGTCCACCAGGCGTCGACGGCCGCCCTGGGCAGCCCGAACAGGGCCATTCCCGGCTGGTAGGGGGTGTAGCCGAGCAGCTGCTCGCCGGGCGGCAGGGCGGCGATCGCGTCGTGCCCGAGGTACGGCGTGCCGGTGTCGACCAGCCGCCTGCCGGACTCCTCGACGACCAGCACCTCCTCCTGCGCCCGGTCGCCGCGCCCGCCGGCCCGTTCGACGCTCTGCCAGGCCAGCGGCAGCAGGGCGGTGGTGAACCAGGCGAAACCGGTGACCGCCCAGCGGGCCGGCAGGCCGGCCAGCGGCGACCGCGGGTCGCGCCGGCGCAGTACGAGCTGGGCGGTCGCCGCGAGGGCGGCGAGGAGATACCCGGCGGCGGCGACGCCGCCCCAGGCCCGGTGCGGGACCAGTGTGGACGTGGCGGCGGTGGTCGCGGCGAACGCCGCCGACACGGCGTACAGGCCGAGGTCGAGGGCGAGGCCACCGGCGGCGGAGTCGAGGGCCCGCCAGCCGCGGCGGGTGGTCGGGGCGGCGGTCACGCGCGCCAGTCTGGCAGACCGGGCCCACGCCACCGCCACGCGTCGATGCTGGGCTGGCGGCCGTTCCCGGTCAGGCCGGCAGGTGGCGGTCGGCGCGGCCGCGCCCGCCCTGTCGGCGGCCGGGGGCGAGACGGATGACCGCGCCGGCGTCGTGCAGCGGCGGCGCGAGAGCGCCCGGACTGCCCCCGGAGCCCCGCCGGAACGCGGCGAGGAGCGTGTTGGCGGGCATCGGCCGGGCGAAGAGGTGGCCCTGCCCGGCGGTGCAGCCCAGCTCCCAGAGCGCCCGGCGTTGCGGCTCGCTCTCCACCCCCTCTGCCACCACGTCGAGGCCGAGGCTGCGGCCCAGGTCGAGGGTGGAGCGGATGACGGCGGCGGCCTCGGCGGAGCCCTCCATGGCGGTCACGAAGCTGCGGTCGACCTTCAGCTCGTGCACCGGGATCCGGGAGAGCAGGGAGAGGGAGGAGTAACCGGTGCCGAAGTCGTCCAGCGCCAGCCGCACCCCCTCGTCCCGCAGCCGGCTGAGCACCCGGTCCACCACGTCGAGCTGGCTGAGCGTGAGCGTCTCGGTCAACTCCAGCACCAGCCGGTCGGGGGGCAGGTCGTGGGCCCGCAGCCGGGCCAGCACCGAGCCGGGGAAGCGGGCGTCGAGCAGGCTGCGCGGCGACACGTTGACCGCGACCGGCACGTCGAAGCCGGCCTCCCGCCAGGCGCTCGCCGCGAGCAGCGCCTCGTCGAGGATCGCCTCGGCGAAGGCCGGCAGCAGCCCGGACCGTTCCACCGCCTCCAGGAAGCGCAGCGGGTCGATCACCCCGTGGACGGGGTGGCGCCAGCGGGCCAGCGCCTCCGCGCCGGTGACCTGGCCGGAGCCCAGGTCGACGATGGGCTGGAAGTTGACGGTGAACTCGTGGTCGGCGACGGCGCGGGGCAGCTCCCCGCCGAGGGTCAGCCGGCCGAGGTCGGCGGTGTCCCGGGTCGGGGCGTACGTCGAGGTGCGCTGCCCGGCCCGCTTCGCCTGGTACATCGCCACGTCCGCGCGGCGCAGCAGCTCCGGCATGCCGCCGGTGGCGGGCGCGGCGGCGATCCCGCCGCTCGCTTCGACGCTGATCCGCATGCCGTCCAGGTCGAACGGCTCGTGCAGCGTGGCGAGCAGGGTCTCCGCGCGGTGCGCGGCCACCGCCGGGGCCGGCAGACCCCGCAGGAGTACGGCGAACTCGTCGCCGCCCAGCCGGGCCACCAGGTCGCCCTCCTGGGCGGCGGTGCGCAGCCGCTCGGCGACCTGCACGAGGACCTGGTCCCCGGCGGCGTGCCCGAGGGTGTCGTTGACTTCCTTGAAGTGGTTGAGGTCGATCAGCACCAGCGCGGTCACCCCGTCGGCGTGCCGGGTGTTGAGGTGCTCGGTGCCCTGGTCGAGCAGGTGGCGGCGGTTGGCCAGCCCGGTCAGCGCGTCGTGCGTGGCGGCGTACGCGTGCTCGTCGGCGACCCGGGCCAGCTCGGCGTACGCCTGGGCGTTGCGGACCGCGGTGCAGAGCGCCGAGGCGAAGGTGCGCAGCGTGTACTGCTCCCGCTCGGAGAGCTGCACGGGGCCGCGGAAACGCAGTCGCAGCACGCCCACGTCGGCCGTCCGGTCGTGCCCCTCCAGCGCGGCCGGGACCACGGTGCCGTCGGTGGCGGTCGGCTCGCCGGCCGGCCCGTCGTACGTGATGGAGCCCGCTCCGCCGCGCACGGTGCGGCCGCCGTCGCGCAGCTCGACCTCCACCTCGTCGGCGGAGAACAGCTCGGCGGCCTGGGTGACCGCCGTGGTGAGGACCTTGTCCAGGTCGACCACGTTGAGCGCGTCGGTGGTGCGGGCGAGCCGCTGCCACGCCTGCTGCTCCGTGCGGGCCTTGACCCGGTTGGAGTAGAGCAGGTGAAGGCTGAGCACCAGGGGCGGCACGGCAAGCAGGAGTCGGGGGTCGGCGCGCAGGATGAGCAGCGTGGTGACGATGAGGACGAAGCGTGCCGCCGCGCTCGTCAGGCGCATCCCGAGGTCCTCCCGGAAGAGGTGCCCGAGCCTGGTGCCGGTGGCGAGCGCGATGACCGGGAGGGTCAGTAGCTCGTCGAGGACCACGGCGACTGCGTAGGCGAGCCCGATCAGCCCGACGACGTGTGGGAACTCGGTGGGCGATGGCGGCCATCCGAGCGCGTGGAGTGTCGCCCCCGCGCCCGCCGCCAGCAACATGCTCTTGGCTACTCCGAAGGCGGCTTTCAGCGGCGGGAGCTTGATGAGCAGCAGGGCGATCGCCACCCCGAGCCCGGTGGTCAGGACGACCAGCGACGTCGGTGCGACCGCCAGACTCAGGATGATCGCCGTCTCGCTCCAGGAGATCGCGTGAACCGTCGCGCGGATCCGGATGCGCCACTTGATCGTCACGCCGAGTGCGGCCATGAAGATCAAGCTGAGGCTGAGCGCCAGATCCTCGCCCGACAGGTCGAGTTCCGTCAGCGCGTGCAGGGAAACGACCACCGCGACCGTGGCCACAACGCAGACGAGGCCGACGTGCAGCGTCAGCCGCCGCTCGGCCTCTGTCTTGCCCGTGTTCGGTCGTGTCACCGCATCCCCGACTTGCCACCCGCCCCCGATGAGCAGATGTCGAGGCTACCTACGGTCACTCGCCGAACACAATCCTTCTTACTGCCACTCGTGTGCCGACATGGCTTTGTCCCTCCTGCTTAACTGCCCGACCTCATCTGCGGCTGTTGTCTGCGACGGGAACAGCCTAAGGGTGGTTAAGGCAATTTTGGAGGGATATATGTAACTATGGGCAATGGATGAGAATCGCGCTACTTTTCGTGACTTTCCGTTCCCGCGTCGGAACGGAGTGCTGTACTTCTATCCGCTTGTGGTTAACGCAAGATAATGGCCCAGTGTCCGCCTCTGCGCATCGGACGTGAAGGCGCCCTTGAACGCCGATCATGATTGTGGCGCGACGGGCGCGGTGCGCCCCGTGGCGGCGCGATTGTCCATGCGCCGGCCCGGAAGCAGCCCGTTCGGGCCGTATCCGGTTGCGGACCGTCGTGGCGCCACTGCCGGCTGTCGACCAGAGCCGCTGCACCGACCTGTCGGAACCACCGAACCCGCACCCGGCAGGGTGGGCACCGCACCATTCATCTGAGGGCTGATCAGGCGTGACCCTCAGCAACCGCGAGCCTTTCGTTCATATGTTCGTGAAACCCTGCCCGTCCATTCGGGACGTCCGACCCGGCGCTCCGCACAACGAACCGAAGGTCGAGGTTCCGATCGGCCATGAAGTGATCGCCTTACAGTGAGAGTCGCCTCACCGATTCGTTATTGCCGAGGCTGGTCGTCGGCCCGAAGGCGGATGAGTTCCTGCTCGGGCCGGAAGCCGGTCGGCCAGGGACGGCAGGTCCCCACGCAGCGGTGCGGGGTCGGGGCGGGACACCGACGCCAGGGCCGTGGCCGACGATCGCGCCGTACGACGGATAGGCTCGCGGCCGTGACCGATCCCGCGCAGCTCACCCACGTCGATCCGGCGGGCGCGGCCCGCATGGTCGACGTCTCCGCCAAGACCGTCACCGGCCGCCTGGCCGTCGCCGCCGGCCGGCTCCGCACCACTGCGGAGGTGGTCGAGTTGCTGCGCCGCGACGGGCTGCCCAAGGGCGACGCGCTGGCGGTCGGCCGGCTCGCCGGCATCATGGGCGCGAAGCGGACCCCGGACCTGATCCCGCTCTGCCACCCCATCGCCCTGCACGGCGTCACGGTCGACCTGACGCTGACCCGCGACACCGTCGAGATCACCGCCACGGCCCGGACGGCGGACCGCACCGGGGTGGAGATGGAGGCCCTGACCGCGGTGGCCGTCGCCGGGCTGGCGCTGGTCGACATGGTCAAGGCGGTCGACCCGGCGGCCAGCGTCGACGCGGTCCGGGTGCTGCGCAAGGAGGGCGGCAAGACCGGCCTGTGGGTCCGCCCGGAGGACCGGCCGTGATCCGGGCACGGGTGGTTGTGGCGTCCAACCGGGCCGCCGCGGGGGTGTACGCCGACACCAGCGGGCCGCTGCTCGTGGCCGGGCTGCGCGAGCTGGGTTGCGAGGTGGACGACCCGGTGGTGGTGCCCGACGGCGAGCCGGTGGGCGAGGCGCTGCGCGCCGCCCTGGCCGACGGGGTCGACGTCGTGCTGACCAGCGGCGGCACCGGGATCAACCCGACCGACCGCACCCCCGACGTGACCCGGGCGCTGCTCGACTACGAGGTCCCCGGCATCGCCGAGGCGATCCGGGCGCACAGCCGCGACAAGGTGCCCGCCGCCGCGCTCTCCCGCGGGCTCGCCGGCGTGGCCGGCCGGATGCTGGTGGTCAACCTGCCCGGCTCCACCGGCGGGGCCCGGGACGGTCTGGCCGTGCTCGGGCCGATCCTCGCCCACGCCGTCGACCAGCTCCGCGGCGGCGACCACTGACACCCCGCCACGTCGACCCCGGCCGCCCGCTTGACGGGGCACCGGGAGTGGTGCAGGTGACGGGGCGACCGACACCCCGCACCGGCTAGGCTCGGCCGGTGAGCACGGAAACCGCACCGGCCGCCGATCCAGTCGCCGCGCCCCCGCCGGCCGACTGGGAGGAGGCCCGATCCCGGGTGTACGCGGTCGGCCTGGCCGCCGCGCTCGCCACCGTGAGCCGGCCGCTCGCCGAGATCGACGGGCACACCCTCGCCGAGCCGTTGACCACGCGTACGGACCTGCCCGCCTTCCCGACCTCCAGCGTCGACGGCTGGGCGGTGCGCGGGGCGGGCCCGTGGCGCCCGGTCGGGCGGGCGCTGGCCGGCAGCACCCCGGCGCCGCTGACCGACGACGGGACGACCGTCGAGATCGCCACCGGCGCGATGGTGCCCGCGGGCGCCACCGCCGTGCTGCGGGTCGAGGAGTCCCGCCGTACGCCGGAGGGCCTGGTCGACGGCACGCCGCGGCCCGCGCCGGAGTGGCGCGAGCCCGGCGAGGAGGCGTACGCCGGGGAGGAACTGGTCCCCGCCGGCACGCCGGTGGACCCGGCGCTGGTCGGCCTGGCCGCCTCCTGCGGGCACGACAGCCTGCTGGTGCGGCGGCAGCCGCGCGCCGCGCTGCTGGTCTTCGGCGACGAGTTGCTGACCGCCGGTCCGCCCGCCGCCGGCCGGGTCCGGGACGCGCTCGGGCCGGCGGTGCCGGCGTGGCTGCGCCGGTACGGCTGCGTGGTGCGTCCGTCGGACGTGGTGGGACCGGTGGCGGACACCCTGCCCGCGCACGTGGCGGCCCTGCGCGCCGCGCTGGCCACCGCTGACCTGGTCTGCACCACCGGTGGCACGATGCACGGCCCGGTCGACCACCTGCACCCCGCGCTGGAGGCGCTCGGCGCCGACTACGTGGTCAACACGGTCGCGGTGCGGCCCGGCTTCCCGATGCTGCTGGCCCGGCTGACCGACGCCGACGGGCGGGTCCGGTTCGTCGCCGGGCTGCCCGGGAACCCGCAGTCCGCCATCATCGCCCTGGTCTCGCTGGTCGCCCCGCTCCTGGCCGGCCTGTCGGGCCGCCCGATGCCGGTGTTGCCGCACGCCGCGCTCGCCGAGCCGGTGCCCGGCCGGGGGCGGTACACCCACCTGGCACTGGTCCGGCTGGACCGGGCCGCCGGCACCGCCCACCCGGTCCGGCACGTCGGCTCGGCGATGCTGCGCGGGCTGGCCGGCGCGGACGGCTTCGCCGTCATCCGCCCCGGCACCTCGGGCGAGCCCGGTGACCGGGTGCCGGTCGTGCCACTGCCGCTGCTGCCCGGGGAGCGTGCGTGGTGACCGCGCCGACCACCGACGCGTCAGGCCGGCTCGCGGACCACCGGCCCACGACGTTCGGCGAGGTCACCGACCGGCCGCTCGACCTGGCCGCGCACGAGGCGGCGGTCGCGGACCGCCGGGCCGGCGCGGTGGTGTCGTTCCAGGGCGTGGTCCGCGACCACGACCACGGCCGCGCGGTGACCAGCCTGGAGTACGAGGGCCACCCGAGCGCCGAGCGGGTGCTGCGCGAGGTGGCGGCCGAGATCGCCAGCGAACCGGACGTGTACGCCGTCGCGGTGTCGCACCGGATCGGCCCGCTCGCCATCGGCGACGTGGCCCTGGTCGCGGCGGTCAGCACCGCCCACCGGGCCGCCGCGTTCGCCGCCTGTGCCCGGCTGGTCGACGAGGTCAAGGCGCGGCTGCCGATCTGGAAGCGGCAGGTGTTCGCCGACGGCACCGAGGAGTGGGTGAACTGCCCCTGACGGGCGGCCCACCCCTCAGCGGCGGACGCCGAGTGCGGCCTGGCGGCCCATCCGGTCGCCGTAGAAGGCCGGCTCGGCGCCGGGGCGCCACGGCAGCGCGGCGACGAGCACGATCAGGGCCAGCGCCAGCGAGTTCTCCATCAGGGCGCCGAAGAGGCCGTCCTGGTAGTGCGACACCTCGGGGAGCTGGTGTTCGTACGGCCAGATCGGGGAGACCAGGAAGAGCAGGTAGAGCCCGATCGCCGCGACGCCGTGCCGGAGCCCGGTCAGCCCCGGGTACCAGATCGGCGGGCGCAGCCCGTTGACCCCCGGCAGCCCGCCGTACGCGCCCTGGCCGGCCCGCTGGGCCAGCCCGCGGCTGGCGTCCCGGCGGCGTACGGCGGCGTCGGCCAGCACGATGATCGCGGGGATCACCCAGACCAGGTGGTGCGTCCAGGAGATCGGGCTGATCACGTTGGCGGTGAGGCCGACCAGCGTGAACGCGGTCAGCTCGTCGCCGTCGGCGCGCGCGTTGGCGGCGCGGGACAGGCCGAGCGCCAGCATCAGCACCGCGAACGCCAGCCAGAGCAGGCCGGGCGTCTCGATCGAGTCGTAGAGCCGGGCCAGCAGCCCGGCCAGCGACTGGTTGGGCGTCATGTCGGCGGCGCCGACCCGCTCGGTCTGCCAGAGCACGCCGCCGAAGTAGGCCCGGGACTCGGTGCCGACGACGGCGAAGGAGCCGAGGGTCACGGCGATCACCGTGCCGACCGCGGTGGCCGCCGCCCGCCACTGTCGGGTGATCATCAGGTAGGCGATGAACAGGGCCGGGGTCAGCTTGACCGCGGTGGCCAGACCGATGCCGACGCCGGCCCACGCGCCGCTGTAGACGAAGCGCAGCAGCGGGCCGTCGGTCTCGGCGACGTGGGTGCCCCGGCGGGACCGCCAGCGCAGGCCGATCAGGTCGGCCATGATCAGTGCGAAGAGGAGCAGGTTCACCTGGCCGTAGCCGAGGGTTTCCCGGGCCGGCTCGATGGCGACCGCCAGCGGCGTCGCGATCGCCACGGTGAACGGGAGCGGCCAGCCGAGCCGGTCGACGATGGGGCGGAGCAGACCGGCGAGCACGACCGCCAGGGCGGCGATGCTGGCGAGCGCGTTGACCATCCCGGCCAACTCGACCGGCAGGTGCGCCATCGGCAGCATGACCAGGCCGCCGAACGGCGGGTAGGTGAAACCCAGGGTGGTGCCGGGTGCGATGAACTCGTAGAGCTCGTGACCGCTCGCCCACCACACCACCGCGCCGTGGTAGATCTTCATGTCGAAGAAGTTGTACGGCCGCCCGAAAGCGCCGATGGCGAGCCATGCGGCATAGGCGACGGCGGCCACGAAGCCGGTCCGTACGACTGTCCTACGATCGATCCCACGCGTTACGCGACGGACTGGGGCGAGGCGGTCCACCCTCCTACCGACGGTCGCCGGCATGGCGTGGCCACCCCCGTACCAAGGTCGTCCTACCCGTCCAGGTCCGGTACGGAGCCTAGAACGGCGCCTCACGTTAATGCCTCCCGCGTTATGCGACCGTGTCCGATCCCACACATGTTTTTGACATTTCCACCGCGTTAACGCCTACCGGGTGGTTCAGGTGATTCGTGGCGTTGGCGGGTGGTGGACCGGCGGAGGGGAGGTATCGACGCAGGTCAGCCGGGGATTCGTCGGGCCGTCGCTGCCGATCGTACGGCGATCCGGGCCTCTCTGCGGGCGGTACGGACGGCTCGCTGCACCGAACGTCGGGAGTGGCCGATCCGGTGGCCGGTCCGCCACCGCAGGCCGGGCTTGCCGCCGGTGTCGGCGGCGGCGAGCAGCAGCCCGCCGAAGAGGCCGATGTTCTTCAGGAAGTGGATCTGGTTGTTGTTCCGCGCTCCCGGGTCGTCGTTGTTCCAGAAGGGATGCCCGGCGATGGTCACCGGGACCAGCGTGCCGGCGAGGACCAGCGCGGCCGGCCGGGCGAACCTGCCGGTGGCGAGCATCAGCCCGGCACCGACCTGCACCACCG
Source organism: Micromonospora sp. NPDC047730 (assembly GCF_043204765.1). Taxonomy (NCBI): domain Bacteria; kingdom Bacillati; phylum Actinomycetota; class Actinomycetes; order Micromonosporales; family Micromonosporaceae; genus Micromonospora; species Micromonospora sp. NPDC047730. The sequence goes on along the minus strand of NZ_JBIDCU010000002.1, from coordinate 184,740 downwards.
CGTTGACCCGGATCAGCGTCTCCGTGTCGGTGGGGATGCGCGGGCCGGCCTTCTCCAGTAGCGGGGTCACCCGGTCGGTCAGGGGCTTCGCGGCCGGGACCAGCCGCCCCGGGTTCTGGAAGTTGTGCAACCCGCTGACCACGAAGATGCCGCTCAACATGGCGCGGGCGAGGGAGCGTACGGGTTTCATGGGTCAGTCATACCCCGTCACCGGCCCGGTTACCCCCGCAACCGCCGATCCGGATCGGCCCACGTGGACCTCCCCGGGCTGGTCGCCACGCCGACCCGGCGAGGTCGCGCCACGCCGATTCGAGCGACCGTCGCTGATGGACCGCCGACGAGGGGTAACGTCCCCCGCGTGACGACGCTGCGGCTGCGACCCGAGGACCCGGCCGACACCGGCGCGGTCCGTCGCGTGCTGGCCGCCGCCTTCGCCCGGCCCGACGTGGCCACGCCGCCCGAGGTGGGGCTGGTCGACGAGCTGCGCGGCAGCGACGCCTGGCTGCCGGAGCTGGCGATGGTCGCCGAGTACGGCGGCGAGGTCGTGGGGTACGCCCTGCTCACCCGGGTCCGGGTGAGGTCCGACGACGCCACCGCCCCGGCACTGGCCCTCGGCCCGGTGGCGGTCGCGCCGCACCGGCGGCGGATCGGGCTCGGCACGGCGGTGGTCCAGGCCGGCCTCGACGCGGCCACCGAGCTGGGCGAGCGGCTGGTGGTGGTGCTCGGCGACCCGTCCTACTACCACCGCTTCGGCTTCGGCCGGGCCGACCGGATGGGGCTGACCAGCCCCTGGTCCGGCCTCGGCGACCCCTGGCAGGCGCTGGTGCTCCCGCCGACCACCGGCGGCGAAGGGCCGTCGCCGCGCGGCGAGGTCCTCTTCCCCCCGCCCTGGTCGAAGGTCTGACCCGCGCCCACCCCGCCCGTCAGGCCGGCTGGGTGCGCAGGTAACGGCCGAAGTGGGGGACGGTGAAGGCCACCGTGCCGCGCTCGCCGGAGTAGATGAGGCCCTTCTTGATCAGCGCGTCCCGGGCCGGGGAGAGGCTGGCCGGCTTGCGCCCGAGGGTGCGGGCGATCTCCGCCGTCGGCACGGCGGCGTCCATGTCGTCCCGCCCGCCGCCGTCGACCTCGCCCTCCACCAGGGACAGGGTGGCCATCGCCCGCATGTACTCGCGCTCGGCCGGAGTGGCCCGCTCGAACCGGGAGCCGAAGAAGCCGACCGCCAGTTCGGCCTCGGCCTCGGGCGCGGCGACCCGCACGTCGGCGGCGGTGATCGGCGAGCGCGGCGCGTGGTCCCAGGTCGCCTTCCCGTACGCCTGGACGAAGTACGGGTAGCCGCCGGACTTCTCGTAGAGCAGGTCGAGCGCCTTCTGCTCGTACTCGACCTCCTCGCGTTCGGCGGGCGCGCAGAGCGCCTGGTCGGCGGCGATCCGGTCGAGCCGGTCGATGCGCTGGTAGCGGAAGAGCCGCTCGGAGTACGACTTGGCGGCGCTGAGCACGGCCGGCAGGTGCGGCAGCCCGGCACCGACCACGATCAGCGGCGCGCCCAGTTGGGACAGCTCGTGGCAGGCGGCGCAGAGCGCGGAGACGTCCTCCGCGCCGAGGTCCTGCATCTCGTCGATGAAGACGGCGATGCCGGTGCCGACGTCGGCGGCCACCGCGGCGGCGTCGGTGAGCAGCTCGACGAGGTCGATCTCGATGTCGCCGGAGTCGGCCCGGCCGCTGGCGGCGGGCACGTCGATGCCGGGCTGCCACCGGTCGCGCAGCTTCGGGGCGGCGCCGCCGCGACCGGTCGGCGCGGACCGTTGGGCGAACGCCTTCAGCACGCCGAGGAAGGCGTCGATCCGGTCCGGCGCGCGGTGCCGGGGCGCGAGTTCACGGACGGCCATGTGCAGCGCGGCGGCGACGGGGCGGCGCAGTGACTGGTCCGGCCGCGCCTCGATCTTGCCGCTGCCCCAGAGGTGGTTGATCGCCTGGGACCGGAGGGTGTTGAGCAGCACCGTCTTGCCGACCCCGCGCAGGCCGGTGAGCATCAGGCTGCGTTCCGGCCGCCCGCGGGCGATGCGCTCCAGCACGACGTCGAAGACGTCCAGCTCGCGCCCCCGCCCGGCCAGCTCGGGCGGACGCTGGCCGGCGCCCGGTGCGTACGGGTTGCGGACCGGATCCACGCATCGCACAGTATCGGGCCGTCTAGCTGCGGGGCTAGACATCCGTAGATGGGGCTACCGGCGTGTCGGGTCGCGGCGGCGGCCGGATCCGGCGTCGAGACAAAACTAGGGCTGTCTAGCGTCGATGCTAGACAGCCCTAGTTTTGGTAATCAGCGCTTCTTCAGGCAGAGCACGTAGTCGAGGAAGTCCACCGAGTTGTCGTGCACGTAGTTCGCCGTCGACTTCGGCGCCCGGGTCTTGCACTTGTCACCGTCGCTCGTGCCCGGGATCCGCAGCAGCACCTCGTACGTGTTGGGGCCGCAGGGCACCTTCCGCAGCTCGGCGTCGGTGGACGTGCCGTCGTTGACCACGCAGTCGCCCTTGGCGAAATCGTCGTCGTCGTCCTCGGTCGGGCTCGGCTCCGCCGAACTCGGCGCCGCGCTGGGCTCGTCGGTCGGCTCGCCCGTCGGACTTGCGGGGGCACTCGTCGCCGGTGCCGAGATCGACGGGTCGTCGTCATCGCCGGCCTGCCAGACCGCCCAGCCGGCGATCCCGAGGCACGGGCAGAGCAGGAGCACCACCACCAGGCCGATGATCAGGGCGATCTTCCCGCCGCCCTTCTTCGCCGGCGGAGCGGGCGGCGGCGTCCCGTACCCGCCGGGGGTCGGCGGCGGGGCGCCCCACTGGGCGCCGGGCGCCGGCGCGGGCGTCGGGCCGGCCGGCGGGAACGGCCCGGCCGGCGGATAGCCACCCTGCTCCGCCGACGGCTGACCCCCCGGCGGGGGCGGATACCCGGCCCCGGAGGTGGGCGGCGGCGGGTAGCCCGACCCGGAGGACGGGGGCTGCGGGGGGTAGGCCGGTCCGGGGGCCGGAGGCTGGCTCCACATCGGCGTGGTCGGCGGCTCGGCGGCCGGGCCGGGCTGGCCCCACTGCGGGGCGGCGGGCGTTTCGCCACCCGGCTGCGGCTGGCCCCACTGCGGGGCGGTGGGCGGTTCGCCGCCGGGCTGCGGCTGGCCCCACTGCGGGGCGGACGGCGGCTCCGCGGCGGCCGACGGCGGCTGCCCCCACTGGGGCAGCGTCGGGTCGATGGGCGGCAGGCCCCCGGGATTGTCGGCCGGGCGCTGGTAGGGGTCGTCCGGCTGGCCGGGTGATCCGTAGGTTGTCATCTCTTCCCCAGGGGTGCGGTGGTTCAGCGCTGCTTCAGGCACAGCACGAAGTCGAGGGTGTCCAGCTCGCTGTCGAAGAAATACCAGTTGGTGTAGCCGTCGACCTTGGCGCACTTGGCCGCGGCGTCCTTCTCGCCGCTGGTCGCGCCGTCGATCCGGCGTAGCACCTCGTACGTCTGCGGGCCGCAGTCACTGATCAGCAGCTTGGGCTTGCCGCCGGTCGGACCGTCGTTGCGTACGCACTGCCCCGCCTCGACGAAGCGGGGGTCGGCGGAGGACTCGGGTGCCGCGGCACTGGCCGCCGGGGCGCTCGCCGGTGCCTCCGGCGCCCCGGACCCGGCGGCGGGCGCCGGCCCGCTCGGCGTGGCCACCGGCGCCTCGTCGTCCTGGCCGAGCAGGTAGAACACCGCCGCGCCGCCGACGAGGACCAGCATGGCCACCGCCGCCAGCACCGCGGCCACCGGCCCCCGGGCACGCCGGCGTTCCGGCGGCGACGTGGTGCCCGGCGCGTACGGGGAGGGGGGCGCGGAGCCGGGCCAGGAGGCGTACGGCGGCGCGGCGGGACCGTGGTCGTAGGCGGGAGGCGGTGCCCCCTGCTGGTACGGCCCCGGTCCGTGACCCGGGTCGCCCCGCCGGTACGGCTGACCGCCGTACCCGGGCTCCGGCGGTGGGTACGTGGCGTGCGGATCGTCCCACCCGCCGCGCCCGGGCGAGGCGGCCGGCGGGCCGTACGCCTCGTCCGGCTGCCGCCCACGCCACGGTGCCGGGTCCCCCCGACCCGGTGGTGGTCCGTAGTTCGCCATGCACGTCTCCCGCGTGAGTGGTGAGAGGCCGGCCACCAACGAGGGACGCCGACGCCCAGGCCACCGTAGCGTGTCCACCGATGAGACCACGCCCACCGATTCCGCCACCGCCCACCGGGACCGACCCGGGCACCGGGGCGCGTCGGGCGGTTGCCGCCACGCCCGCCCTGGTCTGGACCGCCCTGCTGCTGGTCTACGTCGTCTGGGGCTCCACCTACCTCGGCATCAGGATCGTCGTGGAGTCGATGCCGCCGCTCGGCTCGGCGGCCGCCCGGTTCGCCGCCGCCGGTCTGGTGCTGGCGATCGTGCTGCGGCTGCGCCGGGGCCCGGGCGCGCTGCGGGTCGACCGGCGGCAGCTCGGCTCGGCCGCGCTGGTCGGGGTGCTGCTGTTGGCCGGCGGCAACGGGCTGGTGGCGCTCGCCGAGTCCGGCCCGCCGGGCGTCGCGGTGCCCTCCGGGATCGCCGCGCTGCTCGTGGCCACCGTCCCGCTGCTGGTGGTGCTGCTGCGTACGGTCACGGGCGACCGGCCCCGGTTCTGGACGTTGGCCGGGGTGACGCTGGGCTTCGTCGGCCTGGTGCTGCTCGTGCTGCCGACCGGCGGGGCGGACGCCGTACCGCTCGCCGGGGCGCTGACCATCGTCGCAGGCGCCGCCAGCTGGTCGATCGGCTCGTTTCTCTCCGGACGGATCCGGATGCCCGCCGACCCGTTCGTCGCCACCGTCTACGAGATGTTCGCCGGGGCGGCGGCACTCGCCGTCCTCGCCGTGGGGCGCGGCGAGCTGCACGGCTTCGACCCGGGCCAGGTCACCGGCCGGTCGTGGCTCGCGCTCGCGTACCTGATGGTGGCCGGCTCGCTGGTCGCCTTCACCGCGTACGTCTGGCTGCTGCACCACGCCCCGATCTCGCTGGTCGCGACGTACGCCTACGTCAACCCGGCGGTCGCGGTGGCGCTCGGCGCGCTGTTCGTCGCGGAGCCGGTCACCGCGCAGGTGCTGCTCGGCGGCGCGGTCATCGTCGCCGGGGTCGCCCTCGTCGTGAGCACCGAGAGACCCCGACGTCCTGTCCAGGGGGCCGCGCCGGAGCCGTCCCGCCGGTAGCGTCCGGCCCGTGTCGGGCGGGCTGGTGGCGTGCGCGGCGCTGCTCGGCGGCGTCGCCGGCCTCGCCGCGCTCCGGGTCGCCCGCCACTGGACGGGCCGACCGGCGTCGACCCGGCCGGGGCCCGCCGTCGGGGCGGTGGCGTCCGCCGTGACGGGCCGACCGGCGTCGACCCGGCCGGGGCCCGCCGTCGGGGCGGTGGCGTCCGCCGCGACGGGCCAGCCGGGTCGGCCGGCCGACCGCGGTGGGCCGGCGGCCCCCGCCCGGGCCGCTGGCGTCGGCCCGTCCACCGGGTTCGGCGCGGTCGCCGGGGCGGTGGTGGGCGCGGTCGTGTTCGCCGGGCTCGCGGCGGCCCTCGGCGGCGACCCCGTCCTGCCGGCCTTCCTCGGGCTGGCGGCGGTGGGGCTGGTGCTGGCCGTGGTCGACCTGGCCTGCCTGCGGCTGCCCGACCCGCTGGTGGGCGCGGCCGCGCTGGTCGTCGCCGTCGGCCTGACCGGCGCGGCGCTGCTGGCGGGGGCCCCGGAGCGGCTGCTCGGCGCGGTGGCGGGGGCCGGGCTCTGCTTCGCCGGGCACGCGCTGCTGGCCCTGTTGCCCGGCTCGCGGCTGGGCTTCGGCGACGTGAAGCTCGCCGCCGTGCTGGGCCTGCCGCTCGGCTGGCTGGGCTGGTCGCCGCTGGCGCTCGGGCTGCTCCTGCCGCACCTGCTCAACGGCGTGGTGGTGCTCGCCCTGCTGGCCGCCGGCAGGGTGCGCCGGGACACCCCTCTCCCACTCGGCCCGGCCCTCCTCACCGGCGCCTGGCTCGCCACCCTCACCCCCTGACCCGCGCGTTCCCTCAGATGAGGCGGAGTTGGTGGTCTCGGGGGCGGCGAGGTTGGGCTTCGCCGAAGCGTTCGAAGAGGCCCGGGTCGATGGCGTCGAGGAACGGCGACGGGGAGCACTCGCGCTCGTTGCCCTGCCGGCTGCGGCGGGCGGCGTGGGTGACGTACAGGCGGTCCTGGGCCCGGGTCAGCCCCACGAAGAAGAGCCGCCGCTCCTCGGCGATCGCGTCGTCGTCGGGCGTGCTGCCGGGCCAGCGCAGCGGGAGCAGCCCGTCCTCGGCGCCGACCAGGAAGACGACCGGGAACTCCAGCCCCTTCGCGGCGTGCAGGGTGAGCAGGGTGACCGCCTCGGCGCGCGGGTCGAGGGCGTCCACCTCCGCGCCGGTGGCGAGCTGGGACAGGAACAGCGGCAGGTCGTCGCCGCAGCGGCGGGCCAGCGGGGTGAGCAGGTCGACCGCCGCCCGGACGTCCTCCGGGCGTACCGCGCCGGCGCCGTCCAGCGTCGGCACGGCGAAGCGCTCCGCCAGCACCTGACCGGCCAGCCGGACGCGGGCGGCCAGCGAGCCGTCGAGCCCGTCGGCGTGCCGCAGCTCGCGGGCGATGGCCGCCACCCCCGGCCGGTCCCGCAGCCGGTCGTGCGAGCGCTTCTGCACCGGGATGTTGGCCCGCGCCAGCGCGTCCACGATCGGTGCGGCCTGCGCGTCCGTGCGGTAGAGCACGGCGATGTCGGAGAAGGAGAGCGAGGTCGACCGGCCGTCGATCCGCCCCGAGTCGAGCGACCGGTGGGAGAGCCCGCCGACCAGCTCGTCGACGGTGCGTACGACGAAGTCGGCCTCGTCGGCGACGGAGGCCGCGGGGTAGCGGCCGACCAGCGGGGCCTCCGGGTCGAGCCGGGCCGGGTCGAGCCGGCGGCCCCGGACCAGCGACGACGGCGCGATCGCCTGCACCGCGGCGGCCAGGATGGGGGCGGAGGAGCGGTAGTTGCGGTTCAGCCGCACCAGCCGGGCGTCGGTGAAGTCCTGCGAGAAGCGCAGGAAGTAGCCGACGTCGGCGCCCCGGAAGGAGTAGATGGCCTGGTCCGGGTCGCCGATCGCGCAGAGGTTGCCGTCGGCGGGGCTGAGCAGGCGCAGCAGCTCGTACTGCACCTCGTCGACGTCCTGGTACTCGTCGACGAAGATCCACCGCCAGCGCTCCCGGTAGCGCTGCACCAGCTTCCGGTCGGCCCGCAGCAGCGCGACCGGCAGGGTGAGCAGCTCGTCCAGGTCGACCAGGTCCTGCTTGCGCAGCAGCGCCGCGTAGCCGGCGTCGTCGGCACCGGCCTCGGCACGGGCCTCCGCCCGCTGGGCGTCGTCGGCGATCCGGAAGTCCGCCGGCAGGCCGACGGCGTCGGCGTTCTCCCGCAGGATGGTCAGCCCCAGCGAGTGGAAGGTGCCGACCGTGACGTCCTCGGCGACCGGCCCGAGCAGGCCGTCGAGGCGGTGCCGCAGCTCCTCGGCGGCGCGCCGGGTGAACGTGATCGCCAGGCACTGCTCCGGGAAGACGTTCAGCTCGGCGCAGAGGTAGGCGATCCGGTGGGTCAGCGTCCGGGTCTTGCCGGTGCCGGGCCCGGCGACGATGAGCAGCGGCCCGCCGGGCGCGGAGGCGGCCACCCGCTGCATCGCGTCCAGCCGGTCCAGCAGCCCGGTGCCGACCTCCTCCATGCCCGCGAGCATCGGCTCGAACGGCTCGTGCGGCGAGGGCGCCGGCGCGATCGGGGGCGGCGGCGTGGCCGGCGCGGCCTTGCGCTTCGGCTCGGCCTTGGCCGCCGCCGGGCGCTTGGCCCGCGGCTTCGGCGCCGGCTCCGCGGGGGTGCGCTGCGCCGGCACGGGTACGTCGAAGAGGGTCTCCTGCGCCGTCGCCGCGCCGCCACCCAGCTCGGCCGGGTCGAACAGGGTGATGGCGCCGTACTCGCCGTCGTAGCCGGGGACCCGGCGGACGTCGCCCCGGCGCAGCCGGCCGATGCCCTCGGCGAGCAGTTCCCCGCCGACCCGGGCGATCTCGGCGAGCGGGGTGGTGGTGAGGATCTCCAGCTCCGGGCCGAGCGCGGCGAGCAGGTCGTTGAGCTTCCCCTCGACCTTCTTCGAGCGGGCGCCCACCTTGTTGATCTCGCCGAGGACCTCGGCCAGCGGCACGAGGTGGGTGACGTCCCTGGCGTGCGGGGGCCGGTGCCCCGCCGGACGGTCGGCCAGCTCCTCCACCCGGCTCAGCACGCCGACGGTCAGCGGCTTGTCGCACTCCGGGCAGCGCCCGCCGGCGGCCCGGGTCCGCTCCGGGGACCAGTTGACCCCGCAGAGCCGGTGCCCGTCCGCGTGGTACTTGCCCTCCTCGGGGAAGAACTCGATGGTCCCGGCCAGCCCGTCGCCGGTGCGCAGCGCGTCCCGGACGGCGAAGTAGTCCCGGGCGGTGGCGAAGACGGTGGCCTCCCGGGCCAGGGCGGGCGGCGAGTGCGCGTCCGAGTTCGACACGAGCTGGTAGCGGTCCAGGCTGCCGACCCGCCAGTTCATCTCGGGGTCGGAGGAGAGGCCGGTCTCCACCGCGAAGACGTGGTCGGCGAGGTCGGCGTAGCAGTCGGCGATCGCGTCGAAGCCGGACTTCGAGCCCAGCGCGGAGAACCACGGCGTCCAGATGTGCGCGGGCACCAGGTAGCCGTCGGCGCTGGCCTCCAGGGTGATCTCCAGCAGGTCCCGCGAGTCCAGGCCGAGGATCGGCCGGCCGTCCGAGCCGAGGTTGCCGATCCGCCCGAGCGCCGTGTTGAACCGCGCCACCGCGTCCAGGTCGGGCAGGTAGATCAGGTGGTGCACCTTGCGGGTGCGGTCGTCCCGCTTGTAGATCGTGGAGATCTCCACGCTGAGCATGAAGCGGACCGGGTCCGTCTCCGCCTCGCTGGCCAGCCGGGGCGGCAGCCGGCGGGCGACGTCCCGCTCCGCCTCCGGGCTGAGCCGGTACAGGCCGGGCTCGGCGGGGTGCAGCGTCTCGCGCAGGTGGTCGTACCAGGCGGGGTGGGTGAAGTCGCCGGTGCCGAGCACGCCGATGCCCTTGCGCCGCGCCCACCAGGCGAGGTTGGGCAGGGTGAGGTCGCGGCTGCACGCGCGCGAGTACTTCGAGTGGATGTGCAGATCCGCGACGAACGGCGGGAGGCCACCGGAGGGTGCGGCGCTGAACGGAGGCACGCCGCATCCTGTCACGCCCGCTCGATTACCCGCCGGTCGCCACGCAGACCCGTGACCTGAGCGTCCGGTGCTGGACAAGCCGCCTGCCCCGCGCTATGGGTCAGCGGGCGCGGAGCTCGACCAGGGTGACCTGCGGCTCCGCGCCGACGCGCACCGGCGGGCCCCAGAAGCCGGCGCCGTTGGTGACGTACACCTTGGTGCCGTCGACCTCGCCGAGGCCGGAGACCACCGGCTGCTGGAGCTTCACCAGGAGGTTGAACGGGACCATCTGGCCGCCGTGGGTGTGCCCCGAGAGCTGGAGGTCGACGCCGAACTTCGCCGCCTCCACCGCGGCCACCGGCTGGTGGGCGAGCAGCACCACCGCGCGGCTCGGGTCGCGGTCGCCGAGCGCCGCCGTGTAGTCCGCCGGGGCGGCCAGCCCGGTGCCGGCGGCGGTCACGTCGTTGACCCCGGCCAGGTCGAGCACGCCGCCCCGGGCCTGGATCTCCGTCCGCTCGTTCTGCATCACCCGCAGCCCGAGCCGGTCCACCTCCTGGACCCACTCCTCGACGCCCGAGTAGTACTCGTGGTTGCCGGTGACGAAGTAGCTGCCGTGCCGGGAGCGCAGGCCGCGCAGCGGCTCGGCCGCCTCGCCCAGCTCGGCCACCGAGCCGTCGACCAGGTCGCCGACGACCGCGACGATGTCGGCGTCCAGGCGGTTGATCGCGGCGACGATCCGCTCGGTGTGGGCCCGGCCACGCAGCGGGCCGAGGTGGATGTCGGAGACGGTGGCGATCCGCAGGCCGTCCATGCTCCGGGGGAGCTTGGCGAGCGGGATCTGCACCCGGTCGAGCCGCGGCGGGCCGAGCGCGGTGCGGATGCCGTACCCGGTGAGGCCCGTCGCGGTGAGCCCGGCGAAGATCGCCGCCCCGCGGGCGAGCAGCAACCGGCGGGCCGGGTCGTGGTCCGGCTGCGAGACCGCGCCGGCGGCCGGCGGATCGGCCGGCCCCGCCGCGCCGACCAGGGCGGGCTCGGGCGCGGCGGCGGTGGGCTCCGCGGCGACGGCCCGGCGGCGCAGCACCAGCCGGGCCACCAGCATCGGCACCTCCAGCGCCACGAGCAGCACCAGCAGGTAGAACATGACGGCGAGCCAGAGGTAGCCCGGCCACGCGAGCCAGTAGAGGCCCGCCTGGGTGCCGGCCATGGTCGCCGGTACGAGCAGCGCCAGCACCAGGGCGGTGATCCCGCCGATCCGCCGCCAACGCCCCGGGGTGGTGGTGTCGCGCACCAGCCGTTTCCAGAGGTAGAGGTGGATCAGGCCGGTGATCAGCGCCATGGTGGCCACGAAGGCCAGTGCCGCCAGCATGTGTGCGCCTCCCTCAGCCGCCCGCGAAGGGGGGCAGGACGTCGATCGTGGCCCCGGCCGGTAGCGGTGCCCGACGATCATGGCAGGTCACGCCGTCGACCAGGAAACTCGCCACCCGCAGCACGGCGGCGAGCTGCTCGCCGTGCCGCCCGGCGAGTTCCACGACGAGTTCGTCGAGGCAGCCGCCTCCGGGTGCGGTCTCCTCGGGCCGGCCGGCGGCGGCCCGCGCCCCGGCGAAGTATCGGACGGTCAGCGACGCCTCGACGTCGGCACCCTCGGCCGGTGACCCGGTGCGGGCTGTGCCTGCCTGGGTCGGCGGCGTGGTGCGGGCCGTGTCTGCCTGGGCCGGTGTCCCGGTGCGGGCCGGCCGCGTCGGTTCCGCCACGGTCAACCCCCGATCGCGGACATCGGCCGGGCCGGCTGGAGGAAGGCCGGGTCGTCGATGTCGTGCCCGGCCCGCTTGCCCCACATCGCCGTGCGCCAGCGCCGGGCCAGCTCGTCGTCGTCCGCCCCGGCCCGCAGCGCGCCGCGCAGGTCGGCCTCCTCGGTGGCGAAGAGGCAGGTGCGGACCTGTCCGTCGGCGGTGAGCCGGGTGCGGTCGCAGTCGCCGCAGAACGGCCGGGTGACGCTGGCGATCACGCCGACCCGCGCGGGGCCGCCGTCGACCAGCCAGGTCTCGGCCGGCGCCGCGCCGCGTTCCGTGGGGTCGGGGGTCAGGGCGAACTCCCGGCGCAGCGAGGCGAGGATCTCGTCGGCGGTGACCATGGTGGCGCGGTCCCAGCCGTGCTGGGCGTCCAACGGCATCTGCTCGATGAACCGCAGCTCGTAGCCGTGCGTCAGGGCGAAGCGGAGCAGCGCCGGCACCTCGTCGTCGTTGATCCCGCGCATCAGCACCGCGTTGACCTTGACCGGGGTCAGCCCGGCGGCGGTGGCTCCGGCGAGCCCGGCCAGCACGTCGGGGAGGCGCCGGCGCCGGGTGAGCCGGGCGAACCGCTCCGGGTCCAGGGTGTCCAGCGAGACGTTCACCCGGTCCAGCCCGGCGGCGCGCAGCGCGGGGGCGAGCCGGTCCAGCCCGATGCCGTTGGTGGTCAGGGAGATCCGGGGACGCGGCTCCAGCGCCGCCACGGCGGCCACGATGCCGACCAGCCCGGGCCGGATCAGCGGCTCCCCGCCGGTGAACCGCACCTCGGTCACCCCGAGCCGCCGCACCGCGACCCCGACCAACCGGACGATCTCGTCGTCGCCGAGCAGTTGCGGGCCCGCCAGCCAGGGCAGCCCGTCGGCCGGCATGCAGTAGGTGCAGCGCAGGTTGCACTTGTCGGTCAGCGACACGCGTAGGTCCCGGGCGACGCGGCCGTACCGGTCGACGAGGACGCCATCGGTCGGTGGGGCGGCGTTCACCCGTCGACGGTAGCGCGCACCAGCGCCGACCGGGCGGTGCGGGCGACCCCATCGCGGTACGCCCCGCCGAACAGGGCGGTGTGCACCAGCATCAGGTGGAGCTGGTGCAGCGGCACCCGCTCCCGCCACCCGTCGGCCGGCGGCCACGCCTCCGCGTACGCGGCGAGGATCCGGTCCAGGTGGGGCGCGCCGCCGAAGAGCGCCAACTGCGCCAGGTCGGTCTCCCGGTGCCCGCCGTGCGCCGCCGGGTCCACCAGCCAGGCCCGGTCGTCGGCCCCCCAGAGCACGTTGCCCGGCCAGAGGTCGCCGTGGATGCGGGCCGGCGGCTCGTCCCCGCCGAACTCGCCGATCCGGTCGACGACCTCCTCGACCAGCCCGGCCTCCGCGCCGGTCAGCGCGCCGCCGTCCACCGAGCGGCGCAGGTAGGGGACCAGCCGACGCTCGGCGAACCAGCGCGACCACGGGCCGTCGTCCGGCGTGTTGTCCTGCGGGAGGGCCCCGATGAACCCGGCCCACTCGGCCCCGAAGGCCGGCGCGCCGGCCCGGTGCAGCCCCGCCAGCTCCCGGCCGAACCGTTCGGCCGCCTCGGGCGTCGGCTCGCCGGGCTCGACCCAGTCGAGTGCCAGCAGCTCCGGCAGCGCCACGACCACGTCCGGTACGGCGACCGCGCCGGCCTCGCGTAGCCAGCGCAGGCCGGCCGCCTCGGCGGCGAAGAAGCCCTCGGACACGGGCCTTCCGGCGGTCTCCGGCCAGGTCTTGGCGAAGACGGAGTGGCCGTCGTCCAGGGTCAACCGGGAGGCGGCGCAGATGTCGCCGCCGGAGACGGGCGTCTCCCGGATCCGCTGGTGGGTCAGGAAGGTCGGCAGGTGCTCCGGATGCGCCCGCAGGTACGCCAGATCCATGACGGCAACGTAGCCGCTTCACCCTCACCGCGCGTCGTTCGCGCCACAGGTTCCCCGGTGAGCTGCGGCGATACTCTCCGTGTCTGTGGATAACCCGTGTGTCGTCCACAGGGTCAGCCGGCCGGTGCGCCCGCGCCGCAGGCTGCGGGCATGACCTCGACCGACCGCCCCCGGCTCGCCGTCCGTTCCCCCGCCGACCTCATCGCCGCCGTGCCGTACCTGCTCGGTTTCCACCCGGCCGACAGCGTGGTAGTGGTCGCCATGCGGGGCCGCCGGATCACCTTCGCCGCCCGCGCCGACCTGCCCGACCTGGCAGACCCGCACGATCCGGCCCGGCACCTCGCCGGCGTCATCGCCCGGCAGGGCGCCGAGACCGCCACGGTCCTGGGTTACGGCCCGGCCGCCCGGGTCACCCCGGCCGTCGACGCCGTGCGCGCCGCGCTGGCCGTGGCCGGGCTGCCCGTGCTCGACGCCCTCCGCGTCACCGAGGGCCGCTACTGGTCGTACGTCTGCACGGAGCCGGAGTGCTGCCCGCCGGAGGGCACCCGCTTCGACGCCGGGGCCAGCGAGGTCAGCGCGGCGGCCGTCTTCGCCGGCCAGGTCGCCCTGCCCGACCGGGCCGCCCTCGTCGCGCAGGTCGCCCCGGTCGACGGCCCGGGCCGGGTGGCGATGCGCCGGGCCGCCGTCCGCGCCGAGCGGCGCCTGGCGGCCCTGCTCGACAAGACGCCCCCGGCGGAGCTGCGCGACGGGCGGGCGGTCCGGGCCGCCGGGGTGGCGGCGGTACGCGGCGCGTTGCGCCGGCACCGGCGGGGGCAGCGGCTCGGCGACGACGAGGTGGCCTGGCTGAGCCTGCTGCTGACCCACGTCACCGTCCGCGACCACGCGTGGGAGCGCACGGACGGGCGGGACGAGGACATCGCGCTCTGGACCGACGTGCTGCGCCGGGCCGAGCCGGAGCTGATCGCCGCGCCGGCGGCGCTGCTGGCGTTCGCGGCCTGGCGGGCGGGGCAGGGGGCACTGGCGGCGGTGGCCCTGGAACGGGGCCTTGCCGAGCACCCCGACCACTCGCTGGCGCTGCTCCTCGACGACCTGCTCCGCCGGGGCGTGCCGCCGTCCGCGTTGGACGGCTGGCCGGCGGTCGCGGTGCCCGGCGTGCTACGCCGCAGGCGCACCCGTCGGGGGCCCCGCTGATCCGCCGCCGCCGGGCCGACGCATGGCGGCCCGGGTCATCCCCGGGCGGGAAGCCGCCGGCCCAGCCAGGAGAGCAGGATCTGCTCGTACTGCGGGCTGACTCCGGCCAGGTCGTCGGCCTCGTCCAGGGTGGGCGCGTGGTCGCAGCCGGTCAGCCGGGCGACAGTCAGCTCGGCGGCGCGGGCGGCCCGGCGCCATACCGCCAGACTCTCCTCGATCGGTATCCAGGCGTCGGTCTCGCCGTAGCAGAGCAGCACCGGGCAGGACAGCTCCGCGAAGACCGGCTCCGGGTCGAAGTCCATGTCGGCCCAGGCACCCGGCTCCGGCACTTCACGCGGCAGGAACACCAGCGGAAACCAGGGCCGCTCGACGGCCGCGTCCAGCTCCGCCTGGGCGACCGAGCGGGGCAGCCCGCCGCGCAGGTACGTCTCTGCGACCCGACGCAGCCGGCTCAGGTGGGCGAGGTCGGCGTCGCCGTACCCGTGGCGGCGAAGCTGCTCGGCGGTGGCGTACCGCATCTGCCGGGCGGGGCTGACGCCGCTGCACCCGACGAGCACGAGGAAGTCGACCCGGTGCCGGCTGGCGGTCAACGCGGCTGCCCAAGCCCCCTGGCTGAACCCCCACAGCCCGACGGGGGCGTCGCCGACCTGCCGGCGCAGCACGTCGAGGGCTGCCGCCGCGTCGTCGGCCTGGGCGGTCAGCGGCACGTCGTTACCGTCGACCCGGGGGCGCCGGTCGTAGCGCAGCACCGCGATGCCGGCCGGCGGCAGCAGCCGGGCCAGGTGCTCGTAGAGGAAGTGGGACCGCGTGCCGGCATGGGAGCCGTGCAGCACGGCGAGCGCTCCCCGGGCCGGCCCGGCCGGAAGGTCCAGGATGGCCGGAAGCTGCTGCTCGCCGACGCCCAGCTCCATGCCGGGCAGTCAACCACGGACCGGCCGCGTCCGTCTCGCCCGTCGTGCCCGCTGTTCGGGGCGGGGTGGACGGCGGTGGGCCCCGGAGCGGCAGCCTGCCGGCAGGCGTCGTGCGGCCGGCCACCGCACCGTTTCGTTCCGGCGACGACGGTCGCGGTTCGCGCCGTGCGGAGATGCGGGGGCGGTCAGGCCCGTTCGGCGACCCGAGCGACGAATGCGCGCCACGCCGCTGGCCCGAAGGTGAGGGCCGGGCCGGCCGGGTCCTTCGAGTCGCGTACGGCGACGACGCCAGGAAGGTTGTCGGCGACCTCGACGCAGTTGCCGCCGTTCGAGCTGCTGCGGGTGGCCTTGCGCCACCGCGCGCCGGTCAGGTCAGCCATGATCTTGCCTCTAGGAAGTCGATGGATTGGTTTCGCGGGAGCGCGACCGATCTCACGGTATCCCACACGGCCCACAGCGGAGCAACGTCATTAGTGATGCGTCCAGTTGCCTGATCATCCAGGTAGCCGACATCCTCGCCGTCCCTCGTCGTGGCAATCACGAACGGCCCCGCCTGGCCTGGGTGGAGGCCCGCGTCCAGCGGAAGGACATGCACCATGACGTTAGGCCGTTCGGCCATCGCTGCCAGGTGGTCGAGCTGCGGCACCATGACTGCCGGCGCGCCTCGGCGCAACGCTGCCTCATCGATCACGAAGACCGCCAGGGGCGGCCGGGGCCGCTCAAACACCGCAGCCTGCCGCCGTAGCCGCGTCTCGACGTAGCCGTCTGCGTCGGCTATCAGGGGGCCACTCGCGAGCACCGCGCGGGCATAGGCCTCGGTCTGAAGTAGTCCGGGAATGACGGTCGACTCATAGCACCGCAGCCCAGCCGCTTCGCGCTCGATGTCCGTCCATGGCTGGAACCATGCCGGCTCGCGGCGCTTCAGTGCGTCCGGCCAAAGCTCCTCTATGTCCTTGTTCAGGATTTCGGCGACCCGGGCACGGTGACGGGTCTGCGGAATTCGTCCCTGGCTCACCCACCGCGCCGCCGTCTTCGGGTCAACGCCGACTTGAGCTGCAAGGCTCTCGGCAGTCTCACCGGCCTTCGCCATCGCTACCTGTACCGCCCGGTTCATCCCGATCCCTCACTCGAACGTCCCGAATGATTCCGGTACAGACTGCTACGCGGTGTCACTGTCTGGCAACCCTCGGCAAGGTGCCTTGTAGGCGGCGCGAGCCGGTGGAGGCACCCGAAGCCCGCCGGTCGTGCCGGCGAGGGGGCCGCCGCCGGGCGAGCATCCGTGGCGGCCCCCTCCTCCAGCCGACGGACGAAGGGAAAGACGGTGAGCCCGCGAGAGATCACCTCCGGCGACGTTCTGTGCCTGACCCGATCCGCGAGCCCTCAGTTCGTCCGCCCGATCACCGTGCGGGTGATCCGTGTCCTGACCGACTGGCACACGTACCACGGATGGTGCTGGATCGACGTCTACGAGCTGAACGCGCGCGGCGACGCCGTGGACCGGCGCTCGCTGTACGTGCGGTGCGAGGGAGTGCGTTGGCGTACGCCGCCGCCCCCGGCCGCTGCCCCGGCCCGCCGCCCGATCTCCCGCGTGCGGGTGACGGCGTGAGTCGGCGGCGCCCCGAGCATCTGCCCACCCGGCCCACCTGGCGCTGCGCGGCCTGTGGGATTGCCTGGCCGTGTTCCGCCGCGAAGTTGCGGCTGCTCGCCGAGTACCGGACGGACCGGGCGGCCCTGCTGGTTCACCTGGCGACCCTCCAGGCGGAGGCGGGCGAACAGCTCGCGGCGTCGGACCGCGCCCCGGCACCGGGCGACCTGGCCGAGCGCTTCACCGGGTGGGCGCGGGCCCGCGGGTAGCCGGTACGCGGGTGGTCTCATGGACGGGGCAGCTCGACAGCGTTCCACCACCCACCCCAGACAGGGGCATCCGTCGAAGGATGTAGCGGACGTGCGTCCCGCGGGCCGACTCGACCGGTCCCGGGCCGCCCGACATCGCCGGCCTCCTGTTGGCTTGGGCCGCCGCCGCCCGGTGGGAACTGCTCGGCACATGGATCAGGCGGTGATCCGGCGGGGGTGGGCGTAGACGTTCATGGTCCGGTCGCGCAGGAAGCCCACCAGGGTCAGCCCGGCCTCCTCGGCCAGGTCCGCCGCCAGGCTGCTCGGCGCGGAGACCGCCGCGAGCAGCGGCACGCCGGCCATCCACGCCTTCTGGGTCAGCTCGAAGCTCGCCCGCCCGGAGACCAGCAGCACGTGCCCGGCCAGCGGCAGCCGCCGCTCGCGGACCGCCCAACCGATCACCTTGTCGACCGCGTTGTGCCGGCCGACGTCCTCGCGCAGCACGACCAGCTCGCCGTCCGCCGTGAACAGCGCCGCCGCGTGCAGCCCGCCGGTGCGGTCGAAACCGCGCTGCGCCGCCCGCAGCCGGTCCGGCAGCTCGGCCAGGACCGCCGCCGGCACGGTCAGCGGGTCGTCACCCACCGCGAAGACGGACCGGGTACGCACGGCGTCGATGCTCGCCTTGCCGCACACCCCGCAGGAGCTGGTGGTGTAGAAGTTCCGGGCCGGGTCGGTGGCCGGCTCGGGCACGCCGGGCGCGAGCACCACGTCCACCACGTTGTACGTGTTGGGCGTCTCCGCGCCGGCGCAGAGCTGCGCGGTGTGCACGTCGTCGGCGGCACGGATCAGCCCCTCGGTGAGCAGGAAGCCGATTGCCAGGTCCAGATCCTCGCCGGGCGTACGCATGGTCACCGCGAGCGGCCGTCGCCGGCCGGGGCCCGCCGCGCCGACCCGGATCTCCAGCGGCTCCTCCACGGCGAGAGCGTCCTGCTGGCGTAGCGAGGTGCGGCCGGTGTCCGCCGCGTCGAGGTCGATGCGGAGCACGCCGCGTCGGTGAGTC
Source organism: Micromonospora sp. NPDC047730 (assembly GCF_043204765.1). Classification (NCBI taxonomy): domain Bacteria; kingdom Bacillati; phylum Actinomycetota; class Actinomycetes; order Micromonosporales; family Micromonosporaceae; genus Micromonospora; species Micromonospora sp. NPDC047730. The sequence continues at coordinate 166,861 of NZ_JBIDCU010000002.1, read as the reverse complement.
GCCCGTCCCATCCCGCCATCCTGCACCCCGTGCCCGGGCCGCCGTGCGGCTACCGTGGCCGGGTGGACGCGTACGCGGCGGTGGTGCTGGCCGGCGGGGCCGCCCGCCGGATGGGCGGCGTGGACAAGCCCGCCCGGGTGGTCGGCGGCCGGCCCATGCGGGACCGGGTGCTGGCCGCCGTCGCCGACGCCGCCCCGCGCATCGTGGTCGGCCCGCGCGGGCCGGTGCCCGCCGGGGTGCGGGTGACCCGGGAGGAGCCGCCGGGCGGGGGCCCCGTCGCCGCCGCCGCGGCCGGGCTGGCCCTGCTCGACCCCGGTACGCCGGTGGTCGCCCTGCTCGCCGCCGACCTGCCCCTGCTCACCCGTGCCGCCGTCGGCGGGCTGCTCGACCGGCTCGACGCCGATCACGACGGCGCGTGCTACGTCGACCAGGACGGGCGGCGGCAGACGCTCTGCGGGGTGTGGCGGGTGGCCCCGCTGCGCGCCGCCCTGGACCGCCTCGCCGCCGAGCGGGCCGCCACCGAGCCGGCCGCCGCCCCTGAGCCGGCCGCCGCCACCGGGCCGGCCGCCGCCACCGGGCCGGCCACCCGTGCCGGGCGGGGCGGCGCCGCGCCGCTCGCCGGGGCGCCGATCCGGGCGCTGCTGGCCGGGCTGCGGGTCCGCGACGTGCCGTGGACCGGTGCCGGCCCGCCGCCCTGGTTCGACTGCGACACTGACGAGGACGTACGCCGGGCGGAGGAGTGGGCGCGATGACGGTGATGGACGACTGGGTGACGGCGGCCTGTGCCGAGCTGGGTCTCGACCCCGCCCAGGTGCCGGTGCCGGCCGTGCTGGACCTGGCCAAGGACGTGGCGCACCAGGTGCTGCGGCCGGGCGCGCCCGTCACCGCGTACCTCCTCGGGCTGGCGGTCGGCCGGGGCGCGGACCCGGCGGGCGCCTCGGCCCGGCTCACCGCGCTGGCCGCCTCGTGGCCGGTCGAACTGGGCGCCGAACGCCCCGGCGAGGGCCCCGCCTGAGGTCGTTGTCCGATCACTGTCGGGCTGATTCGTCCCCCCGGTTGCGTGGGTAGGGTGACCTGGACGGACGGAGGCGATCATGACGGCAGACCACCCCTCGGCGCCGAACGGTGACCCGCCCGGCACCCTGCCGGCACACCACGAGCCGATCCTGCTCGACGAGCCCACCACGGCCGACCTGCGGGCGAAGGTGACCCAGGCGTGGCGGGAGTTCGCGCGGGCGTTGGCCGAGCGGCTGGCGGCGCTGCCGACGGGCACGCACGTCGAGCTGACGCTCGACCCCACCGCCTCCGGCACCGGCGACGCGGTCTACTCCGTCAGTGTCGACGTCGGCGAGGAGGGCAGGCTGGCGGCCCGCGCGGTCGGCAACGCCACCCTGCCGCAGGGCTACCGGCTGGACCGGGCCGCGGTGGCGGACATGATCGCCCTCGGCTGGTCGCCGCCCGGCGTGGTGGCGGGCTCCGGCGAGCACTTCGGGCTGGACGGCAACACCGCCGACGCCACCCGGCTGGCGGCCCTGATCACCCGGACGCTGCGCGACGTCTACGGCGCCCCGCACCCCGCCTTCCTCGTCTACCTGATCCACGACGCCGAGGGGGAGCCGCTGCCGGTGGAGCCGCTGGGCACCGCGCGCAGCGAGTTCGGCCCGGACCGCGACGTGGAGGCCGACCTGGACGAGGCGCTCGCCGCGGCGACCGCCGCCCAGGCCCCGGAGAGCGACGTGGCCGCGCTCGCCGAGCGGGTCCGCACGGTCGTCTCGACCATGCTCAAGTCGGACTCGGACCGGTTGCAGGTCGACTCCGACGGTGACATCAACATCCGCGCCGGCTCGGCGATGGTCTTCGTCCGGGTCCGCGACAACCCGCCGCTGGTGGACGTCTTCTCCCCGGTGCTCACCGAGGTCGAGCCCACCGAGCGGCTCTACGTGAAGCTCTCCGAGCTGACCAACCGGATGCCCATCGGCCGGCTCTACTGCGCCGACGACACCGTGTGGGCGTCCATCCCGGTCTTCGGCCGCAACTTCCAGGCCACCCACCTGATGCTCGCCGTGCAGGTGATGACAGGGCTCGCGGACGAGCTGGACGACCGGCTGCACGGCGAGTTCGGCGGCAAGCGCTTCTTCGGCGAGGGCGACAAGGCGGTCAGGCGCGACCAGGGTGAGCACCGCACCGGCATGTACCTCTGACAGTGAGCCTCCTCGGCTGAGACGGGTGGGGCCCGGAAACCCCGAGAAACCGGGCCCCACCCGCCGGGGAGGGAGAATCAGGTCACAGGGAGCCAGTCGAGGCTCCGGGCGGTGGTCGGATCGGTGGCCCGCAGGCCCGCGTCGAAGACGGTCCAGAGCACGTCACCCACCAGCAACGACCGGGTCACCGCGCCCGCCCCGCCGGGGTGGGACACCGTGCCGACCTCGCCGATGTCGCTCCCGGAGACCCGCAGCAGGCGTACGTCGTCGCCGACCGGGAGGGCGACCAGGCCGGTCTCCGGGCGGTGCAGGAAGGCGTGCGAGTCGTACTCCAGCGCGGAGTACTGCCCGGGCACGTGCCACTGGTCGAGCCGGGCGGGCCGGGCCGGGTCGCGGACGTCGAACAGGGAGACCTGGAGCCCCTGCGTCCGCCCCCGTCGGTCGGCCTCCTGGCCCACGCCGAGCAGCCGCCCGTCCGGCAGCGGATGCAGGTACGCCGAGTACCCGGTGATCTTCAGCTCGCCGGTGACCCGGGGCGCGGTCGGGTCGGTCAGGTCGACCGCGTAGAGCGGGTCGGTCCGCCGGAACGTGACCACGTACGCGGAGCCGCCGAGGTAGCGCACGGAGAAGATCCGCTCACCCGGGCCGAGGCCGGTGACCGCGCCGACCCGGGTCAGCGCGTCGCCGTCCCGGCGCAGCACGTGCACGCCGGACTCGGAGCCCGGGCGGGCGGCCCAGGGATCGCCGGTGGTGGTGGCGACCCGCAGGTGCCCCTGCCACTCTGAGAGGGCGTACTGGTTGACGAGCGACCCCGGCACGGTGCCGGCGGCGAGGTAGCGGGGACGCCCCGGCGCGCCGGTGTCGAACTGGTAGATCTCGGTGACCTGTGCGCCCGCCGGCCGGTCCCGGCGCGGCCCGGCGGGCCGACCCGTGACCGGGCGTTTGCCCGCGAGGTAGAGGTTCGGGCCGGTGCCGTAGACCGTGGTCGCGTCGGCGGCGACGCTGACCGGGTCGCCGTCGCCGAGCCGGTCGGCGGCCAGGTCGAAGCTCAGCACCGTCAACATCGACGTGCCGGACCAGGTGGGCGGGCTGCTCAGCCGGTCGCAGCCGACCCGCCCGGTGTGCCGCTGGGCGCCGGCCGTCCACTCGTACGCCGGCAGCCACGCCTCCACCCCGGCCTGGTCGATGACCGCCCGGTTCGCCGCCGTCCGCGCCGCGTCGGTGCCGCGCTTCGCGTACGGGAACTCCAGCCGGGGCCGGGTGCGGACGACGACCCGCGCGGTGGACCCGGTCTGCCGGGCGTCGACCAGGCTCCCGTCCATGCGGTAGGTGCCGAGCACCCGCGGCGGGCCCGCGAGGTCGACCAGGATCAGCCGCGGTACGCCGGCGATCCGCGACCCGGCGAACTCCCTGGCCCCGACCGCGCCCACCTGGGCCAGCACCAGCGCCCGGTCGCCGTGCAGCAGCAGGCTCTGCTGCCCCCACTTCAGCTCCGGCAGCGCCCCGGTGAGGTCGACCCGCCCGGTCTCCCGCCGGGCGGCCGGGTCGACCACCCGCAGCAGCCCCCGGCTGACCGTGACGATCCGCCGGCCGTCGGTCTTGACCAGGTCGGGCTCGTCCGCGCCGGCCTCGTGGTTGTTGGTGGTGGAGTGCTCGGGGGCGGCCGCCGCCTCCGCCCGCGCGGCGTCCGGGACCGCGCTGAGGGCGACCCCCGTGCGCCAGCCGCCGCCGAACCCCCACGGGCCGACGGACGCGCGGGCGGCGGCCCGCAGCCCGGCCAGCGCGTCGGCGCAGGAGTCGAAGGAGACCAGCACCGGCGCGGCCGGCAGGTGCCGTGGCGGCGGATCGCCGGGCAGCGGCGGAATCGCGCTCCCGCCGAGCAGGGTGAGGGCGGCCAGCGTGCCGGCCGCCAGGATGTGTGCTCCCCGTCTCATGGCCGGTTCGACGCGGCCGCGCGGCGCGTGGTTCCGACCCGCCCGGACCTTCCGCGCCGCTTTCCGCCGCGCCCCGGGCCCGTCGGTGCGGTCAGCCGCCGGAGGGCCCGACGCCGGGGGACTCGACCAGTCGGGAGAGCACGATCGTGCTGCGGGTGGAGGTCACGAAGGGCTCGGCCCGCAGCCGCTCCAGCGCCGCCTCCAGGTGCGCGATGTCGGCGGCCCGCAGGTGGACGAGCGCGTCGGCCTCGCCGGAGACCGTGTACGCGCCGACCACCTCCGGGTGCCGGCGGGTGGCGACCCCGATCTGGGCCGGCGTGGTCCGGCCCGCGCAGAACAGCTCGACGAAGGCCTCGGTGGTCCAGCCGACGGCGGCCGGGTCGACGACCGCCGTGAAGCCCCGGATCACCCCGGCCGCCCGCAGCCGGTCCACCCGTCTCTTGACCGCCGGGGCGGAGAGTGACACCCGTTGTCCGATGTCCGCGTACGAGGCGCGGGCGTCCGCGACGAGCAACGCAATGATCCGCTGGTCTACGGCATCTATCTGCAACGTTCCGCCTCTGGGAAGCAATGGTTGTGGCTGTTACCAAAGTTCAACGGTACCTACCCTTGGTCACCGTGAACCAGCAGCGAGTCCCGCGAAAGCGGACATATCTCATGTGCTCGCCGGAGCACTTCGCGGTCGAGTACGCGATCAACCCGTGGATGGACGTCAGCACCCCGGTCGACCCGGAGCTGGCGGTCAAGCAGTGGGACCGGCTGCGGGAGACCCTGGTCGGCCTCGGCCACGAGGTGCACCTGCTCACGCCCGAGCGGGGCCTGCCCGACATGGTCTTCGCGGCCAACGGCGCGTTCGTGGTCGACGGCATCGTCTACGGCGCGCAATTCAAGCACGAGCAGCGGGCCGCCGAGGCCGCCGCGCACCGGGCGTTCTACGAGTCGCAGGGCTGGCGGTTCATCGCGCCGAGCGAGACGAACGAGGGCGAGGGCGACTTCGCGTACCTGCCCGAGGCGCACGGCGGGCTGGTCCTCGCCGGGCACGGCTTCCGCACCGAGCTGCCGGCCCACGCCGAGGCGCAGGAGGCGCTCGGCCGCCCGGTGGTGTCGCTGCGCCTGGTCGACCCGCGGTTCTACCACCTGGACGTGGCGCTGGCGTCGATCGACGACGAGAACATCGTCTACTACCCGGGCGCCTTCTCGGCGGCCAGCCAGAAGGTGCTCGCCCAACTCTTCCCCGACGCGGTGGTCGCGGACGACGAGGACGCGCTGGCGTTCGGCCTGAACCTGGTCAGCGACGGGCTCAACGTGGTGCTCAACAGCGCGGCGACCCGGCTGGCCGGGAAGCTGAAGGCGGCCGGCTACCACCCGGTCCCCGTCGAACTGGCCGAGCTGAAGAAGGGCGGCGGCAGCGTGAAGTGCTGCATCGCCGAGCTGCGCCACTGAGCCGAGCCGCGCGAGGCGTACGACGAGGGGGCCGGCCTCCCGGGTGGGGAGGCCGGCCCCCTCGCGTGTGGTGCGGGGCGCTCAGCCGAGCGTGGCCAGCTCCGTGACCAGCACGTTCGACAGCACCTGGCCGTCGAGCTGCACCTCGCGCAGGTACCACTTCTGCTGCGGCGTGCGCGGCTGGTTGAACTGCCACACCCCGCGCGGGCTGTCGATCTGGCCGATCTTGCCGAGCGCCAGGTTGACCTGCTGCGGGTTGGGCGTCACGCCGGCGATCCGGATGGCCTGGTCGAGCACCTGTGCCGCGTCGTACGAGGCCATGGCGTAGGTGGTGGGCGAGGTGCCGTGCTTCTTGCGGTACGCGGAGGCGAACCGCCGGTTGGCGTTGTTGTTCAGGTCGGCCGAGTAGTTGAGGGCGGTCTGGATGCCCGTCGCATCCTCGGCCTTCACGCTCTCCAGGACCGTGCCCTCGGTGAGGAAGCCCGGGGCGTAGACCCTGCCGGTGAAGCCCTCGATGCGGAGCTGCTTGATGAACTCGACCGCCGACGGCCCGGCGTAGAAGCAGAACACGGCGTCGGGCTTGCGGCTCAGCGCCGTGCGGATGTCGGCCCGGTACGCGGACTTCGACGGGTTGGTGAAGACGCCCGTCCAGGTCACCGGGTCCTTGATGCGCGGGTCGGACTCGCCGAACTCCTGCTTGAAGCCCCGCACCACGTCCTGGCCGCCGGCGTTCTCCGGTGCGACGATCGCCAGCCGCGCCGAGGATCCCAACTGCTCCCGCAGGTAGCGCCCCAGTGCCCGGCCCGCCTCGTCCAGCACGTACGACGTCCGCCAGATGTAGACGACGCTCTGGAGGCTGGTCGGCGAGGCGTTGGAGCCGATCAGCGGCACCCGGGCCTGCTCGACGGTGTCCCGGATGCCGAACATGACGTTCGAGTCGACCACGCCGGTGAGGGCGAGCACGCCCTGCTTGAGCAGCCCCTCGACGGCGGCCTTGCCGGTCTTCACGCTCTCGCCCTCGTCGGCGGTGAGCAGGGTGACCGGGTGCCCGCCCAGGCCGTTTCCGTTGAGGTCGAGGAAGAGTTGGAAGCCGTTGGTGATCTCGTCGCCGATCGCCTTGAGACCTCCACTGGTGGGCGCGATGAGGCCGATCTTGATCGGGCTTCCGTCGTTGGCCGCTTCGCCCTCGGCCGTGTCGGTGCCGCAGCCGGCGGCGAGGCCCGCCGTTCCGAGCGCGGCCAGCAGTTGGAGTGCCCGCCTGCGGTTCATCTGCGACACCGGGTTCCTTCCAGGGAGCGTTGCAGGGCGGATCGCGCCCCCTCGGCGTTCTACCGGGTCAGCGACGCTCCGTCAATGCTTAGCGACCTTCCAACAGAGATCGAATAGCAGCCGTGACCTCCGGCCATGCCGTCGACTCCGGATCGATGAGCCCGAAATGTTCGCATTCTGGCAGCTCAACGAGGCCGATGTCGCCACCTGCCGCCCGGTCGGCCGCGACGAACTCGCGGCTCATCGCCACCGGCACCTGCTCGTCCAGCGCACCATGTACGACTACTGTACGTATCGGAATGGGCACCAGCGACCGTGGATCGGCGGCGGCGTACCGGTCGGGGAGGTCGGCCGGGCCGCCGCCCAGCAGGCCGGCCACCGCCCCGGAGTCCAGATCCAGCCGGTACGCCTCGGCGAGGTCCGACACCGGGGCCAGGGCCAGCACGCCCCCGACGGCGGCCGGGGCGGTCGCCGCCACGTACAACGCCAGGTGCCCGCCGGCGGAGTGGCCCACCAGGACCGGCGGCCCGGCGGCGACCCGCCCGGGCAACGCCTCGGCCGCCAGCCGGGGCAGCTCCGTCACGCCGGTCAGCACATCGGTCAGTGTCCCGGGCCAGCCGCCGCCCGGCTGCCCCGTCCTGCGGTACTCCACCTGGGCCACCGGGTGGCCGAGCGCGGCCAGCGCGGCGGCCAGCGGGTCGGTGTGCCGCCGGTCGTACTCGGCCCGCCAGAAGCCGCCGTGCACCACCACGACCAGCGGCCGGGCCGGACCGGACCCGGCGGGTCGGCGCAGGTCGGCGACCTGGTCCGGGTGGTCGCCGTAGGAGACGGCGGCGTCCGGGGCCGGGGCGGGGCGGCTGAGCACGGCGCGCGGGTCGGCGGGCATGGCGCGCGGGTCGGCGGGCATGGCGCGACCGTAGCGCGGATCACCCGCCGATCCGGCGTCGGGGATCGGTCCCCGGGCGCGGTGTGCCGTGCGGCTGGGTAAAGATGGACCCCATGACCGAAGCGCACTCCGCTGGACAGAACGACGAGCCGGGCCAGGACGGCACCGGTCACTCCGGAACGGTGGTGGTGGTCGGCCCGGACGGGCGGCCGGTCGGCACCGTGCAGACCGACGAGGCCGCCGGCGAGGACCCCACCCGACTGGTCGAGCAGCCGGCCAAGGTGATGCGGATCGGCAGCATGATCAAGCAGCTGCTGGAGGAGGTCAAGGCCGCCCCGCTCGACGACGCCAGCCGGCACCGGATGCGGGAGATCCACGAGCGGTCGATCGTCGAGCTCAAGGAGGGGCTCGCCCCCGAGCTGCGGGACGAGCTGGAGCGGATCTCCCTGCCCTTCACCGAGGAGAAGGCGCCCAGTGAGAGCGAGCTGCGCATCGCGCACGCCCAGCTCGTCGGCTGGCTGGAGGGCCTCTTCCACGGCATCCAGGCGGCCCTGGTCGCCCAGCAGATGGCCGCCCGGGTCCAGCTCGAACAGATGCGTTCGGGCCGGCAGGCGCTGCCCAGCGGCCCCGGCGGCGTGATGCCGGGCATGCCGGGCATGGGCCAGCCGCAGGGTGGCGAGGGGCACAGCACCGGCCAGTACCTCTGAGCGTGACGGCCGGCCGGGCCACGGCCGGCCGTCAGCCCACCCCGAAGACCTTCTCCAGGTACGCCGCCACGCCGTCCGCCGAGTTCGCCGAGGTCACCTCGTCGGCGACCGCCAGGACGGCGCGGTGCGCGTTCGCCACCGCCACCCCCCGCCCGGCCCAGGTCAGCATCGGCACGTCGTTGGGCATGTCGCCGAAGGCGAGCACGTCCCGGGCGTCGATCCCGAGCCGGGCGCAGTACCACGCCAGCCCGGCCGCCTTGGTCACGCCCGCGGCGGAGATCTCCACCAGCCCCGAGTACGACGAGTGGGTCGCCTCGGCCAGCCCCTCCAGCGCCCCGGCGACCAGCGCGACGAAGGCGTCCGGGTCCTGGTCGGCGGCCCGGGCCAGCAGCTTCACCGCCGGCGCCGACAGCAGCTCCTCCGGGGTCTCGACCGCCCGGATCGCCTCGTGGTCGGCGTCCCAGCGCAGCGGGTAGTGCGCCTCGTGCCGCATCTGCCGGCTGTCGACGATCTCCACGGCGAAGCTGATGTCGGGCACCTCGGCGCGTAGCCGCCGGGCCACCTCGGCGAGCAGTTCCGGCGCGAGCGGGTCGGCCCGGAGCACCTCGTCGGCGGCCGGGTCGTAGACCACCGCGCCGTTGGCGCAGATCGCCGGCAGCGGCTCGGCGAGCTGGTCGTACACGAGCTTCAGCCAGCGGATCGGACGGCCGGTGACCAGCACGACCGGCGTGCCCCGCGCGGAGATCCGCGCCAGCACGTCGGCGGTGTGCGGGCTGAGGGTGCGGTCGTCCCGTAGCAGGGTGCCGTCGATGTCGGTGGCGATCAGCCGAGGTGCTTCTCCCATCAGCGGGACAGTAGCCGATCGAGGTACACCGCCACCCCGTCGTCGTCGTTGCGCAGCGTCACCTCGTCGGCGGCGGCGCGGACCGTCGGGTGGGCGTTGGAGACCGCCACCCGGGCCCAGCCGGCCCACGCGAACATCGGCAGGTCGTTGGGCATGTCGCCGAAGACCAGCACCTCGGCCGGGTCGACGCCGAGCCGCTGCGCCACGACGGCCAGCCCGGTGGACTTGTCCACCCCCGGCGGGCAGATCTCCACGAAGCCCAGCCCCGCCTGGGTGAGCGTGGCGACCTCCGGCGGGACGACCTCCCGGGCGACGGCGAGCAGCTCGTCGACGTGGTGGTCGGCGGTCCGGACGAACGCCTTGATCACGTCGCAGGAGAGGCACTCGGCGCGGCTGCGCGCCTCGAACGCGTCCTGGTAGGGCCAGCTCGGGTGGTAGTCGCCCCAGAGCGGCGCGTCGTGCTCGTCCGACGCCTCGACCATCACCGTCAGCGGCCCCACCGCCACCTCCAGGTCGGCGAGCAGCGTGGCCAGCACCTCGGCGGGGAGGCGCTCGTCGCGCAGCACCACCGGCCCGGCCGGGTCGCTCTGGTCGACCACGCGACCGCCGCCCGCCATCACCAGGAAGTCGGCGGCGCGGATGTCGTTGCGGGTGAGCTCGGCCAGCCGGGGACCGCGGCCGGTCGCGCCGACCACCGGGATCCCGGCGGCACGCACCCGGTCCAGCACCCCGTGGGTGTACGCGGAGACGGTCTCGTCGCTGCGGACGAGCGTCCCGTCGAGATCGGTGGCGATCAGCTTGGGCAGGCCCGGGCGGGTCATCGTTCCTCCTTTGCCCGCCGCCGCCGCAACCAGCCGTTTCGGTCGTCGATGCCTCGACCCTGAGTGACGGCGGGCAGCAACCGTACCTCGCGCGGCAGGTACCGACCATTGCCTTTGGGCGAAGTCGGTGCCAACGGACGACGGCCCGCGGGTGTCCCCGTCCCGGTCCGGCGGGGCGGCCGTACGGTGGGCGGATGGGAGAGCGGGACTGGCCGGTGGCGGAGACCATCGGCACGGAGCGGCTGCTGCTGGAGCCCCTCCGTGTCGACCACGCCGAGGAACTCGCCCCGCTCCTCGACGACCCGACCCTGCACGAGTACACGGGCGGCAGCCCGGCGAACCCCGAGCAGCTGCGGGAGCGCTACCGCCGGCAGGCGGTCGGGCGGTCCCCGGACGGCGGGGAGGGCTGGCTCAACTGGGTCGTGCGGCACCGGGACACCGGCGACGCGGTCGGGACCGTGCAGGCCACCGTGCGGCTCGACGGCGACCGGCCGGTCGCCGAGCTGGCCTGGGTGGTCGTGGCACCGCGGCAGGGCCGCGGCTACGCCGGCGAGGCCGCGGCCGGCATGGTCGGCTGGCTGGCGGAGCAGGGCATCGCGGCCCTCGTCGCGCACGTGCACCCCGACCACCGGGCCTCCGCCCGGGTGGCCGAGCGGCTCGGCCTGCGCGCCACCGACGAACTGGTCGACGGCGAGGTCCGCTGGGCCGCCCCCTGAGCGGGCCCGGGTGCCGGAGCGCGCCGGGTGCTTGAGCGGGCCGGGTGCCGGAGCGCGCCGGGTGCCGGAGCGCGCCGGGTGCTTGAGCGCGCCGGGTGCGGCTGCGGGCCGGATTGGAGGGCGCGGCGGACGGCCGGGTCAGTCCCGGGGCTCGGGTCGGGCGAAGGGGACGGCCGGCCCGACCGTGAGGTCGGCCGGTGGGGGCAGCGCGTCGTCCGCCAGGTCGCGGGCCCTGAGACTCCGGCGGCGCCGGTCGACCGGCTCCCCCTCGTCGGTGGCCGCTGCCTCGTCGGCGGCCTCCTCGTCCGGCGTGGCCACCCCGACCGGGGCCAGCTTCAGTGCCGCCGCGAAGAGCACGCACGCGACGAACGCCGCCACCAGGCCCCGCCCGTACTCGACCCGGAACCCGTCGTCCGTCGAGTAGAAGAAGACGCGCTGGCCCGCCTCGTCCAGCGAGGCGGCGGTCGCGGCCAGCAGCGCCAGCAGTGCCCCGGCCAGGGTCAGGCCGGCGAGCCGGACATTGCGCCGCACCGCAGCGGTGCCGCGCAGCGCGAGCGTCACCGCGCAGGCCAGCGCCAGCAGCCCGACCAGGTAGCCGACCCCGAAGCCGCCGATGTCGGACACCCCGCCCGGCACCCGCACCGGCGTGTTGCCCTGCGGGCCGGCGTCGGGGATCGTCATCACCTGCCACTCGCCGAGCAGCGAGGCGACGGCGGCCACCGCGCCCAGCGCCGCCAGCAGCGGCGGCAGCCGGTGGTCCCGGCCCAGGCCGGAGAGCGTACGCCCGAGCCGGCCCGCGGGGGCCGCCTCCGCCCCGCCCCACTCCACGACGGCGGTGCCGTCGGACCGGTGGTCCTGGCGGGGAATGGGGAGATCCTGGGACATCGGCCACCCTTCCGCGTTCGCGGGCCTGAGCCGAATCATGACACAGTACGCACCCGGGGACGCGGAGCGTGAACGGTCGCCGGTCGGTGCCCTTTCCGATAGCGTCGGGGGCATGCCTATCCGTACCGCTTCCGCACGTTGGCAGGGCAACCTCACCGAGGGGTCCGGCACGGTCCGCACCGGCAAGGGCGGGCTGGAGGGTAACTACTCCTTCAAGTCGCGTTTCGAGGAGGGTGAGGGCACCAACCCGGAGGAGCTGGTCGGCGCGGCGCACGCCGGCTGCTTCTCCATGGCGTTCTCCAAGGCCCTCGCCGAGGCCGGCTCGCCGCCCTCCTCGGTGGAGACCACCGCCAAGGTCCACCTGGACAAGACCGACGCCGGGTTCACCGTCACCCGGATCGAGCTCGACACGGTCGGCGACGTGCCGGGCATCGACGAGGCGCAGTTCACCAAGCTCGCCGAGACCGCCAAGGAGAACTGCCCGATCTCGCGGCTGCTCTCCCCGGGCGCGCAGATCACCCTGACCGCCCGCCTCGCCTCCTGACCGCCTCCTCCGTCGGCGTACGCCTCCACGGGGAGCCACCCTTCCGGTGGAGGCGCGCCGATCTTGGCCGGGCCGCGCGGGCCGCGCCGTCGGGCAGAATGGGCGGGTGCCGGTGGAGATGAGCCGCGAGCGCTTCGAGGAGCTGGTCGGCGACGCGCTCGACGAGGTGCCCGAGGAACTGCTCGCCCTGATGAGCAACGTCGTGATCCTGGTGGAGGACGACCCGCCCCCCGGCGAGGACCTGCTCGGCCTCTACGAGGGCCACGCCCTCACCGAGCGGGGCTGGGACTACTCCGGCGTGCTGCCGGACCGCATCCTCATCTACCGCAACCCGATCCTGCGCCTCTGCGACGACGACGAGGACGTGGTGGACGAGGTCGCGGTGACGGTGGTGCACGAGATCGCCCACCACTTCGGCATCGACGACGAGCGGCTGCACGAGCTGGGCTGGGGCTAGCGGGCGCGCGACCGATGCCGCCACCGGCGGGCGGGCCGGGGGCCGCGCCGACCGGCGTCCGGGCCGGGCCGGTCGGCCGGTGGTCGGCGGTTGCGGCGTACGCCTACCGTCGGTCCAGGCATCGCGAAATCAGGAGGCACTTCCATGCGCAGCGAGCTCTTCTCCGCGGAGAACCTGGAGAAGGAGTCCGCGCAGCCCGGCATGCGGCTGCAGAACTCCAAGATGTTGAAGATCGAACTCAACGGCGAGGCGATGGCCCGCGTCGGGTCGATGGTCGCCTACCAGGGACAGGTGCAGTTCCAGGCGCTCGGCTCCGGGGGGCTCGGCAAGTTCCTCAAGCAGAAGCTGACCGGCGAGGGCGTCCCGCTGATGAAGGTCACCGGCCGGGGTGACGTCTTCCTCGCCGACTTCGCCAAGGACGTGCACGTCATCGACCTGGAGCCGGGCGACGCTCTCTCCATCAACGGCTCCAGCGTGCTGGCGTTCGACTCCACCCTCCAGTACGACATCCGGATGGTCGGCGGGGCCGGCATGGCCTCCTCGTCGGGCCTGTTCAACTGCGTCTTCACCGGCCACGGTCGGATCGCCATCACCACCAAGGGCACGCCGGTCGTGCTCAACGTCGACGCGCCCACCTACGTCGACCCGCAGGCGGCGGTCTGCTGGTCGGCCAACCTCCAGACCGGCTACCACCGGGCGGAGCAGCTCGGCCTCGGCACGCTGCTCGGCCGGCGCACCGGCGAGGCGTTCACGATGAGCTTCGCCGGCCAGGGCTTCGTCGTCGTGCAGCCCTCCGAGGAGCCGCCGATCATGGGCAGCGGCGCCCAGGAGCAGCAGGGCGGCCTGCTCGGCGGCCTGCTCAGCTGACCCGCGCCCCGCACGCGCACCGCCCCCGCCCGCGTCTCGCCCGGCCCCGCCGGGTCCGCCGCGATCGGGGGCGGTGCCGTCAGGTGAGGTCGCCGGCGCGCAGGCGGGCCAGCCAGGCGGCGGCGTCGGCGTAGTCGGCGTCCGAGAGGCCGGGCGGCGCGGGAACCGGCCGGTCGCCCGCCGCCGCGGTCCAGCGGTGCCGGGGGTACGAGCCCAGGAAACGCACGTCGGCGCAGACCCGGCGCAGCCCCTGCAACGCCTCCCCGAGCCGGACGTCCGCCACGTGCCCGGTGCAGTCGAGGAAGAAGACGTACCGGCCGAGCGCCTCGCCGGTCGGGCGGGACTCGATCCGGCTCATGTTGACGCCCCGGACCGCCAACTCCATCAGCACCGCCAGCAGCGCGCCCACCCGGTCGTGGGCGATGTAGACCGCCAGCGAGGTCACGTCGTCACCGGTCGGCGGCGGGGGCGGGCCGGGGCGGGACACCAGCGCGAAGCGGGTCACCGCGTCCGGGTGGTCGGCGATCTTGTCGGCGAGCACGTCGAGCCGGTGCCGGGCGGCCCCGATCGGGGCGCAGATCGCCGCGTCGTACTCGCCGGCGGCGGCACCGGCCGCGGCCGCGCCGTTGGAGAGCACGTCGACCACGACCGCGTCCGGCAGGTGGGCGCGCAGCCAGCCCCGGCACTGGGTGGACGCCTGCGGATGGGCGGCGACGTTGCGGACCCCCGCGAGCGCCGTGCCGGGCCGGGCGGCGAGCACGAACTCGACCGGCAGGATCACCTCACGGGTGATCACCAGAGGTTCCCCCTCGGCCAACTCGTCCAGGGTCACCCCGACCGCGCCGCCGATCGAGTTCTCCAGCGGCACCAGGGCGGCGTCCGCCTCCCCGGCCCGTACGCCGTCCAGCGCCTCCGGCACGCTGCGGGCCGGTGCGCGGCTGCCCCGTTCGGCGGCGGGGATGGTGTTCAGCGCCTGCTCGGCGAAGGTGCCCTCGGGCCCGAGGTAGACGAAGCGCGTCGGCGGTGTTCCCGGCATGGCGACAGCCTACGCACCCGGCACGCCGGCCGACCCGCCGTCGCAGACCAGGGTTCGGATGCCGGGCGGCCCGGCGGCCCGGACCTCGACCGTGCAGACGTCGGTGCCGGCGGTGACCAGCCGCGGAGCGCTCGCCCGGCCCTCGGTGACCACCTGGAGGTCCTCGTGCCCGGTCACGTCGAGCACCGTGTAGTGCCACCCGCCGGCGCAGAGCGGGCCGGTTCGTACCCGCACCCGGGCGCCGCCCGGGAGCACCCCGCCCCGGCCGCGCACCAGGTCGACGACCCGCTTCCCGGAGGGGCCGTCGGTGCACGGCACCGCGACCAGGCCGGAGTCGGCGGTCGGGGTGGCCGCCCCGGGCAGGCCGGTGGCGGGGGGCGAGGTCGGTGCGAAGGTGGGTGTGCCGGCCGGGCTCGGGGCGGCGCGGCTCGGGGCGGTGGTGGGGGCGGTGTTCCGCAGCTCGGGCGGCGTGCCGCAGCCGGCCAGCGGCACCGCGGCCAGCAGCACGGCGGCCAGGAGCCGGCCGCGCCGGGCGGGGTGGCCGGTCGGGTGGTCGGGGGCGGCGGGGCGCGAGGGGGTGGGCGGCACGGGCCGATCCTCGGGACATCGGGGAGCGTCGCTGCGGCCGGGAGGCCGAGCCCATCCTAGGAGGAACCGGCGGCCGGGTGAAGGTCAGGCGAGGAGGACCCGGTGGCCGGCCCGCTCCAGCGCGGCGGTCGCCTCGCCGAGGCGTACCGAGGGAACCAACAGGTAGTCGGTGTCGTACGTCGAGAAGGCGACCACGCTGACCCGGGCGGCGGCGAGCGGGTCCACCAGTGCGGCGAGGGTGCCGCTCACCGCCAGGTCGAGCGGCCCGGCGACCCACAGGCAGCGCCAGGCCGTCTCCGTGGCGGCCTGCTCCGGCACCCGGTCGGCGGGGCAGATCAGCGAGATCCCGTCGGCGGTCCAGCTCACCGTGACGACGTCGCCGCCGCTCAGCCCGCCCGTCAGCTCGGGCGGCAGGGCGGAGCCGGCGGCCATCCGGCACACGGCGTACTCCCCCGGCAGCAGAGCGATATCGAGCATGAGGGCACCTTACGGCCTCGGAGAGCGCCCGCCCCAGATTCGCCGCGTGCGGCGAACACCACATCCCGCCGCAGGTCAGACCTCGGAGAAGAACGTGAGGGAACCGGCGACCGAACCATCGGTGAGCACCGGGGTGGAGATCGCGTCCACGGTCGAGTCCGGCCGGTCGGCCGACGCGGCCTGGACCCGGAGCAGCCCTCGGGCCAGGCGCCCGGAGGACAGGGCCAGCAGCGGCGGGATCTTGTCGATCTCGGGCTCGGTCAGCTCGCCCCGGTTGGCGGTGAAGTCGAGCAGCCGGAGCCCGCCGTCGAGCAGCGGCAGCCCGATCACGTCCTCCGGGGTGCCCAGGCAGAGCAGCTCGCAGCCCGAGGCGGAGACGGCGATCACTCTCGTCTCGGCGTCGATCAGCAGGCACGGCTCGTCGGCGTGGGAGACGGTCGACGACCACTGCCCGAAGTTGTCGGACCCCAGCCCTGTCGATGTCCCCGCCGCCGGCACGAACACTTCAGAAAGCGAGAGTTCGACGTGGGCCACCGCGCCTCCTATGTACACCGACGGTCTGTCCACGCTAGCCGGTCGCCGCGGATGCCGCCGACCGCGCCGCGGCCACCGGGCGCCGGTGGTGACGGGGTGCCCCAACCGGGCGGCCGGCGACGGCGCGACCGGCGGGTGCCGACCGGCACCCGGGCCGCGTGGCGTCGCCGGTGACGTTACCGCCGGCCGGCCGGCTTGTCAGCGGCCGTTCGGCCGTCCTCGTACCACCGGTAGTCGGCGGCCGGCCGGTAGGAGCCGTTCATCCAGGTGCCTGGGTGCTGGGCGACCCGGGACAGCTTCTCGGCGGTGGCCGGGCTGATCCGGCTGCCCCCGGCGACGAGCAGGCGGTCCAGCTCGCGGTGGGTGGCCATGAGGCAGTCCTTCGGCAGGCCGTAGACGCTGATGACGCCGGAGCCGACGAACGTCAGCACCGGCGTCACCGGGATCGGCAGCCCCACCGCGTCGGAGAGCGCCTTGCTGGCGCGCTTGGCGTCGCGGCGGGCCTCCGCCACGTAGGGCGGTCGCTTGCCGTTGATCTGCACCACGTCGCCGGCGACGAGCACCCGGGCCCGGCCGTGGTCGGCGATGGTGACCGCGAAGAGCCCGCTCGGCCCGATGGCGAGGAAGCCGGCGCGTTCGTCGCGCTCGTGGTCGAGCAACAGGTCGGACACGTCCGTGCGGGGCCACTCGATGACGTGCCAGGCGGGCCCGAGGTGGTCGAGCTGGCCGAGCGCCCGCGCGCCGGCCGCCTCCAGCCGGCGGGCGCCCCGCTCCGCCCGACGGCGGCGGGCCCACTCCAACGGGGACGGACGGACCGGCGCGAGCACCCCCGGCGACTCCACGCGGGGATGTGGCACCGCCGCGGGCGGCAGTGCCCGGGCGGACGGTACGGCTCGACGAGCGGGAAAGACAGTCATCGCGACCTCCGGCAAAAGGTCCCTCGAAGTTATGTCCTCACTACCCTACGTTGCCAGTCCCCCGTGTCGGCAAGTTGGAACGCCGGAGTGAGTGCGGATGAATGCCATATTCATCCACCACTGTTTTATCGGATGCCGCCAAACCCTGCCCTACGCTGCGATGGTGACCCACTACGTGGACAGCGAAGTCGGCCGGCTCGGCACCGTGCTGCTGCACCGGCCCGGCCCGGAACTCGCCCGGCTCACGCCACGCAACAACGACTCGCTGCTTTTCGACGCCATCCCCTGGGTGGGGCGCGCACAGGAGGAACACGACGCCTTCGCCGCCGCCCTGCGCGAGCGCGGGGTCGAGGTGCTCTACCTCGCCACCCTGCTGGCCGAGACGCTCGCCGTGGCCGACGCGCGGGCCGAGCTGACCGAGGAGGCGCTGCGCTCTCCCCGGCTCGGCGACTCGCTGCGCGCCCGGGTCGCCGACCACCTCGCGTACCTCGACCCGGCCGCGCTCGCCGACGTGCTCATCGCCGGGCTGGCCCACGAGGAACTGCGGGTCAGCCGGGAACGGCCGGGCGGCCTGGTCTACACCCTGATGGACCGGCACGACTTCGTCATCGACCCGCTGCCCAACCTGCTCTTCACCCGCGACTCCTCGCTCTGGATCGGCGACCGGGTCGGGGTGACCAGCCTGGCGATGCCGGCCCGGCGGCGGGAGAGCACGCTGACCGATGCGATCTACCGGCACCACCCGCGCTTCGCCGGCACCGAGTTCGTCTACCACCCCGAGCTGGAGCACCTGGAGGGCGGCGACGTGCTGCTGCTCGCGCCCGGGGTGCTGGCCGTCGGCGTGGGCGAGCGGACCACCCCGGCCGGCGCGGAACGCCTCGCCCGGCAGGTCTTCGCCGCCGGGCTGGCGCACACCATCCTCGTCGTGCCGATCGCCCAGGAACGGGCGACCATGCACCTGGACACCGTCTGCACGATGGTGGACGTCGACGCCGTGCTGATGTATCCGAACGTCGCCCACACCCTGTCGGCGTACACGGTGATCGCCGGGGCGGACGGGGAGGACCCGCGGGTGGACGGTCCGGCGCCGTTCCTGCGGGCCGCCGCCGACGCGATGGACCTGGCCCAGCTCCGGGTGATCGACACCGGCCTGGATCCGGTCACCGCGGAACGCGAGCAGTGGGACGACGGCAACAACACCCTCGCCCTCGCGCCCCGGCTCTGCGTGGGCTACGAGCGCAACACGGAGACCAACGCGCAACTGGAGCGGGCCGGCATCGAGGTCATCCCGATCGCCGGCTCCGAACTCGGCTCCGGCCGGGGCGGGCCGCGCTGCATGTCCTGCCCCCTGGTCCGCGAGCCGCTCGCCGGGTAAGGAAGGGCACCTTCCTAACGCTTACGGTAGAGGAAGGGGCCCTTCCTAACACCTCGGGCGCCGCCGGGCCACGGCACTGCCGGGCGCCCCGCAGCGTCGGCGGGGGCGTGGCGGCTCAGCGCAGGGTGAGCTGGCGGCCGAGCAGGCCGTGCCGGGCGCGCCGGCCGGCGGCGTCCAGCGGGGCGGGGTCGGCGAGCGCCTCGGCGTACCGCTTGGCGAACTCGGCGACCGGCTGCTCCCAGTCGGCAGCCGGGACGTCCTCGGGCAGGTCCCAGACCGGCACCAGCCGACCGTGCGCCCGGAACATGCCGGCGAACCGGGTGTTCTCGCCGAGCGTCAGCGTGCCGGCCACGCTCAGCCGGGCCAGCGCGTCCAGCGCGGCGTCCTCGTCGTCGGGCAGCACCCAGCGCACGTGCGCCTTCTCCGGCACCTGGCACCAGTACGCGGCCGGGGCGGCGGTGAGCCGCACGGTCGGGTAGATCGCGGCATTCGCGCGTTCCAGGGACGCCTGCACGTTCGGGTCGTCGCCGGCCCCCGGGTCGAGCCAGAACTCGAACCCGTCGTGCATCGTGATCTCCAGCGGACCGTCGACCAGGACGTCCTGCAGGCGGGGGCCCGGTCCGGGCAGCGGCGGCACGGCCACCGGGCTGCCCGGCTCGGCCCGCAGCGCGCAGAGTAGCGCCTCGGCCAGGTCCCGGGAGACGTCGCCGGACTGCTGGTGGCGCTGGAGCCCGACGAGGACCCGGCCGTCCGGTTTCGTCACGGCCGGCGCGGCCATCGGCAGCACGGTGGCGAGGACGACCTCGCGGTCGCCGAACTCCTCGACCAGGGCGGGGGCGAGCCGCAGCGGCGCGGAGGCGGCCGGCACCAGCTCGCGCAGGGCGATCCACTCCGGCTCGTCGGTCAGCCCCTCGAACGGTCGGGGCACGAAGATGTCGCGCACCTTCTCCCGCTTGGGGGTGGCTTCGGCGGCCCGCTGGCTCTTTCGACGCTTGCTCACGGCGACACAGCCTAGAGGCCGCAGCCGGCCGGCGTGGGCAGGACCCGCCTGTCGGGGGCGGTCAGCCGGCGACGGCCAGGTCCGACCGGGTGACGTCGGCCGGGTCGAACTCGGCCCACACGCTCTGGCCCAGGCCGTCGCGCTCGACGCCCCAGCGGTCGGCCAGCCCCGCGACGATGTGCAGGCCGCGGCCGTCGACGGCGTCCGTGTCGGCCACCCGCATCCGCGGGCCCGCGGCGGCGCCGCCGTCGGTGACCCGGAGCTGCACCTGCTGGCCGGCGGCGGAGCTGCGCAGTCGCCAGGCCACCCGGACCACCCCGCCGGGCAGCGGGTCGGCGTGCCGGACCGCGTTGCCGACCAGCTCGGCCAGGACCGCGACCAGGTCGGCCAGGAGTGGCGGGGGTACGACGCCGGTCAGCTCGTCGGCGAGCCGGTGCCGCGCCTGCCGCGCCCCCGTGGCGTGGTGGGGCACCACCACGCACCATGCCCGTTCGGCAGCTCCCGTCGACACCCTCGCCCCTTCACGCCCCGCCGCCCGTCGCCGGTCCCCCGTGCGGCAGCCGCACCTCTGCGACCGTACCGCCACCGGCCCTCGGCCGGAGGAATACCCATCCATTCTGCTGTTCAACGATCCGGCGGACGAGATAGAGACCGAGACCGGCCCCGGGATAGCGGCGGCGGTCGCCCGACTCGCCCTGCCAGAACCGGTCGAACGCGCGCTCCACGTGCTCGGGCCGGATGCCGATGCCGCGGTCGCTGACCCGGAAGGAGACGGTCGCCCCGTCCGCGTCCGCGCTGATCTCGATGGGGGAGTCGGGCGGGGAGTACTTGCCGGCGTTCGTGCACAGCTCCGTCAGCACGGTGGCCAGGCTGGGCCGGTGGCCGAGCGCCTTCGGCAGGTTGGCCGGGATGCGGAGGACGAGCCGGTGCCGCAGCTCCGCCGGCAGGTCGGTCACCGTCGCGCGCAGCGCGTCGCCGAGGTCGTACGGGGCGGGCGGCTCGTCGCCCGGGCCCGGCTCGGCGGCGGCGGAGAGCAGCCGGTCGACCAGCCGGGCCAGCTCGTTGGCGCGCTGCCCGATGACCCGGGCGGCCTGCCGCCGGTCGGTCTCGGTCAGCGACTCCCAGTGGTCGGTGAGCGTGTCGGCGTAGCCCTTGATCACGGTCACCGGCGTACGCAGCTCGTGGCTGGTCACGGCGACGAAGAGGTCCCGGTCGTGGTCGCGCCGCTGCTGGTCGGTGACGTCGCGGAAGGTCACCACGTGCAGGGTGCCGGGGCCGGGCAGCTCCCCGGAGGTGATCTTGAGCCAGCGGCCGTCCGGTAACCGGTGGTCGAGCACCTGCCCGGACGGCGGCAGTGGGAAGGGCAGCGGCCGGTTGAGCGCCTCGGCCGCGGAACGGCCGGTGACCTGGGCGGCGGCCGGGTTCCAGAGCCGCACGTGCCCGTCCCGGTCGACCACGGCCAGCCCGTCCGCCAGCGCCGCCACCACCGGGCCGTCGCCGTGCACCGGCAGCCCGGTCTGGTCGCCGTACATGTGGGCGATGCAGGAGGCGATGTAGCCCATCGCGTCGTGTCGGCCGGCGTCCCGCGTCCCGTCCTCGCCCGGGTAGAGCGCGTGCAGGCTGCCGACGGTCAGCCCGCCGATCTCCGCGCGGGCGACCACCATCCGGAGCAGGCCGCGTGCGGCCAGCTCGCCGGCGAGCCTGCCGGTGAGCCGGTCCGTCCGGACCTGGCGTACCCGGGTGCCGGAGAGCAGGCAGGCGACGGCCGGGTCGTCGGGCGGGACGGGGCGGCCGATGATCCACTCGACGGCGCCGGTGGCGGCGATCACCCGGCCACCGGTCGGCGCGAACTCGACGAAGGCCATGCCCGCCGCGTCGAGCGCGGGCCGGACCACTCGGAGCAGTTGGGTGAGGACGGGGACGCCGGCGCCGCCGGAGTTGATCGAGTCGATCACCGCGGTGTGGCCGGCGATGAGAGCGGAGAGGTCGGTGCGCTCCGGCATGCCCCGAGTGTGCCCCGGCGGTCGGTTTCCGGACACCCCTGCCCGGCCGGATCCCGCCCATCGGTCCGGGCCGCCCGCGTCGGGCCGGGCGGGCCGGGGACGCGGTCCGGGCGCGCGGTCAGCGGCCCAGGTGGGCCAGCGCGCGCGCCGGCCGGTCGGTGATGATGCCGTCCACCCCGGCGGACAGGACGAGGTCCAGGTCGGCCGGCTCGTTGACGGTCCACACGTAGACCTGGTTGCCCGCCGC
Source organism: Micromonospora sp. NPDC047730 (assembly GCF_043204765.1). Taxonomy (NCBI): domain Bacteria; kingdom Bacillati; phylum Actinomycetota; class Actinomycetes; order Micromonosporales; family Micromonosporaceae; genus Micromonospora; species Micromonospora sp. NPDC047730. The sequence goes on along the minus strand of NZ_JBIDCU010000002.1, from coordinate 145,110 downwards.
CCGCAACGCGGGCACGAGCTGCGGGCGGGCCCGCACCAGCGCCACGCCGGGCCCCGCGATCCGGGCGCCGAAGGGCAGCCGCCCCGCCCGCAGCCAGGGCGGCAGCACCTCCAGCAGCAGCACCGTGGGCAGCGCGGGGGCCAGCTCCCGCGTCCGGCGTACGGCCAGCGCGGAGAACGACATGACGGTGACGCGTACCGGATCGTCCGGTTTCGGCTCGGCCAGGCCGTACCGGCGCAGCAGCGCGACGAGCCGGCGCTCGACGTCGCCGCCGTAGCGGGAGGGGTGCTTGGTCTCCACGAGCAGCCGGACCGGCCGCCCGGCGGCGATCACCGCGTCCAGCAGCCGCTCCAGGGTGAGCAGCCGGGTGTGCGACTCGTCCAGCACCTCGTCCCCGTCGGCGGGCACGCAGCGGGGGTGCCAGGAGCCGAAGTCCAGCGCCTCCAGCTCGGCGAGGGTACGCGTGCTCACCAGGCCCTGGCCGTTGCTGGTGCGGTCGAGCCGGCGGTCGTGTACGCAGACCAGGTGCCCGTCCCGGGTCAGCCGGACGTCGCACTCCAGCCCGTCCGCACCCTCGTCGAGGGCGCGCAGGTAGGCGGCGAGGGTGTGCTCGGGCAGGTCGTACGAGGAGCCGCGGTGCGCGAAGACCAGGGGTTCGCCCATCCCGTCCGCCTAGAGGACGTGGCCCGGCTGCCCGTTCCCGCCGACGACGGGTCTCCCGGCGGCGGCCCACTCGTCCATCCCGCCCGCGACGTTGCGCACCTGGTCCCAGCCGTTGCGCATCAGGTAGGCGACGACCTGGGCGGAGCGCCCGCCGGAGCGGCAGATGACGGCGACGTCGCGGTCGGCGGGGACCTCCGCGATCCGGGCCGGCAGCTCCATCATCGGCAGGTGGTGCGCGCCGGGAGCGTGGCCGGCGGCCCACTCGTCGTCCTCCCGGACGTCGAGCAGGTAGGCGTCGTCGGCGATCTCGGGCACGGTCACGGTGGGAACCTGGGGTCCGAACACGCGCCAAGCCTAGAACCTCGCCCGGCCGACCGTCGGCGGGTGGTCGGTGCGGCCGGGTGCGGCGAGGTGGGGCATCCTGCGCGTCACAGCCGGGTGACCCACCGGGGGTTGGCCCGGGCCCACTCCGGCACCCGGGTGCCGCGGACCGCCTCGAACAGCCCGTTCCCGCCGTTGTCGAGGACCACGTACGACACCTGGTCGATGGTCTGCGGGTGGGAGGGGACCTGCACGCCGCGCAGCGCGTCGGCCGGCAGGTCGCGCAGCGCGCGGACCAGGTCCTCCAGCGGTACGCCGTTGGTGTCCACGGTCAGCGAGCTGCCCACCGCCCGGATCACCTGGTCGAGCTTGACGGGATTGGTCCGCAGCGACGTCTCGCTCGTGCGCTCCAGCAGGGCCCGGAGCAGTTGCTGCTGGTGCGTCTGTCGGTCGTAGTCACCGCCGGGCAGGTCGTAGCGTTGGCGGACGTAGTCCAGCGCCTCGCCGCCGTCCATCTGCTGGCAGCCGGGGTGGAAGACCCGGTCGGTGTGGATCGAGCGGACCTCGGTGTCCACGCACATGCGTACCCCGCCGAGGAGGTCGATGACCTTACGGAAGCCGGAGAAGTCGATCAGGGCCGCGCCGTCGAAGCGGATCCCGGTCAGCCGGGCCAGGGTGGCCGAGAGCAGTCGGGTGCCCGGCTCGCCGCCCCCGCCGTGCTCGTACGCCGCGTTGACCTTGTCCTGCCCGCCGCCGAAGCCGTTGCCGGGCGGGATGGCGACCAGCAGGTCCCGGGGGACGGAGACGAGGTACGCCTCGCGCCCGCCGGCCGGCACGTGCACGATGAGGATGCTGTCCGACCGGCGGTCCGCCGCGCTGCCGCTCTGCCACCGGTCGGTCCCCACGAGCAGGTAGTTCAGCGGCCCGTCGGGGTCGGTCCGCTCCCGGCGGGCGGTGGGGTCGAGCAACTGCTCCCGCACCACGGTGCGCTCGTACCGGTCGCCGAGCACCCGGAGGCCGACCACGGCGAGCCCGGCCAGCAGCACCACGGCCAGGCCGAGGCCGAGCAGGACGCGGGGCCAGCGGGCGCGGCGCGGCCGGGCGGCCCGGGTGTCGGCCCCGGTCCGTGCCCGACCGTCGCGCGCCGATCTGGACGTGACTCCTCCCCGCGGCCGTACGTGAATCTCCCTCACGTCAGGCTACGGGCGGCTCCGTGCTCCCGGGCCGCTTCACCGAATTTGCCCGGCCGCCGCGCGCTCGGGCGGGCCGGGCAGGGCCGGCGCTAGGTGCGGCTGGATATCACTTGAGGGTTGGCGAAGACGAACTCGGCCAGTTTGTCCTGCTTGACCGCGCCGAACATGTCCAGCGTCTCCTGGCTCAGCGTCTCCCGGCTGCCGTCGCCGTGGAAGGTGCCGCCGTTGGTCTTCAGCATGACCAGGTCGTTGCCGGTGACGCCGCGCATGGTGAAGACGAAGTCCGCGACGGGTACCCCGCCGGCGTCGAGGATGAACGCCTTGCCGGCCGCCTTGATCAGCTCGTTGAGCTTGAGCGGGTTGGTCAGCGTGCCGTTCTCCGTGGCCTTCTTCGCCATCGCCTTGATCAGCTGCTGCTGGTTCTGCTGGCGGTCGTAGTCGCCGTTCTTCAGGGTCTTGCGCTGCCGGGAGTAGTCCAGCGCCGCCCAGCCCTCCATCTCCCGGCAGCCCTTCTTGTGCACCACCGGGGTCATCCGCTTGCCGGTCTTCTTGGCGTCCGCGTTCCACATCGGCTTGCCGTCGACGTACGACATGTGGATCGACGTGACCTCCTGGCTCACGCAGATGCGCACCGAGCCGAGGGTGTCGATGATGTTCTTGAAGCCGCCGAAGTTGATGATCGCCATGCCGTCGAAGCTGACCCCGGTCAGCTTCTTGATGGTCTTGGCCATCAACTGCGCGCCGCCCTCCCAGCCGCCCCCGTTCCGGGCGCCGAACTGGAACGCGGCGTTGATCTTGTCGGTCCCGTGGCCCGGGATCTCCGCCTCGGTGTCGCGCGGGATCGAGATCATGTACGCCTGGTCGTGCGTCGCCGGAATGTGCAGCACGATGATGCTGTCCGCCCGGACGTCGTCGGCGGCCCACCGCTCCCGGGCGTCCACGCCGAGGAGCAGCATGTCGATCGGGCCGTCCAGGTTGGCACCGCCCTCGGCGTCCGACTTGCCCGCGTCGCCCAGCAGGTTGCGCTGGGCGATGCTGCCGGTGGCCTTGCTGATCAGGGCCTTGCTGCCGACGATCGCGACGCCGCTGGTCATCATCAGCACGGCGCCGAGGATCAGGGTGAGTCGGGCCCAGAGCGGGTCCTTGCGGCGCGACCGCTTCTTCGCGGGCCCGCCGCCTGTCTTACCGCCCTTCCCGGGCCGGGTCGGGGTGGTCGTGGCGGCCCGCGCCGGGCCGCCGGGGGACTCCACCGCCGGAGGGCGACGGCTGGTCTGAACCGGCATGCGTGCTCCAGCTCGCGTGATCAGGGGGCGGGATCACTGTACGGACGCTTTCCCGTCCTGGGTAGTTCGTCGGGACGTCAATTGGCGTTGTCCCCGCCGTCATCCAGGAAAACTGTCCAAACGTCCAGATCGATACGACCGGTCGGCCGTTGGCTCACAGGAAACGCGAAACCGGCCCCCGACCCGCGACGACGTCCGTCGATCACGGTGGGGGCCGGCGCCGATGCGGAGCGGGTCAGTTCCCGGTGCCGTCGGCCTTCTGGTTGGCCTGCACCCACGCGGTCATGGTGTCGGCGGACATCGCCTTGTACATGGCCAGCGCCTTCTCCTTGTCCGAGACCACCACGGACTCCCCGTTGATGGTCTGGCTGCCGACGTGCGGGCTGGTCACGAAGGTGAGGTTCTCGCCCCGCAGGTTGCGGAACTGCACCGCCATGTCGACCAGCGAGAAGCCCTCGTCGACGGTGACCGCGGCGGTCACCGACTTGAGGAAGTCGTTCAGCTTCTTCGGATTGGTCAGCGTGCCCGTGCTCGCCGCCTTGTCCATCAGCGCGCGGAGGAACTCCTGCTGGTGGCGCATCCGGGCGAAGTCGCCGTCCGGGAACTGCTTGCGCTGCCGGATCCAGTCCAGCGCCTCGGCGCCGTCCATGTGGTTGGTGCCCTTGGTGAAGGTCCGGTACGGCTTGTGGATCGAGGTGATGGTCCGTTCGACCTTCAGGTCGACGCCGCCCAGGGCGTCGGTGACCTGCTTGAAGCCGGCGAAGTCGATCGCCATCACGTGGTCGAGCCGCACGTCGGTGAAGCACTCCACCGTCCGGACGGCCAGCGGCAGCCCGCCGAACGCGAACGCCGCGTTGATCTTCCCGCGCTGGCCGGAGCCGCACTCCGCGTTGGCCCCCTCGGGGATCGGCACGTAGAGGTCGCGGGGGATGGAGACCAGATAGGCCTGCTGGTGGTTGGACGGGATGTGCATCACGATGATCGTGTCGGCCCGCCACTTGCTGGACTGGTCCACCGGGGCGTCCGGGTCCCGCGAGTCGCTGCCGACCAGCAGGATGTTCAGCGCGCCGTCCACCGCCTTGGCCGGCCGGCCGCCGGTGATCTCGGAGAACGGATCGGTGCGGGCCAGGTCGTCGTTCAGGCTCCGGGCGTAGAACCAGGCGCCGGCCCCGCCCAGGAGCGCGAGCACCAGCACGGCCACGCCGGCCACCAGGCCGATCCGGCCCCACCGGGGACGCGCGCCGCGCCGCCCCGGGCGGTCGGGGCCGCCGGGGCCGCCCGGTCCGCCGGGGCCACCCGGATCCGACGGGCCACCCGGGCCGCCGGCCCGCGCCTCGTCGGGCGACGGGTACCAGCGGGCCTCGGCCGGCCGGGCGCGGCCGGCGGTGTCCCGGCCGGAGCCGGGCACCGACGCGCGCCCGGCGCTGCGGTGCAGGTACGGGAGCGGGACACCGGCGGGCGTGGTCGCTGACATGTAACTCAGGGTACGTACGTCCGGCCACAGTCGCCTCCAGGCGGAGCCGGCGTTTGCCGGCGTCGCCCCGGCGGCCGGTTACCCTAGCCGCTCGCGGAAGTACTCGATCGTGCGCCGGAGGCCGTCTTCGGGCGCCACGGTCGGCTCGTAGCCGAGCAGTTCACGGGCGAGGGTCAGGTCGGGGCGGCGCATCTCCGGGTCGTCGGCGCTGCGCGTGATGTAGGTCACCTCGGAGCTGCTGCCGCAGAGTGACACGATCGTCTCGGCGAGTTGCCGCATGCTCATCTCGTGCTCGGTGCCGCAGTTGATCGGCCCCGTCTCGTGGGAGTCGAGCAGCAGCAGGATCCCGCGGACCAGGTCCGCCACGTAGCAGATCGAGCGGGTCTGGTTGCCGGTGCCGTGCACGGTGATCGGCTCCCCGCGCAGCGCCTGGGAGATGAACGTCGGGATGGCGCGGCCGTCGTCCGGCCGCATCCGGGGGCCGTACGTGTTGAAGATCCGGACGATCGCGGCGTCCAGCCCACGGCTGCGGTGGTAGGCCATGGTGGCCGCCTCGGAGAAGCGCTTCGCCTCGTCGTAGACGCTGCGGATGCCGATCGGGTTGACGTTGCCCCAGTACGTCTCGCGCTGCGGGTGCTCCTTCGGGTCCCCGTACGCCTCGGAGGTGGAGGCCATCAGGAACCGGGCGCCGTCGGCGACCGCGCGGTCCAGCAGGTGCAGGGTGCCCACCGAGCCGACCCGGAGGATCTCCACCGGCAGCTTCTCGAAGTCCGTCGGGCTCGCCGGGGAGGCCATGTGCAGGATGGCGTCGAACCGCTCGGCCATGGCCGGGTGGTGGGTCGGCAGCCCGTCGGAGATGTCGGCCTCGACCAGCGTGAACCTCGGCTCGTCCGCCAGGTGGGCGACGTTCTCCTTGGACCCGGTGACGAAGTTGTCCAGGGCGACCACCGTGCAGCCGCGGGCGATCAGCGCGTCGACCAGGTGTGACGGTACGAAACCGGCGCCGCCGGTGACGAGGACGCGGTGACCGGTTCCGAAGCGCGCAGCAACGTTCATGCCGGTCAGCCTACCCATCGCCCCGATCCCGCACCGGGCGTGGCGGGAGGGGCCCCCGGCGCCGGGGGCCCCTCCGTCGGGTGGGGTCAGTGGGCGCCGGCGCCGGTGAGTGCGCGCACCTCCAGCTCGGCGTACTTCTCCTCGTCGTGCTCCTTCGAGATCACGGCCCCGAACCAGCCGCACAGGAAGCCGAACGGGATGGAGAGGATGCCCGGGTTGGACAGCGGGAACCACTGCCAGTCATGGTTCGGGAACATCGAGGTGGGCGCCCCCGAGACCACCGGCGAGAAGAACACCAGCAGGACGGCGGAGAGCAGGCCGCCGTAGATGGCCCAGACCGCGCCCGAGGTGTTGAACCGCTTCCAGAACAGGCTGTAGAGGATCGCCGGCAGGTTGCCCGAGGCAGCCACCGCGAAGGCGAGCGCCACCAGGAAGGCCACGTTCAGGTTCTGCGCGTAGATCGACAGGACGATCGAGATCGCGCCGATCACCAGGGCGGAGACCCGGGCGACCCGCACCTCCTGCCGCTCCGACGCCGCCCCGTTCTTGATCACGTTGGCGTAGAAGTCGTGCGCCAGGCTCGACGAGGAGGCGAGGGTCAGGCCGGCCACCACGGCCAGGATCGTGGCGAAGGCGACCGCCGCGATGATCGCCAGGAGGGTCGCCCCGCCCAGGTCGCCGCCGAGGAAGTCGATGCCGAGCGCCTCGGCGAGCTGCGGCGCGGCCGTGTTGCCCGCCTTGTCCTGTGCCGTGATCGCCTCACCACCCACCAGCGCCGCGGCGCCGAAGCCGAGCGCCAGGGTCAGCAGGTAGAAGGTGCCGATGATGCCGATCGCCCAGAGCACGCTCTTGCGGGCCGCCTTGGCGGTCGGGACGGTGTAGAACCGGATCAGGATGTGCGGCAGGCCGGCCGTGCCGAGCACCAGCGCGATGCCGAGCGAGAGCAGGTCCATCTTGCTGTAGAAGGTCTTCAGCGCGTCGCCGGGCGTGTCGACGCCGTACCGCAGCCCGGGTTCCAGGAAGGCGCTCCCCTTGCCGGAGGCGGCGGCGGCATCGCCGAGCAGCGACGACAGGTTGAACTTGTAGTGCGCCAGCACCAGCACGGTCATCACCAGCGCGCCGCTCATGAGCAGGAACGCCTTGACGATCTGCACGTAGGTGGTGCCCTTCATGCCGCCCACCGTGACGTAGATGATCATCAGGGCGCCGACCATGATGATGGTGGCGACCTTGGCGGTGTCCGCGTCCATGCCGAGGAAGGTGGTGCCCGGCTTGATGCCGAGCAGCAACGCGACCAGCGCGCCCGCGCCCACCATCTGGGCCAGCAGGTAGAAGATCGACACGGTGATGGTGGAGACCGCCGCGGCGGTACGCACCGGGCGCTGGCGCATCCGGAAGGCCAGCACGTCGGCCATCGTGTAGCGGCCGGAGTTCCGCAGCAGCTCCGCGACCAGCAGCAGGGCCACCAGCCAGGCGACCAGGAAGCCGATCGAGTAGAGGAAGCCGTCGTAGCCGTAGAGGGCGATGATGCCGGCGATGCCGAGGAACGAGGCGGCCGACATGTAGTCGCCGCCGATCGCCATGCCGTTCTGGAAGCCGGAGAAGGACCGCCCGCCGGCGTAGAAGTCGGTGGCGGTCTTGGTCTGCCGGCTGGCCCAGATGGTGATGGCCAGGGTCACCGCCACGAAGACCAGGAAGAGCGTGATGGTGAGGTTGCGGGCCGTGGTGCTACCCGCCTCAGCCGCGAGGACCGTGTTCATGCGTCACCTCCCCGATCTCGGCGCGGATCCGGTCGGCGACCGGGTCGATCCTGCGGTCGGCGAACCGGGAGTAGAGCCAGGCGATCACGAAGGTGGAGACGAACTGGAGCAGGCCGAAGACGAGGGCGACGTTGATGTTGCTGCCGAAGAGCTTCGTACCCATGAAGTCCCGCGCGTACGCGGACAGGATCACGTAGAGCGCGTACCACAGGAAGAAGGCGACGGTCATCGGGAAGACGAAGCCGCGCAGCGCGCGACGCAACCCGGCGAACTCGTCCGACCGTTGTACGGCGAGGTACCGGTCCGCCGCTGACGCGGAGGGGGCGGACGCGGGTGTGTCCGTGGACATTTGTGGATCACCACCTTCACAGGCGTCGGGGTTTTCGCGCACGGTAGAAAGCGCGTTCCCCGCCGGGGAAGGCTGAGATCGACGCCGGTCGGCGGCTGCGCCGAACGGCACAATGGCTGCGCCGAGTGACGCAGCTCACTCCGCTGAACGGTCGTCGGTGTCGAACCACCGGCCCGACACCGGTCCCGTCTCCGGACCGGTGGCCGCTGGCCACGACGAGCCACGAACCGGCGGCTGCCGGTTACGACGAGCCCCGGATCGGTGGTCGCTGGCCACGACGAGCCCCGGACCGGTGGTCGCCGGCCACGACGAGCCCCGAACCGGTGGTCGCCGGCCACGACGAGCCCCGAACCGGTGGTCGCCGGCCACGACGAGCCCCGGACCGGTGGCTCGGGACCGGGTCGTCCGCAGCCAGTCGTCCGGGACGTGGCGGTCCTCGTCAGGTCAGCTCGCGGTACCGGCCCCGGTAGTGCAGCAGCGGATCCGTCTCCCCGGTCAGCTCGACGGCCTCGATGGTGGCCTCCACCAGCAGGCCCCAGCCGTACTCGCGGGCGGCGTCGAGCCGGCATCCCGCCCAGCCCCCGGCGTCGGTCGGCACCGGACCGTAGGGCGTGTCGGTCCACGCCCCGGTGGCGAAGAGACCGCCCGGCGACGGGAAGAGGCCGGCGAACCGGTCGGCGAGCTGCCGGTGCGACGGGTTCAGCGGGGCCACCGCGAAGCGGCCGGCGGACTCGACGGCCGCCCACAGGTCCGACTCCGGGTCGACGAGGCCGAGCAGCCGATCCGGCTCGCCCTCCGCCACCAGCGTCGACGACACCGTCAGGCCCGCCGGCCCGGGCGCCGTCCAGAGGGTCACCGGCGAGGCCAGCCGGCCCCGCAACCGGCGTACGGGGGAGCGCTGCCCGGCGGGCACGGCGAACGGGTCGGTGTGGTGGATCTCGGCGCCCGGCTCATGATTCACGTGAAACATTGTGCCGCCCCCTGCCCCCGCCGGTGCCGTTCCACCGCGCCCCCTACTCGCCCAACTCAGCCGGCTCAGCCGGCTTGGCCCGGTGATCAGTTGATGGAAAACCGCTGCCCAGGGCCGTCTACGCCTGGTTTTTCATCAACTGATCATCACCCACTCGGGCAGGTCGGTCGGGCATTCGGGTTGAGGCGTGCTGTTCAGTCGGTGAGGGTGCGGCGGGCGGCGGCCAGCACCTCGGGGTCGGTGCAGCCGGCTGCGTAACCGGCGATCCGGCGGCGGATGTCCCGGCGGAGCAGCCAGACCCCGACCCGGTCGGCGACCGGACTCAGGAATGCCGGACGACAGCGGAAGCTGTACCGCCAGGTGGCGACCGTCCACCCCGGCTCGGACGCGGGCGCGAAGCGCCAGCCGCCGGCGAACATCTCGAAGAACCACGGGCCGCTCACCATCTTCATGCCGACGTGGCTCGGTGGCGCCCAGGAGACGTACTCGCTGACCATGGTCAGCCCGTGTCGGGAGCGGGTGAAGGTGCGAACGCCCTTGCCGGGGCGGGTCGCCCCGTCGACGAGTCGCTGCTCCCGGACGAACGGATCCCAGCGGTAGCGCACCGGCGCGGTGGTCTGCGAGACCGCGAAGGCCAACTCGGGTGGCACCGGCACGGTCGCCACCGCCTCGACGACGGGCATCCGGCCATTGTGCCGCCGCCCGGCAACCCGTACGGCACGGGTTGCCGGGCGGTCCGGCCGAGTGCGGCTCAGTCGGTCACGATCAGGCTGCCGGTCACGAGGCTGTTCCTGTGGGTGCCGTTCGGCTCCGGATAGGTGGCCCCCTCACTCCCACTCCAGAACACCGTCGCCCGGTACTCACCGGCCTTGCCGGCACCCAGCCCGGGGCGTCGGACCGAGACGGACAGGTCGAGCGCCACGGTCTCCGTGACCGCCAGCGCCGCCAAGCGACAGGTGAGGGTGATCGTGTGGTCGCTGGAGACGAACCTGCTGCAACCCCTGGGAAGCGGGGTGACGTCGAACCCTGCCGGAAAATGCACCCTCACCTGCGGTTCCGTAGCCGGCTGCGGTCCTTGGTTGCCGATGATCAGGCTGAGGACGCCCTCCGCCTGATCATCGTCCACCCGGGCGAGTCGCAGCTGGCCGCCGCTGATCGACAGGTCGGTGATCCGCGGGTTGGCCGGGAAGACGGTGGGCCCGCCCGACTGGACGAAACTCGCGCCCGACCAGGAGTAGGCCCGCCATTGGTGCTGCGCGAGGCTGTCCGGGATGCCGTCGCTCGAGAAGTCGACCACCTCCGCCTCCACGGCGGAACCAGCCGGCCGGATCCGGTGGATGCCCGCGATGTCGCCGGTCTCGGCGACCACCAGGCCCGTCGTCACGATGGCGTCGGACTGGTTCCGGTCGAACGCCAGCACCCGTGACTCGCTCATCTCCAGCCCGCCGCAGTTGATCAGCGCGGCGGTCTCCGGTGCCCCGTCGCGATCCAGGTCGGCGTGGACGACCTGGAGAATCTTGACCTGGAGGTCCGCGTCGGGCGAGAGCTGGGCGCGGCCGTCCGAGAACCGTACCCGTCCCGCCGGGCAGTGCTCCCTCAGGTACGCCGGCCAGGCCGGCAGGTCGAGGGTGGCGTTGCCGAGCTCCTTCTCACCGATCCGCCCGTTCGGGGGCGGCGCGGCGGGGCTCGACGTCACCGACGGGCTCTCGCAGCGAATGGCGAACGCGCTGTTGCAGATCGACGGGGTGGGTGCCGTGGTGGCAGGCGAGGTGGGCGTGGGGGTCCCGGCCGGTGGCACCGGAGGTTCCCGGTCGAGCCAGGTGCCGGCGAACGCCGGGGTGGCCACCAGCACCGCCGCCAGCACGCCGGAGGCGACGATCCGGGCCGTACGGCGCCGGCGGGCGACCTGACGTGCGGCCGCGACGCCGGGCGGCACCACCAGCGGGCCGCCGGAGGTGTAGGCGGCGAAGAGGTCGTCCAGGTTCGGTGAAGTGTCGTGCTCAGACATGAGGCTCCTCCGTCCGCGATTCGGAGAGGGCGGCGGCGAGCGCGGTGCGGCCCCGGTGTAGCCAGGACTTCACCGTCCCGGGGGCGACCCCCTCCTGGTCGGCGATGTCGGCGATGCTGAGGTCGGCCACGTGGAAAAGCACGACGGCTCGCCGCTGGGTCTCGGGCAGGGTCGCGAGGGCGCGGGCGAGCGCGACCCGTTCCGGACCGGGGCCCTCGACCACTTCTTCGCGATGGAACCTCGCGTGGACGCGGGCGGCCCGCAGCCGGCGCCACCGGTTGCGCACCACGTTCATGGCGACCGTGCGCACCCAGGCCGCCGGGCGCTCGTACCGGACCAACCGGTCCCACCGGGCCCAGGCGCGGCTGAACGCCTCCTGCACGGCGTCCTGCGCCTGGCCGACGTCGGCCGTGTACGCGTACAGCTGAAGCATCAGCGGTTGGAAGTTCGCCGCGTAGAACTCCTCGAAGCTGTCGCCCACGGCCCCCGTGGCCGTGGGTGACAGCTTCTCCCGGACGTCGCCGGGGTCGTGCTCCCGCACCATCACGATGGCGCCTCCCCTGCTGCTTTCGCCGCGTGGTCGCGGCTCTGCCCAGCACACCCCGGGTGGGCGGTGCAGGTTGCAGCCGGTTGGGTGTCGCCTTCGCGTCAGCGGCGCGGGGTCACCGTGGCGAGCAGTTCGGGCATGCGGCGGTCCAGCACGTCGCCGGCCAGGTACGCGCCGAGCAGCGCGGCGCCCAGCCCGTACGCCGCGCCGACCGGCAGGGCCAGCCAGAGCCAGACGTCGCCGAGCAGCCCGGCGGCCACCACCATCGGCACCGCGGCGACCGCCGAGGCGAGCATGGACAGCAGGGTGAGGAAGCTCTTCGCCACCCCGGCGCCGCTGTTCAGTGCGAACGGGTTGCTCGTCTCCGGCAGCGAGTACGCCCCGAGCACCGAGACGAAGGAGTTGACGGCGAGCCCCACGCCGTAGGTGGCGATCAGGGTGCCCGCCATCAGCCCGATCCAGCCGGGCTCGCCGAGGACCACCGCCACGACCACGGAGATCACCGCCAGCATCGGCAGCAGGTAGATCGAGAACGCGGCCATCCGGGCGCGCAGTTCCACCTGCCCCGGCACGCCCGCCACCACGTTTGCGGCGTACGCGCTGCCGTCGAAGCCGAACTGGTTGGCCAGGGTGATCGCGGCGAGCAGGCCCACGAAGAGCATCGACAGGCTGACCAGCACCGGCGACGCCGTGTCGGGGACGGTGAACCCCTGCTCCGCCCCCACGCTGAAGCCCGAGCCGCCGAGGTTGACCATGACCGGCACGAAGAGACCGACGACCGCGACGGTGATCAGGTTGGCCCGCCGCCGGGCGTCCCGCCACCAGTAGCGGGCCTCCCGGGCGACCAGCGCGCCGAACCGGTCCCGGCGGGCCCAGCCGACCACGCGCGGGAAGAGTTGGGCGACCGCCCCGCCGGCCACGCCGCGTCGGTCCCGGGCCGGGCTGGCGCTGGCCGCGCCCACCATGGCCGACTCGAGCGAGCGGGACCACCAGGCCAGCAGCGCGACAATCGCCGCCGCCGTGATCAGCAGCTTCACCGGGGCGGCCCAGGCGCGGCCCTCGGCCACGTCGATGCCGGCCGTCCAGGGGGCGCCGAACGGCGTCCAGCCGATCACCTCGGCCACGCCGTCGAGCCGGTCCCAGTCCGCGTCCCCGAGGGCGGCGACGCCCGCGAGCTGCAACGGGCCGAGCAGCGCGGCGAGCACGGCGAGCAGCACGGCGGCCAGGTCACGGACCCGGCGGGACCGCAGCGCCGTGGCGAACGCGCTGGTGACCGCCCGGGCCCCGGCGACACAGAGCAGGAGCCCGGCGACCACCCCGACCGACATCACCGCGGCGGCGGACCAGCCGCCCAGCGCCCCGGCGGTGACCACCAGCCCGGAGAGGGCCAGCAGCACCGCGAGCGTGGGGACGCTGACGAAGGCGGCGGCGAAGAGCCCGGTGACCAGCGTGCGGCGGGGCAGCGGCAGCAACGCGAACCGGGCCGGGTCCAGCGTCTCGTCCACCCCGAAGAAGACCAGCGGCAGCAGCAGCCAGCCGAGCACGGCCAAGCCGCCGCCGAGGGAGGCGACCATCAGCGCGTAGCGGCCCCCGTCGGCCAGGCCGGGCGCGGCGAAGAGGAAGAAGCCGGTGCCGCCGAGCCAGAGGCCGGCCAGCACGCCGGCCACGAAGAGGCCGACCCGCCAGCCCTGGCCCCGGAAGTTGTTGCCCATCACCCGCAGCTTGAGGCGGACGAAGTGTCGGGCGGAGACCCGTCGGACCGCCGTCGTCGGGCTGGCCGGGTGCGTCACCGCGACAGCCACGCCAGCTCCTCACCGGTCGCCGTGCGGCCGCCGACCACCTCGACGAAGACCTGCTCCAGCGGCCGGCCACCGCGCACCTCGTCGATGGTGCCGACCCGCTTGATGGTGCCCGCCGCCAGGATCGCCACGTGCGAGCAGAGCCGCTCGACGACCTCCATGACGTGGCTGGAGAAGACGACCGTCCCGCCCCCGGTCACGTACCGGTGCAGGATGTCCCGGATCAGCGCGGCCGACACCGGGTCGACCGCCTCGAAGGGCTCGTCCAGCACGAGCAGCCGGGGCCCGTGCAGCAGCGCGCAGGCCAGGCCGATCTTCTTCTTCATGCCGGCGGAGTAGTCGACCACCAGGGTCCGCCCGGCGTCGCCGAGCGCGAGCACGTCCAGCAGCTCCGCCGCCCGCTGGTCGACCACCGCCGGGTCCATGCCCCGCAGCAGGCCGTGGTACGCGAGCAGCTCCGCGCCGCTGAGCCGGTCGAAGAGGCGTACGCCGTCCGGCATCACGCCGAGCAGCTGCTTCGCGGCCACCGGGTCGGCCCAGACGTCGTGCCCCAGCACCCACGCCCCACCGGCGTCGGGCCGGAGCAGGCCGACCGCCATGGACAGGGTGGTCGTCTTGCCGGCGCCGTTCGGGCCGAGCAGGCCGTAGAAGGAGCCGGCCGGGACATCCAGGTCGACACCGGCCACCGCGACCTTGCCGTCGAACTGTTTGGCCAGGCCACGGAGGGAGAGAGCTGGGTGCTCAGCAGTCATGCGTCCGACCGTATCCGGCATCGGCCGGCCACCGGTCCGGCCGCAGGATGATCCCCGATCATCCCCGAGACGTACCCGGGGCGTGGCGGCGGTCGCTCACAGCCGCAGCGCCTCCGGCGTGTGCAGCCGGAGCATGGTGGCCCCGACGTCGGCCGGAGCCCGGCGGCGGGTCGCCACGGAGACCGCCACCATCACGGTGAAGGCCAGCGGCACCGTCCACGCGGCCGGCTGCGCGGTGAGCGTGGCCGGCCAACCGGAGAGTGGCGGGCCGAGCACGGTGACCAGGACCGCCCCGACGGCGGCGCCGCCGCCGACCAGGATCCCGGCGGCGGCGCCGAGGTCGGTCAGCCCGCGCCACCAGATGCCCAGCACCAGCAGTGGGCAGAAGCTGGACGCGGCGACCGCGAACGCCAGCCCGACCACCTGGGACACGTCCAGCCCGGCGAGGTTGAGCGCGAGCACCGCCGGCACGCCGCCGGCGATCACCGTGGCCAGCCGGAACCCGCGGACCGAGCCCCGGCCGAGCACGTCGGTCGAGATCACCCCGGCGACGCTGGTGAGCAGCCCGGACGAGGTGGACAGGAAGGCCGCGAACGCGCCGGCCGCGACCAGCGCGGCGAGCAGCCGCCCGGTCGCCCCGTCGCCCAGCGCGGCGCCGGGCAGCAGCACCACCACCGCGTCCGTCTGGCCGGTGACGAGCAGTTGCGGGGTGTAGATCCGGCCGAGCACCCCGTAGATGGTGGGCAGCAGGTAGAACGCGCCGACCAGAGCCAGCACCACCAGCGTGGTGCGCCGGGCGGCCGCGCCGTCCGGGTTGGTGTAGAAACGCACCAGCACGTGCGGCAGCCCCATGGTGCCGAGGAAGGTGGCCAGGATCAGCGAGTAGGTCGCGAACAGGCCCCGGTCGTCGTCCCCGGCGGTGCTCGGCAGCAGCCAGTCGGCCGCGTCGGTGGCCACCCCGGAGACCTCCGGCACCGGGTCACCGGCGGCGAACGACAGCTCGTCGCCGGGGCGTACCTCCCGGATCTGGCCGTCGGGAAGGGTGAGGGTCGCGCGGTGCTCGACCACGACGGTGGTCGCGGTCCGGAACGTCGGCCCGTCGGGCGGGGTCACCGCCGGCCGGGCGTCGGCCTGCCACTGCAACGCCAGGAAGATCGCCGGTACGGCGAGCGCGGTCAGCTTCAGCCAGTACTGGAAGGCCTGGACGAAGGTGATCGCGCGCATGCCGCCGAGCGCCACGTTCGCGGTGACCACCACGGCCACCAGCAGGGCCCCCAGGGGGTACGGCGAGCCGGTCACCGTGGCCAGCGTCAGCCCCGCCCCCTGGAGCTGCGGCACCAGGTAGAGCCAGCCGATGAAGATCACGAAGGCGGTGGCGAGGGTGCGTAGCCGGCGCGAGCCGAGCCGCAGCTCGCAGAAGTCCGGCAGGGTGAACGCGCCGGAGCGGCGCAGCGGCGCGGCCACGAAGAGCAGCAGCGCGAGGTAGCCAGCGGCGAAGCCCACCGGGTACCAGAGCACGTCGACGCCGTACTTGAGGATCAGCCCGGCGACGCCGAGGAAGCTCGCCGCCGAGAGGTACTCCCCGCCGATCGCGGCGGCGTTCCAGGTCGGGCTGATCGCCCGCGAGGCGACCAGGAAGTCGGAGGTGGTGCGGGCCAGCCGCAGCCCGTAGAAGCCGATGCCGACGGTGACCAGGGTGACCGCCACGATCGCCGGGACGACGAGATCGTTGCCCACGTCAGCGCTCCGGCCGCTGGACCAGGTCGGTGAAGTCCTGCTCGTTCCGTTCGGCGAGCCGCACGTACGCCCAGCCGACCGCGATCAGGAACGGGAACGAGACCACGCCGAGCAACAGCCAGGGCAGATTGACGCCGAGCACGGTGATCCGGCCGACGTCGGGCGCGATGGCGAACAGCCACGGCAACCCGCCGAGCCCGATCGCCACCACCAGGGAGAGCCGCAGGGCCAGCGCGAGCTGGGCCCGGACCAGCCCCCGGACGAGCGCCTCGCCGACCCGGGTCTGCTGGGCCAGCTCGGCGCGGGTGCGCTGCGCCCGGTCCTCGCGGCGGGACACCTCGGCCAGCACGATCCGGGCCCGGGGCTGGGCGGCGGGAGTCTGCCGCGGCACCACGGGCCGGCCCGTCCGCCCCGGCGTTTCGGGCCGGCCCGACCGGGGCGCCGGGACGGGATCGTCGGCAGCGGCCACCCCGGCAGTCTGGCCCGCTCACCGCGATTGTCAAGGGCAGTCGTCGCACCGGCCACACCTGCCGCGAACGTCCCAAGCCGTGACGCGGTCGCGGCCGTCGCGCCCGCCGCAGCCGTCGCGGGGATGGTCCACACCGGGCTGTGCACAACCTGTGGAGAACGCGTCACCCCTGTGGATAACTCCCGTGGGCACCCTTTCGATCGGCCGGGGAACCTGCCGCCGTGCTCGTGGGTGGGATAGGTGGAGGAGGGAGGTGACGGTGTCCGACGGCGATCTGATCTCGGAGCTCTACGCCGGGTGTTTCCGCCGGCTCGTGGTGCAGCTCTACGCGGTGACCGGTGACCTGAACGAGGCGCAGGAGGCGGTCCAGGAGGCGTTCACCAGGGCGCTGGCCGCGCCCCGGCGCTTCGCCCGGCTGGAGAACCCGGAGTCGTGGCTGCGGCGGGTCGCGGTGAACGTGGCCCGCAGCCGGTACCGGCGACGGCGAGTGCTCGACGGGCTGCTGCGCCGGATCGGCCCGCCGCCCGCCGTCGCCGACCGTGCGCCGGAGCACCTCGCGTTGCTGGCCGCGCTGCGCGGGCTGCCCGACGGGCAGCGGCACGCACTCGCCCTGCACTACCTGGTCGACCTGCCGGTCGACGAGGTGGCGGCGACGCTCGGCGTCTCCGCCGGCACGGTCAAGTCCCGCCTGTCCCGCGGCCGGCAGGCGCTGGCGGCGCTGCTCACCGAAGACCGCGACCACGAGGTTAGGCGCGACCGCGACCAGGAGCCCGCCGACACCGCCGAGACCACGCAGACCGGGAGGGCCGATGTCCGATCGTGAGTTCACCGGGTTCGACGCCGAGACCGTCGCAGTCGCCGTCCGTCAGCCGCCGCTCGGCGACCTCCGGCGCGCGGCCCGGCTCCGGCGGCGCCGCCGGGCGGCCGGCGTCGGGTCGGCGGTCGCACTGGCGCTCGGCGGCACGGCGGTCGCCCCGTTCGCCGGGCACGGGAGCGGGGTGGACTGGGCCGGTCCGGACCCCACCGACCCGCCGGCCGACCCTCGCGTGAGCCATCTGGTCGTGCTCTCGGAGCGGTCGGCGGTGGCGGTGGAGGAGGCCGACAACGGTTGTCGGCTGAGCTTCACGGCCACCACCGACGCCGGGCGTACCTGGTCGGGCTGGCGCACCAACTACCTCGACGGCCCGTGCAGGTCGGACGCGGAGGGACGCCGCACCTCGGACGTCCGGTTCACCGTGCTCGACGAGCAGCGGTACCTGGTCAGCATCGACGGCAGCCAGGTCGTCTCGCTGGACGCCGGCCTCACCTGGCGGAGTCTCGCGTCGGTGGCGACCGAGGTTCGCGCCTTCCCCGAGAAAGCCCGTCCGGCTCGCTGCGCGGAATCCTGCGGGGCGATGCCGCGCCCGCTGGCGGTCGATTCGGGCACCTGGCGGGTGTACCGGCTCACGGACGCGCCCGGGGAGGTCGTGCCGCAGGCGGTGGACCAGGCCGATGACGGCGCCCTCTGGCTCATGTCGCCCGCGCCCGACCACGGTGCGCCCGCCTCGGTCGCCCTCAGCGTCGACCGGGGAGCGACCTGGCGCACGTCGACGGTGCCCGAGGGTGTGTGGGCGAGCTCGTTGGTTGCCGTGAGCGCGCAGGAGGCGTACGTGCTGGGCGGGACCATGTCCGCCGACCCGCACGGGGAGCGACCCGCCGGTCCGGCCCGGCTGCTGCACACCACGGACGGCGGCCGGTCCTGGGCGGATGTCGGCACCGACCTCCCCTCGACGGACCTGGTGCGGGGAATCACCCGGGGCGCGAACGGGGCCCTGCTCGTCTGCGACGTGACGCAGGACGGCGTCACGTCGTTCGTGTGGATCAGCCGGGACGGCGGGCGGCACTTCAGCCGGAGCACGCGGACCGGCAACGAGGGCACGTCGTTCGGCACGTCTCGGGGGCTGGTCTGGCTGGCCGATCGGGAGGACCCCACCGACGCCAACTCGGTCGTCGTCCACATCAGTGCTGATGGTGAGAACTGGAGCCGGCTGACGTTGCCCCGGTGAGTGGAGGCGGGACGGCCGGGATACCCACCCGGCCGTCCCCGCGACCGTCAGCCCAGCCCGATGCGCTCGGGGCGGGCGGTGGCGGAGCCGAGCCAGGTGTGCGGGTTGCCGTACCAGCACCAGCCGAGCTTCGGCGCGCCCTGGCTGATCCAGATCGCCGGCACCCGCCTGTCGCCGCAGCGGGAGCCGACCAGCGAGAAGCACTTGTTCTTCGCCAGTGCCTCCGGGTGCAGCGTGACGAAGGCGAGCCCCTCGTCGATGGAGAGCGGCAGCCGGCCCTGGCCGGTGATCACCTCCATCGCGGCGGCGGGGGCCAGGTTCAGCGTCTCCTCGCCCCGGTCGACGTCGAAGAGCAGGTACGCCGGCCCCGCCGGCACCTCCAGCTCCTTGATCGGGTCGAACTTCGGCAGGTCACCCTCGGCGTAGTGCCGGTCTACAACGCCCGGCTTCCGCTTGCCGGCCAGCGTGGTGAGTGCGACCCGCGCCTCCACCGGCACCAGCTCGCGGGTGATCACCAGGAGGAACGGCACCCGGCCCTCGGTCGGCGCCGGCAGGCCCGCCGCACCGGTGACGGCCGCCGCCCGCAGCGGGGCGACGAGGGCACGGAAGGCGTCCTCGGTCAGGTCGGCCAGGGCCGGGTAGCCCAGCTCCACCAGGCGGTCGAGCTGACGGTCGAATTCGGTCGCGGCATCGAACAAGGCGGCCTCCATTTTCGTACGGAGTACCGTACAGCGTACGACAATGCGAGCTTATTCCCGCCTCAGCGGTTCCAGTCCTGCTTCGCCGCGCGCACCAGCTTGTCCTTCAGCTCGCGGGTGTGCCGGCGGCTGACCGGCAGCTCGGCCGAGTCCACCACCACGACATAGCCGGAGTTGGCCAGCCGCAGCTCGGCGATCAGCTTGAGCTGCACCAGGTACGACCGGTGGATCCGGACGAACCCGGCATCCGCCCAGCGCTCGGCCAGGGTCGCCAGCGACACCCGGACCAGGTGCGAGCCGTCGGCGGTGTGCAGCCGCGCGTAGTCGCCCTGCGCCTCCACCCAGCGCACCGCCGAGCGGGGCAGCATCCGGGTGGTGCCGGCCAGCTCGATCGGGATGGTCGGGTCCTCCTCCGCCCGCGCGAGGGCCGCCGGGTGGGACGGCACCACCCGCGCGCCGATCACCCGGCGCAGCGACTCGGCGAGGCGCTCGGCGCGTACCGGCTTGCGGACGTAGTCGGTGGCGCCCAGGTCGAACGCGTCCACCGCCCCGTCGTCGTACGCCGTGACGAAGACGATCGCCGGTGGGCGGGCGAACCGGCGCAGCACCCGGGCCAGCTCCATGCCGTCCAGCCCGGGCATCCGGATGTCGAGGAAGACCACGTCCACGTCGCCGTCGCGGAGCACCCGCAGCGCCTCGGTGGCGTCCCCCGCCGTGTGCAGCCGGGCAACCCGGGGGTCGGCCCGCAGGTGGTACGCCAGCTCGTCCAGCGCCGGCGGCTCGTCGTCGACCGCCAGCACCCGGAGG
The DNA here is from genome assembly GCF_043204765.1 of Micromonospora sp. NPDC047730. Taxonomy (NCBI): domain Bacteria; kingdom Bacillati; phylum Actinomycetota; class Actinomycetes; order Micromonosporales; family Micromonosporaceae; genus Micromonospora; species Micromonospora sp. NPDC047730. The sequence goes on along the minus strand of NZ_JBIDCU010000002.1, from coordinate 125,179 downwards.
AAACCGGACGCGTTCACCCCGCCGGTCCGGTCGGTCACGAGCCCGCCCGTACGCCGGGGTGGAACTTCGGCACCCGCATGCTCACCTTCGTACCGGAACCGAGACCCGTCTCGACGACGAGGCCGAAGCCGTCCCCGAAGACCGAGCGGAGCCGCTCGTCGACGTTGGAGAGGCCGACGTGCTGGCCCGGGTCGTCGCCCGGGTCCACGGTGGCGCCGGCCAGCTCGGCGATGCCGGCGGTCAGCGCGGTCGGATCCATCCCCACTCCGTCGTCCTCCACCGTTATGTGGCATTCCGTGCCCGCGTCCCGGGCCTCGATGCACACCATGCCCGTGCCCGGCTTGCGGGACAACCCGTGCCGGACGGCGTTCTCGACCAGCGGTTGCAGGCACAGGAACGGCAGGGTCACGGGCAGCACCTCGGGGGCGATCTGGAGGCGCACCTGGAGCCGGTCGCCGAACCGGGCCCGCTCGATGGTCAGGTAGCGGTCGATCGAGCGCAGCTCCTCCGCCAGCGTGGTGAACTCGCCGTGCGCCCGGAACGAGTACCGGGTGAACTCGGCGAACTCCAGGATCAGCTCCCGGGCCCGGTCCGGGTCGGTGCGCACGAAGGAACCGATCGCGGTCAGCGCGTTGTAGATGAAGTGCGGGCTGATCTGGGCGCGCAGGGCGCGCACCTCGGCGCGGGCCAGCCGCTCCCGGGAGGAGTCCAGCTCGGCCAGGGCGAGCTGGTTGCCGGCCCAGTGTGCCGTCTCCAGGGTGGCCTGCACCAGGCCGGGCTCCGGCTGACCGTCGGCGACCGCGACCAGCGCGCCGACCGTGCGCCCGTCGGCACCGGTCAGCGGGGCGACCACCGCGCCGCGCACCGGGCAGTCCACCCGGTCGCAGTGCAGCTCCGAGTCGCCGAGCACGGTCGAGCGGCCCGTCGCCACGGCCCGCCGGGCCGCCGCGACCAGTTGGTCGTCGTGGTGCCCGCCCCGCCCGTCCAGGGCGAGCAGCGTGTCCCGGTCCGTCAGCGCCAGCCCGGCCGCCCCCACCAGGGCCCGCAGGTGGCGTACGGCCTTCGCCGCGTTGGCCGCGCCCAGGCCGGCGCGCAGCGGCTCGGCGGCCAACCCGGCGGTGTGCAGCACCTCGTAGGTGGCCCGCTGGGTGGCCGTGGCGATGCCCCGCCGCCCGCGCAGCCGAAGCACGGCGAACAGCGCCGCGGCCAGCGCGGTGACCAGCGAGACGACGCCGAAGACGGCCGAGAGGTTGCCACCCACGCAGCGATCCTGGCCCCTGCCGGCCTGTTCGCCAAGGGGTCAGTACGCGCCCTTGCGGGCGAGCACCACCCCGACCGTGCGCCACAGGATGCTCAGGTCGTACGCCAGCGACCAGTTGTCGACGTAGTAGAGGTCGAGCCGGACCGCCTCGTCCCAGGACAGGTCGGAGCGGCCGGAGACCTGCCACAGCCCGGTCATGCCCGGCCGGACCAGCAGGCGCCGGCGCACGTCGCCGAGGAAGTCGCCGTCGTCGGCGGGCAGCGGGCGCGGCCCGACCAGCGACATCTCGCCCTTGAGCACGTTGATCAGCTGGGGCAGCTCGTCCAGCGACGAGGCCCGCAGGAAGCGGCCCACCGGGAAGACCCGCGGATCCTGCTTCATCTTGAACAGCATGCCGTCGGTCTCGTTCTGGTCGACCAGGCTGGCCAGCCGGTCCTCCGCGTCCACGTACATGGTGCGGAACTTCCAGACCCGGAAGGTGCGGCCCTCGTGGCCGACCCGGGGCTGGCGGAAGAACACCGGGCCGGGGTCGGAGAGGCGGATCGCGATCCCGATGGCCAGGAAGACCGGGACCAGCAGCAGCAGGCCCAGCCCGGCGGCCACCCGGTCCATCAGGTTCTTGGCGAGCAGCGCCGGCCCGGACAGGGTCGGCTCCTCGACGTGCAGCAGCGGCAGGCCCTCGATCGGCCGGATGTGCACCCGGGGGCCGGCGATGTCGGTGAGCTGCGGGGCGACGACCAGGTCGACGCCGGAGCCCTCCAGCTGCCAGGCCAGCCGGCGCAGCTCGCCCGGTTCGGCGCTGGCCGAGCCGCAGACCGCGATCGTGTCGCCGCCCACCTCGCGGACGAGGGCGAGGACGTCCCGGCCCGCGTACACCGGGACCGGGGTCTCGATGCCCTTGGCGGCCGCGTAGCCGTCGGTGACGTGGATGGCGACCGGCACCAGCCCGGCGGCCGGGTTGCGGGTGACCGCGGTGTAGACCTCCAGGCACTCCGGCAGGGTGCCGACCAGCACCATCCGGTGGCCGGCCTGGCCGATGTTGCGCCGGACCACGTGCAGCACGAAGCGGCAGAGCATCCGGTTCAGCAGGATCAGCAGCAGCGCGGCGAGCAGGGCGGTGCCGACCGTGTAACGGGACAGGTCGGTCTTGGTGGCGAAGGCGAGGAAGGACACCGTTGCCGTGACGGCCACGCCGGCCCGGATGACCCGCTTGTACTCGTCCGGCCCGAGGCCCAGGTAACGCCGGTCGTAGGCCCGGTTGGCCCAGAGGCTGACCACCCAGCCGAGCGGCAGCAGCACGAACGCCACCGTGTGGAACCACGTCGGGTCCTGCTCGGCGTTGTAGAAGCCCGCCGTGGACTGGTCGAACGTCTCGATGGCGATCAGGCTGGCGACCGCGGCGGCCGCGAAGTCGAGCAGCAGCAGGAGGGTGATGTAGGGGCGGTGCCAGCGCGACACCCGGCGGCGGGCCCGGGCCCACGCGGACCGGGGCACGCCGTTGGGGGACGGCGACGCCGGCGGCTGGATCTCGAAGCTGTCGACGTGCCGCACGAGTTTGCTCCGGCCTGTGTTGGTTACCGGGCGCTGGAGGCTTGTCGTCACCTCACCCATGTCCTCCCGCATGACACGTGCCGCTCACTCGCCGTGAGGGCCCGGGTCGCCCACCGTCCCAGTCTCCCACGCGGTGCCGACCCCGTACGCCGACCCGAGGGACATTGCGCGGGTGTGGTGCCGCCTGGCATCTGGCCGGCTTCGCGCCATTTCAGAAGCCGGGGACCGAGCCACTATACCGATGGATTGCGGCCCCGGTAGAGCTCCGACTCCGACCTTCGACGCAGGATGGCCGATTCCTCTGCGTAGTGGGGCAGTGTCGTTACTCACCGTACGAGCCGCGACAACCTACGGTCAGCGAGGGGCTTGCCGCCGGTCTGACAGGTGGCGCAGTACTGGAGGCTGGAGTCGGCGAACGAGACCTCGCGGACGGTGTCGCCGCAGACCGGACAGGGCTGCCCGGTCCGGGCGTGCACCTTCAGGCCCGAGCGCTTCTCGCCCTTCAGCTCGGCCGCCTTCTGCCCGACCGACCGGCGCACCGCGTCGCCGAGCACCTCCCGGGTGGCCGCGTGCAGGGCCGCGAGTTGGTCGTCGGTCAGCCGGTGGGTCAGCGCGAACGGCGACAGCTTCGCCGCGTGCAGGATCTCGTCGGAGTACGCGTTGCCGACACCGGCCAGCACCGTCTGGTCGGTGAGCACCCCCTTGACCTGGCCCTTGCGGCTGCGCATCCGCTCGGCGAAGGTCGCCGGGTCGGCGGCGAGGGCGTCGGGGCCGAGCCGGGCCACCCCGGGCACCGCCGCCGGGTCCGCCACCAGGTAGACGGCGAGGCTCTTCTGGGTGCCGGCCTCGGTCAGGTCGAAGCCGGAGCCGTCGTCGAGGCGTACCCGCAGGGCGACCGGGCCCTTGCCGGGGCGCAGCGGGGCGGCGGACGGGAACGCCTCCCGGTAGTGCAGCCAGCCCGCCCGCGCCAGGTGCACCACCACGTGCAGGTCGCCGTCGAGCACCACGTCGAGGAACTTGCCGTGCCGGCGGGCGTCCACCACGGCCCGCCCGGCGGCGGCGGTCGGTGCCGGGTCGTACGTCTTCAGGGCGCTGATCGCGGCGACCTCGACCCGGTCGACGCGCCGCCCCACCGCGCGCTCGCGCAGGTAACCCGCGAGCGCCTCAACCTCCGGTAGTTCGGGCACCAGCCAACGGTAGCCTTCTTTCCCGTGAGCGCGAGGAATGAGCTTGCGAGTCCCGCAGTCGCGAACGAAAGGCAAGCTCCGTGAGAATCGTGGTGGCGCACAACCGGTACCGGGAAGCCCAGCCGTCCGGTGAGAACACGATCGTCGACGCGGAGATCGCCCAACTGACGGCGGCCGGCGTCGAGGTGCTGCCGTTCATCCGCAGCTCGGACGAGATCCCGACGATGCCGAAGACGGCCAAGGCGCTGCTGCCGATCTCCCCCATCTGGGCGCCCCGCGCGCAGGAGGACCTGAGCCGGCTGATCACCGAGCACCGGCCGGACGTGCTGCACCTGCACAACCCGTACCCGTTGATCTCGCCCTGGGTGGTGCGGACCGCGCACCGGCACGGCGTGCCGGTGGTGCAGACGGTGCACAACTACCGGCAGGTCTGCTCCTCCGGGCTCTACTTCCGGGACGGCATGATCTGCCAGGACTGCCGGGGCCGGGCGCTGGGCGTGCCGGCGATCGTGCACCGCTGCTACCGGGGCTCGCGGGCGCAGAGCGCGCTGATGGCGACCACGCTGGCCGTGCACCGCGGCACGTGGCGCTCGGTGGACCGGTTCATCGCGCTCACCTCGGCGGTCGCCGACCACCTGCGCGACTACGGCATCCCGGCCGGGCGGATCGTGGTCAAGCCGAACGCGATCCCCGACCCGGGCCGCCCCGCCCCGCTGGGTGCGGGGTTCCTCTTCCTCGGCCGGCTCTCCCCGGAGAAGGGGCTGGACCTGCTCCTGGACGCCTGGCGGCGACACCCGGACGGGACGCTCGGCCCGCTGCGCATCGCGGGCGACGGCGAGTTGCGCCCGCTGGTGGAGGCAGCGGCCGCGGACCGGGCGGACGTGACCTTCCTCGGGCCGCTGGACCGGGCGGGGGTGCGCGCCGCACTGGAGGCGAGCGCGGTGGTGCTGGCCACCTCGACCTGGCACGACGTGCTGCCCACCGTGATCATCGAGGCGCTCGCCGCCGGCCGCCCGGTGCTCGGCACCGCGCTCGGCGGCATCCCCTACCTGGTCGGCGCGGACGCCCCCCGCGAGCCCGCCGGCACCGGGCCGGCCGCCGTCGCCTCAGCCGTCGCCGGGGACGGGCCGGCGGCCCTGCCGGTGGGTGCGCGGCGGGGCGAGGCCGGCTGGGTGGCACCTCCCGAGCCGGCGGCGTTGGCCGCCGCCCTGCCGGTGGCCGCCGCCGGGGCCGCGGCGCTGGCGCCGGCTGCCCGGCTGCGCTACGAGCGCACCTTCCATCCCGACGTGGTCACCAAGCAACTCCTCGACATCTACGCCGGTGTCCTGCGCACCGGCACGCCGGCCGGCCGCTGAGCCGGCCGGCGTTCCGGTCGGCCGCTGAGCCGGATGGCGTTCCGGTCGACCGCTGAGCCGGCGGCGCTAGGTCGGCTTCTGAGGGTGCCGGCCCTCGGTCGGCGCTGAGCCGCTGTCGCTCCGGTGGGACGCGGAGCGTGCCGGTGAGCCGGTCGGCCGTCACTCCACGTGACTGTCCGTCAGGGAGCGGCTTGCGTCACTGAGCGTGACTGCACTCGCTCTCGTGTGGTGTCCTATATGTCACCTTAGTTGTCACACAAGCCTGTTGAGCAGCGTCTTCGCCATGATCCGCGTTTCCGCCCCGGTGGCCACTCGCCGACGCTTTGCTCTGCACCCACCGGCGCACCAGCTACTGCACGTGTCCGGTGCGTGGATGGGTGCAGAGCAAAGCGTGCGGTGCGGGAAACCGGTGAGTGCCGCGACACGCGCATGACGATCACGGAGGGTGACTGGCCGGTGCCCGGTGCCCGGTGCCCGGTGCCTGGTGCCCGTTGCCCGGTGCCGGGCACCGGGCCGGGTGTTGGTGGCAGCCGGGCGGACCGGGAGGTGGTCGGATGTTCCCCTCAGCGCAGCGAGGCGCGGGCGGAGAAGGCGATGCTGGCGAGCAGGAAGCCGCCGTTGACGATCGTGAAGGCGACCATCACCCAGAGGGCGAGGGCGGGGGCGAACATCAGCACCAGGGCGGCGGCGAAGATCACCGCGCCGTAGTCGCGGACCAGCTTCACCAGGCGTACGGGCAGCGAGGTGGAGGTGACCATGCTGGCCGCGTTCGGGCCGGCATGCATCACCGAGGTGACCAGGTTGACCATCCAGGTGCCGGCGAAGATCGCGACGAGCCAGCTCGGCGTCGACGGCTCCTGCGCCACCGCCGTCGCCGCCAGCGCGGCGACCAGAGCGATCTGGGCGGCCACGTCGCAGAGCACGTCGACCCGGGCGCCGGCCGCGCTGCCCTGCCCGGTCACCCGGGCGAGCTGACCGTCGGCGCAGTCCAGGGAGTACGCGACCTGCCAGCCCACCAGGGCGAGCAGACCGACCGCCCAGGCCGGCACCTCGCCGGCGGCGACCCGACCGGCGAGCGCGACCACGGTGATCGAGGTGGCCAGGCCGAGCACCAGGTTGAGGATGGTCAGCGCGGTCGGGCGCAGCCCGAGGCGCTGGGCGACGAGCGCGAAGACCGCGCCCAGCCACTGGCTGACCGATTCGCTGAACAGGCCGCCGCCCCGGTTCACCCGGTGGAAGTCGGCGACGGTGGGGCGGGGCTCAGCCAAGGTGGTCGCGGATTGCACCGGCGTAGTCTGCCAGCCGCTCCCGGATCTCGGTAGACGACATCGCCAGGTGTTCGAGGATGGTGTAGCGGTCCGGCCGGGTGGCCGGCGCGAACTGTACCGCCTCGACAAACTGGTCGTCGGTCAGCTCGACCTCGGCCGGCAGGCGCGGCAGCCCGTGCCGCGCCAGGCAGGCGGACATCGCTACGAACCGGCGCTCGTCGCCGCGCAGGAACGTGCAGAACAGCGCGCCGATCCCGGCCAGTTCGCCGTGCGACGCGGTGCCGGGGAACAGCGCGTCGATCGCGTGCATGATCTCGTGGCAGCCGCCGCTGCACGGTCGGCTGGTGCCCTCGATGGCCATCGCCAGGCCGCTGGAGATCAGCGCGTCGGCCAGCACCGTGACGAACCCGTCGTCGCTCATGTCGCCCGGGTGGTTGAGCACGGCCTCCGCGCCGGCGCGCGACAGCGAGGCGGCCAGCCCGTCGACCGGCTCGCCGCGTACTCGCCGGGCCAACTCCCAGTCGGCCAAGGCACTGATGTTGCTGACCACGTCGCCGATGCCGGCGCGGTTGTGCCGCTCCGGCCCGGCCTCGACGAAGTCCAGGTCGACGATCACCGCGATCGGGATGTGCACCCCGTAGGAGCCCTTCAGGCCCTCGGTGATCAGGCTGGCCACCGGGGAGGCGATGCCGTCGTTGGCGAGACTGGTCGCCACTGAGACCATCGGCAAGCCGCGCCGGGTGGCAGCGTACTTGGCTACGTCAATCGTCTTGCCGCCGCCGATGCCGACGACCGCGTCGTAGGACCGGTGCCGTAGCTTCGCCCCCAGGTCGTCGGCGGCGTCCAGCGTCCCTCCGGCGACCGTGAACACGTCCGCAGAGCGCAGCGACGGCCGGATCAGCTCGGCGATCCGCTCGCCCTGCCCCGGCCCGACCACCACGGCGACGTCGCCACCTGCGGAGATCCGGCCGTCGGACAGGATCGACGCCAGGTCGGCCACCGCGCCCCGGCGCACGTCGATGTGCAGCGGGGTGAGGACGCTACGGGCTAGTAGCGGCACGCGATCTCCCGCGCGCGGGCCAGGTCGGCGTGGTTGTCGACCTCGACCCAGGAGACGTCCCCGATCGGTGCCGCCCGTACCTCGCCGCCCCGGTCGGCGAACTCCTGGTAGCCGTCCTCGTAGTAGAGGTTCGGGTCGCGCCGCCAGGTCGCCTCCAGCGCGTCGGCGAGGGCGTCGGCCACCTGCGGCTCGATCAGCGTCGCGCCGATGTACTCCCCGTACGCCTCGCCCGGGTCCATGATCTTGGTGATCCGGGTGAGCTGGCCGGCCGCGTCGAAGGTGGTCTTCATCTCCTCCTCGGCCAGCGCCTTGATCGTGTCGACGGCGAGCAGGATGCCCGGGCCGCGCTCGGCCAGCAGGGTCTTCTCCACGCTCACCGGGTGCACGGTGTCGCCGTTGACCAGCAGCACGCCCCGGGCGAAGTGCTCCCGGGCCAGCCAGAGCGAGTAGGCGTTGTTCCACTCCTCGGCCTTGTCGTTGTGCACCAGGGTCAGCGTGACGCCGTACCGCTTCTCCAGATCGGCCTGCCGCTCGCGTACCGCGTCGGCCGCGTAGCCGACCACGATCACGATCTCGGTGAGCCCCACCTCGGCCAGGTTCCCCAGCGCGATGTCCAGGATGGTGGTGTCACCGTCCACCGGCACCAGCGCCTTCGGCAGGGTGTCGGTGTACGGGCGCAGCCGGCGCCCCGCCCCGGCCGCGAGCACCATCCCGATCATTGAGGCGTCCTCCCTCGTACGACTCCCGGTCACCGCTGGAGGATAGCGCCGCGTGACGGCGCCGCTGTGACCAACCGGGTCAGCCGGGCAGCGCCGCCAGGTCCGCCAGCATCACCAGCCGCTCCTCGGCGGTCAGCACGGTGTACGGGCCGGCCGCCCGCCGGTCGGTCTCCAGCTCGATGGCGAGCTGCTCCGGCCCGGGCGGCAGGGCGGCGACGCTCGCCGCGGTGTGCCCGGCGGCGGTCCAGGCGGCGGCGTGCGCGTCGGCCCGGTGGTAACGCAGCGTGCCCAGCCGATTGAGCAGCAGCACACCGGGCGGGGTGCCGTCCGGCTCGTACGGCGGCGCCATCGCGGCGAACGCGGCGCCGTCGTCGGCGTCCTCCTCCTCGGCGAGCACCAGCGCGTACGCGAGCACCCGGCCGAGCGCCTCCACCAGCCGGAGCACGCGGTCGTCGTGCCCGGCCCAGAGTTCCCTGGTCACCTCGGCGTGCACCTGCCAGATCCCGGCGAGGAAGGCCAGCCCGCGTTCGGTGGCGGAGAGCCCGCCGTCGGGGCTGCGGTGGATCATCCCGTACGCCACCTGCTTGTCCAGGGCCCGCCGGCAGTCGGCCGGGTCCCGGTAGCGGGTGACCGCCGCGAACCCGGCCTCGTCGACCGTCCCGCCGGGCGCCGCGAGGCGGGTGCGGAACTCCAGCAGGAAGCCGGTGGCGGCCGGCCCGCCGTACTGCTGGCTCAGCTCCGCGCCGCCACCGTCGCGGCCGGCCAGCATGCCGGCGACGAAGGCCCGGTCGACCGCCGGGGCGACCAGGCCGGCGAACCGGTGCGGCGCCAGCTCGACGGTGTCGTTCACAGACCGATCGAACGCAGGGCGGCGAAGGCTTCCTCCGCGATCCGCCGGATCAGGCCGTCGTTGACGTCGCGGTGCTCGTCGAGCAGGTCGACCTCGTCGGCGGCGAGCCACCGGAACTCGGTGTGCTTGCCCGCCTCCAGCGTCGGCCGGGCGAGGTCGCCGTCGACCCGGACCAGCCAGTCGCTCTCGATCCGCTCCAGGCCGTCGTCGGCGACGTAGCGGTACTCCCCGACGTGGCCGAGCACGTGCGACACCGTCCAGCCGGTCTCCTCGGTCACCTCCCGGCGCAGCGCGTCGTCCACGTCCTCGCCCGGTTCCAGGTGGCCGCCGACGATGTCCCAGCAGTTGGGAAAGATGCGCCGGTCGGGAGACCGTCGCTGGACGAAGAGGCGGCCCTCGTCGTCGACGATCAGCGCGCCGGCGCAGCGTAGAGGCTCGGTGGACACGCCACGACAGTAGCGAGCGGTCGGGCGTCGCGGCGATGCCCGGTCTTGTCCCGGAAACCTCAGGAGCGGACCATGTCCCCTACCGGATGCCACCGTCCCACAGGGGTGATGCGTGATGCAGGTACGGGAAGCGATGTCCAGCGAGGTCCTCGTGGTCGGCCCGGAGCACACGCTCCGTCAGGCGGCCCGGATGATGTCGGCCCGCGGCGTCGGGTCGGCGGTCGTGATCGATCCCGACTCCGAGGGGGTCGGCATCATGACCGAACGCGACGTGCTCAAGGCCATCGGCGCCGGCCTGGACTGCGACGTCGAGCGGACGGGCGCCCACCTCACCTGGGACGTGGTCTACGCCGGGTCGGAGTGGACGGTGGAGGAGGCCGCCGCCGCGATGGCCCGGGGCGGCTTCCGGCACCTGGTGGTGCTCGACGGGCGCGAGGTGGCCGGGGTGATCTCCGTACGCGACATCATGCGGGTCTGGGCGGCCAGCCGGATGGTCGACGCGAGCTGAGCGGCCGGTCCGGCGCGGGTGTGGCCGGCCGATCGACGGGTAAGGATTCCCTGCGGGCGCGGACGGGCCGTGCCCCGCGGGGAGGCCCTCATGCGCGGCGCGGATCGGCTGGTCGAGCAGCAGTACGCGATGCTCCTGCGGCGGGACGTGGCCCGGCTGCCGGACCTCTACGCGACGGACGCCTTCTACTCGATGCCGGGCGTCACGGTGCGCCCGATCGAGCTGCCCGCACTACTGCGCACCTGGACCGGGGCCTTCCCGGACCTGTCCGTCGACCGGCTCGGGTCGGTGCAGACCGCCGGGGGCGCGGCCGTCGAGCAGCGGCTCACGGGCACCCACACCGGGGTGCTGCACACCCCGTTCGGCACCGTCGCGCCGACGGGCCGGGTGGTGAGCTGGGACGTGGTCGACGTCGTCCGGGTGCGGCACGGGAAGGTCTCGGCCTGGCGGTCCTACTTCGACTGGGGCCAGCTCATCGCGGCGCTCGGGCTGCACGTGGACGGGCTTTCCCGCGAGGCGCAGCACGACCCGCTCGGCCTTCCGGTCTGATCTGCCGCCGACCGGTTGACGCGGGTCACCCGTCCCGGTGGCTCAGGATGCGGACATCGCCGTGCCGTCGGCGCGCACCCCACCGCCTTCCGTACGCTGAACAGCCATGACCGCCGAGCAGCTGATCTCCTTCGCCCGTGGCGCTCCCTCGCTGGACATCGTCGATGTCGAGGGGCTCAAGGCCGCCGCCGTCCGCGCGTTCGACGCCGACCCCGCCGGGGTGACGGCGTACGGCACCTCCGTCGGCTACCTTCCGCTACGGAAGTGGATCGCCGAGAAGCACGGGGTGTCGGCCGACCAGGTGCTCATCACCAACGGGTCGTTGCAGGCCGACGCGTTCCTCTTCGACCACCTGGTCCGCCCCGGCGACGCGGTGGTGGTGGAGCGCCCGACGTACGACCGGACCCTGCTCAACCTCCAGCGGATGGGCGGCGAGCTGCACGGCGTCTCCATCCAGCCGGACGGCCTCGACACCGCCGAGCTGCGCAAGCTGCTGGAGTCCGGGGTGCGCCCCCGGCTCGCGCACGTCATCCCGAACTACCAGAACCCGGCCGGCGTGACGCTGAGCCTGGAGAAGCGCCGCGAGTTGCTCGATCTCGCCGCCGAGTACGAGTTCACGATCTTCGAGGACGACCCGTACGCCGACATCCGGTTCCGGGGCGAGGCGCTGCCGTCGATGCTCTCGCTCGACACCCGCAACGTCGTGGTGCACGCCTCCAGCTTCACCAAGACGGTCTGCCCGGGGGTGCGGGTCGGCTACCTGGTCGGCCCGGCGGACCTGATCGGCGACATCGCGAAGAAGGCGACCAGCCTCTACATCTCGCCCGGCATGGTCTCCGAGGCGATCGTGCACCAGTTCTGCGTCTCCGGTGACATCGAGCGCTCGATCGAGACGGTGCGCGCCGCACTCGGCGAGCGGGCCCGGGTGCTGGCCGAGTCGCTGCGCCGGCACATCCCCGAGGCCCGGTTCGTGGAGCCGGACGGCGGCTACTTCCTCTGGGTCGAGCTGCCCGAGGACGTCGAGGTCGACAGGCTCGCCCCGGCCGCCGCCGAGCGCGGGGTCGCCGTGGTCAAGGGCAGCGACTTCGTGGTCGACGGCGGGCGGCACGCCCTGCGGCTGGCGTACTCGGCGGTGACCGCCGACCGGATCGACGAGGGCGTCCGGCGGCTGGCGGAGGCCATGGCGGCCGTACGGGGCTGATTTCTGTCGGATTTCTGACAGTGCGGCGATACCGGCCGTCCCGGGTCTCCCGCCGGGGCGGCCGGTGGCCCACAATGCTGCGAGCGTCACTCACCACGTAGCGCAACTCACCGTTCGGCGCCGGCCCACGCCGCGCCCGACGACGAGATTGACCCGGCCCCCGCCGGGCGGCACGCGGAGCGACGCGAGCAGCACAACCCCCGCCCCCAAGGGTGCCGGGTGGGCCGTGTCGTCCCCTCACCCCCTGATGCGGCCCGGCCCGCCCGGCGCCACCACGGTCGATCGTCACCGCCCGTGACCGTCGACGGCGGCGTACCCTGCTAGCCGCGGCAGCGCGTGGGGAGGGGGCGTGATGACGGACCGGGGGCAGCGGGGGCGGACGGCCTCGCCGAGCGGCGGGCGGGTGCTCAGGCCCCGGGACTGGGCGGCGCCCGTGCGGGCGATGACCCGCCGGCTCAACCCCGACAACCTCCAGGGCCCCCCGACGCCGGCCGGCCCGCAGCGCAGCGCGGTGGTCGACTGCGCCCTCTACGTCGACGGCCGGCGGCAGCCCGGCGACTGGCGGTACGCCGACGCGCTCGCCGCGGCCCGCCGCGAGGAGAACGCCTTCGTCTGGCTCGGCCTGCACGAACCGGAGCTGGCCGAGATGACCGCCATCGCCGCCACCTACGGCCTGCACGAGCTGGCTGTCGAGGACGCGGTCAAGGCGCAGCAGCGCCCCAAGCTGGAGCAGTTCGGCGAGGTCAGCTTCCTGGTGCTGCGGACCGCGCGCTACTGCGAGCACGCCGAGCTGACCGAGAACTCCGAGGTCGTCGAGACCGGCCAGGTGATGCTCTTCATCGGGCCGAACTTCCTGATCAGCGTCCGGCACGGGGATGCCTGCCGGCTGGCCCCCGTCCGGGCCGACCTGGAGACGAAGCAGGACCTGCTGCTCCACGGGCCCTGGTCGGTGGCGTACGCGGTGACCGACCGGGTGGTGGACATCTACCTGGAGGTCGCCGACCGGCTGGAGGACGACCTCGACACGCTGGAGGTCGAGGTGTTCGACCGCCAGGCGAGCGGCCGGATCCAGCGGATCTACCAGATGAAGCGGGAACTGGTGGAGTTCAAGCGGGCGGTGACGCCGCTGCAACGCCCGCTGATGACGCTCACCGCGCAGCTGAACCGGGACGTGCCCGACGAGATCCGCCGCTACTTCCGCGACGTGCAGGACCACCTCAGCCGCACCGTCGAGCAGGTCAACTCCTACGACGACCTGCTCAACTCCATCCTCCAGGCCCGGCTGGCCCAGGTCACGGTCGACCAGAACAACGACATGCGCAAGATCGCCGCGTGGGCGGCCATCGCCGCCGTCTGGACCGCCATCGCCGGCATCTACGGCATGAACTTCGACGTCATGCCGGAGCTGCGGATGACGTACGGCTATCCGGTCGTGCTGGCCCTCATGCTCGCGATCTCGCTGGCCCTCTACCGCTGGTTCCGCCGCAACGGCTGGCTCTGACCGGGGGGCGGGGACGCGGAAGCGCCGGCGGCGCGGGGTGGCCCGCTCTGCCGGCGCTTTCCGGGGACCTCGGGGCGTCAGCGGCGCCCGTTGGTCTTGGCGCCCTTGCCCAGCGCCTCGGTCAGGTCGTCCGCCGGGCGGCCCGACACGTCCTTGGCGCCCTCGGCCACCGACGGGACCTTGTCCGTCGCGTGGACCGTCGGCTGTGTGCCGGGGGCGGTGGTGGAGGCGCTGTCGCCGCCGGCCACCGCCGAGCTGCCGGCGCCGGTCGGTCCGCCGGCCACGCCCGAGCCGCTCGACAGCGTCGAGGCGTCGGTGACCGGGGTCCGGATCTCCATGGTCTCGACCTCGTCGCGCATCGGTTCCAGCGTGCGGGTCGGGTCGTACTCGGCCCACTCCTGCTGCTCGCGACGGCGACGCATCGCCATCGCGGCGACGCCGGCCACCGCGCCGGCCGCCAGGAGACCGGTCAACATGGACCCGCCGCGCCGTGCGTTCTTCTTCCGGGAAGCCTTCATGTTCTTCGCCTTGACCTTCCTGGTGACCGCGGCCTGCTTGGCTGCGGCGGCCTTCCTGCCGGTGACCGCCTTGCCCGCCGCCTCGGCCTGGGCCTTGCGGACGGCCAGGGCCAGCGGCGCGAGCGCGGCGACCGTGGACGCGAGACCGCTGGAGGCGCGGTCGCGCACGATGACGGCGGTCGGCGCGACGGCGCCCCGGGCCGCCTGGACCCGCGGGCCGACGGTGGCGCCGGCGCCCTTCGCGGCGTGAGTCGCGGCCTGCCTCAGGTGACCGAGGCCCTGGTTCAGCTCCGCCTTGGCCAGCTGCCCCTGGGTCTTACGCCGCCCGATTCCAAACACGGTCCCACCTCCTGGGAGTTGTTCCTTCGTCATCCTCCACCTTCGGATGCCTCCGCACTGCCAGATCGGGCACATGGGAGGATCCGCATGGAACTGACCAACGAGTGAGGAGTACCCGTGGCCGAGGCTGTCTACGCCACCTTGCACACCAACGCTGGCCCGATCCGGCTGGAGCTCTTCCCCAACCACGCGCCGAAGACCGTCAAGAACTTCGTCGACCTGGCCGAGGGCAACCGCGAATACACCGACCCGCGCACGGGTCAGCCGGGCAGTGGGCCGTACTACGACGGCACCATCTCGCACCGGGTGATCAGCGGCTTCATGATCCAGATGGGCGACCCGACGGGCACCGGCCGCGGTGGCCCGGGGTACAAGTTCGCCGACGAGTTCCACCCGGAGCTGCGCTTCGACCGGCCGTACCTGCTGGCCATGGCGAACGCCGGACCGGGCACGAACGGCTCGCAGTTCTTCATCACCGTCTCGCCGACGCCGCACCTGAACAACCGGCACACCATCTTCGGTCAGGTGGCCGACGAGCAGTCCGCGAAGGTCGTCGACTCGATCGCCAACACCCCGACCGGCCCGAACGACCGGCCGCTGCAGGACGTCGTCATCGAGCGGGTCGAGATCGAGCGCTCCGCTGCCTGAGCCGTCCGCGAGGTACCTTTGCCCACATGACTGAGCGCTCCGAAGGTCGGGACCGGTTGGCGGGCCGCGCGGCCCGCGTCGGCGGGCGGGCGCGGTGAGCGAGTCGCCGCCGGTCACCCCGGTCTGCTACCGGCACCCCGGCCGGGAGACGTACGTCCGGTGCACCCGCTGCGACCGGCCGATCTGCCCGGACTGCATGCGGGAGGCGTCGGTCGGGTTCCAGTGCCCGGAGTGCGTGGCGGAGGGACGTCGTGGCGTGCGGCCGGCGCGCACCGTCTTCGGTGGCGGTGCCGCCGGCCGGCACGGCTATGTCACCAAGGCGCTGATCGCGCTGAACGTGCTGCTGATGCTGCTCTCCATCGCCTCGGACCCGGGCGGGGACGCGGCGGTCGGCGGCTCCGGCTTCGGCGGCCTGATGGGCGGCAGCACCCCGCTGACCGACTGGGGCGCGGTGCTCGGCGGCGCGATCTTCCCCGACGGCACGGTCGGCGGCATCGCCGAGGGCGAGTGGTACCGCCTGGTCACCGCGATGTTCCTGCACTACGGCGTGGTCCACCTGCTGCTGAACATGTGGGCGCTGTGGGTGCTGGGCCGGTCGCTGGAGGCCAGTCTCGGGCCGCTGCGGTTCGGCGTGCTCTACCTGGTCTCCGGGCTGGGCGGAAACGTCGCCGCCTACCTGTTCAGCGAGCAGAACCAGCTCACCGCCGGCGCGTCCACGTCGATCTTCGGCCTCTTCGCCGCGCTGGTGGTCATCGAACGCAAGATGGGGCGGGACATCTCCCAGGTGCTCCCCATCCTGGTGATCAACCTGGTCTTCACGTTCACCGTGCCCGGCATCTCGATCCCCGGGCACCTGGGCGGGCTGGTGGTCGGCGGGCTGGTGGCGCTCGTGTTCGCGTACGCCCCACGGTCCCGGCGGACGCTGGTGCAGTTCGCCGGCGGCGCGGTGGTCGTGGTGGCGCTGCTCGGCCTGGCGCTGATCCGCACCGCCGTCATCCTCGGCGGCTGACCGTCCGCTCGGTCGTGCCGCGCGGGACCGACCGGCGGCGGGCCGGCGGCTGACCCGCCGCTCAGCGCGGGCGGGCCTCGTGCAGGGCCTCGGCCACGTCGGCGGGGTCGGCGCCGAGGTCGAGGCGGCCGAAGAGGTGCAGCGACTCCCCGGCGTCGATCTCCAGCACCTCGCTGGTCAGGCCCAGCCGGGCGCGGCGGTCCACGGTGACCCGCTCGACGGCCGGCCAGGGCAGCCGGCGGCGACCCGCGAAGCCCCGGACGACGGTGACCCCCTCCGGGTCGACCGCCAGCCGGACCGGCGCCACCAGGTCGCGCGCCGCCCAGCCGGCCAGCGCGGCGGCCGCGACCACGGCCAGCCCCAACTGGACCGGGTCGCCCTCGTCGAGGAGCAGTGCGAGCGCGAGCAGCGCGACCGCGCCGGCCAGCTTGAGTGCCGGCAGGGTGGCCGGCACCCGCCACTGGTGGACGGTCGGGGACGGGTCTGGGCGCATCCGTCCAGGATGCCAGCGCACCCCGGGGGAGGACGGCGGCCCGCCCAGGACGTAGTATCGGTGGCAGCCGAAGTTACCGGGGAGTAGTCATGAGTGACGCAGTCATCGTCGGCGCGGTACGCACCCCGGTGGGGCGGCGCAAGGGCAGCCTGGCCGCCGTGCACCCGGTCGACCTCTCGGCGCACGTGCTGCGCGCCCTCGCCGAGCGCACCGGGATCGACCCGGCCCAGGTCGACGACGTGGTCTGGGGCTGCGTCTCCCAGGTCGGCGACCAGTCGTGGAACATCGCCCGCAACGGCGTGCTGGCCGCGGGCTGGCCCGAGTCGGTGCCCGGCACCACGCTCGACCGGCAGTGCGGCTCCAGCCAGCAGGCCCTGCACTTCGCCGCCGCCACCGTGCTCTCCGGCCAGGCCGATCTGGTGGTCGCCGGCGGCGTCGAGTCGATGACCCGGGTGGCCATGGGCTCCAGCGGGGCCGGCGGGATGCCCTTCAGCGAGCAGCTCCGCGACCGCTACCGGGGCGTCGAGGGCTTCGCCGAGGACGCGCCGCTGCCGTTCAACCAGGGCGTCGGGGCGGAGCTGATCGCCGCGCGCTGGCGCTTCTCCCGGGCCCAGCTCGACGAGTTCGCCCTCGCCAGCCACGAGAAGGCGGCCGTCGCGCAGGACGCCGGCGCCTTCGAGGCCGAGATCACCCCGGTCGCCCTGGCCGACGGCGGCAAGTTCGTCGCCGACGAGGGCATCCGGCGGGACACCTCGCTGGAGAAGCTCGGTGAGCTGGCCACCCCGTTCCGCCCCGACGGCGTCGTCACCGCCGGCTCCGCGTCGCAGATCTCCGACGGCGCGGCGGCGCTCGCCGTCACCACCAGCGAGTGGGCCAGCCGGCACGGCCTGCGCCCGCTGGCCCGGATCCACACCGCCGTGGTCGCCGCCGACGACCCGGTCACCATGCTCACCGCGCCCATCCCGGCCACCGCGAAGGCGCTGCGCCGCGCGGGGCTGGGCATCGAGGAGATCGGGGTGTACGAGGTGAACGAGGCGTTCGCCCCGGTGCCGCTGGCCTGGCTGGCGGAGACCGAGGCGGACGCGGAGCGGCTCAACCCGCGCGGCGGCGCGATCGCCCTCGGCCACCCGCTCGGCGCCTCCGGCGCCCGGATCATGACCACCATGCTCGCCCACATGCGGGACAACGACATCCGCTACGGCCTCCAGACCATGTGCGAGGGCGGCGGCATGGCCAACGCCACCATCGTCGAGCTGCTCTGACGCCCGGCCTGCCGGGGCGGGAGCTACGCCCCGGCGGGCCGGCGCGCCACCATGTGGCCCTGCGGGGTCTTCTCGGTGCCTTCGGGCTCCTTCACGACCGTGGCCCACAGGTCGAAACCGGCCTCGCGCAGCAGCGCGGCCACCTCGTCCGGCTGCTGCCGGTACCAGTCGGCGCAGATCGGTTTGCCGAAGGCCTCGTCGAGGTGCAGGCATTCGTCGCCGACCTGGAAGGCGAGCATGAGCTGCCCGCCCGGCGCGAGCACCCGGTGGAACTCGGCGAAGACCTCGGGCCGCCGCTCCCAGGGGACGTGGATGATCGAGTAGTAGGCGAGCAGCCCGCCGAGGGAGGCGTCCGGCAGGTCCAGCGCGAGCATCGAGCCCACCTCGAACCGCAGCCCCGGGTACGTCTCCCGGGCCAGCGCGACCATCCCGGGCGACAGGTCGACGCCGAACGCGTCCAGGCCCAGTCGGTGCAGCAGGATCGTGACGCGGCCGGGCCCGCAGCCGACGTCGGCGACGGGGCCGTTGCCGTTGGCCTTCACCGCCTCGGCGAAGGCGGCCAGCAGCGCGCGGTCGAGGGGTCTCTCGTCCATGTCCGTGCGGAGCCACTCGGCGTAGTCGACGGCCATGGTGTCGTAGGAGTCGCGGGTGGCGGCGAGGAACGAGGCGTCCGGCATGGCGGTGAAGGGTAGCCGTCCCCTCCGCCGGCCGCGATGATCATCGCCGGGACCGGCGGGGCGTGTCGATCGCCGCCGGGCACGGGGTGCGCCGGGGATAAGGTGTCGCCCCGGCGCCGGGGACCGGGCTAGATTCCGCGGCGTGACCACTGCCTCCATGCCGTACGCCGACTGGGCCGACCCGCACTGGCGGGACACCGCGCTCGGCTGGGTCGGCGACCAGCTCGGCCGGCACGGCCGGCGGGTCGTCGGGCCGGTCGAGCCCCGGGTCCGGCCGTGGTCCCTCGTCTGGCGGGTGCCCACCGACGCCGGGGACGCCTGGTTCAAGGCGAACAACCCGGGCACCCGGCACGAGGCGGCGCTGTTGGCCGCACTGGCCCGGCTCGCCCCGGGGCGGGTGCTCGACCCGATCGCGGTCGACGCCGACCGCGGCTGGTCGCTGCTGCCCGACGGGGGCCGCTCGCTGCGCGACGCGCTGGGCGGCGACCGTGACCTGCTGGCCCGCTGGGAGCAGGTCCTGCCGGAGTACGCCGACCTCCAGCGCACGGTCGCGCCCCGGGCCGGTGAGCTGCTCGCGCTCGGGGTGCCCGACCACCGGCCGGAGGTGCTGCCGGAGCTCTTCGAGTCGCTGCTGGAGGACGAGGAGTCGCTGCTGCTGGGGGCGGCGGACGGGCTCGACGTCGAGGCGTACGGGCGGTTGCGCGCCCATCGGGACACCTTCGCCGAGCACTGCCGACGGCTGGCCGACTCGGGCATCGAGCCCAGCATCCAGCACGACGACCTGCACGACGGCAACGTCTTCGTCGCCGACGACGGGCACCGGTTCTTCGACTGGGGGGACGCCTCGGTCGCCCACCCGTTCGGCACCCTGCTGGTCACGCTGAACTCGGTCGCGGACGCCTTCGAGCTGCCCGCCGGCGACCCGACGTCGGCGCGGCTGCGGGACGCGTACCTGGAGCCGTGGTCGGACCGGCACGACCGGGCGACGCTGCGCGAGGTGGCCCGGCTGGCCGTCCGCGTCACCCGGGTGAGCCGGTCGCTCTCCTGGCGCCGGGCCCTCATGACGCGGGATCCGGCCCGGGCGCAGTACGCGTCCGCGGTGCCCGGCTGGCTGACGGAGCTGTTCGAGCCCGACCCGGTCTGAACCCGGACGGGCGGCGCGCGGCCCCGCCCAGCAGGCGCGAGGGGCCGCCGGCGACGCTTCCGGCCCGTCCGGTGCCGGCCACGACCTCGACAGGAGCCGTCGACTGTGGTCAGAATCAGCGGGCCGGCGGCGCGAGTGACGCGTCCGCCCGCCGGCCGTCCGACTCACGGGGACAGATCGGGGAAACGTGAAATCCACACTCTCGCCGGCCGGGCTGCGCCGTGCCGCCCGCCGGACCGTGGCCCTCGCCGCCACCACCGTCGTCGGCACCGGCCTCGCGTTGACAGCCGTCACCAGCCCGGCCCACGCCGCCGTCCCACCACAGCCCGGCACCTACACCGGCCTCGGCTTCGACGCCTGCACCGCGCCGACCAGCGCACAGATGCAGGCGTGGCGCGACCACTCGCCGTACCGGGCGGTCGTCATCTACTTCGGCGGCAGCAGCCGGGGCTGCGCACAGCCCGCGCTGACCCCCGAATGGGTCGCGGAGCAGACGGCGGAGGGCTGGCACCTCGTCCCGATGTACGTCGGGCTCCAGGCCCCCTGCCTGGCGACCAGCCGGCCGCGCATCGACCCGGCCCAGGCGGCGGCGCAGGGCCAGGCCGAGGCCGACGACGCCGTGGCGCGGGCGGTGGAACTCGGCCTGCCCCGGGAGAGCGTCCTCTTCTACGACATGGAGGACTACGACGGCGGCGACGCCGCCTGCACCACTGCGGTCCTCACCTTCATGAGCGCGTGGACCGCCCGGCTGCACGACCAGGGCTACCTCTCCGGCTTCTACAGCAGTGTGGCCCGGGGCGTCGCCGACCAGGTCGCCGCCTACGACACGCCCGGCTACGTGCGTCCGGACTACCTCGACTTCGCGCGCTGGGACAACGACGCCACGGTCGAGGACCCGACCATCCCGGCCAGCTACTGGATGCCGAAGCGGCGGATGAAGCAGCACGTGGGCCCGCACGACGAGACGTGGGGCGGGGTCACCATCAACATCGACGGCGACTACCTCGACGTCGCCCCGCTGCCGGCGACCCGGTTCGGCGACTTCACCGGCAACGGCTGGGCGGACCTCGGCTACCGGGAGCCGTCCACCGGCCGGGTGTACGTCTACGGCGGCAACGGCACCACGCTGAGCGGCCGGATCACGCTGGGCGCCGGCTGGAACGGCATGGACACCATCATCCGGGCCGGCGACTTCGACCGGTCCGGCGGCGAGGACGTGATCGCCCGCGAGCCGGCCACCGGCTACCTGTGGCTCTACCCGGGCACCGGGTCGGGGATCAGCGGCCGGATCAACCTCGGCGCGGGCTGGAACAGCGTCCGGGAGATCACGCCGATCGGCGACTACAACCGCGACGGCTTCCAGGACCTGCTGGCGGTGCAGAGCTCCACCGGCGCGCTCTACCTGTATCCGGGCACGGGAGGCAGCGCGTTCACCAGCCGCATCCTGCTCGGCTCCGGCTGGAACACGGTGGACGAGCTGAACGGTGGCGGCGACTTCAACAACGACGGCTACCCCGACGTGGTCGCGCGGGAGAAGAGCACCGGTGACCTCTACCTGTACCCGGGTCGTGCCGGCGCGCCCAACACCCGTACCAAGGTCGGTGCCGGCTGGAACACCATGCGCGACCTCGTCCAGCTCGGCGACTTCGACCGGGACGGCCGGCCGGACATGGTGGCCGTGCAGAATTCGACCGGCTACGTCTACCGGTACCGCTGGCTCGGCACCGCCTGGGCGTCGCCCATCCGGCTCGGCACCGGGTTCGGCTCCATGACCCCGCTGCTCTGAGCGACCAGGATCGAGGACTCGTGACGCTCCGTTCCGCTCTGCCCGCCGGGCTGCGGCGTACCGCCCGGCGGGCCCTCGCCGCGACGGCGGCCACCGTGCTCGCCGCCGGCGCCGCCCTGACCGGCACCGCCGGGCCCGCGTGGGCCGCCGGCTACACCGGGCCGCACCCGGGCGCGTTCACCGGCCTGGGCTTCGACACCTGCACCGCGCCGTCGAACGCGGCCATGAACGCGTGGCTCGCCTCGCCGTACCGGGCGGTGGGCATCTACATCGGGGGGAACGGCCGGGCCTGCGCCCAGCCGAACCTGACCCGGGAGTGGGTGACCACGCAGGCGGCGGCGGGCTGGCGCTTCTTCCCGCTCTACGTCGGGCCGCAGGCGCCCTGCCGCAGCACCAGCAAGCCCCGGATCGACCCGGCGCAGGCCGCCGCGCAGGGGCGGGCCGCCGCCGACGACGCCGCGGCGCGCGCCCGCGACCTGGGGCTCGCCCGGGAGAGCACCGTCTTCTACAACATGGAGAAGTACCCGGCGGGCGACGCGACCTGCACGGCGGCGGTGCAGACCTTCACCCACGCCTGGACCATCCGGCTGCACGACCACGGCTACTTCTCCGGCTTCTACACCGACGTGGCCTCCGGTGGCCTCGCCGACCAGGTCTCCGCGTACGAGCGGGCCGGCCACGGCCGGCCGGACTACCTGGACTTCGCCCGGTGGGACGGCGTGCAGACGGTGGCGGACGAGGCGCTGCCCGAGTCGTACTGGATGCCGAAGCAGCGGATGAAGCAGTACCGGGGCGACCACCACGAGACGTGGGGCGGGGTGACGATCAACATCGACAGCAACCACCTCGACGTCGCCCCGCTGCCCGCCACCCGGTTCGGCGACTTCACCGGCAACGGCTGGGCCGACCTCGGCTACCGCGAGCCGGCCACCGGCCGGCTGTACGTCTACGGCGGCAACGGCGCCACGCTGAGTGGGCGGGTCTCGCTCGGCGCGGGCTGGAACGGGATGGACGCGATCGTCCGGGCGGGCAACTTCGACCGGGCCGGCGGCGAGGACCTGCTGGCCCGCGAGAAGTCGACCGGCTACCTGTGGTTCTACCCGGGCAACGGCACCGGCGTGACCACCCGGGTCAGGGTCGGCAGCGGCTGGAACGGCATGCGCGAGATCACCCCCGTCGGCGACTGGAACGGCGACGGCTTCCAGGACATCGCGGCGGTGCAGACCTCCACCGGCGTGCTCTGGCTCTATCCGGGCACGGGCACCGGCTTCGGCAGCCGGGTCGCCCTCGGCGGCGCGGGCTGGAACGCGATGGACGAGCTGACCGGCGGCGCCGACTTCACCGGTGACGGGCGCCTCGACGTGCTCGCCCGGGACACGGCCACGGGCCGCCTGCACGTCCACCCGGGTGGCCCGGACGGGCTCCTCGGCGCCCGGCTCGACGCGGGTGCCGGCTGGGGCGGCATGCGCGACCTCGTCCAGCTCGGCGACTTCGACCGGGACGGCCGGCCCGACCTGGTCGCGGTCCAGAAGTCGACCGGCAACGTGCTGCGGTACCACTGGAGCGGTGGCGGATGGCTCGCCCCGACCCGGCTGGGCAGCGGTTTCGGCGCGATGCAGCCGTTGCTCTGACCCGTACTTCCGGGCCCGTCCGGCGCGACGGGCCCGGAAGTCGGACAGGCGGTGCGACGCGCGGGTGTGGAAGTTCTGCAATTTGCGCGTGACCCACGTCACCCTCCGGCGCCCGTCGTTGGGCAGGGCATGGACGTCTTCTCCCGAACGTTCCTCCCGGCCGCCTCCGAGGCCGGACTGGCGATGCAGACTGTCAGCCGGCACATGCCGGTCTTCCGCCGCTGCGTCGGCTCCGGCGACGCCACCATCCTGGTCACCCGGTGCAGCCGGCCCGACCGCCCGATGGCCGGCGAGTACCTCTTCCTGCTGACCCACCGGCGGCTGGTCGTCACCCAGCAGACCCGGGTCCTGCACCGGCTGCGCCTGCACCTCAACACCGAGCTGCGGGAACTCAGCAACGTCACCTGGAGCCCGGACCCGCGCCTGCACTCGGTCGAGCTGGCGGCCACCGCGATCGACGGGGTCCGCGAGCGGTTCCTCATCCACACCCGGCACCCGAAGCAGGTGTGGCAGCTCGACGCGCTGCTCAACCACGCCTTCCGGACCCGGCTGCGGACGCCCCGGGAGCGGCTCGTCGCCACCATCGGCGAGGCGCCGGCGGTCGCGCGACCCGCCGCGTTCCGGCCGGCCGTGGTGCGCTGACCGTCTTCTTACCGAACCCGAACATCCGCTGACCCGCCCGACGCCGCCGCGTCGGGAATCATGGGCCGGTGACCGTCGACGCCCCGACCCGCGGGCTCGTCCTCGTGGTGGAGGACGAGCCGGCCATCGCCGACCTGGTCCGGCTCTACCTGATCCGCGACGGGTTCGGCGTACACCTGGAACGGGACGGCGCCGCCGGCCTGGCCGCCGCCCGCCGGCTGCGGCCGGTGGCCTGCGTCCTCGACATCGCGCTGCCCGGCCTCGCCGGCACCGAGGTCTGCCGGCGGCTGCGCGAGGCCGGCGACTGGACGCCGGTCATCTTCCTCACCGCCCGGGACGACGAGGTGGACCGCGTCGTCGGGCTGGAACTGGGCGCCGACGACTACGTCACCAAGCCGTTCAGCCCGCGCGAGCTGGTCGCCCGGGTGCGGGCGGTGCTGCGGCGCACGGCCGGAGCGCCCGGGGGAATGGGCCGGCCGCGGGTCGTCGGCGCGGTGACGCTCGACCCGGCCCGGCGCACGGTGACCGTCGCGGGGGCCCCGGTGCAGCTCACGTCGACCGAGTTCGACCTGCTCGCGCACCTGATGGCCCGGCCGGGCCGGGTCTTCACGCGGGAGGAACTGCTCGCCGGGGTGTGGGGGTACGCGGCCCACGCCGGCACCCGCACCGTCGACGTGCACGTCGCGCAGGTCCGCGCGAAGCTCGGCGCGGCCAGCGTGATCCGCACCCACCGGGGCGTCGGGTACGCCGCCGATGGCTGAGCCCACCGTCGCGCTGCCGGTGGTCGGCCCGCCGGCGCGACCGCCCCGCCCCCGCCCCGCCCGTACGCTCACCTCCCGCGCGGTGCTGGTCACCTGCGCGGTGGCTCTGGTCTCGGTGCTGGTCACCGCGATCGTGGCGGTGCCCCTGGCGGTGCGCGGCGTCGAGCGGCGCGACCAGGAGGCGCTGGCCGCCCAGGCCCGGCTCGCCGCCGAGGTGCTGCGGCCCCGGCTGGAGACCGGGCGGACCGCCGACGAGGAGCGGCTCGTCCGCCAGTTGCGCGCCCAGGGCGTCGACGCGTACCTGGTCCGGCGGGGCGTCGCGGACCGGCCCGGCCTGCCGCCCCGGGTGGTGCAGCGCGTCGCCGAGGGACGGAACGTGTCGACCCGCCGGCCCCTCGACGGGCGGCGCACGCTCATCGAGGGCCGCGCCCTGCCGGGCGGCAACGGGGTGGTGCTGACCCGCTCCCGGGCCACCGCCCCGTGGCGGCAGGTGCTGCCCAGCCTCTGGCTGCCGCTGCTGGCCGGGCTGGCCGCCGGCGTGGTCGCCGGGCTGCTGCTGGCCCGCCGGCTGGCCCGGCCGATCCGGCGCGCCGCCGACGCCGCCGCCCGGCTGCGCGCCGGGGACCGGACGGTACGCGTGCCGGTGGAGCCGCCCGACGAGGTGGCCGACCTGGCGTACGCGCTGAACGGGCTGGCCGCCGCGCTGGCCACCAGCGAGGGCCGGCAGCGGGAGTTCCTGCTCTCCGTCTCGCACGAGTTGCGCACCCCGCTGACCGCGATCCGGGGCTACGCCGAGGCGTTGGCGGACGGGGTGATCGGGGCGGCGGACGCGGCGGGCACCGGCCGTACCGTGCTCGCCGAGGCGGAGCACCTGGACCGACTGGTCAGCGACCTGCTGGCGCTGGCCCGGCTGGAGGCCGCCGACTTCCCGCTCGAACCGGTGCCGGTGGACCTGGCCCGGCTGGCCGCCGACGCCGGCCGGACCTGGGCCGACCGGTGCGCGGCGATGGGGGTCACGTTCCGTGCCGAGGTCCCGGAGCAGCCGGTGCCGGCGTACACCGATCCGGGGCGGATCCGGCAGGTGGTGGACGGGCTGCTGGAGAACGCGCTGCGCGTCGTACCACCGGGGGCGCCGGTCGTGCTCGCGGTCCGGGCGGCCGGCGCGGACCCGGCGGCGGGCGGCGTCGTGGAGGTCCGCGACGGCGGACCCGGTTTCACCGACGACGACCTGGCGGTGGCGTTCGAGCGCGGCGCCCTGCACCAGCGCTACCGGGGGGTGCGCAAGGTCGGCAGCGGGCTGGGGCTGGCGCTCGCCGCCGGCCTGGTCCGCCGGCTCGGCGGGGAGATCACGGCCGGGCACGCGCCGGAGGGCGGGGCGGCGTTCACCGTCCGGCTGCCCCCGGATCCTTACCAAGCTCGAACATCGGCCTGACCCGCCGCTCGCCGGACGGCGGGAGGCTGGGATTCCACGGACGGACGAGAGGGAGACTCATGGCACGTTGGGGAATCGCCGCCGGCACGCTGTTCGCGGCGGTCGCGTTGGGGCTCACCGGCTGCGGCGCGGCCGAGGTGGCGGGCCAACCGGCCCGCGAGACCGCCGTCGAGGTCGTCGCGGCGCTCGGCGCGGAGGGCCAGGCGCTCGCCGCGATGGGCTTCGACGCCGGCGACCTGGACGTCGACCCCGTGGCCGCACCCGCCTCGCCGACGGCCTCGCCCGCCGCGACCGGGGAGAAGCCGCGACGCGAGCGCGCGGAGGAGTGGCGCAAGCGCCGGCAGGCCCGGGTGCTGCTGCGGAAGAACACGCTGCACGGCGAGGCCGTGGTGCGGACGAAGGACGGCGGCACGAGGACCGTCGCCGTGCAGCGGGGCGAGGTGACCGCGATCGACGGCGGGAAGATGACCGTGAAGTCCACCGACGGCTTCACCATGACCTGGACCTTCGGCGACGAGCTGCGCGTCGTCGAGCGTCGTACGACGATCGCGTCCACCGACATCGGGGTGGGCACGACGGTCGGCGTGGCCGGTGCCAAGGAGGGCGACGGCGGCGTGGCCCGCCTGATCGTCGTGCCGGTCAAGCAGAAGTAGGTGTGGCCGCCGTGCCCGGCGGAGGGATCAGGCCGGACCGCCCGGAGCCGGGCACGGCGGGCCACACCCCACCTCAGTACACCCGGGAGCCGATGAAGTCGTCGTGCCCGTAGCCCACCGGGTTGGCGAAGGCGCGGGACTCGAACGACCACTGCTGGCGCGTGCTGGTGGAGCAGGTGGCCAGCCGCAGCCGCGGGGTGCCCAGCCACGGGTCGTCGAAGGCCAGGCAGAGGTTGGTGTTGCCGGCCGCCTTGATCTGGTTGCCGGCCAGCACGAACCTCTGGTTGGCGCCGCCGTGGCAGTCGTGGACGTTGACCGCCGTGCCGGAGTTCAGCGTGCCGCCCGAGACGTCCAGGCAGCGGTCGTGGGAGAGCTCCGAGTGCAGCGACTGCCGGCCCGGGTCGTACCAGAAGCCCTGGTTGCGCCCGCCGTGGCAGCCGTACGACTGCTGCGGCGTGCCGTTGCGCGAGTCGTAGCCCTTGCCGTCGACGCAGGTGCCGGTGGCGGCGTTGCGTAGCTGCCTGAACTCGAACAGCCCCGGGTAGAGCACGCCGTTGCCGGTGCTGGCCGGGTCGACGCAGGTGGCGCGCTGCTGCCCGGAGTTCCAGAACTGGGTGACGCACTGGGCGAACATGCCGTGCCCCCGATAGTTCGGGTGGAACGACTGCCGTGCCGCGTTCTCGTCCCAGACGCCGATCTCGATGTGGAGGCCGCGGACGGCGGTGTTGTCGGTGCACACCTCGTGGCCGTGGAACAGCCGGCTCGCGTCGAGGTAGCGGGTGCCGGTGTTGGTCGCCGCCGCCCGCAGCGCCGACTCGAACAGGGGCACCGCCTTGTTCCGGGCGAACGCGGCGTCGGCCAGGTAGAGCAGGCAGCCACCGGCGTACCAGCCGGGGAAGTTCGGGTTGTCCTCCACGTCCGGGCTGCCGGGGCTCGGGTACGACATGAGGACCAGCTCGTAGTCCGACCGCAGGTAGCCCGCGCCCGTCATGGTCTGCCGGATGTCGGTGAGCGCGTCCTCGACCGCCTGTCGGCTGCCGTCGGTGCGCACCGTCCACTGGTCGGTGTAGGTGGGGTAGCAGGGGCCCTGGAAGAAGACCCGGCGGATGGTGCAGTCGGTGGCGACGGGGCCGAACTGGATCGTGCCGTCGCCGTTCGCGCCGACCACCACCCAGATCAGCTTGATGTGCGTGTTGCGCGCCTTGATCGCCAGGTGGTCGCCATGGTTCAGCTCGTTGTGCTGGGTGGGCCCGCCCCGGATCAGGTTCCACGGGGTCGCCCCGGAGCAGGCGATGTTGTACTTCTCGTCGGCCGGGATCCCGGTGCGGAAGACCGCCTGGTCGTACGAGCGGTCGCACCAGTTGCCGGGTTCGTGGGTGCCGGGGACGTAGTTGCCCACCCCCTCGCCCGAGATCTCGCTGTCGCCCATCGTGATCAGCGCGGTGCGGCGCTGTTCGATGGGGCGGATGGCGGGCGCGCCGTAGAGGGCGGTGGCCTCGGCGGCGCGGATCGCCTCCAGGTTGCCGGGGAGTGGCTGGATGGCCGGACGGTCGGCCGCGGTGGCGGGGGAGGCCGTTCCGGCGAGCATCGGCAGGACGAGAGCGGCGGCGGCGACGACGGTGAGCACCCGTCGTCGGGTCGCGCGTTCGCGTCTGGCAGGGGAACCATGCATCGACGCACTCCTTTCGGCTCGATCGCGGGACGTCGATCGAGTTACCAGAAGGTAACGCCGGCTTCGAGATATGTGAATGCGTCTCGGAATCCTTGCGCGCGGAGTGTAGAACCGGACGATCCGGGCGAGGCGGACGACGTCAGGGGTGCCGCGGCCGTCGCTCCGGCCACCCTCTCCGGGTGGCCGGGCGGCATCGGCGGTGTCCGGCCGGAGGCGCCGGGCGGCGTCGGCGGTGCGCGGCCCGGACGCGCCGGGCGGTGCCGGCGGTGCGCCGCCGGAGACGCCGGGCGGGTCAGCGCCCGGGCGGCAGGGCGTAGCCGACGTAGCCCCGGAACTCGACGCGCCAGCCCGCCGGCACCAGCTCCGCACACGCCGGCCGGCTGCCGGTGCAAACGATCGCGTCCACCGAGGCGGGGTCGGCCGGCGGGCGCCCGGGCAGCACGGACTGCAGCGCCACCAGCTCCGGCGGGCGGCCGTCGGCGTCCCGCAGCAGCAGCCACCAGGGGTACTCCCAGTTGTCGTTCTGCTGCACCAGGCCGATCCGACGGGCGTCCGTCGCGCGTACCGCGCCCGCCGCCCAGCGGAACTCCTCCGCCCACTGGGGGCGCCGCAGGAACCGGGTCTCCCACTCGGAGGTGGTGAAGACCGAGCCCGCGCCGACCAGCCGGCGCGGGAAGCCGTACGACACCGCGAGCACCCCGGCCAGCGCGCAGGTGGCCAGCACGGTCACCGCGAGCCCGACCGCCACCGACCGCCGTCCC
This sequence comes from Micromonospora sp. NPDC047730, assembly GCF_043204765.1. Classification (NCBI taxonomy): domain Bacteria; kingdom Bacillati; phylum Actinomycetota; class Actinomycetes; order Micromonosporales; family Micromonosporaceae; genus Micromonospora; species Micromonospora sp. NPDC047730. The sequence continues at coordinate 96,295 of NZ_JBIDCU010000002.1, read as the reverse complement.
GCGCCGCCGTCCCGCGCGGTCGACCGGCGGCGGAACAGCGCGTCGAGCCAGAGCCCCGCCAGCGGTACGGCCAGCGCCAGCGCGTAGAGCAGCAGGCGGTTGCCCCACGGCTGCCACTTGACCATGGCGGTGTGCAGCAGCACGGCCACCACCACGACCACCGCGTACGCGCGCAGCGGCCCCGCCTGCGTCGGGCCGACCCGGCCCGGCCTGGCCAGCGCGAACCCCGTCCCGATCAGCGCCAGCGCCCCGGCCAGCGGGAAGGCCACCCGGTCCTCGTCCGGGTACCAGGACGGCACCGGGAAGCGTTCCCGCCCGAAGGTGGTGGCCCGGTCCTGGGGGTCCACCCCGATCAGGTCGGCGCTGGCGACGATCGCCTCGGCGCCGGCCCGGCGCAGCGGCGCGAGCGGGGTGTCGAACGCCGTGTGCGCGATCCGCAGCGCGTTGACGAGCACCGAGGGCGGGTCGTGCCGCTCCATCGGGACGGACTCGCGCAGCCGGGGCGGGCCGAGCGGGTGCCCGAACTCGGCGGTCACCCGGGCGAGGAACGGACCGACCACGACCGCCGCGACCAACAGGATCAGCACGGACCCGGCCACCGTCCGGGCCACCTGGCGCCCCGGCCGGAGGCCGCCGGGCGCGGCAGCCCCACCGGCGTGACCGACATCCGGGCCGCCCACCGCGCCGGCCCTGTCGGGCACCGCTCCGGCGCGCTCCCGCGCGGTGCCCCGCGCCAGTCGGAGCTGGGCGAGTCCCCAGAGCACCAGCAGCGGCCCGAGCGCCATCAGGCCGTTGGTCTTGGTGACCGCGGTCAGCCCGGTGGCCGCCCCCAGCCCGAGCATCGTCCCGACCCCGGCGCGCCGGCGCAGCCCGTCCAGCGCGAGCGTCGCCGCGCAGGCCACCCAGGCGGCGCAGACCAGGTCGGTCTGGGTGCTGGTCGCCTGGAGCGCCACCATCGGCGTGGTGGCCAGCACGAACGCGGTGAGCAGCTGGGCCCGGCGGCTCCCGCCGAGCTGGGCGGTGATCCGGGTCGCCGCCAGCAGGATGCCGACCCCGGCGGCCCACTGCACCAGGTGGTGCAGCGCGTCGCCGCCGGTGAAGAGGCGCAGGTGCAGCAGCAGGTACTCGGCGCCGGGCGGGATGGTCACCTGGCGGTGGATGGCGGTGGGCCAGAAGTCGAGGTCGCCCTGGGCCACCCAGTGCTCCACCTTCGGCAGGTGGTAGGTCTGCGAGTCGAAGTTGTTCGGTTCGGCCAGCAGGGCGATCAGCAGCTCGACCAGGAGCAGCCCGCCGACCGTGCCGGCGAGCAGCCGCTCGCCCCGCCCCGCCGTACGCCAGACTTCGGCCAGACCGGTCCACCAGCCGGACCGGCGGGCCCCGGCGGCGCCCGGCGCGCCGGCATCCGGTGCGGGCGGCGGGGCCGGGGCACCGGTGGTGGGGCCGGTGGTCGCGCCGACCAGGGCGCGGCGTGGCGCCGCGACCGCCGCCGCCCGTCGCGCGGCGTCCCGCCACCGGCGCTGTCCGGCGGCCGCGCCGGTGGCGGCGAGGAAGAGCAGCCAGGCGACGGCGAACGCCGGCAGGGTGAGCAGCCCCAGCGCGCCGAGCAACTCCACCGTGAGTACCGCGAACGCGCCCGTGACCAGGGCGGCCCGGACCAGCGCGAGGCGCAGCGGCGCCACGGTCTCGGTGGCCAGCGGCCGGAGGGCGACGGTGAGCAGTCCGATCGCGGCGACGGGGGCCAGGGCGAGCGGGTAGCCGGCTGCCGACATGGCGGAAGTAAACACCATCTTCCTGAGGCCGCCACGGTCGATGCCCGCGGTGCTGGGCACCGTCCCGCTGACCAGCCAGGCTAGGCTAGGGCCGACGTATTGTCGCCACCGTGGAGATTCCCGTGAAGCTCTCGATCCTCATGCCGGTCTACAACGAGGAAGAACGCATCGCGGATGCTCTCAAGCAGGCGTTGGCGGTCGACTACCCGTGCGAGATCGAGCTGGTCGTGGTCGACGACGGCAGCCGGGACGGCACCGGTGAGATCCTCGGCCGGGCCGACGACGCGCGCCTGCGGGTCATCACCCACCAGCGCAACGCCGGCAAGGGCGCGGCCATCAAGACGGCGGTCGACAACGCGGAGGGTGATTACCTGGTCATCCTCGACGCCGACCTGGAATACGACCCGCAGGACATCCCCAAGCTGCTCGACCCGGTGCTCGACGGGCGGGCCACGGTCGTCTACGGCAATCGCACCTTCGGCAGCCACAGCGCCTACAGCTTCTGGTACGTGATGGGCAACAAGGGCGTCACGATGGCCGCCAACGTGCTGTTCAACTCCTACATCGGCGACCTGGAGACCTGCTTCAAGCTGATGCCGGTCGACCTCTACCGCTCGCTCGACGTCCGCTCGCGCGGCTTCGGCATGGAGGCGGAGGTGACCGGCAAGCTGCTGCGCCGCCGGATCCGCCCCTACGAGGTGCCGATCAGCTACCGGGCGCGGGGCCGCGAGGAGGGCAAGAAGATCACCTGGAAGGACGGCGTCGAGGCGCTCTGGATCCTCGGCCGCGAGCGCACCCGCCGCCGCCCCCTCGGCGCCCCCACCCGCTGACCCGCCGCCGAGACCTGCCCCGCGGCGGGTCGTCGCGGGCTCAGCGGCCGGCCGGCGCCAGCGCCGACTCCAGGAACCCGCCGACCGAGCGGCGCAGCCCGGCGGCGTCCAGCCCGTGCCACCGGGTGTGGTCCTCGGCCGACCCGTAGCGGCGCAGCTCCTCGCGCCCGACGCCGAGCGCCAGCAGCCGGTGCGGCCGGTCGGCCAGCGCCGCCGACACCACCCGCGCCGACGTCCCGGCCAGGTAGGGCTCGACCAGGATCACCTCCGTGCCGGCCAGCGCCCGCAGCCCCGCGGTGTCGAACGGCCGGGGCCGGTGGGTGTACGCCACCGTGACGCCCAGATTGGCCGCCGCGGCGAGCGACGCGTCCAGCACCGGGCCGACCGCGACCAGCAGCGGGGCGCCCGGCCCCGCGTCCCGGAGCACGCGCAGCGCGCCGTCGCCGCCGTACGGCCGGTCGTTGTGCTGGGTGGAGAGCCGCAGGTACGCCGAGCCGTCGGCGGCCACCGCGTCCCGCAGCAGCGCCGGCACCTCGTCGGGGTGGCCGGGGACGTGCACGGTCCAGCCGTGCAGGGTGTCGATCAGCGAGACGTCCGCCGGCGAGAGGTGGGTGCGCCCGGCAGCCGCCCGGTCGTACGACGCGCCGACGCTGACCAGCACCGCGCCCACACCCTGGTGGTCGAGGTCCAACTTGAGCTGCTCGTACGCGCGCTCGACCAGGAACGGGGCGTAGCTGTGCGCGATCGGCCGCAGCCCGGTCAACGCCAGCCCGCCGGCCACGCCCACCATCAACTGCTCGCGGATCCCGACGTTGAGGACCCGGTCCGGGTGTCGCCGCGCGGCCGGGGCGAACGCGGCGGCGGAGATGTCCGCCAGCACCAGCGCCGTACGCGGATCGTCCGCGAGCAGCGCGGTGGTGGTGTCGACGAAACGGTCCCGCACGGTCACTCCCCCTGGTCGACGACCGCGACGACGACGTGCGGCCGGTGGTTGTCCTGCCCGGTCAGGGCGGTGTGCAGGGCGTCGTGGTCGCGCCCGTCGACGGTGGCGGCGGTCCAGCCGTTGACGGTGAACCGCGCCGCGGCGCCGCCCGGCCAGCCGTGCGTGGCGGAGCCGTTGTCGATCACGATCGCGGTCAGGTTGGCCAACCCGGTCGCGCCCGCGTAGGCGATCGCCTCGTGGTTGGAGCCCTCGTCGAGCTCCGCGTCGCCGAGCAACACGAAGACCCGGGGCGTGAGCAGGCCCTGGGCGCGCAGCCCGAGCGCGGTGCCCACGCCGAGCCCGAGCCCGTGGCCGAGGGAGCCGGAGCCGATCTCCACCCCGGGCACCAGCATCCGGTCGGGGTGGTCGCCGAGCCGGCTCCCGGGGCCGCCCTGGTCGTCCAGCCAGTCGGCGGGGACGAAGCCCTTCGCGGCGAGCACGGCGTAGTAGCCGGCGACGGCGTGCCCCTTGGAGAGCAGGAACCGGTCCCGCTCCGGCGCGTCGACGGTCTCCGGGGTGATCCGCAGGATCCGGTCGTAGAGCACCCAGAGCACGTCGACCGTGGAACGGACGTTCGCGCCGAACTCCCGGCCCGCGCGGACCCGCTCGTACAGCGCGGCGACGGGCCCGGGCAGGGGTGGCGTGGTCGGGTCGTCCGGCGGTGGGGCGGTCGTCACCCGACCCGCGTTGGCGGTCATCGTGGTCATGCCGCTAGCCTGCAAGTTGAAGTCCGCTTCAACTCAAGGCGACGTGATGCACGAGTCACTGACCATCGGCCAGCTCTCCACCCGCAGCGGCGTGGCCCCCTCGGCGCTGCGCTACTACGAGCGGCTCGGGCTGATCCGGGCCGAGCGGACGGGCGGCAACCAGCGCCGGTACGCCCGCACCGAGCTGCGCCGGGTGGCGTTCATCCGGATCTCCCAGCAGGTCGGCATCTCGCTCGAGGAGATCCGGGAGGCGCTGGACTCGCTGCCGGCCTCCCGTACCCCCACCGCGGAGGACTGGGCGCGGCTCTCCGCGGCCTGGCGGGAGCGCCTGACCGAGAAGATCCGGCTGATGACCAAGCTGCGCGACGACCTCGACGGCTGCATCGGCTGCGGCTGCCTGTCACTGCGGCGCTGCACGCTCTACAACCCGGACGACTCGCTCTCGGGAGAGGGCTCGGGGGCCCGCCTGATGCTCCCCCGCCCGGCCGCCGAACCGGCGCCGGCCGCCTGACGGCGGACGACGCGGCGGACGACGGCGACGCGGCGGACGACGGCGGCGCGGCGGACGACGGCGGCGGACATGGCGGCCGGCGGTGGCGGACGACGGCGGCGCGGCGGCCGACGGTGGTCGGCGCGGCGCGGCACCGGCCGCCGGCCGGCCAGCTCGTGATGCTGCGCCGGCCGGTTGACGCGTCAGCCGGTGGTGAGCAGCACCTTGCCGACGTGGTCGCTCGACTCGACCAGCCGGTGCGCCTGCGCCGCCTCGGTGATCGGCAGCCGGCGGTCCACGATCGGCCTGACCGCGCCCGCCTCGACCAGCGGCCAGACCTGTTGGCGGACGCCCCGGACGATCTCCGCTTTCTGATCCCGGGGCCGGGACCGCAGCGCGGTGGCCGCGACCGTGCCCCGCTTGGCCAGCAGCGCGCCGAGATCCAACTCGCCCTTGCGACCGCCCTGCATGCCGATGACCACCAGCCGGCCGTCGGTGGCCAGCGCCGCCACGTTCCGGGGCAGGTAGGAGGCGCCCATGATGTCGAGGATGACGTCGGCGCCCCGGCCGTCCGTGACCCGCCGGACCTCCTCGACGAAGTCCTGCTCGCGGTAGTCGATCGTGTGCGCCGCGCCCAGCTCGCGCAGCCGCTCGTGCTTGGCCGCCCGGGCGGTGACCACCACCGTGGCGCCGAGCGCGACCCCGAGCTGGACCGCGAAGGTGCCGATCCCGCTGCCGCCGCCGTGCAGCAGCAGCGTCTCGCCCTTCGCGAGCCGGGCCAGCTGCACGACGTTCGACCAGACCGTGCAGGCCACCTCGGGCAGCGCCGCCGCGTCGACCAGGTCGACCCCCGCCGGCACCGGCAGCAACTGCCCGGCCGGCACGGCGACGCGCTCCGCGTACCCGCCGCCGGCCAGCAGCGCGCAGACCTCCTGGCCGACCGCCCAGCCGGCCACGTCGGGCCCGGTCGCGCTGATCACCCCGGAACACTCCAGCCCCGGGTACGCGGGCGCGCCCGGCGGCGGCGGGTAGTGCCCCTGCCGTTGCAGCAGGTCCGCCCGGTTCACGGCGGTGGCCCGCACGTCGACGACCACCTCGCCGGGGCCGGGCTCGGGATCGGGCACCTCGCTCCAGACCAGTGCGTCGGGTCCGCCGGGCTCCGGGATCGTCATCGCGCGCATGCCCTGTGTCTACCCCACCCGCCCGTCGGTCCACGCCCGGGACAGGATCTCGTCCACCGTCTGCCCCGGCGTCTGCGCGGAGGTGTCCAGCCAGAGCCCCATGCGGGGCGTCTCCGCGCGGAACCCCGCGTCCAGGTCGGCGACCGGCCAGTCGCCGTACCCGGTCTTCTCCCGGGCGTCCTCGCGGGCGGCGACGACCTCGGGGCTCGGCGCGAGCACGACGACCGCCAGCGGGCGGTGCCGGATGCGGTCGACCATGCCCGGCAGGTCCGCACCGAGGATCACGTCCTGGAGCACCACCGTGAAGCCCGCGGCCGCGTAGCGGTCCGCCGCCGACGCCGCGAGGTCGTAGCGTAGCCGCAACTGCCGCCACGCCTCCTCCGACGGCTCGGCGGTCATCTCCTCCCGCCCGCTGACCACCATCCGCCGGAAGACGTCCCCACGCAGGTGCACCGCGCGCGGCAGCCGCCCGGCCAGCGCCTCGGCCACAGTGGACTTGCCGGCGGCCATGATGCCGGTGATCAGCACGACGGACGGGGTCTCCCACATGCCGCCGATCATCTCAACGCGGGTGCCGTGCCCGCTCGCCCGGTGCGCCGCCGTGGCAGACTAGGCACGGTCGCGTACCCCTGCGGGGCGCGGCCCGGGAGGGTTCGCCTAGTGGCCGATGGCGCTGGTCTTGAAAACCGGTAAGGGCAGCGATGTCCTTCGTGGGTTCGAATCCCACACCCTCCGCCGATGAACAGCAGAAACGCCCCCTGACCAGCGCAAACGCCGGTCAGGGGGCGGGTCTATGGATGGTGAATCGGTCTCACTTCGTCTCGCTCGGGGCCGCCGCGCCTGGGACGCTGTCGCCGTTGTCGGTCTCCGCGTCGCCGATCAGAAACGTCACCGGTGGCGCTCAGTGGGCCGCCACGCCCGACAGTTCGGCGCGCTGCTCCCTGTCGCTGGGCGACGCGGACCGCCGACGCGCAGCGACGACCACCGCAGCGGTCGTCACGAGGGTGAACACCGCCACCCCGGCGAAGGCGACCAGTGTCTGCCGATCGAACCGGGTCACCGGCATGCCCCGCTTCGCCTGCCAGGTGAATATCGCGAACACACCGGTGTAGCCGAGGCTGGCGACGCCGACCAGCCGGGCCCGCACCCGTTCGTCGCGGAGCCAACCATGACTGGCCGCGAGCACAACCAGGATCGCGGTGACGAGCAGCAGCACCTGGATGGCGTGCAGGCCGACGAAGTGCGGTACGCGGAGGTCGCCGCCGGTCGTACTCCAGTTGGTGAGGAACATTCCGTTGCCGTCGGGGTCACCGATTCCGTGGCCGCCGGTCATCGACACCGGGTGCCCGTTGGCGTCGGTCACCGTGCGGGGTGTTGCGCTCGAGGCATTGCCGAGCCAGAGGGCCACGACCATGCTGGCGATGGCAAGCCCGAGTCCGGCGCGCAGGGCGCGGGTCATGGCGCGGTCGCCGGTGCGTTGGATCAGGACCAGGACCGCGATGATCAAAGTGGTCAGCAGGAGTGGCGCGACGCCGATGGAGAACACCGTCCGCACGGTTTCGGCGACAGGCTCGGCATTGTTGTTGAAGTGGCTGAAGGTGCCGTGTGCGGCAGCGTAGGCGACGGCACCGACGTCCAGCAGACCGGCGACCGCGAAAACGGTGCCGAGCCACCAGCCGAGACGCCTGCCCTTGCTCAGCTTGCTGAGCAGCCACGCCAGGGTCAGGCCGTACACCCCCATGGCGAAGCCGAACTTCATCGGCTTCACCCAGACCGATTCGCCCATGAGCAGGCGATCGTCGACGAACAGGCCGACGGCGGAGACCAACGTCAGGGTGAACATGAGCGTCACGTTCGCCACCAGCGGGCGGTGCCAGCCGCGTAGCGGGCTGAGGCACGTTGCAACGATGGTCATCGGGCTCCAGACGAGGATCAGGGGGCCGTATCTGTTCGAACGAGCCCGCCGTGGACGGTGCTGATGCGTCCACCAGCCTCAGCGACTTCGCCCCGCTCAACCATCCGATCAGCCCCCGGACGCGTCCGCCGGTCAACCCCCGGCCGGGCCGGGGGTTATCCCCCGGCCCGGGCAGGCGCGCCGAGATCGATCCTCACCCGAGTTCGGAATGTTTCGAGCCGAGTCTCGGCCGGCGCCGGCTGCACACCATCCGGCCCGGAACAGCACAACGCCCCCTGGCCGGCGCGAACCCTGGCCAAGGGGCGTCGTGGTGCCCGTTCGGGTGGTGCGTCAGTAGTCCAGCAGCAGGGGCTGACGGTGCTCGATCGCGGTCTCGGCGAGATCGAGCATCACGGCGAGGCCGAACCGTGCGAACTCCACCAGCGACGGGTCGTCGGTGAACAGCCCACGCCGAAGCTCCGCCGGGTCGTACCCGGCGAGGAGACCGGCGCGTTCGTCCAGCAGGCGCAGCTCCGCCGCCAGCCGATCGATCGAACCCATCCGGGTCGGCTGACCCGTCGGCCGGGACGCCTCGATCACCAGCGGATCCTCGGCGAGCGGCAGCCACCACTCCACCCCGGACAGCAGGGTGACGTAGCGCTCGGGCTGTGCCGAGGCCGCCTGGTACGCGGGAGCATCGGCGAACTCACGCGGGCTGTCTTCCTTGTCCCCGGGGCTCGGACACAGGTCCGGGCGCTCGTCGTACGCGGCGAACAGCAGGACGGCGCCGAATCCGTCCCAGTCGGGCTTGTCGGTCCAGTACGGCTGGGTCGCGCCCTCCGGCCAGTCCACGGGGCCGCCGAGCGCCTCCCCGAGCCACCGTTGCCACTCCCGTACGGCGTTCTGAACCATGTCCGGGTCGGTCTCGTGGTCCTCGTCCTCGTGCGCCCGGACGATCCGCACGTCGTATCCCTCCTGTGCGCCGATCTGCTGTGTGATGGTCAGCCAGTCGTTCAGGTGGTAGCGGGTCAGCGGTCCGACGTAGAGATCAAGGCCCATGGGGAGGCATTCTTGCCCACGGCGCGTGCGACGCGTCGATCCGGGTCAAAGTCGCCTCGTACGGGACGGCGGGCGCCGCCGGTTCGATCTCGGGCGTCGACGGGGTATGAAGGGCGGAGGACAACCGCGCTCACCGGAAGGACCTGTCCCGATGACCCTGGAACGACCGATCGCCCCGGACCCGTACGAGCTGCTGCCGACCGTGTCGTCGTTCACCCTGACCAGCGACGACGTGCAGAACGGCGAGCCGATGGACACCGCGTACGCCCACGGCAGCGTCGGGGGCGGGAACGTGTCGCCGCAGCTCGCCTGGTCCGGCTTCCCGGCCGAGACCAAGGGCTTCGTGGTGACTTGCCTGGACCCGGACGCCCCGACGGGCAGCGGGTTCTGGCACTGGGTGCTGGTCAACCTGCCGGCGAGCGTCACCGAGTTGCCCAGAGGAGCGGGCGCGGAGGATCTCGGCGGTGCCTTCACGGTCCGCAACGACTACGGCGACCAGGGCTACGGCGGCGCCGCGCCGCCGGCCGGTGACCGCCCGCACCGCTACGTCTTCGCCGTGCACGCCCTGGACGTGGAGCGCCTCGACGTCACGCCCGACGCGACCCCCGCCGCGGTCGGCTTCAACCTGGCCTTCCACACCCTGGCTCGCGCCGTCATCCGCCCCACCTACCAGATCAAGGAGTAGTCCCTCCGCCCGTCAGCTCCCGTGATCTTGCACTTGCTGACCGGACGTAACGGACGAAAGCCTCGGAACGAGGGCGGAAAGTGCAAGATCGCGGGAGCGGGAGCGGGAGAGCGGGTCAGGCGGGGACGCGGGCGACGGCGAAGACGGACTGGCCGAACGGGGGGCGGACGCGCTGCTCCGCCGCCTTGGTGGCGGGGAGCACGAGGGTGTCGTAGACCTTGACCATCGGGCCCTCCTTCGGCATCAGCCGGAAGACCTTGGTCGCCATGAAGTAGCCGATCAGCCCGAGCGCGTTCGCGTAGTGGATCTTCTCCACCGTCAGGCCGGCGGCGGTCATCGCGTCGGCCAGGGTCTTCTTGGTGTAGCGGCGCACGTGGCCGGTGGCGATGTCCGCCGGGCTCATCGCGAACTGGAACGCCGGCACGATGATGATGACGTTGCCGCCCGGCCGGACCAGGTCGCGCATGCTGCGCAGCGCGCCCACGTGGTCCTCGATGTGCTCCAACACGTTGTACGACACGGCCGCGCTGTAGTCGCCCCGCTCCGAGTGCGGCAGCAGCATCTGGCGGACCTCGATGTTCGGCTGGTCGGCCAGCCGCTCCTTCAGGGAGACGAGCCGGTCCGGGTCGGCCTCGGTGGCGGTGAACCGGGGCAGCCGCTCCGCCCACTCCAGCGCGTAGTCGCCGAGCCCGCTGCCGATCTCGATCGGGTTGTCACCGAGGTGCGGCACCGCCAGCTCGACAAACCAGCGACGGTGGTTGACCGCGGTCGCGAGGCCTTCCAGGACCTCGGACTGCACGCGCTGATCCCCAGTGATTTCTGCCATGCGTCGATTCCTCACGATATGACTCGACCCGCGCCTGGACCGACAGAGTGAATCATCCGCGCTGACGGCAGAAGAATCGGGGCACCTGGGTGGCCGAATTGCGGTCGGGGGGTGGGCACGTGATCGGCGGTCGGCGAACCCGGCACATGGTACGCCAGTACCCCGAAACATGTCACGGCGGTGCCATAGCCTGACTACTCTACGAATCGTTATGACTACTCCTGAATCGGACCTCCCCGCCGGCGCGCCGGGACGCGGAGCGCCGGAAAGCGGGTCCGACCGGGGCGTACGCCCCTGGAAGGGGTGGTGGACGGACCTCGCCGCCGTGGCGAGCTTCGTCCTGCTCGGCTTCTGGGTGACCGCGCGGCTGTGGCTGCGTCCGTCCCACGGCATCCGGGACAACCGTACGGACCAGTCCCAGTTCGAGTGGATGATGGCGCACGGCGCGCGGGTGGTGACCGATTTCGTTTATCCGTTCACGTCGGACCGGATGAACGTGCCGGACAGCGTCAACCTGATGGCAAATACGTCCGTATTATCCGTGTCTATCCCAATGACGCCCGTCACGCTGTTGTTCGGCACGCGGGCGTCGTTTCTGCTGTTCCTCACATTGGGCATGATCGCCACGGCGACGGCCTGGTACCTCCTGCTCTCCCGGGTGGTCGTCGGCTCCCGGGGGCCGGCCTGGCTCGGCGCGGCGTTCTGCGCGTACGCCCCGGCGATGATCTCGCACGCGAACGCGCACCCCAACATCGTCTCGCAGTTCGTCGTGCCCCTGATCATCTGGCGCACGCTGCGGCTCGCCGAGCCGGGGCGCTGGCTGCGCAACGGTTTGCTGCTCGCGCTCGCGATCGTCTGGCAGGCCTTCATCAACCTCGAAGTGCTGCTGATGACCGCGATCGGGCTGGGCGTGGTCGTCGGGGCACTCGCCCTCGGCCGGCCCGAACTGCGCCGCCGGGCCCGGCCCTTCCTCGCCGGCCTGGGCACGGGCGCCGTGGTGGCGCTCGTCCTGCTGGCGTACCCGCTGTACGTCCAGTTCTTCGGGCCTGGGGCCTACCACGGACTGTCGTGGCTGATCCGCGGCTACTCCACGGACCTCGCCTCGTTCGTGGCGTACTCCCGGGAGTCCCTCGCCGGTGACGCGCGCACGGCGCAGGGACTGGCGAAGAACCCGACCGAGGAGAACGCCTTCTTCGGCTGGGCGCTGGTCGTGCTCGTCGTCGCCCTGCTCTGGTGGCTGCGCCGGCACGTCGTGGTGCGCGGGCTGGCCGCCCTCACGCTGCTCTTCGGCCTGCTCTCCCTGGGGCGGGAGATCCAGCTCAACGGGAGGGGGACCGGGGTGCCCGGCCCGTGGGCGGCGCTGGAGGGCCTGCCGATCCTGCACTCGGTGGTGCCGACCCGGTGGGCGCTGGCGATCACTCCGATCGTCGGGGTGCTGCTCGCCTACGGGGCGGAGCACGTACGCGTCCTGGCCGCCCGGCATCCGCGGGCCCGACCGCAGATCCGCTTCGCCGCCGCCACGGTGCTCGCCATGGCGCTGCTGCCGATCCTGCCCACCCCGCTGCCCACCACCCGGCTCGACCCCGTCCCCGACTTCGTCACCTCCGGTGCCTGGCGGCCGTACGCGGCCGGCGGACGGAGCATCGTGACGCTGCCCCTGCCCGACACCCACTACGCCGACCCGCTGCGCTGGTCGGCGCGGACCGGGCTGGACATGCCCATCGCCCGCGGCTACTTCCTCGGCCCGGACACCCGCCCCGGGCGGGACCGGGTCGCGCTGTTCTCCGCCCCGCCCCGGCCGACCAGCGAGTTCTTCGCCGAGATCCGGCGCACCGGCGCGGTGCCGCCGATCACCCCGCAGGCGCGGGTCGACGCGGTCGGGGACCTGCGGTACTGGCGGGCGGGCGCGGTGGTCCTCGGCCCGCACCGGCACGCCGACGCGCTGCGCCGGGGGATGACCGAGCTGACCGGCATCCGCCCCACGTACGCCGGAGGGGTCTGGCTCTGGGACGTCCGTACGCTCACCGATTGAGGCGGGACCGGGAGTTCGGGCGTTACGGGCGGACGCAGCAGCCCTGGCAGATCTTGGGCTTGGGGAGGGTGAAGGCGAGGCAGCAGGTGCGGCGCTGCACGGTCGGCTCGCCCGTCGGCCCGGGGACCAGTTCCACCAGGTCGGCGAGGTCCAGCGCGCCGAGCAGGGTCTCGATCGTCTCGACCGAGGAGCCGGGCAGGCCGTCGGCGGCCCGGAGGATGCCGTGGGCGATGCCGGAGGCCACCGACCCGAGCAGGGTGCGCGCGCCGATCCGGACCTCGGCCTGGATCGCGGCGATCATCGGGGCCAGGTGGGCGTCGAGCAGCGAGGCGCGGAGCACCCGGAGCAGCTCGGCCTCGTCGGCGACGACCCGCACCTCGGGCAGCCCGGAGAGCGCCAGCGGGTCGCCCGGCAGCACCGCGACCGTGGTCGAGCGGCGCAGGCCCAGGGTGAGCAGCGGGCGGTGGTCCTCGAAGTGGATCAGCACGTCGGCCGGGTCGAGCAGCGGCACCCGGCGGGCGGAGGCCCAGCCGAGCACCACGGGCAGCGCCGTCCAGTAGCTGTAGGACTTCCAGGCCAGCGCGGCGCAGGCGTGCGGGGTGCCGCCCCAGCGCAGGGTGGCCGAGTGCAGGAACTCCGGCAGCCGGGTGCCGTCGACCAGGGTGCTGGCCCGACCCCAGCCGAACTCGTCGGCGACCAGCAGGCCGGGCGCGAGGCCGGGCACGTCGTCGGTGCCGAACATGGCCCGCAGGGCGGCGGTGACCGGGGCCAGCGGCGCGGCGGCGACCTGGCGCCCAGGCATCACCGCTGTCATCCGACTCATCCCCCGTTCGAAGCGCCCGTCGCTGAGCTAAGGCTAGCCTAACCACAGCTCGCGGGCTAAGGGAAGCCTCACCTACGCCGGATCGGGAGGTGCGGATCACTCCGCCGCGTGCGGCGTACTACCCGGGCGTCGGGGCGGGAAACGCCGGTGCGCAGTATCGAGAAACATCGCTTTGTCAAGGCTCGTGTCGGCAAGGCGGCACTTCTCGTGTGCGCGTGGCCACAGAACGTGAAACTGATACTCCCGGCCACGAGGAAGCTGATGACGACCTCACCGCTCGATCGGGCTGCCGACTCCTTCGCGGCCGAGCTCGCCCGGCACCGTACGGGGCGGGGGCTGTCCAAGAAGCAGCTCGCCACCCTGATGGGGTTCGACCCGTCGTACGTCAGCCACGTCGAGGGGCGGCGACACCGCCCCACCGAGGACTTCGCGCGCCGCGCCGAGGCCGTGCTGGAGGCCAGCGGCGCGATCTGGCAGCGCTTCCGGGAGTACGACGAGCTGCGCCACGCCCGCGCCGAACGGGCCCTCCGGGAGCCGCCCGTCCCCGGGCAGTGGATGCCGCCCGGCACCGGGCTCATCGTCGAGCGGGAACTCGCCACGCTCACCCATATCGGCGACGCGTACCGCTGCGTCATCCGGCGGGAGCTCTACAACGCCGGCACCGAGCCGGTCACCCGCTACCTGGTGCGGGTCGCCGTTGACCGCTACCCGAACGACCCGGGGCGCTCCAACCGGCACCACCGGGAGCATCCGCTCACCTTCGCCGAGCTGCGGCTGCGGGCCGTCCGGGAGGACGCGGGCGAGCAGGAGGCGATGCACTGGCGGGCCAAGCACGACCGGGACGCCTTCAAGGAGATCTGGCTGCTCTTCGAGAACGCCGACCGACGCTTCCCGCTCTACCCCGGCGACCGCGCCACCATCGAGTACGCGTACTGCGTCGGGCACGACAAGTGGGGCCCGTGGTTCCAGCGGGCCGTCCGGCTGCCCACCAGGCAGATGGCCGTACGCCTGGATCTCCCGGCTGCCCTCGACCCGCAGGTCTGGGGCGCGGAGACCTCGCTCTCGGCGGAGGAGGGCCCGCTGCGCACGCCGGTGACCCGCCGCGACGACGCCGACCGGGTGATCTTCGACTGGGCGACCGACGATCCGCCGCTCAACGCGCGCTACCGGTTGCAGTGGCGGTTCCGCGGCCGGCCCAACGCCGAGCCGGAGGAGGCCGGGCGGGTCCGGCCCAGCGACCGGATGCGCGGCATCGGCATCGTGCAGCGCGGCGCCGACCTGCTCCGCCAGCCGGCGCGTCCGTTCGACCTGCCCCGCGAGGAGCAGGCGGCCCGGGACGTGGTCGACCGCCTCTGCGCGGCCCTGGTCCGGCTCGACGAGCTGCACCCGTTCAGCAAGGGCGTGGGCATCGCCGCCCCGCAGCTCGACCTCGGCCGCGCCGCGGCGGTGGTCCGACCCCCCGACCGGTCGGCCGACCCGGTCGTGCTGCTCAACCCCAGGGTGGTCGACACCTCCCCGGACACCGACGAGCAGTACGAGGGCTGCCTCTCCTTCTTCGACCATCGTGGCCTGGTGCCCCGGCCGCTGCGGATCGACGTGGAGCACGCCCAGTACGACGGCAGCCGGATCATCACCTCGTTCGACTTCGGCATGGCCCGGCTCGTCGCGCACGAGATCGACCACCTGGAGGGGCGGCTCTACGTGGACCGGATGGCGCCGGGCGTGCCGCTGGTGCCCGTCGAGGAGTACCGCGAGACCGGCCACCCCTGGCGCTACTGACGCCCATCCGCGCGTCGTGGCCCTCCCGCCGCCGTGCCCTCTTGCGGTGGTGGCGTGGTGGCGTGCCGGTCGGCTGCCCGGGGTGCGCGACCACGTCCGCCCGGGTGGGAAGGACGGCCGGGCGGACGTGGTCGGGCGGGGCGGTGCCGGTCCGCCCGTCGGGGACCGGGGCGCGTGCCCCAGGGGGCAGGGGCACGCGCCCCGGTTGGGGGGAGGAACGCTTCTAGAGGTCGCCGAAGGTGTCGTAGCGGGTGTTCTGCGGCGGGACGTCGTCCTCGGCGAGGACGCGCAGGGTGGCCCGGACCATCCGGGCGGAACCCGAGACGTAGCAGTCGTGCGCCGTCCACGGCCCGTACCGGCTGGCCACGTCGGAGATGTCGCCCAGCTCGCCGTCGAAGTCCGGGTCCTCGCTGCACGCCGGGGTCACCGACAGCCACGGGTGCGCCGCCACCAACTCCCGGAGCCCGGCCAGGCCGTACAGGTCCGCCTCCGTGCGGGCCCCGTAGAAGACGTGCACCCACCGGGTCCGGTTGTAGCTGGCCAGCTCCTCCACCAGCGCCTTCACCGGGGCGAGCCCGACGCCGCCGGCCACGCAGAGGACGTCCCGCTCGGAGGAGCGGTCCAGCGTCATCGACCCCATCGGCGCCGCCACCCGGAGCAGGTCACCCGGCTTCACCCTGCGGACCAGCGACCCCGAGACCCAGCCGGCGCCCGCCGGCGTACGGACGTGGAACTCCAGCACGTTGTCGTCGTTCGGGGCGTTCGCGATCGAGTAGGTGCGCCACACCCGGGGCTGGTGACGGGGTACCTCGACGCTCACGTACTGGCCGGCCCTCCAGCGCAGCGGGTGCTGCAACGCCCGGCAGGTGAGCACCGCCGTGTCCGTGCCGTACCGCTCGTGGGTCAGCACCTCCGCGTGCCAGAACGGCGGGTTGTCGTCGGCCGCCGCTCCGGCGAGCATCTTCTCCGAGATCGCCGCGTACGCGTCCCGCCACGCCTGGTCGTACTCCAGGTTCCAGCCGTCGCCGGCGGTGCTGCGCAGCGCGTCCAGCAGCGCGACGCCCATGGTCTCGTAGTGCGCCGCCTCGACGTGGTACTTCCGGTGGTCCCGGCCCAGCGAGCGCAGGTACTCGTCGAAGCTCTCCGGGTCGCCGACCGTCTGGCTGGCGGTGACGATCGCCTCCAGGATCCGGTCGCCCTGCCCGGCCATCTGCACCGGGAAGAGCTTCCGCAGCTCGGGGTCGAGGAGGAAGAGCCGGGCGTAGAAGTGACCGGCCAGCCGCTCCCGGTGCTCCTCGACCAGGGTCCAGCTCTCCTTCAGCAGCCGTGCGAAGTCGTCCACGGGGCGCGCTCCTTCTCCTGACGGCGGATCGGGCACCCATAGAATGTCCACGGAGCGTGTCGACCGGTCGCACAGAATGTGCGATCGGCTCGTGAGGTTCGTTCGGCGCTGCCGCCGACCGTCGTCGTCGGGCACAGTGGTGCGGTGACACTTGAGCTGGACCGCCCGGCGACCCGCCGGATGCTCGGCACCGAGACGCTGCTGGTGCTCGGCCTCTCCCTCGGCCAGTCCGCCGTCTACGCGACGGTGTCGATCATCGCGAAGCTGGCCGCCGACGGGCCACTGTCGAAGCAGACCGCCGCGCTCAACACCTCGGTGTCGCCCCGGCCGTGGCTGGACCTCACGTACCAGCTGCTCGGGATCTTCTTCGCGCTGCTGCCGGTGCTGCTCGCCGTACACCTGCTGGCGCGGGACCCCGGTGACCCGGCGCGGACGCTCGGCCTGGACGTCCGGCGGCCCGGCCAGGACCTGGCCCGGGGCGCCGGCCTGGCCGCGCTGATCGGCCTGCCCGGCCTGGCGCTGTTCTGGGTGGCGGCCCAGCTCGGCGTCAACGCCACGCTGGTGCCAGCCGCGCTGCCCGAACTCTGGTGGACGGTGCCGGTGCTGGTCCTGGCCGCTGTGCAGAACTCGGTGCTGGAGGAGGTGATCGTGGTCGGCTACCTGGTCACCCGGCTGCGTCAGCTCCAGTGGCGGCTCGGTGCCGTCATCGCGACGAGCGCCCTGCTGCGCGGCTCGTACCACCTCTACCAGGGCTTCGGCGCCTTCCTGGGCAACGTGGTGATGGGCGTCGTGTTCAGCCTGTTCTACCTGCGCACCCGCCGGGTCATGCCGCTGGTCGTCGCGCACACCCTGCTCGACGTGTTCGCCTTCGTCGGCTACGCCCTGCTGCCCAGGGAGTGGTTCGACTGGCTGTGAGCCGCTGTCCGCCGGTAGGCGCTGATCGCGCGGGCGGCGAGCCGCTCGGCCCCCGCCGCGTCGCCGGCCGCTGCCGCGAGCACCGCCGCGCCCGGCAGCAGCCGGGACGCCGCCCGCAGCGCCAGCCAGCCACCGGCCTGGGCGGCGAGCGGCGCGGCCAGCCGCCACGCCGCCTCCGCCGCCCGCGGCCACGGCGCCTCACCGGGCCCGTCCGCCGCCCGGGCCGCCGCCAGTGCCGCCCCCGCGCTCCCGGCGTCCGGGTGCACGCGAGTCAGCACCAGCAGCTCCACCGCCCGGTCCGGATGGGCCGGGTCCCGGCCGTACGCCGCGGCCAGGTGCAGCACCAGGTTGGCCTGGGCCCACAGCACCGCAGCCAGCTCGGCCAGCGGCGCGAACAGCCCCGCCAGCGCGGCCGTCGCCCCGCCCGTCCCGGCCTGCCGGACGAACCGTCGGGTCGCGAGCCGGGCCAGCCCGTCGGCACCCGCATCGGGGTACGCGTCGCGCAGCCCCTGCGCCCAGTCACGGGCACGCGGGCCGAGCACCTCGACGGCGGCCAGGGCCAGCAGCTCCGGAGCGAACCCGGGATGGCCGAGCACCCGCGAGGTGATCCCCCGCAGGGCCGGTTCCGGCGTACGGCCCGACGGGGTGCTCGCCGGCCCGGCGTCGGCTGTGGTGCTCGGCACGCCGGCGGCGGACGTGTCTGCTGCTGCGGCCGGCGGCAGGTCGACGGCCTCTCGCGGCTGCTCGGCCGACGGGCTCTTCGTGGCGGCCGTCTTCCTCGCGGGAGTCTTCCTGGCGGTGGCCTTCTTGGCTCCGGTCTTCTCGGCCGGGGTGGCGGTGCCTGCGGCGGCCTTCCGGGCAGGGGCGGTGGCCCGCGCTGCGGCGGCCTTCCGGGCAGGGGCGGTGGCCCGCGCTGCGGTGGCTTCCTCGACCGGGGTTCCGGCGGCAGCCTTCTTCGCGGGGGGCTTGCTGGCGGGGGTGGCGCGGCGCGTTCGCTCCGCGGCGGCCGGCGCGAGCGACCCCTCGCCCGGCGCCTTTGCCGCCACCGGCCCCGCTGACGTGCCCTCGTCCGGGCCGTTCGTCCCCGCCGTCCCGGCAGGGACGTCGGTCGGTGTCCCCAGACTGGTGGCTCCGGTGGTCACGGGATCCGCGCCGCTCGTGTGTGGGACGCCACTCTGCCCGACCGCCCCGGCCCGGTCGGCGCGCTCGCGGGGCGCCGGACCGGCCGAACGATCGGCCTGACGAGGCAGCGGCGGGTCGTCCGCAGGTGGCTGGAAGAGCACCGCCGGGGCCGGCTTCACCCGCCGGGGGCGCTCCTCGGCATCCTCCGCCGGCCGGGCCGGCGAGGGCGCGGGCGGTGCCGGCTCCGGTGGCGCGGGCGGCGGCGTGAAGGTCGGCTTCGGGGAGCGCCGCCGCGCCCCCTCAGCAGGCTCTCGTCGGGTCGGCTCGCGCGGCGGCTGCTCCTGCATATCGATGGAGCCTAGTCCCGATCACGCTCGCGCACAGCCGGGATACCGACCGCCTGGCGGCCCCCGAGTGCTCCGGCCTGCCGGGCGGTCGGTCGTACGGGGGAAGTCGCTTTGCTCCCGATCGCTGCGGGCATGTATCCTCGGGCGCGGTGGTCTGCAGGGGCCACCAGGGAGACTTCGCCTAGTCTGGTCTATGGCGCCGCACTGCTAATGCGGTTGGGGTCTTAAAGCCCCTCCCGGGTTCGAATCCCGGAGTCTCCGCGCGAAAGCCGGTTGTGTAGACTGGCCGAGCACCAAGCGCCCGTAGCTCAATGGATAGAGCATCTGACTACGGATCAGAAGGTTAGGGGTTCGAGTCCCTTCGGGCGCACAAGATCATCAAGGGTCTGACCTGCTATAGAGCGGGTCGGGCCCTTCTTGCTATCTGGCCCTTTGCGACGGTGGGTGTCACGTGGGTGCGATGTGGGTGTCGCCGTTCGCGCCGGCTTGCCGCCGCGCCTCGGCGTCTTGACCTGCGTATTCGTCCCGAGCGCGGGAGCGGCCGGGATGGGGGCACCTGTTTTCGGCCGGGGGTTCGGCCGGTTCTTGCGGGCCTTGTTCTTGATCTTTTTGCGAGTGCGGCGGGCGGCGGCGAGGACGAGGTGGGCGGTGGCGTCGGCGCAGCGTCGTTGCACCTCGGGTAGGACGCTGGTGTAGGTGTCGGCGGTGGTCACGATGCTGGAGTGCCCGAGCAGGTCTTGCAGGGTTTTCAGGTCGGCGCCGGCTTCGTGGGCGAGGGACGCGGCGCCGTGGCGCAGGTCGTGCAACCTGACCGGGGGCAGTCCGGCGCGTTGGACGAGTTTCCGGAAGCGGGTGGTGGCGTAGTTCGGGTTGATCGGCTGGCCGTCGGCGCGGGTGAACACGTAGCCCGTGTCGGTCCAGGGGGTGCCGTTCTCGGCGGCTTGGGCGCGCTGGTCGAGCTGGCGGCGGCGGTGCGCGCGCAGCACCTGCACCGTGCGCTTGTCCAGGGCGATCGCGCGACGGCCTGCGGGGGTCTAACTACGTCCCGATGTCGCTGTTCCTTGCTGCGGGCCGCAATGGTCCAGAATTCGCGACACGCGGCGCTGTGCTTCGATGCGCTAGCACGCCCTCGCGCGAGACTCCTTCTGTGACTGCGGAGCCGATCCAGCTGCCGACGCGTGACGACACGCATCAGCTTGAGAGGTTGGTTCGGTAGGGCATGTCCGTTGTGGGTTTGGCCGCGGGGTAGAGGTCCTGCTCGTGGTGCTACGCGGATGGCGATGGCGATGCGAGGGTGAACAGGCCGGCCTCGGGTTCGGTCAGGATCTGGCGGGCGACGAGGCGTTTGATCTTGGCGCGGAGATTCTCGGTGTCCTTGGCGGTGGTGCCGGTGCCGAGGGTGTGGCAGATGTCCTTGGCGCGCCTTGGTGCGGTGCCGTGGAACACGGCGAGGATCTGCTGGTAGGCCGGGCTGGCGACGGTCGCGTCAGCGGGTGACGTCGGGTCGGCGTGGCCGATCAGGCTGAGCAGCGTCTTGCGGGTGATGGCGAGTTCGGTCAGTTCGGTCTCGGCTGCGGTCTCGCGTTCGGTGAGCAGGTTCAGCAGCGGCGGCTGGGTCACCGCTGGCGGCCTGGGTCGCGCCAGGACGCGGTGGCGGTGCCGGTCAGCCGGCGGACCAGGTTCGCCGTTGACGCCCACCAGGTGCGTGACACCGCCGAGGCGGGTCGGCTCTCGTACTCGCGGACCAGACGGCGGTGCAGCATCAGCGTGCCGTTGGTCTGTTCCACCACCCACCGGCGGGCGATCGGCACGAAACCGGCGGCCGTGTCGGTGCGTTTGACCTGCTCGACGTCGATACCGTTCACCGCGCCATGGATCTGCACGTCGTCTTTGAACCCGGCGTCGACCCATGCCTTGGTCACCGAAGGGGTGTGGGCCACGACGTTGTCCAGCAGTCGCACGCCGATCGCGTTGTCCGTGACCGACGCCGCGGTCACCACCACCGCGATGATCAACCCCAGGGCGTCCACCGCCAGGCCCCGCTTACGGCCCGGGACCTTCTTCGCGGCGTCCCTACCGGTTGTCGCGGCCGGGACGTGGTTGGCCGCCCGGATCGACTGGGTGTCCAACACCACCGCGGTCGGGTCCTCCCGCCGGCCGGCCCGCTCCCTCGCCTGGCAGCGCAGCAGATCATGAATCACCTGGTCGGTGCCGTCATCACGCCACAAGGCGAAGTAGTAGTACGTCGCGGACTTCGGTGGCAGGTCGTGCGGCAGGTACGCCCACTGACAACCGGTCCGGTTCTGGTAGAAGATCGCGTTCACGATCTCCCGCAACTCGTAGCGGCCCTGATGCCCCGACACCGACGGGTGCCGGTCTTTCCACGCCTGCAGGAACGGTCCCACCACCGCCCACTGCTCGTCGGTCAGGTCGCTCGGATACGCCGCTCGCTCGCCCATGATCGACCCAACGCGGCCGGGACCTCACCGGTTACGACCATCACTCGCATTCACATACCGAACCAAACCCACAATGGGCAAAGGCTACCGAACCACCCTCTGACGTCCTTCACGCGAGTGTCAACGACTCTCACGACTCTCTGTCACCACCGAATGTGAGACAGGGCCATTATTTGTACAGTCCCCTTCCCGGACTGGTTGCTGACGCACCGGCGACGGGCCGAGCAGGCTCTGGTGTCGGTGGTGGCGACGTCGTATCTGCTCGGAGTCTCCACGCGCCGGGTGGAGAAGTTGGTCGAGCAGCTCGGGATCCGGCAGCTGTCGAAGTCGCAGGTCTCGGAGATGGCCGCGCATCTGGACGCCCAGGTCGAGGCGTTCCGCAACCGGCCCCTCGACTCGGGGCATTACACGTTCGTGTGGATGGACGCGTTGACGATGAAGGTCCGCGAGCACGGGCGCACCGTTGCTGCATATTCGCGATGGCGAGCATGTTGGCGCTGCGCCGGTCCTCGGACCGGGCGAGGATCGGGACATATGAGGCCGCCTCGTGCCTGGTGCAACTGGCCTACGGAGACGCCGGACATCATCTCACTATAGCCTTTTTGGGGCATTTCACGGCATTGGTCCGCTTTGCGGCGATAGTCTCCCGTACAGGTCTTTTGGTCGCCCGTCACCTGACGCTGCGCCAGCTAACAACCTTTGCGCTCCGAATCTTGCCGGGGCGGGATCTTGATTGGTGGGGGAAATCTGTGTCGGTGATCAGTTTGGCTCGCGCGTGTCGTAGACACCGTCGGTCTACTGCGATGGCGATGGCGGGGGCTGTCGTCTCTACGACGATTTTCGTAGGGGTCGTTGGGATGTCGGCGGCCTGGGCCCAGGCCCCGGTCCCGTTGGGGGTTGCCGAGTCCTACGGGGTGTTGGCTGGCCAGGCGGTCACTGACGTCCCGCCTCCCGTCGGCCCTTCGGTCATCAACGGGGACCTGGGTGTCTGGCCGGGCACGTCGGTCACCGGCGACCCGGTGGTGACCGGCGAGGAACACGTCGGTGACACCGAAGCGATGCAGGCCCAGGCCGCTCTGACCACGGCGTACGACTTTGCCGCAGGGGAACCGACAACCGCTACGGTGAGCGCCGACCTCGGCGGCCAAACTCTGGCCGCAGGGGTGTACAGGTCGCCCGCCACCATGTCTCTGACGGGCACTGTCACGCTGGACGGTGAGAATGATCCCAACGCGGTGTTCATCTTCCAGGTGGGATCCGACCTCATCACCGCGACTGATAGCCGGGTCAGGCTGATCCGTGGCGCGCAGGCGTGCAACGTGTTCTGGCAGGTCACCAGCTCGGCGACCCTGAATACCAGAACAGTTTTCGCCGGAAGCATCTTGGCGTTGCAATCGGCGACGCTGGGGGAAGGAGCCACCGTTGCTGGACGGGTGCTGGCCCGCAACGGCGCCGTCACGTTGATCCACAACACCATCACGCGACCGTTCTGCACCGCACCCATCGCGCCACCGACGATCTCCAAGGCTTTCGGGACCACGACCATCCGTGCCGGCGGGACGACGTCGCTCAGTTTCACCCTCAGTAACCCCAACGCGAATACGCCATTGACCGGGGTCGGTTTCAGCGATGCGTTGCCTGCGGGGTTGGTCGTCGCCACGCCCAACGGTTTGAGCGGTTCCTGCGGCGGCGGCACGATCACCGCGACTGCTGGTGGTGGCAGCATCAGCCTGGCCGGCGCCACCCTACCGGCCAACGGAAGTTGCACCTTCTCGGTAAACGTCACCGCCACCACCAGCGGAACGAAGGTGAACACCACCGGCCCGGTGGACTCGAACGAAAGCGGCCCGGGTACCCCCGCTGCGGCGAGCATCACGGTCGCCGTCGCTACACCACCGACGATCTCCAAGGCTTTCGGGGATGCGACCATCCCCCTCAACGGGACGACGTCACTGCGTTTCACCCTCACCAACCCCAATACCGAAACGTCCCTGACCGGCGTCAGTTTCGTCGACAACCTTCCTACGGGACTGGTGGTCGCCACACCCAGTGCCGCGCAGACCAACTGCGCCTCCGGCACGATCGCGGCGACTCCCGGTAGCAGCAGCATCAGCCTGTTCAGCGCCACCCTGCCGGCCAACGGGAGCTGCACAGTGTCGGTCAACGTCACCGGCACCACCACCGGAACAAAAGTCAATACGACGACTGCCGTCACCTCGGTTCAAAGCGGCCCAGGCGCCCCCGCCTCGGCAACCGTCACAGTCGGCGCGGCGGTCGTCGCACCGCCGAAAATCGCCAAGACTTTCGGGAAGGCCACCATCCCCCTCAACGGGACGACGTCACTGCGTTTCACCCTCAGCAACCCCAACGCGCGTACGTCGTTGACCGGGGTCCGTTTCAGTGACACCCTGCCCGCAGGGCTCGTGATCGCCACGCCTAACGGTTTGAGTGGTTCCTGTGGCGGCGGCACGATCACCGCGACTGCTGGTGGTGGCAGCATCAGCCTGGCTGGTGCGACCTTGTCGGCCAACGGGAGTTGCACCTTCTCGGTGAACGTCACCGGCACCACCAGCGGAACGAAGGTGAACACCAGCGGCCCGGTGGACTCGAACGAAAGCGGCCCGGGCGCCCCCGCCTCGGCAACCGTCACGGTCCGCGCGGCGGTCGTCGCGCCACCGACAATCGCCAAAGCTTTCGGGAAGGCCACCATCCCCCTCAACGGGACGACGTCACTGGGCTTCACCCTCACCAACCCCAATACAAAAACGTCGCTGACCGGCGTCAGTTTCGTCGACAACCTTCCTACGGGACTGGTGGTCGCCACACCCAACGGTTTGAGTGGTTCCTGTGGCGGCGGCACGATCACCGCGACTGCTGGTAGCAGCAGCATCAGCTTGGCTGGCGCCACCCTGCCGGCCAACGGGAGTTGCACCTTCTCGGTGAACGTCACCGGCACCACCAGCGGAACAAAGGTCAATACGACGGAAGCCGTCACCTCGGTCCAAAGCGGCCCAGGCTCCTCCACCTCGGCAAGCATCACGGTCCGCAAAGGCACTCTGCCCGTCACCGGAAGCCGATACTCAACCTACGTCACCATCGCCCTGACTGTGATCAGCCTCGGTACGGCATTTATCGCGATCAGTCATCGACGGCTGAGCGGACGTAGACGCGACACCGCCTAACTCGCGACGCGGTATGGAATGGCGGATTTCGGTGCTTGTGCGGGACGGCGCACAAGCACCGAAATCCGCAGCGGTGCGGGTGCCGAAAACCTCGCGTGGTCGGTGGAGGCGCACCTCGACCGTTGTGGGGCCTGCCGGACCAGCATCGCGCGGTACGCGTCAACGGCCCTGGTGGTCGAGGCGGTGGCGGTAACGCTGGGCAACCGGCTGCCGGCGCAGGGGCGGGTGCGGCGGGCAACGGAGGTGGCGGCGGGTCAGGGTGTTGGTGGGTGCGGGACCTGCGGCGCGGGCGGCGTGGTTGCTGTCGGTGGCCGTCACCGGGGTGCTCACCGCAGGGTTGGCGGTCAGCCCGACGGTGTCCCGCCGTGGCTGCTCCTGCTGATCGCGCCGGCGCTGCCCGTTGCTGGTACGGCCCTGTCGTACGGGCCGCGGACCGATCCGTTGCACGACCTGATCGCGGGGACACCGCAGGGCGGCCTGCGGATCGTTCTGTGGCGCACGCTGGCGGTGCTCGTGGTTCCCGCGCCCGTCGCGGTCCTGGCCGGCGCGGTGACGGACATCGGTACGCCGGCGTTGTGGCTGCTTCCCTGCGTCGCGTTGACCGTGCTGACGCTGGCGCTCGGCTCGCTGATCGAGCCCGCGTACGCCGCGCTCGTGGTGGCGGGGGTGTGGGCGGTGGTGGTGCTGGCACCGCCGGTCGGCGGTTTGGGGGTCGTGGTGTCCAGTGGCCCGGGGTGGTTGGGCGTCACCGTGGTGGCTGCGGCTGTGGTGTATGTGCGTCGGGAACGGGTGGGGAGGGAACCGGCATGACGGTGGTGAGCGTGGACGGCCTGCGGGTCAGCTACGGCAAGCGGACCGTCTTCGACGACCTGGACCTCGAGCTGGGTGTGGGCGTGCACGGGTTGCTCGGACCGAACGGCGCCGGCAAGACCACCCTGATGCGGGTGCTGGCCACGGTGCTGCGCCCGGACCGGGGTGAGGTCCGGCTGCTGGGCCACCGCATCGGCGATCCCTCGGGGTTGCGGCAGGCGCGCCGCCGGTTGGGTTACCTGCCGCAGGCGTTCGGGTTCTACCCGCGCTTCACCGTCCGGGAGTTCGTCGAGTACTTCGCCTGGCTGAAGGAGTTGACGCTCGTGAGAGCACTTCTCGATGAGGAACCTGAACCAGAATAGCTTTCACCGGTGCCACCGAATGATTCCTAGTTCCCAATGTGGCTCGGAACTTTGCGTCGAGACATATTGTCGACCGGAGATTCAGGCCGGTGCCGTTTTTGGAACCGCCCGCCCGGACCTCGTGCGGAGTCAGGCTGCGGCTCTCCGAGCCGGCGGGCAGATGCGGCAAGCATGGCAGCAGCCCGTGCTCACCACCGATGCCGACATGAACCTGCAGGTCCGCTACCCCCGCGACCAGATTGATGCCGTCCGAGGCACCTGCATCTCCACTATGCGCGAAGCCCTCCGACGACACCGAACCCGGCACGCGCCCACCCTCCACACCGCCAATAGCGACCAACCCCAGATCCCACATTCGCCCGGTGAAGGCGAACAGCAATAGCATGGCTGCGACGTGGTTACGGCGGCGTATTCGGCTTGTCCGCCATACCTGTGCACCGCGACGATGGGTGCTTCGTGGCGAGCTGACCTCTCGGGGGGACACGTGGGAGTGCTGGACGACAAGGACCCGACCGGCGCTGCGCGGCTGAAGGAATGGGCCGATGGCCTGCGCGAGCTCGCGCCGGGCACGCCGCCTACCTTCGAGTTCCAGCGGATGATCCACCCCGGGATGGTGCCCGCGGACGGAGACGGGCTGCTCGCTGCGGACGGTCAGGGCTTGCTGGAGGTTCCGGGTGAGCACATCCAGTCGGTGACGGTCCTGCACTACATGCGTGCGAGTTCGCCGTCGGAGCAGTTCGACACGGTCGGCCGTGACGCGATGTTCGGCGCCCTGCTGACCTTGGTGACCGACCGTCGCTGCCAGGTCGTTCCAGAGGTCATGGCAAGGGTCGAGGGGCAGGAGCATTCCTTCGCGCTGCCGCTGGCCGAGGCGGTGGACACCCATCTCGGTGCGCCCATGCCCGACTGGACCCAGGTCGATGCGGCGTTTCGCGACGCGGTAGCACGACTCACCAGCCTCGCCGACGACGACATGCGGGCCCTCAGCGCGGCGATCCACATGCACTACTGCGCCTCGCTGCTGACCACGCGCGATCTTGTCGGCGCGTATGCGCTGCTGGTCGGTGGTATCGAGTGCCTCGCGCAACACTTCGGCAGTCCCCCGACGGCGTGGGCGGACTGGGACGAGTCGGCGAGCTGGGAGAAGTTCATCGCCCGCCAGGACTTCACCGAGGCCCAGGCCGCGGCCCTGCGTGCCCGCCTGATGAAGGACAAGCCCATCAAGCTCGCGGAGACCTTCGCGACGTACGCCGTGACGCGGCTGCCGGCCGGTTTCTGGCAGGAGCCGGTGCGCTCCTACACCTGGGGCGTGGATGCGATGAGCGCCCGGCCGCGGGAGGGCTCCTGGTCTGATCCGCAGCCGCGCGGCGCGGTGTTCGACGACGACCCGGCGGTCGTCAAGGCAGCGTTCAAGACCGCGTACGCGCTGCGGTCTCAGTTCCTGCACGCGGGAAAGCGGCCAATCTCGTTCGCCGGTGACGTGTTCTCCACCGCCGTGGCCGCGGACCGCCCCACCGGCGAGAAGCCACGTCTGAGCGTCGCCCAACTCCGCGCCGTCCTACGAACCCTGATCATGCAGGAGCTGACCGACCGTGGCAGCGCGGAGCCTCGAGGCTTGGACGAGATCAGGTTTGTCACCGGCTCGAGGCCGACGTCCTGAGCTGACAGCCTCGCGTGCTGGTGGCCGGGTGGAGACTGCCCCGCAGACCGTGGCAGGCGGATACCACCTGGAAGGCGCTACTGCGAGTAGCGCCAAGGCGCGCTGGCGGCGAGCGGGTTCGACAGTGTCGGACGCTAGCCGGACCATTGGGATGGCGGCCAATGGGTCGCGGTGAGAGGGGCGTAATGGCCGGCGACAACGGGTGGGATGACGAGCCGTGGCGGTGCTGGGTCGATGACATGATTGACTCGGATCCGAGCATCCTCGACGAGATCCAGCACTGGTGGGATACGACCTCGCCGGTGCCGATGGTCGGGAGCCGGCATCACACCGTCCCGCGCCGCTATCTCGAACGCTTCTCCGCGTCCGGCCAGATCCGTGTCCGAGATCGGGTCACGGGATGGGCCAGCCTGCGCAACATCAAGGACGTCGGCGCCACCCGCGACTTCTACACCTTCATCAACCTCAACGGTCAGCCCGACGGCCGACTCGAACGCATCCTCGGCGTGATCGAGGACGGAGCGACCGCAGTCATAGACCGCATCCTCGACCCCTTCCGGACACCGCGACCGCTCACGCCGGAGGAATCACTGCACCTGAGCATCTTCATCGGCTTCCAGCTGCTGCGCACGCCTCGGCACCGTCGCGAGGTCGAACTGATGGGCGACTACCTCATCCGCTCGTCGCGGCCGGACATCCGCGGCATCACCGAGGTTCGAGTGGTTCCGGACCCGAACCTGCACCTCGAATACCTGACCAAGAACGCCCCCAAAGTCGCACAGGCGTTCTTCGGCCGCCCGGCGACGCTCGTCACGATCGACCAACCGCTGTTCATCACCTGCGATGAGCCGGTGATCCTGCGTACCCGCGGGGACGTCAGCCACATCCAGCACCTGCCGAGCTGCGCGAAAGCGCAGCGGCGTCGGAAGAAGGACGCGCGTAAGCCCAGCAGAAGCCGCGCGCGCAATGCCGACACGGTCCACGTTTATCCCAGCCGGCCCGGTGTGGCCCAAGCGCACGAGGTAGCCCTCCCGCTCACACCACGAGCCTTGCTCGTCATCGGCCCGCCCGGCGTCACACACGTCGCACCACACCGCCCCCTGCACGGTGAAGCCGCCGTCGCCCTCGCGAACGACGTGAACTCTCGGCTCCTCACCCACGCCTACCAATGGGTCGCTGCACACCCCGCCCACCCCACGTTCACCGACATGGAACTTCCCGAACCCGGGCCCATCGTCCAAGCCTGCGACGGTGGTACGACCTTCGCCCGGGAGCTGCAACAGCCACCCGCACCTCGACAACCCGAGCTGTTGGGCCGCCGCGGCCGCTGAGGCTGGTGAGGATCTTCAAGTCGTTCTCAGGAGGGGCAGCCAAGACGCTGCTCAGCGGCGCTTCCAGGCGTGCCCTGGCGGCGGCGGGCCGAGGAAACCTTGACGTTTCCCGTAGCCGAGGAGGACTTCCACCGACCGTGGCAGGTGCGCGCCACTGCTGAATCCGGTGCCCGGTGAATCCGGTGTCCGGACCACGAACTGCGGCGATCGTGGCTGCTCGGTGGCTGCTCGGACGTCGGGGAACTGGCGCGGACGAACCGCTACCCGCGCGGACCCGACCGGAGGCGCGGGATCCACTTATCCATCGATTAGCGGGAATTAAGCCTACGGATCAGAAGGTTAGGGGTTCGAGTCCCTTCGGGCGCACAAGATCATCAAGGGTCTGGCCTGCTATGGAGCGGGTCGGGCCCTTCTTGCTATCTGGCCCTTTGCGACGGTGGGTGTCACGTGGGTGCGATGTGGGTGTCGCCGTTCGCGCCGGCTTGCCGCCGCGCCTCGGCGTCTTGACCTGCGTATTCGTCCCGAGCGCGGGAGCGGCCGGGATGGGGGCACCTGTTTTCGGCCGGGGGTTCGGCCGGTTCTTGCGGGCCTTGTTCTTGATCTTTTTGCGAGTGCGGCGGGCGGCGGCGAGGACGAGGTGGGCGGTGGCGTCGGCGCAGCGTCGTTGCACCTCGGGTAGGACGCTGGTGTAGGTGTCGGCGGTGGTCACGATGCTGGAGTGCCCGAGCAGGTCTTGCAGGGTTTTCAGGTCGGCGCCGGCTTCGTGGGCGAGGGACGCGGCGCCGTGGCGCAGGTCGTGCAACCTGACCGGGGGCAGTCCGGCGCGTTGGACGAGTTTCCGGAAGCGGGTGGTGGCGTAGTTCGGGTTGATCGGCTGGCCGTCGGCGCGGGTGAACACGTAGCCCGTGTCGGTCCAGGGGGTGCCGTTCTCGGCGGCTTGGGCGCGCTGGTCGAGCTGGCGGCGGCGGTGCGCGCGCAGCACCTGCACCGTGCGCTTGTCCAGGGCGATCGCGCGACGGCCTGCGGGGGTCTTGGGGGGCGCCTTCGACGATTTGGTAGCCGGCGGTGGTGCGGTTGCGTTCGATGGTCAGCACGCCTCGATCGAGATCTATCTCGGTCCAGCGCAGCCCGCACGTCTCGCCGCGGCGTAGCCCGCGTAGGGCGGTGAGCCACCAGAACGCGAACAGCGAGTCGTCGGTCACGGTGCCGAGGAACGTGGCGAGCTGGTCGGCGGTCCACACGGCCACGGCCGGCCGGTCACCCGTCTGTTCCCACTGATGGACCCGAACCTCGGTCCAGACTTTGGCGTGGGGTTGCTGGTAGCCGCTGATCTCGATGTGCCGGGCGGGGTTGCAGTCGAGCAGCCCTTCCCGAACGGCGAGGTTGAGCGCGGCGCGCAGGGTGGTGCGTAGGTGCTGCATCGCCGAGGCCGACTGTGGCCGGCCCTTGCTGTTCGTGGTAGCGGCGATCTGGGCGAACACGGCGCGCAGGAGGCGCGCGTCGAGATCCGCGAGGCGGTAGCGGCCCAGGTGGGGGATGAGGACGTTGTCGACGTCACGGGTGTAGTGGAAACGGGTGGTGAGGCGGATCTTCGTGCGGGTGTCGAGCCAGTGCCGCAGCCACCGTTCGACTGTCCAGCCGTGGGCGGTGCGGTCGGCTTCGGTGGTGCTCAGCCATTCCTGCCGCGCCCGTCGGGCGGCGGCTTGCGACGGGTAGCCGCCGCGGCGTACCCGCTCGGAGCGGCCGAGGAGGTTGGCCGCCGAGCAGTGGAAGTACCAGGTGCCGTGGCCGTGTTCGCCGAGCCGTGGGCAGGACTTCTCCAGCCGTCGGCCATCGAGGCGGCATCCGCACCGCTTGAAGATCACACCTGATGTCGCCATGTCAGCCACCTCTCCTGCCGCCTTGAGAGACAGGATGGGTTGTCACCGTGGCGTCTGCTACGGCTGTCGTCGCTGTGGTGCGGCTGTCGCGTCTTCGGGCCGGTGAGGATGCCTCACGGTCGGGCTGGCGCGGTGCGGGCGCCATCACAGCCGGAGTTCGTGCGTCGCTGCTGTCGGGGCGCTGTTGTCACCGGCCGCAGGTGGGACAGTCCCCCGTCTTGGGCAGGGCGGTGACAGTGGCTGGCCCGGTGCGGCATGCTGCGCGGCGGGCGCTGACCGCCCCTGTCAGCGTGGCCGCTGCGAGGATGACGATCACGGTCGCGGTGCCGGCGGCGACTCGGGAAGTCGGGGTAGCTGGCGCCGACGAGGTCGGCGGTGATGTCGCTCAGGGGATACAGGCCGAGCAGTCCGACCGGGGTGAGCAGTGTCAGCAAGGCCCAGAGCCCTCGGGTGTCGCGGCGGAGGGCCAGCACGGCTGCGGCGAGCAAGGCGGTCAGCAGCAGCGCTACGCCGGCCTCCGGAAGGAAGACGCCCCACTCGCCTGAGCGGTATGGAGTGCCTCGGTTCGGCGCCTACCTCGACGCTGCTGACCGATGCGACGTCCAGTCCCTGATCCGCCTCGGCCAGCAGCCGTGACCCGCCGGCTTCTGGTGCTGTACCTGTCCGCCCGAGGCGCGTCGACCTTCGTGGCCGGCGTCAGCGTCACCACGCTGCTGGCCTGGGCCAGCGGAACCTGGCTCGCCAGCAGGCCCTACTTCAGCGGAACCGCCGCCCGCATCCCCGTGGTCGCACTCGCACCGCTGCTGGCCGCACTACTACTCGGACCAACCCTCGCCGGCGC
Source organism: Micromonospora sp. NPDC047730 (assembly GCF_043204765.1). Classification (NCBI taxonomy): domain Bacteria; kingdom Bacillati; phylum Actinomycetota; class Actinomycetes; order Micromonosporales; family Micromonosporaceae; genus Micromonospora; species Micromonospora sp. NPDC047730. The sequence goes on along the minus strand of NZ_JBIDCU010000002.1, from coordinate 64,987 downwards.
CGACGAGAACCTCGAACGCAGCACACCACTGCCGTGGCGGGCCTGGCGAGCCAGTCACCTTCTCGTCGCCGCCCTCGTCACCGCCATGGCGCTCAGCCTGGCCGGGCTGCGGGAGCCCGACACGTACGGTGCCCATGCACTGGTTCGCAATGCTCTCGGTTGTATCGGACTGGTCGCTGGCGGCGCAGTGCTGCTCGGCGTGCGGCTGGCGTGGCTGCCAGCCTTCCTCTACGTGGGCGCCGTGTACGCCGCCGCGCCGCGCCACACCGGCGCCATCGTGGCGGCGTGGGCCTGGCCGATCCAGCCCTCCACCACCTCAGCATCCTGGCTCACCGCCGTCACGATCTTCGCCCTCGGTGCCGCCGCGTACATGCACCGCGGGTCCCGCGCCTCGGCTGGCCGCCGCTACCGTCCGAGACGCTGACTGTGTGGCCCACCTGCGCCACCACGGCGTCTGGGCCGCCAGGAGTTGACCGCCAAGTTTCTCGCCGCCGCACGGACGCAGCCCGTCGCCGTTGCGGGCCTGGTCAGATCGGGTGTCGACGGTGACGGCGCAGGCGCGGGCCGTACGCTGTCAAGATGGACACCGGGTATGCCTGGGGCGCCGACCAGCCGCCCGATCCGGCTGCGGCCACAGCCGCCGACACGGATGCGGATGGCCTGACGCCGGAGCAACTGCCGGAGGTCCGCGAGCTGACCGCGCGGGGCTGGCAGTTGGCCCCGGACGCTCCCATGCTGGTCTTCCTGCCCGCGGTGTGGCCTCCGCAGCTGCGTACCTGGGTGCCGGACCGGGCTACCCGCTACGAGACCTGGACCGAACTGGACCCCAAGACGTACGAGGTACTGCGGGAGCAGACCGTGCGGTCAAGCTGGGAGTCCCGCAACGAGGTCGAGAACGACAACGATGCCCTGCTGGCCGACGCGGGCGTCACCGGCCGGCCTCGGGGACGGCTGTGGCTGCTGAAGCCACCGCCCGGGTTCGCCTCGGTCGATGACTTCCTCGCCGAACTGGGTCGGCGTGCCGATGCCGCCGGCATCGACGGGGCGTGCAGCCCGGAGTACGTACGGTTTACCCGGGACCTGCTGCGAGAAGTGACCGACTGAGGATCCTATGCGGGCACGGCGGTGGCCGCGGCTCTGCCGGCTGACCGGCGCTACCACCGTGTCCTGGCTAGACCCAGGACATCAGGCGTGACCAAGCCGTCGATCCTCGCGCTGATCGCCGAACGGCGAGACGGCCGCAAGACGTTGCTCAGCCTGACCGGCCACACCGACCCGGCGACACCCGCTGACGCGAAGGTCGCCAGCCCCGCCTACCAGCAGATCCTCGCCGACTTCCACGCCACCACCGACAGGATGCGCGCCAAGGGCATCTGCCACGCCCTCGGCACCGGCATCACCGCCAAGGACGCCGGAAGGCTACGCGCCAAGCGACTGCAACCCTGCCGCACCGGCTTAGGAACCGGGTGCCCTGCGGCCAGCCAGCCGCTTCGAACAGGCCGGTGATCTCGCAGACCTCGGCGTGTTCCCGCAGGTCACCGTCGGTGTCGACGGCGGGGATCCAGCCGGTCGCAGCCTGGATCGCGGCCCGGATCGGTTCGGTGATCGCGGCGCCGACGGAGAACCGGATGTCGAGGTGCTGCTCGCGCAGGGACCGGATGTGGGCGAGGAAGCCGTGGCTGGAGCCGGCCGAATCGCCGCGGAGCAGGATCGGGGTGCCGTGCCGGACAGCGTCGGGGATCTGGGCCAGGGCCTGGTCCAGGACGGCGATGTGGTCGGCGGTGGTGTTCGAGCCGGCCCGGCCCTCACGCAACAGGCCGGCGAGGGCTTCGCCGGTGTTGTCCAGGAAGCAGAGCAGCGGGTGATAGCCGAAGGTCTTCTTCCAGGTACGGGTCGCCGATTCCTTCTCGGAATGGCAGATCACGATCGTCGCGTCGATGTCCAGGACCAGACCCTCGACCTGCCTGCCGGCCGCGTGCACCGCCGGCAGGTCACCGTGCAGGTCGGCGTGCTGGGCCCAGGCGACCTCGCGGGCTCGGGCCCGCGCGGCACGCAGCTCGGCCAGCATCGGCTCGTCCAGTTGAGACAACAGCCGCCACGCGGTCGGGTCCGAGGCGACCAGCCCGAACAGGGCGCACTGGTCACGCAGCACCCGCCAGATCGGCGATGGCCTCCCCGCCGTCGGCGAGCATCACCGCCAGATCCACGGCGATGCGGCCCGGGTCGTGGCTGCTCCGCCGCTGCCGCAACTTCGCCAACGCGAGGCTGAACGCGCTGGTCAACCCTGTTACGTCGGCCAGATCGGCGAGCAGGCGGGCACCGATGTGCCCGACTATGCCCCGCCCACCGCCGGTCACCATGATCTTCGGGCCGGCCGTAGGGGGCGGTGAGGGGCTTACTTCAACGGATCAAGGCTGGCTGCGGTCGGTGCTCGCCACGAGCGGTTCGACCGTGGTAGCTTCTTGGCGGCGCCGACGGCAGGCGTGAGGCAGGACGCCACTCCCCGGCTTGAGTGGCAGGATCCGCCGCAGAGTAGGGCACTCAGATGCCGTTCGTTCTCAGACCGCCAGACGCGTCTACGTGAAAGCGTCCTTGCATATCCGCTAGCCGGGAGCGGAAGCGAGGGCAACCATGTCGCCAAAGGCGCTATCAGACGAGCTTGCCGGTCAGCGTGCGGCCTATACCGGTGAACGACCCAGCCAGGTGCGGCCCGCGATGGATCAGGCGTTGTGCCTGCTGTCGTCGGAAGCGCAAGGCGCTATCGTCGATGTCTTGCGGGCAACCGCCAAAGAGGGCGTAGAAGCGACGGACGTGCCACGCCTGCATGACTCGATCCGCCGGATCCTGTTTCCCGAAGCCGTATCTCGGAGCCAGCAGGAGCTGGAAGTGAAGCTGTTTATCGCTACAGCCGAGGCTCGTGACCATCTTATAGTCCGCCCGCCAGCCAGCCTGATGCGTCCCACCTTTGCCGTCTCCTCTATCGAGCCGGGAGTGCAGAGTGCCAGTGTGCATCTCGACCGATACGGGCTCGGCCCTCTACTGATGGGATTACTGCCTCAGGCTGGGCAGTATCAGGTCGACGGCGTGGCAGGACTGCGATATCGCCAGAGGCGACGTCACGTCGAACTCCTACTCCTGGAAACCCAGCCACAGGCACGGATCGTCTTGCCGGGTATAGATAAAGGGGATTGGGCGTCGGCTATCCGATTTGTTGAGCAGTCGCACGAAGGTGAGTGCAGGTGGCTGTGGAACGGTGAATATCGCGCAGAATTGAGTCCTGATGAGCGAGAGCGCCTAAATTCCTACCGGCGCGTCTATGGGCCTGCGCATCTTGGCAGCTCGCTATTTCGGCGCCATAGAATCTTAGCCGGTGCTATGGGATTTTCCACCAGGGGCGAGTGGAAGAACCAGTGGAAGCTGGATTGGATTGGCGGTCCGTCTACAGGCGAAGTCGGTGCTCGGCTGTCTCACCCGATCTTCGGGCTGCCTGGCGCGTGGGACCTGCGGTACGTGCGTGACAAGACGGCCGTGCTGCACGAGCGGATATCAGACCAACGCCTCGCGCGTGGCCACCAGCCGCACGAGATCTACCTTTTCCGGCAGCCGCCATATACGAAGGATAACGAGGCTCAGGAACATTGGTACCGCAGCGGCTGGATTGCGTGGAAGGCGTGGGAGAGCGAGGAGGAACGTCGACAGGGCAGGTCGCTGCGACATTGAGAATGTAGGCCATCGAGGGCGCGTCTAGGCCATCGGCCAGTCGGCGGCTGCAGAGGGTTGAAAGGTCAGGGTTACGGCGGTTCTGGGTCGAGGGGCAGGCCGGTGTGGGTGAGGAAGCTGGTCAGGAGGTCGGGGCGGTACTGGATGCGCTTGAGCCGGTTCTTTACCACGGCGGCGAGGTGGTCGACGCTGGTCACGGGGAGGTTGCCGAGGCTGCGTTTGACGTGGGACCAGACGCCTTCGGTGGGGTTGAGGTCGGGGGCGTAGGCGGGTAGCTGGATCACGTGGAGCCAGTCGCGGTTCGCGACGAGTTCGCGCATGGCGGCGCTGATGTGGGTGTTGAGGTTGTCCCAGATCAGCACGATCGGCGCTTTGAGGTACTGGTGAGCGGCATCCAGTAAGGCGATGTAGTCGGTCTCGGCGAAGCTGCGCCGCTCACCCTTGCGAGGACGGTGGACCTTGACCCGGTACAGCAGGCGTGTGCGTTGTCCGGGCTTGACGCAGACCAGCCCCGCCACGGAGATGCGGCCAGAACCCTTGCCGGACACCGCGACCACTGGGGTCCGGCCGCGGGGCGCCCAGGTTCGCGCCTTGGACGGCCGAAGCGTGTGACCTGCCTCGTCCTGGAAGCAGATCCACGCCTCACGCTCGGCCGCCACTATTTTGCCTGCGGCCACACCTCCCGCCGCCAGGTCGCGATCGCCGCTTCGTCGCGTTCGACCGGTCGATGCTTGGGTACCTGCGGGCTGAACCCGATGCGGTGCAACAACAGCGACACACCGCGCAGGGTGTACCGCTGCCGGAACAGCCGGGCGATCAGCTCCGCTACCCGCGCCAGGGTCCAACGCTGGTCTTCGACCCAGCCGTGCGCGGCGGGGGCCCTGCTCAAGCGCGGCCGCGAGCGTATTGAGCTGGGCGTCGGACAGCCGGCAACCACTACCCGACGGGCCTTTCGAGGCCAACCCGGCCGCGCCGTCAGCCAGCCACCGCCGTCGCCAGACGTACACCGCGTTGCGCGACACCCGAAGCCGCCCGGCGATCTCCGGAACCGGCACCTCCTGCGCGAACAACGCCGCCGCCTGCAACCGGACCGCTTCACGTCGAGCCCGGCCCTCCGCCGTCAGCCCACCACCATCGGGATAGCGCACCCCGAACCAGATACGCCACCCATCGACCACGGTCACGTCAACACGCCGGACCGCCTCGCTCTAACCCTGACGATTCAACCTCTGTATCCACCGAAATCGCCTATGGCGTCTCCATCGCCGAGCGTTCGTATGATCGCCGGCGTCAGTACCGGGTTTTGCGGAGGTCCTCGGTGAGGCTACGGTGCCAGGCTCTGCGATGCTCGTCGTCCTCGGGTGGAGGGCCGAGGGCGACGACCGGGTCGTTCACCGCGTACGTGATGCGGTACATCAGTAAAGACACGGCCGTGTCGAGCCACCGCTGGGTGCCTGTGGGGGGTGGCTGGTGGCCAAGCACGATGGTGAACCACGACGGCAGTAGCGCCGCGTCGGCGACCGCCGTGGACAGGCGTTCTCGCAGCTTGCTCTGCAGGGTGGTGCGGGCCGACTCGCCCGTCATCACGTTTGGTCCGTGCACTGCCCGCCGCTCGTCGTCGTCCTGCAGCGCTTGACGGGCCTGCTCGGCAACTGCGGTTGTAGCGGTGTGCTGCGCCTTCGCCGCATTCCATGCCCGGTAGGCGGCCCGAAAGGCGGCACCTGCCTGGCGGTGCTCGGCGCTGTCCCGTTCGGTCGTGGCGAGTGTGGCACTGTGCCGCAACGCGTCCTCGCCGCTGGACCGGATGCGCTGCCGCAGCTGCCTCAGGGCGTCGACCTGGTGCTCGAGGATTGCTCGTTCGTTAGTCGAGAGGAGGACCGATTCGGATTGCCGGCCGCGCAGCGCGCGATCGGCGAGGTCACGCATGGCCTTGTCGGCGTGGTCAATGTCCACCGGGGTGATGTTCTGCTCGGCGCGGACCCGTCGCTCGAGCCACCCGATTGTGGCGGTCAGCGACTTCACCGCCGCCTCGACCTCGGCCACATCGTCGGCTAGTTCCTCGCGCAGCTCGTTCTGTGCCTCGCGGATCTCCTGGGTGGCCTGGTCGAGCCCATCGAGCCGGTCGTCATGGAGTTGGACCTGCCCGTCGAGGGCCTCGTGCTTCTCCTGCAGCTCGTAGACCTCGCTGGACGTCGTGGACACTTGGCGACTTAGCCGTTCGACGGTGTCGGTCAAGTTCCGCAGATCCGTCTGCTGGTAGGTGGAGTACGTCATTTCGTGTCCTCCGCTTCGGTGCCGTCGTACAGCCAGCAGACCAACGCCATCACCAGCAGCGGCAGCAGGGCCAGCAGCCAAAACGCTGATAGCACCCGAAGCACCGCGACGACCACTAAGGCAGCGCAGGCCACCGAGATGAGCGCGCCGACGGCCCGACTACGGTGCCCGAGTCGCTGGGCGTGAGGCTCGCTCAGCGTGATGACCACGGCCACCAAGCCCACCACGATGACCGGCGCCAGATACCAGCGACTGAACCAGCCGGCCACGATGAGCCCGCCCATGACCAGCATCGCCGCCGCCGCAGCTCCACCGGCGGCGTAGACGACGCGGCTACTGATCTGCCGGCGCTGCTCGTCGATCAACAGCGGGATCCGTGCCTCGAAGTCCAGCAGCTGCGTCGTGGCCGCGAAAACCTCCGCCCGTTGCGAGCGGTACGCCGCCGTCCCGGACTCCGTCGCGGCAAGATCTTCGTGGCGCTTACGCAGCACTCGTTGGAGCCGCTCCGCTTCCCCTTGATGATCCAATTTTGGCTTACCCACAGGCTGCACCACCTTCGTCGACCACCGCGTAGACCGCACGCACCTCATCGGCCACTGTCACTCTAAGCGGTGGGCCTGACACTTAACGAAATGTCGATCAAGGGGTCGTGAGCCGTCCCGTATGAACCACGAGCCCGGCCAATCTCGCAAGGCTCGATGCTGCGTCGCTGTGAGAACACCCGCCCGGTGCACTTGGACGCGACCCGCCGGACCGCGGGCCGTCCGTATCGCTCGCAGAGATAGTTGAACGCGGCGTGGGGGATCCCCTGCCTAGAGTGCACGCGTGACAGTTCGCGTGCCTGATCCTGCTTCACCCGACCTAATCGTGGTGCGGCGAGCCGTGCGGGCGCTCGACCAGGAGTTGGCCGCACTCCAGGAAGAAGTTGAGCGCTACGGCCGTGACCCGCAGCCAAGCTGCCTCCATCTTGCCGAGGGCACAGCCTGGCGGCAGGCGCCGGCGCATACCCAGCGCGCTCACCGGCGGAGGCTGCGGCAAGACGTACTTGCGTACGCGCGTCTCGCTACGGTGAGCGTCATTGACCACCTCTGGGCGGTCCGCCAGTTACTGGCCGTTCCTGGTTACCTGCCCCTGTTTGCCTACGCCACGGCGGGTCGGGCTGCGTGCGAGGCGGCAGCGAAGGTTGGATATCTGTTGAACGAGACCATCGGATATGAGACTCGGTTACTGAGGGGCGCGGTGCTGCTGCGCGAGGACGCCGAATCCCGGATGAAGGCCGCGAAAGCGCTGCCCGAAGACTTCCCCGTCGCGGGGACGGCGGTCAGAGATGCGCAATACCTCTGGAACGTGATCACTGGCCGGATCAGCAGAGCGGGGATCATTGAAATCTGCAACAGTGGCGGCAAGCCCATCCGGTTGCAGATCCCCGGCCTTCCAGGCCGCGGGGAACCGATAAAGGTGGTGCTCAGTGATCTCGTATCGGCCGCGTTTCCCGACCGGCCGAACTTGTACCGGCAAGCGTCGGGAACGGCGCACAGCGCGCCGTGGATGCTTTCCGACGCCGTGGTGTCCTCACCCGGTCCTCACCTCGAGCTGACACCTGACATCCTCGGCATCGGCGCGACCGCTCTAGTCTGTATCGACGCCGGCGGTGTGGTGTCGGCGGCGTACGCTGCCTATTACGGCCACGATCCAGCACCTGCCGCCCGGGCTCGTAAGGTCCGCACAACCGCTTTGGACCTGTGCATGAACGATTGGTTTTCCCGACGGCGGTTTTTTGGCTGACATGCGTATAGCAGTTCAGCGTTCCTTCGCCATCAACGCCGGAGGGCGATCCTAGTACTCCATCCAGCTGACGCGTCCCATCAAGCGGATTTGGCCAAGCTACGTGCGGGGCGGGGCGAGCGTGGCGTGTGGCGTGGGCCTGACCGGCAGCCTTGCGACGACAATGCAGCGGGCGTCTTCGTCCGGACTGCGCCGCACGTGCTCTACCCACACGTTGGCGAAGAGGTCAGGCGTGCCGGTGCTGTGGTTGGTGAGGTCGAGGACCAGCAGGATGCCGAGGGCGGCGTCCGTTTGGGTGTAGGCGCTGGCCTGGCCGACGTACCTGCGTAGGCCGTCTTTGCTGGCGTCGTCCTGTTCGCGTTTGCACTCCACACTGAAGCTGGCGTGGGGGAAGTAGACGACGATGTCGGCTCGCCCTCCGCCTCGGTCAAAGACCTCGGCTCTGACCTGGTTGTAGAGAGGGCCTTGGTCGAGCCAGTCTTTGTAGTCTTGGTGCATTGGGCGTTCTTTCGCCGGGCGGCTGCCGGGGGTGGCTCGAAGGAACGCTGTGCGGTCGCCGCCCATTTCACCTCCGATGTCGAAGCGACTGTCGAGGTAAAGCAGCGTCTGCCGGAGGAGGATCTTGAACGGGCCCGCGATCTGTGGGATCGCCCAGTCTGGGGCGGTCGAGAGCTCGCTGAGGAGTTCCTGGAGCTTGCGTTCCACCTTGATGTTGCCGCTCGATGCTTGTGCTACTTCCTCGTTCCATAGCAGTGTTTCCAGTCGATCTTGTATCTGTGGGGGTAGGTGGCGTAGTTGTTCATGCGCGTCGGTGACTCCCATCCGGTGCAATACCGCCGTGAGGCGGGTAGGTACTTTTCCCTGATCACCACCACCCGGGTCTCGGTCGGTGTTGCCCGCGGCTGACCGGTCCAATACGCCATGAACGGCCTGGTGAAGGCTGCGGGCCGCTTCGTTGTCTGTGAATGCCGGGTCGTGTTCGAGGGCGTGGTCGAGCAGCGTGAGTCGGTGTGCGTCGCGGACGAACGCGGCTTCGATGGTGGGTTTGACGAGGGTTTCGACGGCGTGGAGTTGGCCGGGCGATTGGGTGTGCGCGATGAAGCTGCGGCCGGCCTGGTAGGCGTCGAGCAGCGCGGCGATGGCCTGGCTGGGGTGGCAGTACCAGGCCTCGTGTGCCGGTTGCGCGGCGGTGGTGAGCGTCTGCGCGAGTTGCAGCCAGGCGATCTCTGCCTGACCTCGTGCCCAGTTCCAGGGCGGAGAGTAGGTGCGGCCGAGCCAGGCGTGGCGCTGCGTGACGGCTGATTGCAGTCGGTCGGCGGCCTCGCGAAGCGGGGTGGTGTCGGATTGACGAAAGGCCATGATCGCATCGATGGCGGCGGCGTAGGCCCGGGCGTCGTGGCGGTCTTCGTCGGCGGCCTCTACGGCGGCGAAGCCTTTGCGTGCGTCCATCAGGCTCGGCACGATGGTTGCCTCGTCGGGGGCGTCGAGGGCGCGTCGGAGGTCGGCCATGGCGAGTTCGAACCCGGCGTCGGGTTCAGCGTCAGCGACGGACAGGAGTCGTTGTAGGAGGGTGACGAGTGTGTCGTCGCCGAAGTGTTCGTGGGCGAGGCCGGCCACCCGGGGTAGTCGGGTGCACAGCTCGACGGGGGCGGTGGCGACGCGGTCGGTCAGGTCGGTCAGCACTGTCAGGAGTTGGTACGGCTTACAGACGCCGGTGGTGCTGAGGTGCAGGACGGTTTCTAGGGCGGTTGCGCCGATCGACGCCTGCGCGGGGTCGACGCCGGGCTCGGCGGCGGCTTCGGCTTGGGCGAGGAGCGCCTTCTCGAGTGGCCGGCCGAGTCGCTGGGCGAGCTGTGGGTAGGTCAGCAAGCGAGCGGCGGCGCTGCTGTAGGAAGAGTGCCGGTCGTGACCGGCGAAGCCTTCGATCACGGCCCTATCGATTCGGCGCCCGATATCGTCTCGGCCAGGTTCGGCATCGTCGTTGCCGGCAAGATCGACCAGGTAGATGAACCAGGGGCTGGCCGCGAGTTCGTTCGCCGCGTCGGCGACGGCCGCCCGTCCACCTACATCGGCGGGGGTCGGCCCGGCAATCAGGGACGCCTCGTCGGCGTTCTCGGCCCAGGCCAGGAGGGCGGCGACGGCTGGCTGCGCCACCATTTGCCCACCTCCTCCGCCTAGCCAATCCTGTCCGCTAGAACAGGTGCTGCTGATCGGGCCCGACGATCAGACGTTCCCCCGGGAACACGTCCCACACCGCCTCATGCATCGTCGCGATGACGACCTGCAGACCCTCGTCCTGCCCCAGGGACCGGAGCTGTTCCAGGAGGATCTTCATATCTCCTTTGACGATCTCGACGTCCGCGGGGGAGTCAATGACCAACAGACCGGGATGGGAATGGATGCCGTGCTTGCGGCCAACTCGGATCAGGCTGACGATCACCGCGATACGCAGGCGCAACCGCTCTCCGGGGCTAAGTTTGGAGAACGAGGTTGGCTTGGTGTTGTCGGATTTCATCACGTTGACCCTGCCCGCGAGATCGAGTTTCACCGACCGCAGGTTCGTGACCCCCAGCTCACGAGCGAGCGTGACAATCTGGTGGTTCAGTTCAACGAAGAGCTCCCGCGTTGTGGATGACGCGAGGTCCTTCAGGATCGCCGCAGCCGCGGCGAGGACTCGTTCGGCAGCATCATCGAGCGTCGGCGTCTGCCCGAGCTGCGACACGACATCGAGCGCGCCCTTCAGTCGCTCGACGTGCGCTTCTGCGTCTCGCAGCTCCGCAAGGTAGGCGGCCTGCCCTTGTTCTTGCTCAGCGGCTACGACCGCGTTCCCGGCTGCTGCCTGTGCCTCAGCGAGCTGACGTTCAAGGGCCGATACCGCGCTCTTCGCTGCCCGCTCCGCGTCTTGTGACGCGGCAAGCCGCTTCCGTAGCCCACTCAGCACCGCCTCGCGTTCGTCCTCGTCGACGCTCTCGACCTGCAACGGATTCGCACAGACCGCGCAGCGGTGGTGACTGTCTTCCCGACTTCGCCGCTCGTCGCTGATGCTGGCCTCGCAGCGCGGGCAGGCGTGGGGATCCAGCACGGCGAACAAGCTACGGGCAGCGGCCGACTCCGAAGCGCGGCGCATGGAGCGCTCATCCTGGATGCGCGCTTGCCGGGCTTCTTCGGCGGTGGCCTTGGCGCGGCCCAGCCGGGTCTTGATTACCAGCAACGCCCGCGACGTGTCCTCCACTGCGGCGATCCGCGCCGGCAGGTCCGGCCGGGCCGCCCTTACCCGTTCCAGATTGCTCTGCGCCCTTGTCAGTTCCTCCTGTAATGGCTGCCAGCGCTGCTCGCGGGCCGCGGCGTCGGCCTTGGACCGGCGGATCACATGCCGGGTGCTCTGTCGGGAGTCCTTCGCGGAGATGTCTGCCGTCATCCAGTCGGTCGTGAACGGCACGTCGAGGAAAACCTGCATCAACCGGGTCGGGAGCTGACCGATCGCGGTTCGGCCGAATAGGATTGAGTCACTGGCGGACGCGAGCGCGATAACCGAGAAGTAGGCTGGCCAGCCATGCACCTGAACCGAGCCATCCCGCTCTCCGGCTTCATCCGGTGCCCCAGCATCACTACTGAACAGTTGCAACGGACGTAGCCCCAGCCGCTGCATCATGAAGCGACCCACCATCGCCGTGTAGGCGTCCGGGCTCTCGACCGTCTCGACAACGCGCACGCCCGGACCACTCTGCGACTCGCCTTCAAGACCAGTGAGCTGGCCGATGACGTCGGCGGTCAGCAGGACCCCCTCGCACAGTCCGTGCTCGTCCTGCCGGATCCGGAAGGAAACCGGCACGCCCGAGACCTCCGCATCCACCCGGATGTAACGGAACCACCGCCGAGTATCCGTGCGCAGATAGAGTTCATCCTGATCGCCCCGCAGCGCCCACGTCAACGCCCACATGATGCTGGACTTGCCGGCGGAGTTATTGCGGCTTGCGACCGCCCAGGCACCCGGCCCCAGGGGGATGTCCCGCTCGAACGGCCCGTCGGTGCCGTTCTCGGCGCCGGACTTCACGCCGGACACGTAGAGCCGGTGCGCCACCAGGCTCCGGTGCGCCGGTAGAGGAGGTGTCAGGCTGACATCAGCCTCGGCGAGCACCTCGCGCGCGACTTCCTCGGAGACCTCTGCCGCGGTGGCGATCGAGGTCATGAGGTCACTCTCGTTGGGTAGGCCGTCCACCATCTCGCTCATACCTCCGCTGCCGACTTCAGCACGTCGAGTCGCTGCCGCGCCCGGTCGGCGATCGAGGCGAACTCCTCGCCAATGCCGGTGCCCGCGTAGTCACGCTGCAGGTATTGCCGACGGCGCAACGCCGTCCCGCTCATCCCGGTGCCCTGCGCCAGTGCGACCACCAACTTCGTACGCTGCCCATACCAGCCCAACTGCGGGAAGTCGGTCACCGCCGACCGGGCCGTGTCCCGCCCCCGCTGGGTCAGGTAGTAGTGATGCTCACGCACGCGGGTCTCGGTTCGCGTTGAGCGGACTACCACCAGGCCACTGGTGGCCAAGATGCTCATCGCCATATCCAGCGGCTCGTAAGCGCCGAACTTGTACCGCAGCATGGGGATCGCCCGAAGCTCTGGCTCCTCCGACTCCAGAATCCGACCCGCGAACTCCAACAGCACCGGCTCTCGACTCCGCTCGAACTCGTTGAGCAGCTCGTCCGCCAGGTAGTCGGGATACCGAAGCCAGAAATCGAGCTTCTGCAGCAGCGTCTGGGTGTTGAGCACCCCTACCGCAGTCTCCGGCGCTAACCGCACCCGGTCCTGGGGAATTGGCTGGACCGCAGCATCGAGCAGTAGAAGAAGGCGGACCGCATCGAAGAACGGGTCCCCATCACCGCCTGTAGCTGCCATGAACCGAAACGTAGCCGATCGACTGGTCGGTGCCTAGACCACGCTAGGCGGTGATCGTCATCCGTACGATCGAGTCCCTAGTCGACTGGGACAGTCAGCGCCGGCTGGGTGGGCAGCGACGTGATGCTCGCCTAATCGGCGCGACCGTCGTGGCTGCGGACCGACCCGCTGGCGAGAGTCCACGTCTGAGCGCTCCCAACTGTGCGCCGTCCTGCGGACCATCGGGTCCCCCTACAGATCGAGGCCGTCCGGTTGGAGTGTGCGGCCCGGCGTGGCACAAGCTCAGGGGAGCGATGGCCATCGGCGGCACTCGCTCCGGGCGGGGATGCATTTCGAGGCGTGAGTGCGAGCTCTCAATGCGACGATTCCGGCCGCAGCGTCCATCCGATCCTGTCGATGCAGCAACTAGGTGCCTAATGGCGACGGTTGCGTCCGCGGGCGATCGTGGCTGCTCGGTGGCTGCTCCGACGTCGGGGAACTGACGCGGACGTACCGCTACGTACACGAACGCGACAGGAGATGTGACGCCCCTCCGCCTATCGATTGCTGCCGATGCTCTCCCCCTGCAGGGCGCGGACCTGGGAGGACGTACCCGGACTCGCAGGGATCGGGAGGGTTGCGGTCGGACGAGTTTTGAGTAGAGTGGGATTTGGATGAGTGGGCTTTGGTAGCCTTGGACTACGGATCAGAAGGTTAGGGGTTCGAGTCCCTTCGGGCGCACCAGATCGTAAGGGCCTGACCTGCGGAAACGCGGGTCAGGCCCTTCGCTTGTCCGTCCCTTGTGGACGCGTGGCTGCTCGGTGGCTGCTCGTCCGACGAGCATCCCCTACGTCCTGCCCTGTCCGGTGGGGTCCATGGCGTCCGGTCCGGTCCATCGGGGCCCGGGGCAGATGATCACCGGATCAACGCGAACATCGAGGTAGTGGCCGCGGTATTCACCGGGACGCGGCCGTTTGGAGCGTTACCGGCACGTGGTTGGCATGCGACCTAGATCAGCTGGGTTAGGACCTGATTGGCGATTTGCCCCTCCTATACCTTCGCGGTCGATATGTTGCGGGGCGTGGACATACCGCTGCGGGAACCGACCTTCTGAATCCTCACCGCTCTCGCCGGCCCGGCACTGCACGGCTACGGGATCATCAGGGAGGTGGCTGCCCTGTCCGAGGGCCGGCTGTCCATGCGGCCTGGCACCTTGTATGGCGCGCTCGACCGGTTGACGGAAGCGGGCCTCATCGAGGTCGACCGGGAGGAGGTCGTCGACGGCCGCCTGCGCCGCTACTACCGCCTCTCCGCCACCGGTAGTGCCACCCTCGCTGGTGGGACCGAGCGCCTGCGGCGCAACGTGGAGGCAGCGACCGCCCGCCTGGGCAACCCGACGCGCGCCGCCCGGCCCATCGCCGCCCACGGACCTGAGCGCGGCGCTCGACCAGTTGCGACTCGCCGTCGAGCGGATCTGGTGATGGACGTCGAATCTTTGCGCCGCATCTGCGGCGACATGGTGGCGGCGATGACCCGGGCCGCCGAGTTCGCCGAGCGGGCGCCGCACACCGAGTAGGAGGCCACATCCCCGGACGGGGAGGTCACCGTCCGGGTGTCCGGGGCGAAGGAGCTGCTGGAGATCTGGATCAACACGCGGGCGAAACGGACCGTCGACAACCTCACGCTCGGCGAACTGGTGACGCAGATGATCCGCGCCGTCGAGCTGCGGGCCGATGACGCGCGGGCGCAGTTGCTCGACGGAACGTCCATCGGCGGGTTCGCGGTCGGTGACGTCCTGCGCGACCCCGGCCAACTGCACCCGTCCGGCGTCGTAGGCGCACAGCCAGGGCGTGACTGTTGCCTCCGAGGGCGTCGAGAATCACCGAGGCGCGGACTCGGCCTGGCTCGCTGTCGAGCGCGGCGAGCAGCCCTGTGCCCACCGGCCCACCAGCCGATTCCGGCCGACCGCCGCCGGCGGGTTCATTCGGACGATGCCGGATCGAGGCGGGCCAGGTGGGCGCGGACGGCGTCGGCGCTGGTCTCCTCGTCCTCGGTCTGGTCGACCCCGAGCGCGGTCAGTAGGGCCAGGGCCTGCCGCCAGTGGTCGCGGGCCGACTCGAACCGCCCGAGGGCGTGCTGGGCGTGGGCGAGCCCGTCGTGGGCGCGGGCCTGGTCGAGGGGCTGGCCCAACTCGTCCGCCAGGGCGAGGGCCCGCGCGTGCTGGTCGACGGCGGTCGCCGCATCGCCGGTGGCGTACCGGATCCGGCCCAGGCCCTGCCGGGCCTCGAACTCGAGATTTCGGTCCCGGGCTTCCCCGGCCAGGTCGAGCAGTTGCCGGAAGTGGGCCACGGCCTCGGGGTACCGGCCCTGGGCGCGGAGGATGTCGCCCAGGCCGTTCAGCGCGTCCAGCTCACCCCGGTGGTGGCCGGTTTCCCGGGCCAGCGCCAGCGCCTGCCGGTAGTGCTCGGCAGCCCGCTCCTGCCGCCGCTGGGTGCGGTGCACCAGGCCGAGCCCGTTGAGCGCGTCCAGTTCGCGGGGCCGGTGGCCGGTCTCCCGGGCGATCCGCAGCACCTGCTCCAGGTGGTCGATGGCCTGCTCGGGGCGGCCCTGCCGGCGGTGGACGTGGCCGAGACCGTGTAGCGCGTCCAGCGTGCCGCGGCGACGGTCGGTCTCCTCGGCGATCCGCAGGACCTGGCGGTAGCAGTCGGTGGCCTCGGCGTACCGGCCCTGGGACCGGTGGACGTCACCGAGACCGGCGAGGGCGTCGAGTTCGCCGGCCCGCTCGCCGGTCGCGCGCGCGATTCGCAGCGCCTGCCGGAAGTCGTCGATGGCCTCGGCGTTGCGCCCCTGGGACCGGTGGATGTGCCCGAGGTCGTTCCAGGCGGTCAGCTCGTCCGTCGGCCGGCCGGCCGTCCGGGCGGACGCGAGTGCCTGGTGGTGCAGGACCTCGGCGGTCGGGTACCGGCCCCGGGTGTGCAGGTGTCGGTGCAGGGTGGCGGACAGGTACGGCAGGTACGCGGTCATGCCGTGCGCGCCGGCGTGACGCGCGGCGGCCAGCAGGTTGGGCAGCTCGGCGTCCAGCCAGTCCAGCGCGGTCGCCTGGTCGGGCAGGTCGACGGTGGGGGTACCGGCGGGCGGGTCCGGCGGCGGCGGTCGCCGTGCGTAGGGGTAGGCGACCGCCGTCGCCCGTGCCGCGGTGTGCCGGTAGTGGTCGAGCAGCCGGATCAGCGCCGCTTCGGTCTGTGCCGCCTGGTCCGGGCCGGCCGTGCCGGCCGCGTGGGTGCGGACCAGGTCGTGGAACCGGTACCGGCCCGGGACCGGCTCCTGGAGCAGGTGGGTGTCGAGGAGCTGGTCGACCGTCCGCCCGGCCTGCCGCACCGGCACCCCGAGGAGCGCGGCCAGGGCGTACGGGTCGATGTCGGGGCCCGGGTGCCGGCCCAGCAGGCGGTACGCGTCCTGCTGGGCACGGTTCAGGTGCCGGTAGGACAGGTCGAGGGCGGCGGTGACGCTGCGCTGGCCGGCGTCGAGTTCGGCCAGTCGGTGTTCCTGGTCGCGCAGCCGCCGCACCAGGTGGGACAGATTCCAGGCGGGATGGGAGCGCAGCCGGGCGGCGGCGATGCGGATCGCCAGCGGCAGCCGACCGCACAGTTCCACCACCTCGATCAGCAGTTCGGTCGACGGGCTGCCGAGCCGGTCCCGGCCGACGGTCCGCTCGAACAGCGCGACCCCGTCTGGGGTGGGCAGGGTGTCCAGGGACAGCGCACCGGTGTGGTCGAGGCCGGTCAACCGGTGCCGGCTGGTGATGAGGACCAGGCAGCCGGGCGCACCGGGCAGCAGCGGCGCCACCTGTGCCTCGGTGGCGGCGTTGTCCAGCACGATCAGCATCCGCTGGTCGGCCAGCCGGGTGCGGTACAGCCCGGCCCGTTCCTGGAGCCCGGCCTGGATCTGCGGGCCCGGGACACCGAGGGAGCGCAGCAGGTGGTCGAGGACCTCGCCCGGCTCGCGGGGCGACATCCCGGGCGTGTGGCCGTGCAGATCGACGAAGAGCTGCCCGTCCGGGTAACGGTCGGCGATCCGGTGGGCCGTGTGGACGGCGAGGGCGGTCTTGCCCACTCCGGCCATCCCGTCGATGGCGCTGATCACCACCGTGGCGGCGTCCCGGACCCGGTCGAGGGCGGCCAGCTCGCGCGTCCGGCCGGTGAACGACGGCGGCGGGGTCGGGAGCTGCCGGGGTACCAGCCGGGCGGTGCCCCGCCCGGCAGGCACGGGTTCCCCGCGCAGGATGGCCCGGTGCAGGTTCCGCAGTTCCGGGCCGGGGTCGGTGCCGAGCTGCTCGGCCAGCCGCGCCCGGGTGACCGCGTAGTGCGCCAGGGCCTCGGCGCTCCGGCCGGCGGCGTGCAGCGCCTGCATCGACACCGCGACCAGGGGTTCGACCAACGGGTGGTCGACCACCAGGTCGGACAGTCGCCCGAGGACGGCGTCGTGGTTGCCCAGTCGCAGCTCGGCCCGGGCCCACGCCACCACGCCGGCCAACCAGTGCTGCTGCCAGCCGTCGCGCAACCGGGCGAACCACCCGCCGGACAGGTCCGCCACCGGGTCGCCCCGCCACAGGTCCAGCGCCTGGCGCAGCAGCGTCACGCGTTGGGTGTCGTCGTACCGGCCGTCGCGGGCCTGCTCCACCAGACGTTGGAAGCGGTGCAGGTCGACCCGGTCCGGGTCGAGGTCCAGCAGGTATCCGGCGGGCCGGCGGTCCAGCCGGGCAGCGCCGCCGTCCAGTTCGGCGGCCCGGTCGAGCAGGCGCCGGATCCGCATGATGTGCGCGTACAGCGCGTTGCGGGCCTCGGCGGGCGGCGGATCGTCCCAGACCCGGTCCACCAGGGTCTCCACCCGGACCGGCCGGCCGGCGTCCACGGCCAGCGCCGCGAACACCGCCCGCTGCTTGGGTGGGCCGAGGGCGAGCGGCTGGCCGGCCGCGCGCACCTCCACCGCGCCGAGTAACCGGACCTCCATGCCCTCCTCCGCGTCCTGGGCGACCAGTCGGTACTGGTCAACGCTATGCGGCGCCGGCCACTAAGACCTTCGTAAGGTCGCCAACCAGACCGTGCCGGCAGGGTCGAGGAACAGCAGTCGGCGGCTCCGGGCTCGTACGAGGGGGAGCCCCGGAGCCGCCGCCCGACCCTGAAGGGGGAACCCATGAAACTCGCGACACGAATGATGGCCGCTCTCGGACTGGCCGCGGTGCTCGGTCCGGCGCTGGTGGTCGGCGGGCCGGCCGGACCGGTCTCCGCGGCCGAGCCGGACCGCCCCGCGCAGGCCACCACCGTCGGTGACCGGACCGAGCGGGTCCGCAAGGCCTACCGGATCGATCCGGACGGCACGGCGCGGGAGGTCACGTCGACGGCCGGGGTCGGCCCGACCGGCAGTACGTACGCCTACGTCGTCTACCCCGCCTACGAGTCGGACTGCTGGTCCGGGGAGATGTGCATCTGGACCGGGGACTACTACAGCGGCTGGGGCCTCATCATGGGCGGCAGCTACGCCTCGTGCCAGGGCTGGCGGTTCGAGAACACGGTCTTCCAGGACCACACCTGGTCGATCTGGAACCGGGTGCCCGGCGGAACGTCCTCGATCTGGGACCGGTACGCCGACGGCTCGTACCGCTACACCAAGTACGCGCGGCTGGCCACCGGGTACAAGCACGACACCCGGTTCAGTCTGATCATGGACGCTTGGACGTTCGACCCGGCCAACAACTGCCGGAGCCTCAACCTGAGGCACGTCGACTTCTGACCGACAGGGTGCGGTCGCCCCGACCCGGGCGACCGCACCCGTGTGCGGCGTGCCGGCGACGTGACCTGACCGCAGGGCTCCGTTGCGGCAACACTTGACTCCATGCTGCTCCGTGGCTGCTCGGACGTCGGCGAACTGGTCCGGATGCGCAGGGAGTGCTCGGATCCTGGGCCTCATCTCGCGGCGACTGGTGATCGATGAAAGCCGATGTAGGGCCAGATGCATGCCTCCGCTGTGCGGGCGGAAGGAAGCATCTCCGGCGCCACTCGACGACCGACGAGGATCTCCGCCCAGAACCCCGACGTGGCCGTCTGCCTCGTGTGCCGGCACAGTGGTGGAACCGCCTACAACGCGGATCAAGGTGACTGTGTCCGCGGCGAGTCCGACGACACCATCTGGTCCCTGGAGGAGTGCCGGAACGGCACCTTGCTCGGTTCGAAGGGAAGAGCTCAACCCGTAACTGCGAGGAAATCCCCGGGTACCAACGGGATCGCTACTTCACCGTGGCGGGCATGCCCGACCTGAACGTACGCCTGTGCCTGAAGCTGAATGGTTCAGGCGGCGGCTGATCCCTCAGAGCCCCGGCAAGAGCGGCACGCGGCGCCCGGGCCTACTACGACGTCCAGCGGGCCAGCGTCGGTTGCACGGCCCACCGCCGTACTGTTGCAGGGTGACCGTGCCTGCCGATCACATGTCCACCGTCTTGGCGCCGTTCGTGGTGACGCTGGAGGCATACGATCTTGGGCCGGGTCCGGTCGGCGTTCATCGCGGGCTGCCATCGTCCACGGTGTCGATCACGATTCCCCAGGAGGACTCGCTCGAGATCGGGTGGATCGGACGGCCCGGCTCGCGCCAGAAGCTACGGGCCGTGGTCGCCGGACTCCACTTGGATGCGGCCGAGCTGAGGCAAGAGCGGTGCACGCGCGGGGTGTACGTGACGCTCAGCCCACTGGGTGCCAGCACACTGCTGGGGCTTCCGGCATCGGCTCTGGCCGGGCAGGTCGCCGACCTCGCCGATGTCGTCCCGGCGATGGCCGACCTGCCGGAGCGCCTGATGGCCTGCCGATCCTGGCCAAGCCGTCGCGCACTCGTCGAGCGCTGCCTGGTCAGTGGCCTGTTTCGTCATGGCGAGCGCGCGAACCACGACGAACTGCGCGCAACGCTGGCGGTCCTGTCCGAGGCCAGCCGGGTGCAGGAGGCCGCTGAGCTACTCGGATGCTCCCGACGGCACCTGAGTAGTACGGTCCGTGCCGAGTTCGGGGTGACGCCGAAGGAGTACCAACGGCTCGTTCGCTTCGAGACTGCCCGGGGTCGGCTCGTGGCCGCCGCCAATGCCGGAAGGCTCAGTCTGGCGGCGGTGGCCGCCGCCTCGGGTTTCGCCGATCAGGCCCATCTCACCCGCGAGTGGCGGGCCATGGCCGCGTGCACCCCGATGGAGTGGCTACGCGCCGAGGGCCTGGCTCCGCGGTGTGTGCCAGCCGATGATCGGCCAACCGGCAAGGAGCGCGCGGGCGGTTGACGACCGGTGTGGCCGGATTCGTTCCCAGATGTTCAAGACTCTGCCGCCGCCCGATCCCATGATGGGGGGCATGAAGTCGCTTTCCCCTCGTCTGATCGTCTCCGATCCGGACTCTGCGTCGGCGTTCTACCAGGTTGCCCTCGGCGCCGAGGAAGTGTTCCGGGCCCCACCGGGCGACGATGGCCGACCCACCGTCGTCGATCACCGTATCGGTCGTTGGTCCTTCCGGGTCTCGCCTGCCGTCTCGTCGTGGGGGTGGCTCTCACCGGGTGATATCGGTGGATCCGCGGTCCTCCTCGAGATCGAGGTCGATGACCCGGACGGAGTAGGTGACCGCATGATCGCCCACGGCGCCGAGGTGATCGTGCCTATCGAGAACCGGCCCTACGGCAAGCGCTCGGGTCGCATCCGTGACCCGTTCGGCCATCTCTGGATCATCACAGGCGAGCTACGCTGAGGCCCGACCGGCGACCCGTTGAGCACAGGTCGTCGGCGACATGACCAACAACTGCGTGCCGGCCTCCGCCGCCGAGGCCGAGACCCACGGCCCGGCCGCCGAAGTCCTCTCCGACGCCACCGGAGCGATCAACAGCGCAAACGAGGCCGGCTTCGCCGGCGCCCGCGCGACTGACAACTGTCACCGTGGCGAGGCGTAGTCAAGTACCGATGGACGCTCAGCGAGGACCTGCCATGCCCGGCAGGTCCTCGCTGAGCCGGAAGGCTCGTACGGAAACGCGGGTCAGGCTCTTTGCTTTGTCTGTTCCGTGCGGACGTGTGGCTGCTCGGCGACTGCTCGCCCGACGAGCATCCCCTACGTTCCGCCTGATCCGGGCGGTTCCGGGAGCGTCCGGTTCGGTCCAGCGGGAATCCGGGGTTGATGATCGCTGAAGCAACCGACGGATCTCAATATCGTCCTGGTCCGCTATCGGACCTCAGGCCGGGCCAGCGCCAGCACACTCAGGCCGAACATCAAGACACCCAGGGGGAGGTGGACCGACGGGACGTGCGCGATGCCCAGCACGACCTGGACCGAGGCGAGTACGAGGAATCCTGACGCGTGCCAGACAGGTCGGGGCGAGCTGCCGCCGGGCTTCCACGCCAGCACCGCCGCGAGCACGTACAGCATCGACGCCCCGTACATCACACGGGCTCCGACGCTGTGCAGCGTCTCTCCGTAGGACGAGGTCAGCAGCAGTCCGGCGGAGACCGCCTGAAGGAAGATGGTCAGGGTTTGCAGGGCGATCGCGATCTGCAGGAACGAGGAACTGCGTTGTGCGTTCGCCGTCACCTGGGTGGCCATGTCACAGTCCCCTTTTCCGCCCTCGGGCAGTAGGTCGATAAGGTCTCACCAGTCCGACGACGCGGGCCTGCAGAAGGTAAGGCGAGGGGCGGCCGGAAGCATGGGGACTGTCGCGACCAGCGCAGATGAGATAGTCGGCGAGCGACGTCAACTGATCAATGTCGCTTACCGGTTGCTCGGTTCGGTGACCGAGGCCGAGGACGCCGTACAGGATGCCTACGCACGCTGGTACGGGCTGCCGCGAAGCCGGCAGGAGGAGATCCTGTCCCCCGGTGCCTGGCTGACGACGGTGACCAGCCGCATCTGCCTGGACCTGCTCGGCTCGGCGCGGGCCCGCCGTGAACGCTATGTCGGCGCGTGGCTGCCCGAGCCGCTGCCCGACCGCACCGAGTGGGACCACGCAGGCGGCGCCGGCCCCTCCGACGGTGCAGACCCCGCCGACCAGATCGTTCTGGACGAGTCGGTGGCCATGGCCTTCCTCGTCGTCCTGGAGTCGATGACGCCCGCCGAGCGGGTGGCGTTCGTCCTGCACGAGGTCTTCCGGTACCCGTTCGCCGAGATCGCCGAGGTTCTCGGCCGGAGCCCCGCGGCCTGCAAGCAGCTGGCGGCCTCCGCCCGGCGGCGGGTGAGCGCCGCGCGCGCTCGGGTGACGGCGACCGGCCAGGCCGACGTGGTGAGGCACGTCAAAGAGGCATGGGAGGCCAAGGACGTCGCAGCCCTCGTCGGTCTCCTCAACCCGGCTGCCGTGATGACCGCCGACGGCGGCGGCATGGTCGGCACCGTCCTGCGCCCGGTCGAGGGCGGCGCGCGCATCGCCCAGTACATGGTCGCCATTGCCGGCAAGGCTCCGGGGCTCGAACTCCTGGAGCGGTCGGTCAACGGTGTGCCGGGCCTGGTGGCCCAGCGTGCGGGCGTCGTCGTGACCGTAGCCTCGTTCGACGTCGCCGACGGGCGTGTCACCCGGATCTGGGCGGTCCGCAACCCGGAGAAGCTGCGGCCGTGGGCGCGGGAGGCTAGCTAGCCCTCGCTCTGCAGAGCGTGCGTCGGCCTCCTCCTCTAACGCCCAGATATGGGAGCCGTCGACCACGGCCCGGGAGAAGTACAGGGCGTTCGTGCTGCGGCGACGGGTGCGTGGTCGGCCATCGGGTGCACTCCTCCCTGCGGTCAGCTCACCCTGGCTGGGTGAAGCGGTCGACCAGCAGGGCCAGCCGCCGCTCGTGCTCCTCCCGCCGGAGCCGGCCGCTGCGCATCAGCGTGACCAGGCCGTGCACTCCACTCCAGAAGGTCTCGGTGAACGTCTCCAGGTCGTCGTCGCCGGCGACCGGGCGCAGGCTCTCGGCCAGCTCGGCGAAAGCCCGGGCCAGGTCCACCGGCACGTCCTGGCTGGCGAAGGGCAGGTCGACGGCGAGGTTGAACATCGCGTCGTAGAGGGCGGGCCGCCGCTCGGCGAACGCGGCGTACGCTGCGGCGACGTCGGCCACGGCCTGCCGCGGGTCGGTTACGGCGGCCCGGGCGGCGGCGAGTTCGTCGGCCAGGTCACCGAAGCCTTCCACGGCGACCGCCGCCATGATCGCGTCCTTGCCCTTGAAGTGGCTGTAGAGGACGGGCTGGCTGTACTCGATCTCGGCTGCGAGCCGACGGGTGGTGACCGCGTCCCAGCCTTCCGACTCCGCCAGCTCGCGGGCCGCTGCGACGATCGCCCGCTCCCGTTCCGCCCGCTCCCGCTCCCGGCGTGCCTGAATCGACATGACCGAAACTCTAGCATCGCTAGTCTATCTGCCGCCGCTCTGCTACCTTCGCTCGTATATCTAGCGCTGCTAGCGTTCGGAGTCGAACATGCTCGGCCCCCTCGCCTACGGGCTCGCCATCGTCCTCAGCCTCTTCGTCGTCCTCATCGGTGCCCGGTTCCTCCTGGCGCCCCTGGCCGCGGCCGCCGGCTACGGCGTCCCGGCCACAGCGGACGGCGACCCCGCCTACCTCACGATCAAGGGCCTGCGCGACCTCAGCTACGGCCTGCTCGGCCTCGCCCTGATCGCCTTCACCACCGCCGACGCGGTCGCCTGGTTCATGCTGATCGTCGCGCTCAACCCGTTGGGGGACACCGTCGTCGTGCTCCGGCACGGCGGCACGAAGGCCGCTGCCTTCGGCATCCACTTCGCCACAGCCGTGGTCGTGGTTCTCGACGCCATCCTGCTGTTCGCCCTGTAGACACCCCCGCGAAGGAGCCGTCCGATGTCCCTGATCACGCCCGAGTTCGACAGGTCCGTCGTCGTTCGCGACGCCGACGCCGAGGTGGTGGGGCGGGCCCCGACCACGATCCGGCTGCTCGCCGACAGCAGTGCCACCGGTGGCGCCCTCTCCACCCAGCGGGTCACCCTGACCGACGGCGCGGACGGCGCCCGGCCGCACCACCACGCCAACTCGGCCGAGCTGTTCTACCTGCTGGACGGCACCGCGCAACTGCTCTCCGGCGAGCAGGTCGTCACCGCCGATCGCGGCGACCTGGTGATCGTGCCGTCTGGCGTGGCGCACGCGTTCGCCGCCGCCCCGGGCGAGAACGCCGACATCCTCATTGTCATCACCCCCGGCGTCGAACGGTTCGAGTACTTCTGGCACCTGGAGCGGATCGCCTACGGCAAGGTGCCGCCGGAGAGCCTGCTGGAGGTGCAGGAGTTGTACGACTCGTACTTTCGGGGCAGCCCAGCCTGGGATGCCGCCCGTCGTTGACCGGCGACCGGAC
The DNA here is from genome assembly GCF_043204765.1 of Micromonospora sp. NPDC047730. NCBI lineage: Bacteria > Bacillati > Actinomycetota > Actinomycetes > Micromonosporales > Micromonosporaceae > Micromonospora > Micromonospora sp. NPDC047730. The sequence continues at coordinate 40,984 of NZ_JBIDCU010000002.1, read as the reverse complement.
TCGCGACTGTCGACTCTGGTCGCCGGTCCGGCCAGCCGACGGCCGTATCGGCGGGGCGCGGTGCAGTCATGCCGAAGGTGCGCAGGCCTGGCCCAGCGGCAGCCTTGACATCCGGGAAGGGGCGACCGCATGTCGCGGTCGCGCCCCTACCGACTCAGTCCCGCGTCTCGTCGACGTCGCAGACCTTCCAGTCGCCGTCCTCTTTGAGGAGGGTCATGGTGATGTTGCCGGTCCTGATCTTGTCGTCGTCGGTTCCGGTGTACTCCGCGGTCACGGTTGCCGAGTTCTCGCGCTCCTTGCTGGATGTGATCTCCCAGTCCAGCAGGCCTTCGTCGTCATCCCACTCGTCGCCGTCGATCCGTTTCTGCTCACTGGCGCAGATCACCGCCCGTAGGTCATCGAGGCTTCTGTCCTGGACGGCGGAGAGGTACTTCTCCGCCACGTCCTCGGCGTCGTCCTTGAACGCGACCCGGTAACCGAAAATGCCGAAGCCGCAGCAGAGCACGAGCAGCAACGCACCCGCCCCGGCGATCAGCCCATTCCTTGTGTTCTTCAAGATGATTATCGATCCATTGAGAGGTACGGCATCGCCGGGAGCAGCCCGGCGATGCCAGGCTAATGAGTAGGCCGGGCGACGCCAGGCCTGATGAGGTGTCCGCCTGCGGCCATGACCGCATTCGGACAGGCCGGGCCAGCGCTCGTGGCGACCACGCGTCCCCATCCTCTGCTCAGCACGGTGGCGAACCCGCCGAGCTTGCCTCGTGGCGGCTGGCGGGTTCGCCATCGGCGGCTCAGGAGTGGAACGGCTCGGGTCCCGGTGCCGGCTGGGGTGTGTCGTCGAGCCAGCCGAGGCGTACTGCCCGCACACCGAGCTCGAACCGGCTGCTCGCGCCGACCCGGTCGGTCAGGTCGGCGATCATCCGCCGGACGGTGCGGGCGGACACGCTGAACTGCCGGGCGATGCTCTCGTCCTTGGCGCCCATCGCGAGCAGTTGGAGCAGTTGCCGCTGCTGCCGGGTCAGCTCGCCCGGCGGTTGGGCGGCCTGCAGTTCGATCGGCACCGCGGACAGCCAGTGCCGGCCGAACAGGTCGGCGGCGGCCGCCACGAGGCCCGGGTGGGACACCCGGATGACGCCCCGCTGGTTGTCCGCCGGGTCGATGCCAATCACCACGTACCGGTCATCGACGACGAACGTCCAGACCGGCAGGGTCGGCGTGGTTCGAACCTCCACGCCATTGTCATGAACCCGCCGGGCGCCGGCGGCCAGCCGCGGATCGTTCACGATGCTGTCCAGCAGGATCAGCTGTACCCGGATCCCACGCGCACTGGCGAACTCCGCCAGCCGGTACGCCGGGTCGTAGTCGGTGCTGGTCTCCAGCCCTGGCGGCCCTCCGGCGGCAGCCAGGCACTGGATGCTCGTCGTTGCCTTCGCCGCGATCTCCTCCACGCACAGCCAGGCGGCGTCCCGGTCGTCGAGCAGCTCGACGTCGTGCAGTAGCGCGGGACTGGCCCGGAAGCTGGCCGACATCTCCGCGACGGCTGCCCGGGTCAGCTCCACCGCCCGCGTCTGGCGAGCGAGCCGTGCCTCGGCGTACGACAGCAGCGACGCGAACCCGACGGCCGGGTTCACCGGCCGGATCTGCTCGGCGTGGGGCCGCCGGAGCAGTCCGATTTCCATAAGACGCTGCACCGCCGTGTCGACCTTCGCCGCCGGCTGGTCCACGGCGGCGCGGAGCTGTTCCAGACTCCACACGGGGCGCCGAAGGGCAGCCCGATAGACCAGCTCGCACGTTTCGTCCACGCCGAGCTCCGCAAGCATCAACGCTTCTCCCTCTCCCGCCAAGCCGTGCTGGGGGAAGAGGTTAGTAGTGCCTTGTGAGGTTGGGACGAGTTGGTGGCAGAGGGGGCGGAAATGAGCACCCTGCCGGGGCCACCATATTTATGAGCCACACCAGCCCGCGATCATGACGCTACGGCTGCGGCGGGCGGTGAGGACCAGGTTGGCAGTGCCATGGCGTAGGTCGTGCTGTCGTACTGGGGGCAACCCGTGCGGTCGGCGAGTTTGTGGGATCGGCACCCAGCGCGATCAGCACTTCATGGCGGCGAGCAGCCCGAGATCCGGATCGAGCGCGCCGGCCTGGCCCAGCGAGAGGAAGTCTGCCTCGACCGCCGCCCGCTCGAGCGCCCCCGCCCGTACCGCGTGGTAGCGCACGACGGACCAGAGGAAGACGTCGAGACTGTCGAAGCGTGTGTTGCCCTCGACGACCTCCTCCTCGTGGAACCAGAGGGCGACCTGCCCGTCGGCGAGCACCACGTAGAGGTTGCCTCCGCCGTCGGCGCCGATCGCGTAGACGTCGTCGTCGGTGAGTTCGGTCTGGTAGTCGGCGTCCAGGATCCCACAGCCGTTCGCAGCGAAGTCGAATCCGTAGGACCAGTCGTACACGTCCAGGAATTGCGGCATGCGCCCCGACCGCACCCGCCGGTCGAACGCCGCCAGCGCAGCCGCGCCCGTCGGCGGCAGGCGGTCGAGCATCGGCGTCACCGGCCGGGTCTCCTCGGGAACCGTGACCGGTGAACGGTCGGAGAACCACCGTGCGAGGTCGGCGTCGAGGTCGTGCTCGACGTAGCCGGAAAGGTCGGCAAGACTGAGCGTCATCGGCGAAGGCTAACCGCGACCTCCGACGGCGACGACAGCACCAAAGGCTACGCCCGGCAGGCCCACTACCGGCAGAGCCTTGCAAGCAACCGTTAAGCCCGCTCGCCTGGCCGGCGGCTTCACCCTCGGCGCGGTCGATGTCGGTTTCGACCGCCCGGCGGTGAGGAGGGGTTCTTGGCCGCAAATCAACCGGTTGTGGGCGACAATCAGAGGGTGGACCGGGTGGTGGCGGTGCTTACCGGGTTACCGCCGGTCCTCGTCCTGGCCCTGGTGTTCGTGTTGCCGGCCCTGGAGTCCTCGACCCTGCTCGGGCTGGTCGTACCGGGCGAGACGGCGATCCTGATCGGGGGGCTCGTGGCGCACACCGGTGAGCTGCCGCTGTGGGCGGTGGTCATCGCCGGGACGGCTGGGGCGTGCCTGGGTGACCAGGTCGGCTACGCGCTGGGCCGACGGTACGGCCCGGGGATGCTCGCCCGAGCCTCCGGGTCGGCGCACCGGCGCGCCGACATCCGGCTTGCCCGCCGCCTGATCGCCCGGCGCGGTGCGTGGGCGGTGATGGTGGGCCGGTGGGTGGCGGTCCTGCGGGCCGTGGTGCCGATGGTCGCTGGCGCCGGCGGGATGCCGTGGCCGCCGTTCCTGCGGGCGAACCTGGCCGGCGGGCTGGTGTGGGCGACGACCGTGGCGCTGCTCGGCTACCTGGGCGCGGCCTCCTACCATCGCCTGGAGCGTGAGCTGGGGATCGGCGAGTGGGCCCTGCTGGCCGTGATCGCCGCCGGCGTGGTGCTGCACTTGTGGTGGCGGCACCGCCAGGTCCGGCAGGGTCGGGCCGACCGCTGACCGGTGCGCCAACTGTCCACGGGGGCGCCCACGGCCGGGCTGTCTGGGCAGCGGGCCACCGACCTGCTGCGTGACCACGGAGCCAACCGGATCGAGGTGAGCGGCAGGCGGGGATGGCCGCTGCCGCTGTGGCCGCCGTGCCAGCCAGCCGGGGGTCCGACTACTCGCCGGCCTGCCCGTCGATGCTTTCGCGCAGCAGGTCCAGGTGGCCGCAGTGACGCGCGGTCTCCTGGATCATGTGCGCGAGCGCGTGCCGCAGCGTGAAGGAAACGTCGGCGGCCCGGGCGCGGTCGTCGAGCGCCGCGCCCGCTACGACTGCGGAGGACCGCGCGCACTCAGCCAGGTACGCCTCGACGATCTCAGCCAGCGAGTCCTCGGGGGCGAGAGCGAACGCACCGGGCTCGTCGTCGGTCCACGGCGGGGGCAGCTCGTGACCCGGCGAAGTCGATGCTGAACCAGTACCGTTCCACCCCGGTCAGGTGCTTGACCAGCCCAGCGGGGGTGAGTCCGGACGCGAGCACCGGCCGACCGAACGCCTGCTCGTCGGTGAGCCCGGCGACCTTGTTCACGACCGAGGCACGCAGGAAGTCAAGCAGGCCGGACAGGATCTCGCGCTCGCCTCCGTCCTCTGGAGGGCGGATGCGGACCACGGGTGCGACGGATACATCGGTCATCGGGGCACCGTAGTGTCGGACACCGACACTTTCGGGCGTCGGGACATCCAGGCCCCTTCGACAGTCGCCGTCGCGCACCGGCGTAGCTGAGGGGGCTTCGTCCATCTGGAGCGGCGACACGCCGCAAGCCACCAAATCCCTGCTTATCCGTCGATGCGGCACGATACCTCCCCCTGTCGGCACTCATCGGGCTGCCGCAGCGGTTCGGTCGCGCATTATGCGCTACCCGGGATTCCTGCGCCACCCCGGCCCGCCAGCGCCACTGCCGGGTGGGTGACATTCCCATGCCATCGTCAGGCGTCAGTGACAGAGTGATTACCTGCAAATCGGGTGCGGCCTGCGAATTTGCGTATCAATCGCGCCCGTCCTGACGCTCGGTGATGCCGAAAAGCGCCCTGTGATCCAGATCACTGATCATCCTGAGTGTTCGGGTCGACTTGGTCAACTACAGTCGGGAATCGCAAATCCGGTTTCTGATGAGCTGTTGTCCGGCATGGCGTCGGACGGAAATCATTGGGGGGATTGCCGAATGCCTGTGTTCCCACGGGGGGAAGCGGCTTTTTTGTCAAGCACTCGGAATGGGCAGTCAAATCCACCATCGCTCGACGAACAATCAAGAGCGGTAATCAAGGCATGCATCGCCGAACTCGTTGCGCTGCTCGGCGAGGACGGGTCCACGGGCGGGTCCGCACCGGGCGGCACGCTCGCCGGCGGCCCGACCCACCTGCCGCTCACCGACCTCCAGCAGGCGTATCTCATCGGTGAGCAGGGGGTGGCGGGCCATGCCTCGCCGGCTCTCTACATCCAGGAGTACGCGTTCCCCGCCGCCACGCCGCCCGACCCGGAGCGTTTCGCCGATGCCCTCGCCCGGCTGCGACAGGTGCGTCCCGTGCTCCGTACGCGCGTGATGCCGGAGGCCACGCAGCATTTCGCCCCAACAGTGGACGACCGGCCGGAATTGCTCGTGGACGTGCGGGATCTGTCGGCCTGTCGCATCGACGAGATGCCCGAGAAACTGGAGCGACTGCGCCGCGAAATAGTGTCGGACATGCCGCCGCACGATGCGGGTCGACCCTTCCTTTTCCGATTCGTCCGACTGCCCGACGGCGGGACCCATCTGCAGGTCGCGCTACGACTGACGGTGTTCGACGGAGCCACGATCCAGTTGTTCTTCGCCGAGCTGGCCCGTTGTTACGCCGATCCCTCCCATCGGCCCGCGCCGGAGGCGGAGAGTTTCGCGGATTACCTCGTCGAGCAGGAACGCCGCAGGTCGCTGCCGGCCCGCCGGACGGCCGAGCGGTACTGGCGGTCCCGACTGGACAGCCTGCCGCCCGCCCCCGATCTGCCGCGCGCCCTGGACACGCAGGCCGCCGAGCGCGACCGGGACGTGCCGCTGCACCGCGTCGCGCACCAACTCGACGTGGACGACTGGAAGCGGTTCCGACACCACGCCGCCGAGCAGGGGGTGTCGGCCGGCCTGGCGCTCTTCGCCCTCTACGTCGAGTGTCTGCTGCGCTGGTCCGGTGGTCAGCCCGGCACGGTGTCGGTGCTGTCCTCGGACCGGGTGACCGGCGCGCCGGGCCGGGAACGGATGTGGGGCAACGCCGCCAGCACGCTGCTGGTGACGTACGACGACGTGCCCGGCTCCTTCGTCGATCAGTGCCAGGCGCTGCAGAAGCAGTTGTACGACGACCTCGACGCGGGCGAGTTCTCCGGGGTCGCGGTCGGTCGGGAGCTCAACCGGCGCGACGGCAGTGTCGGCAACCCCGTGCCGGTGGTGTTCAGCAGCGGCCTCGACCTGGTGCCCGGCATCTCCGACGGCTTCCGGCTCGCGTTGCCGGCCGCCACGCTGGCGCACAGCGCCATCGCCACCCCCGAGGTCCTCCTCGACCACCAGGTCTTCGAGTTCGACGGCGCGCTGGTGTGCAACTTCGACCACGACCGGTCGTCGTACCCGCCGGGCCTCGTCGACGACCTCGCCGAATACCACCGGCACCGGTTGCGGCAGCTCGCCGCGAACGCCGACGCGTGGACCGGGACGGGCCGGCAGCCGCTGCCCGATCGGCAGCTCGCCGACCGCCGGCGGGCGAACCGCACCGAGGCGCCCGGCCTGGCGGGCGAGCTGCACGAGGCGGCCCTGGACCAGATGCGCTGCCGGCCGTACGCCGTCGCGGTCGTCGACGCCGAGCGGAGCCTGACCTACGGCGAGCTCGACCGCCTGTCGGCGGCGCTGGCGGTCCGGCTGCGGGAGGCGGGCGTCGGCGCGGACCCGGGGCGCACCGACCTGGTCGCCGTGCGGGTGCCCAAGTCGTGGCAGCAGCCGGTCGCCGTGCTGGGCGTCCTGCGGGCGGGCGGCGCGTACCTGCCGGTCGGTCCGACCTGGCCCGAGGCGCGGGTCGGCGAGGTGCTGCGGCAGAGCGGCGCGACCGCGGTCGTCGCCGTCGACGCCGCGCCGCTCGACGGGCTGCCCGACCTGCCCGTCGTCGCGGTGCCGACGGACGGCGGCACCGGCCCCGACGGCCTGGGCGGCGACCTGCGACGCACCGCCTACGTCATCTACACCTCCGGCTCCACCGGCGCCCCGAAGGGCGTGGTGATCTCCCACGGCGCGGCGACCAACACCCTGCGGGACCTGACGCGGCGGCTGGCCCTGACGTCGGCCGACCGGGTGCTCGCGGTGTCCTCGCTCGCGTTCGACCTGTCGGTCTTCGACATCTTCGCCGTCCTGGGCGCCGGGGGCACGGTGGTCGTGCCCGACCACAGCGACGTGCCCGACCCGGAGCGGTGGGGGGAGCTGTGCCGCCAGCACGGCATCACGCTCTGGAACTCGGTGCCCGCCCTGTTCTCCGTCACGCTGGAATACCTGGCCGGCCGGGCGCCGGAGATGCTCCGGGCGCTGCGGCTCGTCATGCTCAGCGGCGACTGGGTGCCGCTGCCGCTGCTCGACCGGATCGCGGAGGCGTGCCCCACGGCGCGGGTGATGGCCGCCGGCGGGGCGACCGAGGCGTCCATCTGGTCCAACTACTTCTGGACGGAGGACCTGACGCCGGGCTGGTCGAGCGTCCCGTACGGCCATCCGCTGGCCAACCAGACCATGCACGTGCTGGACCGGCAGCTCGCCGACGCGCCGGCGTGGGTGCCCGGAGACCTCTACATCGGCGGGGTCGGGGTGGCCGACGGCTACCGGAACGCACCCGAGCTGACCCGGGCGTCCTTCTCCGCCGACCCGGTGACCGGCGAGCGGCGGTACCGCACCGGGGACCGGGCGCGGTACTGGCCCGGCGGCATCCTGGAGTTCCTGGGCCGCCAGGACGACCAGGTGAAGGTGGGCGGGCACCGCATCGAGCTCGGCGAGATCGAGATCCGGCTGTCCGACCATCCCGACGTGCGCAAGGCGGTCGCGGTGGTGGCCGCCGGGCGGGGCGAGTCGTATCTGGCGGCGTTCGTCATCCCGGCACCGGGTTGCGCCGCTCCGGACCCGGCCGCGCTGCGGGCGCACCTCGCCGCCGAACTGCCGTCGTACATGGTGCCCGCCGTCGTCACCGTGGTCGACACGGTGCCGCTGACGGCGAACGGCAAGGTCGACCGCAAGGCACTGGTCGCGCGGCTCGCCGCCGGTCCCGTCGTACGCGGAACGGACCAGGCGGTCGTCGCGCCGCGCACGGCGGACGAGACCCGGCTGCTCAGCCTGTGGCAGGAACTGCTCGGTCCGGACGTACGCGGGGTCACGGACGACTTCTTCGCCCTCGGCGGCAACTCCCTGCTCGCGGTCCGGTTGTTCCACCGGATCAGGGCGAGCTTCGGCCGGACCCTGCCCCTGGCGTCGCTGATGCGCAGCCGCACGGTCGCCGACCAGGCGGGCCTGCTGCGGGCCGAGCAGCACCCGCACGGCGGTACGCCGCTGGTGCGCATCAAGGACGGCGACCACGCCCGCACCCTGGTGCTGGTCCACCCGGTGGGCGGCGACGTGCTCTGCTACGAGCCGCTGGTCGAGGCGCTCGACCGGCACGCGATCACGGCCGGGGCCACCGTGTACGGGCTGCGGGCCGCCGGCCTGCAACCCGGCGAGGAGCCGCCGGTCGACATGACGGAGCTGGCCGGCCGGTACGGCGACGCCCTCTGCGATGTGCTGCCGGAGGGCGCGAACGTGCACCTCGTCGGCTGGTCGATGGGCGGCACCGTGTCGGCGCGCGTCGCCGGGCTGGTGGCGGAGCAGGGGCGGCGGGTCCGCTCGGTCACCGCGATCGACTCGTTCACGGGCCGGCCGGAGGCCGCGGCCGTGAGCCTCCGACAGCGGCTCGCCGGCTTCTTCACCGACCTGGCGCAGGGCGAGGACGTCAGCGGCCACCTGCCCGCGGAGGTGCCCGCCGGCGAACTGCCGGCGGCCCTGTGCGCCCTGCAGGACGCGCTGGTCCGGGCCGGTCTGCTCGCCGCGCCGCTCGACGCCGACGACCTGGGCCGGCTGTTCGGCGTCTACCGCCGCAACTCCGAGATCCTGGAGGGACACCGGCCGGGCACGCCGCACGAGCGACTCCTGCTGCTGCGGGCGCGGGAAACCCGGCGGGACGCCTTCCCCGGCCTGGTACCGCTCGACGAGATCCTGCCGGGTGCCGCCGACCCGCACCTGGTCGACGGGACCCACTACTCGGTCATGCGCCCCGGTCGGGTCGCCGAGGTCGCCGCCCTCGTCGCGGCGCACATCGCCGCAGCGGAGGAGCCCCGGCCCGACGAACCCGACGCCGAGCCGTACTACCTGCGCGGAAAGCTCTGGTGCTGACCCGGCCCGGCCCGGCCCTCCGACGACAGCCCGGCGGCGTGTCTCACCGGAACACCGACGAGGCAGGCGAGGCACCCGGACACAGGGCGGCCGGACACCACCTGGCCGATCTTGACCAACTGTTCAGCTCACGAAGCGAAGGGACCACGCGATGACCAGGACCGACAGCAAACCCGAGATCTGGAACTCCGGCACGTTCGACGTGATGCGGCGCAAGCTCATCCCCTCCTTCGACCTCATCTACGCCAGCGCGGTGCACGCGGTCGTCGAGACCGTCCCGGAGACGGCCCGCGTCCTCGACCTCGGCGCCGGCACCGGACTGCTCGGCGGCGCCGTCCTGGAGCAGCTCCCGCAGGCCGAGTTGACCCTGGTCGACCACTCGGACGCGATGCTCGCCAAGGCGCGGGAGCGGTTCGCCGGCAACCCCCGCGTCACGGTGCTGGTGTGCGACATGAAGGACCCGCTGCCGGCCGGCCCCTTCGACGCGGTCGTCTCCGGCCTGGCGATCCACCACCTCACCCACGAGGACAAGCAGGACCTCTTCCAGCGCATCCGCGAGGTGCTCACCCCCCAGGGCGTCTTCGTCAACGTCGAGCAGCTGGCCGGTCCCAACCCGCAGGTCGAGGCGATGTACGACTTCCAGCACGAGGCGCACGTGCAGCGCGCGGAGTGCCCGCCCGACGAGTGGGCCGCCGGCCGCGAGCGGATGAAGCTCGACATCTGCGCCACGCTGGAGGACCAGCTGGAGTGGCTGCGCAAGGCCGGGTTCGGGCAGGTCGACTGCCTGGCCAAGGACTGGCGCTTCGGCACCTACGCGGCGTGGGTGGCGGCATGACCGCGGTGCTCTGCCAGGCGGTGGCCGACGTCGCGGCGCGCCGCCCGGACCACGTGGCCGTCGTCGACGTCGACGGCAGCCAGATCCGCTACCGGGAGCTGGTCACGCTCGGCGAGCGGCTCGCCGCCGGGTTGTACGCCAGGGGGGTCCGGGCCGGCGACACGGTCGCCTTCGCCCTGCCCAACAGCGTCCGCTACGTCGCGCTGATCATGGCCGTCGCCCGGGTCGGCGCCCGGTACGTGCCGCTGATGCGCAACTTCACCGCCGCCGACACGGAACAGGCCGTCGGGCAGGCACGACCGGTGCTCCTGGTCGCCGGACGGGAGCACCACGTCGCCCCGGGGACGGTGCCGGTCGTGTCGCTGGACGACCTCGACGTCGACGCGCCGCCGGCGCCCGACGAGCCGTACGCCGGCCTGTTCCGCCAGCTGTGGACCTCCGGCTCCACCGGCTTTCCGAAGATGATGGTGTGGCGGCAGGACAAGTTCGTCGCCGAGCGGCGGCGCTGGCTCGCCGACACCGGCATCGTGGCCGACGACGTCTTCTACTGCCGGCACCCGTTGGACGTTGCGCACGCCACCGACCTGCACGTCTTCGCCGCCCTGCTCAGCGGCGCCCGGCTGGTGCTGGCCGATCCGGACGACTCGCCGCAGGCGTACCTCGACCGGTTGCAGCGGGAGCGGGCGACGGTGATGAGCGCGCTGCCCGCGCACTACGAGATGCTCGTGCGGGCCGGCGCCGACGCACAGGTGGACCTGTCGAGGTTGCGTCGCCCACTCTGCGGCGGCGCCTACCTCAGCCCGGACGTGGTGCGCGCCGCCGCGGACACGCTGGGCGTCCACATCCGGCAGATCTACGGTTCGACCGAGTTCGGCCTCGCCCTCGGCAACATGGCCGACGAGTTGCAGACGAGCGGGGCCATGCCGCCCGTACGCGGCGTCGGCGCCCGGCTCGCGCCCCTGGTGGACGGGCACGCGGGCATCGGCGAGCTGGTGCTGCGTTCCGACTGCACCAGCGAGGGTTACCTCTTCGCCGACGCGGCGAACGCGCGCACGTTCCGGGACGGGGAGTTCTGGACGGGCGACGTGGCGCAGGAGATCGGCGACGGCGCGTTCCGGATCATCGGCCGGGTCTCGGAGGTGCTGTCCACGCCGGGCGGACCGGTGCTGGCCCCCGTGCTGGACGCCGAGTGTCGCGCGGCCAGTCCCGGCACGCAGGTGGTGAGCCTGCCGCTCGATCCGGGTGAGCTGACCGACCGGGTGCTCGTCGCGGTCCGCCCCGGCCACGGCGTCGACGCCGAGGACGCCGTCCGGCAGGTCACCGCCGTCCTGGACGGGCACCGGCTGGCGGCGACGGTGCGCCTCGTGGACGAGATCCCGCACACGCCGGTCGGCAAGATCGACAAGCCGGCCCTGCGTCGCCAGTTCGCCCTGGTGAGCCGATGATGCGCGCCGAGATCCACGGCGCCGGGCCGACCCTCGTCCTCGTCCCGGGCCTCGCCGCCAGCCGACACTTCTTCGACACCACCGTGGCGGACCTCGGCCGCGACCACCGGGTGGTGACCGTCGACCTGCCGGGGCACGGCGACGCGCCCGCCCCGGCGCAGCCGCCCACCCTGTCCGACTGCGCCGCCGCGCTGCACGAGGTCGTCGATGGCCTCGGCTCCGACGACGTGACGCTGCTGGGCTGGTCACTGGGCGCGACCGTCGCCTGGACCTACCTGGAGACCTTCGGCACCCGGCGGGTCCGCCGGTTGATCAGCGTGGAGCAGACGCCGTGGCTGCTCGCCGACGACGGCTGGCCGTACGCGGCGTTCGGCTCTCTCGACCGGGCCGGGGCCACGGCGCTGCTCGGCGACGTGCGCGGCGACTGCGGGGCGTTCGCCGAGAACCTGGTCCGCGGCTCCTTCGCCGTCGACGGCCCCGCCCCGGACGCGGCGCTCGTCGCGGACCTCGTCCGGCAGGCCCGTGGCGCAGACGCCGGCGCGGTCGCCGGCCTGCTGTCCGATGTGCTCACACAGGACTGGCGGGACCGGGTGAGCGCCCTGCGGCTGCCCACCCTGCTCATCCACGGCCGCCGCAGCGCGGTCTACCCGCCGGAGGTCGGCGACTGGCTGGCCAAGGCCATGCCGGACGCCCGCGTGGAGTTCCTCGACCACTCCGGCCACCTGTGTTTCCTCGAGGAGCCCGAGGCGTTCGGCGCCGCTGTCCGCGGTTTCCTGACCAGTGAGGAGAAGCAATCATGACGCCCGCCCCCACCCAGCTGGCCCGCCGGCTCTGCTGGATCTACCCCGACCGCGGCACCGTGCGCCAGCGGGCGGCGGAGGCAGCCGCCATCTGGACGACCTACACGGAGATCGCCAAGGACTGCGGCCTCGCCATGTCCCTGCACAAGGCGGAGGCGCTGGCGGTCGAGGCGGTCGGCGACGAGCCTCGGGTGTTCCTCGACGGCGAGCGGATCACCCCGGAGGACACCATCCTGGTCACCTCGCTGTGGTCGCTGCCGCACCAGGTGCAGGAGGTCTGCAACCAGCTGTTCGCGTACTCGATCGTCGAGCAGGCGGGCTTCTACCTGCCCATTCATCCGCGCATGTCGTACATCACGACGGACAAGATGGCCACGATGCTCTACCTGCGGGACTGCCCCGTCCCGCGGGTGCCCACCGTGCGCATCGGCACCGGCCGCGACTCGATCAGCCGGCACTACGAGCCGGTGCTGGAGAAGCTCGACTTCCCCATGCTGGTCAAGCCCGCGTACTGGGGCATGGGCCAGGGCGTCTGCCTCGCCAACAACGAGCACGAGCTGCGCGGGCTGATCGGCCTCGCCGGCGGCGCCGACACGGCCGTGGTCGTCCAGCCCTATCTCGGCACCGGTGTCAACGACTTCCGGGTGTACGTCATCGACGGCAAGGCACACACCGTGCTGCGCCGGATCCCGCAGGGGGAATCGCTGACCGCGAACCTGGTCAACGGGGGACGGCTGGAGTACCCGCCGCTGCCGGAGGAACTGGAGAGCTCGATCGACTACATCGCCGAGAAGCTCCAGATGCCGTACTTCGCGGCCGACTTCCTCTGGGACGGCAACCAGTTCTGGCTGTCCGAGGTGGAACCGGACGGCGCGGTCGGGTACGCCACCACAGAGGAGATCGCCAAAATCCAGCGACCGGTGATCGAGTCGCGGTTCCGCGCGTACATCGCGGCGCACGCCGCGTGGATCGCCCGCGAGGGAGACGCGGCATGACCGCGACGATCGGGAACCTGCCCTGGGCGGACGTGCTGGCCCAGGCGCGCGGCCTGGACGGGCGTGGCGGCGCACCGGTGCCGCCGGACGCCGCCGCCCTGTCCGACCTGGCGGTGAGCGGCCCGGCGGAGATCGTGGCGGTGACCCGGGAGCTGGCCCGGGAGACGGGCAGCGCGCTGATGTCCAGCGGCGGCACCACCGGCAAGCCGAAGCTCACCTACGTGCCGTACCACCAAGCGGTGGATCGGGTGCTGCGGGAGTGGCGGCCGCTGCGGCCCGACAACGTGCTGCTCAACCTCTTCAACCCGGGCCGGCTGTGGGCGTCGCACTACTACATCCACGCCCTCGCCGAGCGGTCGCGCTGCACGGTGCTGCCGTCCGGCGCCTACGCGCCCGAGGACGTGGGCAACTGGGTCCCGATGTTCCGGGAGATCGGCCTCGACGCGCTCACCGGCACCCCGAGCGCGCTCGCCGACTTCGCCGAGGGCCTGATCGCGGCGAACGAGACGCTGCCGATCCGCACCATCATCTGGCTGGCCGAGCCGTGGACCGACGCCAAGCACCGGGTCGTCCAGAAGGCGTTCCCGGAGGCGGAGTACTGGGCCAACTACGGCTCGGTGGAGACGTACATCATCGCCACCAACACCCCCGCGTGCGACCTGCAGACCCTGCACGTCATGCCCGACCAGATGCTCGAGTTGGAGGAGGAGGGCGCGCTGCTGACCCGGCGTGGCACGGGCTGGACGATGCCGGCGGTGCGTTACCGTCTCGGTGACCGGCTGGCGTCCGCCGAGTGCCGATGCGGCCGTCCCGACGGCCTGCGGGTCCTGGGACGGGCGGACGACGCGGTGAGCCTGCGCAGTGCCCTGTTCAGCGTCGGTGAGGTGGTGTCGTCCGCGCGCACCCTGCCCGGCGTCGAGGAGGCCCAGCTCGTCCTGACCCGCGACACCGAGTCGCCGAGGGCCGCCACCGCGCTGACGCTGGAGTATTCCGGGGGCGCCGACGCCGAGGACGTACTGGCTCACCTGACCGCCCAGTTCTACCACCTGGCAGCGGTGCACCGGCAGGTTCCGGGGGCGATCACCGCCCGCCGGGTCGACAAGGTGAGTCGCGTCGAGCGCACCAACAAGGTGCCGCCCGCAATCTGGAGGCAGTGAGTGACGTCCGAAGCCCTGCAGCAGGAGGCCGCCGCCCGTGGGGGATGGCGGGAGAATCCGTGGGTCAGTCTCGTGGTGCTGGCCCTCGGGTTCTTCCTGACGATGCTCGACGTGTCCATCGTCAACATCGCCATCCCCGACATCCGCGCGGACTTCGGCGCCTCGCTGCCGACGGTGTTGTGGTCGGTCAACGCGTACGTGCTGGTGGTGGCCGTACTGCTGATCACCGCCGGCCGGCTCGGTGACCTCTTCGGTCCGCGTCGGCTGTTCGTCGTGGGCATCGCCGTCTTCACGGTGTTCAGCCTGCTCTGCGGGCTGGCCCAGAGCCCGGGCCAGCTGATCGCGGCCCGGGCCGTGCAGGGCCTCGGCGCGGCGCTCCTGCTGCCGCAGACGATGGCCATGATCGTGAGCCTGTTCCCGCCCACCCGGCGGGGCCTGGCCATGGGCATCTGGGGTGCGGTCGGCGGCGTGGCGGCCGTCGCGGGCCCGTCCGTCGGCGGCCTGCTGGTCACCACCCTCGACTGGCGGTGGATCTTCCTGGTCAACGTGCCGATCGGGGTCGCGGCGGTGGTCCTGGCCCTCGTCGCCGTGCCGGACCTGCGCTTCGACCGCCGGCACCGGCTCGACGTCGGCGGCATCGTGCTGGCCTCCGCCGCCCTGTTCTGCCTGGCCTTCCCGCTCATGGAGGGAGAGCGGTTCGACTGGGCACCGTGGACGCTGGTCATGATCGCGGCGGCGGTCGTCCTCGGGCTGGCGTTCGTCTGGCACGAGCGCGGTCGCCAGGACCGGGAGCCCCTGGTGCCGTTCGTGCTCCTCGGCATCCGCTCGTACTCGACGATGGTCGTCGTGGCCGCGGCGGTCTCCTTCGGGATCATCGGCTTCATGCTGCTGATGACCCTGTTCTTCCAGTCGGTGCTGGGCTTCTCCGCCCTGGCCGCGGGCCTGGCGCTGGCACCCCCGGCGCTGATCTCCACCCTGCTCGCGCCGTTCGCCGGGAAGATCACCGACCGGCTCGACGGCCGGGTGGTCCTGCTCGGCGGGTTGCTGTTCACCGTCGCCGGCATGGGCTGGGCCGCCGGGGTGATGCGGCTCGACGCGGCCTGGCTGACCTTCCTCGGCCCGATGGTGGTGATCGGGCTGGGCAACGGGCTGCTGATCGCGCCGATGGCCGCGGTGGCGATGCGCGAGGTGCAGCCGGCCCTGGCCGGTGCCGCGTCGGGACTGCTGAACACCGTCCGCCAGCTCGGGCCGGTCGCGGCGGTCACGCTGGTGGGCCTGCTGCTGGCGCAGCGGTTGTCGGCGTGGGCGGACGGCGCCGCGCCGGTGGACCGGTATGCGGAGGCGTTGCGGCTGGGCATGGTGCTGCCGGTGGCGGCGGTCCTCGTCGGCGTCCTCGCCTGCCTGCCCGGCGCGCTGCGCACGATCCGTGGGACCGGCACCGCAGGAGGAGGATCGGCATGAAGGTGGGCTTCTGGTTCGACCCGCTCTGCCCCTGGGCGTGGATCTCGTCGCAGTGGCTGGTGCAGGTGCAGCAGGTCCGCGGGATCGAGCCCTGCTGGGACCTGATGAGCCAGGCGATCCTCTACGAGAACCAGGACCTGACGCCGGAGCAGCGGGACACGGTCCGGCAGATGATCAAGCCGCTCCGGGTGCTGGCCGCCGCCGAGCAGCGCTACGACGGCGAGGCCGTGCCGCTGCTGTACGCGGCGCTGGGCGTGCGGTTCCACGACCGGGGCCTGCGCCATCGCCTGGACGTGCTGCCGGAGACGGTGGGCGACGCGCTGCGGGCCGCCGGCCTCGACCCCGCGCTGGCGGCGGCGATGGAGAGCACCGAGTTCGACGGGCGGATCCGCCAGTCGCACGAGGAGGCGGTCAGCCGGGTGGGGCCCGACGCGGGAACCCCGGTCATCGAGGTGGACGGGCCGGCCGGGCGCGTCGCGTTCTTCGGTCCGGTGGTGTCGCCCGCCCCGCGCGGCGAGGCCGCCGGCCGCCTCTGGGACGGGCTGGTCCTGATCGCCGGCACGCCCGGCTTCTCCGAGCTGAAGCGCTCCCGCACCCAGGGGCCGATCTTCGACTGACCCCTTTTCGCTGAACCGAAGACCTTTTCGCTAGGACGGGGGAGGCTCCATGGCAAAGGCGACTTTTCCGGTAGGACAGGTGAGGCAGCGGGCGAGCCGGCTGCCGTACCGGCGGTACGCGCCCGCGCCCGCCGTGGATCTGGCCGACCGGTCCTGGCCGGCGAGGCGGATCACCACGGCACCGCGCTGGTTGTCGACCGACCTGCGGGACGGCAACCAGGCGCTGCCGCACCCGATGGACGTCGACCGCAAGCTCCGGTTGTTCCGGCTCCTCGTCGCCATGGGCTACAAGGAGATCGAGGTCGGGTTCCCGGCCGCCAGCCGGACCGAGTTCGAGTTCACCCGCAGGATCATCGAGAACGGCGAGATCCCGGACGACGTCCTCATCCAGGCGATCGTGCCGGCGCGCGAGGAGCTGATCCGGCGCACGTTCGACGCGCTCGCCGGCGCGCCGCAGGCCATCGTGCACCTGTACAACTCGACGTCGCCGACGCAGCGTCGGGTCGTCTTCCGGGCGGACCGCGGGGGCGTGCTGCGCCTGGCGGTCGACCACGCACGCCTGTGCCGGGAACTCGCCGACGCGCACCCCGGCCGGATCGGGTTCGAGTATTCTCCCGAGTCCTTCTCACAGACCGAGCTGGACTTCGCGCTGGACATCTGCGCGCGGGTCACGGACGTCTGGGACCCGGCGGACGACCGGGAGATCATCATCAACCTGCCGGCGACCGTCGAGTGCGCCGGGCCGCACGTCTTCGCCGACCAGGTGGAGTGGATGAGCCGCAACCTGCCCCGGCGGGAGCACGTCTGCCTGTCGCTGCACCCGCACAACGACCGCGGGACCGGGGTCGCCGCCGCCGAGCTGGGCCTGCTGGCCGGCGGCCAGCGGATCGAGGGCTGCCTGTTCGGCAACGGCGAGCGCACCGGCAACGTCTGCCTGGTGGTGCTCGGCCTCAACCTGATGAGCCAGGGCGTCGACCCGCAGATCGACCTGTCCGACATCGACGCCGTCCGGCACGAGGTCGAGCAGTGCACGGGGATGCGGGTGCCGGAGCGCTACCCGTACGCCGGCGACCTCGTCCACACCTCGTTCTCCGGGTCCCACCAGGACGCCATCAGCAAGGGCCTGCGGGCGTTGTCCGAGGACGCGGCGGGCCGGGGCGTGGCGTTGTCGCAACACCGGTGGG
Organism: Micromonospora sp. NPDC047730; assembly: GCF_043204765.1. Taxonomy (NCBI): domain Bacteria; kingdom Bacillati; phylum Actinomycetota; class Actinomycetes; order Micromonosporales; family Micromonosporaceae; genus Micromonospora; species Micromonospora sp. NPDC047730. The sequence continues at coordinate 23,545 of NZ_JBIDCU010000002.1, read as the reverse complement.
ACGTGCCGTACCTGCCCATCGATCCCAAGGACATCGGGCGCTCGTACGAGGCGATCATCAGGTTGAACAGCCAGTCCGGCAAGGGCGGCGTGGAATACCTGCTGCGGTCCTGCCACGGGCTGACCCTGCCGCGCAGCCTCCAGATCGAGGTGTCCGGGCTGAGCCAGGCGGTGTCCGACGACGAGGGCAGAGAGGTGACCGCGGAGGAACTCTGGGCGGTCTTCCGCGCCGAGTTCCTGCCGGCCGCCCTCGACGTGCAACTCGTGTCGTGCGAGCTGTCGGCGGGCGCGCCGGGGCCGGGCGCGGTCAAGGTGGAGCTCGCCGTGTACGGCGGGCCGCTCGTCGTCGGCGGCGACGCCGGCCACGGGTTGCTGCCGAGCATCGCGCGGGCCCTCGCCCAGTCCGGCCCCGCACCGGTCGTCCTCGACCACGTCGAGCAGGCGTTCACCCTCGACGAGGAGCCCGGCACGCTGGCGTACGTGCGGTGCCGGGTGGACGGTCGGGCGGTCTGGGGGTGCGGCTTCGACCCGGACCCGACGGCCGCCTCGCTGCGCGGTCTGTGCGTGGCGCTGCACCGGGCCGGCTGGCGCCCGTCCGCCGTCCTGCCCTCGGCGCAGCCGTCGCAGGGGTGAGTCCACGCCGCCGGGCCTCGGCCGACGGCCAGCCGGAAGTTCCAGCCGAGGTGGGCCGGTAGGTGTCGTTTCCGACAGATCCGGCCGGTTGTTGAACCTCGCCATAGCGGCGCGACCGGGCCGACCATTAGGCTCATTTGCTGAGTGGGGCCGCCAGACATCGCCTTCACTCGATGCCGAGTTACGAGTATTGGCTGGTTGCGGCACCGAAGGGCAGGATGGTGTGACCCGAGACGGCGAGCCAGGGGCCGACTTCGCCACACGCGAGGACAGCAGACGCGTGGCGTACGAGGTGACCGGCGCGCCCGACGGATTCCCCGTCTTCCTGCTCCACGGCACACCCGGCAGCCGCCGTGGCCCGAAGCCCCGCAGCATCGTGCTCTACCGCATGGGCGTCCGGCTGATCGCCTACGACCGCCCCGGCTACGGCGACTCCGACCGGCGCGAGGGCCGGGACGTCGCCGACGCCGCCCGCGACGTCGAGGCGATCGCCGACCACCTCGGCGTGGAGCAGTTCGCCGTGGTCGGCCGTTCCGGGGGCGGCCCGCACGCCCTCGCCTGCGCGGCGGACGCCGAGCTGCGCGGCCGGGTGACCCGGGTGGCGGTGCTGGTCAGCCTCGCCCCGTGGAACGCGATGGAGCTGGACTGGGTCGGGGGCATGAACACCGGCAACGTCCGAGGGTTCGGGGTGGGCACCCCCGACACCGCCGCGGTGGTGGAGGAGATCCGCCAGCGCGCCGAGCGGGCCGCCGCGGATCCCCGGCTCCTGCTGGCGGATCTGCGGACGGAGATGAGCGCGGCGGACCGTCGGGCGGTCAACGACCCCGCGCTGCGCCGGTTGATCACGGACACCTACGAGGAGGCCCTCCGCGCGGGCCCGTACGGGTGGATCGACGACGTGCTGGCCTTCCGCCGCAACTGGGCGTTCGACCTCAAGGCGATCGACACCACCGTGACACCCGTCCGGCTGTGGCACGGCGCCGACGACAACTTCGCCCCGGTCAGCCACGGCCGTTGGCTGGCCGCGCAGATACCCGGCGCCGAGATGGAGATCCGGCCCGGGGCGGCGCACTTCGACGCGGTCGAGGAACTGCCGCGCATCCTGCGCTGGCTCACCGACCCCGCCGCGGCGCTGAGCGGCGACCTGCTGATCGGGGCGCGGCCCGGTCAGTAGGGGTGCGGGTCGAGGACCCGGCGCACGTACCGCCCGTCCCGCAGCAGCACGACGCTGGGGTGGTGCTGCCCGATCCGGTTGGCGAGCCGGTCGGCGATCCGCATCCGGCCGATGCTCACCCGCCCGCCGGAGGCCGCCTGGTTGGCGGTCTCCAGGTTGCCCCGGCTGCGCAGCGTGTCGGGATGCTCGGGCCCGAGCACCTCGGCCAGCCGCTCGACCACGGCCCGCAGCCGCTCGCGCCCCTCCTCCGGGTCGCCGGCGAGGATGGTGAAGACCGCCACGTTGTTGGACGCGGCCATGGCGAACGGGTGCCGTTCGCCGAGCGTGGCGAGCAGCGCCGCCGCCGCGGCGTCGGTGAGCGACCGGCTGGCGTCCGTGTCGCCGGCGTCCCACAGGGCCACGCCCAGGTTGACCCGGCAGACCAGAGAGTACGGGTGCTCGGGCCCGAACACCCGGACGAACATCTGCTCCACCTCGCCCAGCTCCGCCAGCGCCTGGGCGCTGTGGCCCTGCAGCATCAGGTTCGCCGTCCGGCTGAGCCAGCTGAACAGGGTGTCCGGGCTGGCCGGCCCGAGGGTGGCCAGCAGCCGCTGGTAGGTCTCGTCGAGCAGGTGGGCCGCCTCGTCGATCTCCCCGGTGCTGCGCAGCGACACGGCCAGGTTGGCCTGGGCGGTGAGCACGTCGCGGGAGTGGTCGCCGAAGAGGTTGCGGTAGCCGGTCACCACCTCGCGCAGTAGCGCCACGGAACCCTCGTAGTCGCCGGTCTCCCGCAGGTCGCGGGCGAGGTTGTTGGCCGACGCCAGGGTGTTCGGGTGCTCCGGACCGAGGACGACCCGCAGCCGGCGGTTGGTGGCCTGGTCACCGTCGAGGGCCCGGTCGAACATGCCCATCAGCCGGTAGGAGGCGGCCAGGTTGTTCGCCGCGGTCAGCGTCCGCCGGTGGTCCTCGCCGAAGACCTCGACCGACGCGGCGTACGTCCGCAGGTCACGCTCCAGTGCCTCCCGGTAGCGGCCCAGCGTACGCAGGTCGGCGCCGAAGCCACCCGCGGTCATCAGCGTGTACGGGTGGCTGTCGCCGATCAGCGCCTCCTGCTGGCGCAGGGTGTCCTCGTCCAGCCCGTGGGCCTCCTCGAACCGCCCGAGGCGGCGCAGCAGGTTGGCCAGGTTGAACCGCAGGTGCAGCAGTTGGACGCGCAGCTTGCGGTGCTCCGGCCCGTCCGGCGGCAGCTCCGCCAGCAGCGCCGACCAGACGGCGTCGGTCTCCCGCGCGTATCGCTCGCCCTGCTCGTAGCCGCCGTTGACGTAGATGTAGCGGACCCGGTCGATGACGAGCTGCCGGACGTCGTCGTCCTCACAGGAGATGGCGTCGGAGCCGTCGAGGTGGGGCCAGAGGATGCGGAACCGCTGCTGGTTCGCCGGGTCCTCCACCTCGCCGGGCGGGCGGGATCCGGCGAGGATCTGGTGCACCTCGTGCTTGGCCGCGACCAGCTCGTCGTCGGACATCCGGGCGCGCAGCGCGGCCTGCAACAGCCGGTGCACCTGCACCCGGTGCGCGTGCGGGTCGAGCTTGATCAGCGCGAGCTTGTTCATCCGCTGCACCAGTGCCGCCGCGATGTCGCGTTCGGACACCCGGTCGGCGACCCGGGCAGCCACCACCGGGTCGTGGGGGGCGATGACCCGGGCGACCTGGTCGCCGTAGAGCAGGTCGAGGGAGATCTCGGGGGCGAGCACCGACGCGAGCTGCAGGAGACGGTACGCCCCCGGCGAGCCCTCCTTCAGCCGTTGCAGCGGGAGGTCCCAGACCTCGGTCTCCAGGCCGGTGCGGCGGAGCCCGGCAAGGTACTCGTCGACCGGCGTCCGGGTGTCGGCCAGCCACGCCCCGACCGTGGCGACGAAGATCGGCACGTTCTCCACGGCGTCGGCGACCTGCTCGGCCTCGGCGACGCTCATCAGGTGCTCGCCCAGCCGGGCGCGCAGGTGCGCCACGCTCTCCGCCCGCTCGAACGCGTCCACGTCCACCGCCCGCGCCAGATCGCCCCAGTCCGGGTTGCGGGTGGTGACCAGCACGTGGCCGTTGCCCTGCGGGAGGTAGGGCCGGACGTGCTCGTACTGGTCGGCGTTGTCGAAGATCAGCAGCCAGTGCGGCGGCGCGGTGCCGTCCGCGCGGCGCTCGGTCTGGCTCAGCCGCTGCCGCAGGGCGCGGTTGGTCTCCGGCATCGTCGTCTGGGTCGGCAGGCCCAGCTCCTCGCTGAGCTCCACCATGCGCACGTCGACGAACTGCGGCGGGTCGGCGGCGACCCACCAGATGATGTCGTACGCGCCCCGGAACCGGTGGGCGTACTCGATGGCGAGCTGCGTCTTGCCGAGGCCCGGGCCGCCCCGCAGCGCGACCGGGGTACCGCCGCCGCCGGCCGCCTTCAGCTCCTCCCGGAGCCGGCGCAGCAGCTCCTCGCGCCCGGTGAAGCGGGCGTTGCGGGCCGGCGCGTTGAACACCGCGGCGCGTACCCCGGGGAAGCGGGCGGGACGCAGACCGGCCGTGCCCACCGTCCGCCCGACCAGCTTCAGCAGGTGCGCGGCGGCCTCCTCGGCCGTGAGGTCGTGCACGGCCGTCCAACTGCCGATCGGGACGTCCGGGACGGGCGGGGTGTCGTCGACGTACACAGCCAGCCAGGCCGGCGCGCCGCGGTCGCTCTCGGGCACGCCGAGGGCACGTCGGGCCGCCTGGTAGGACCGGGAGACCAGGCGGAGCTCGCGGAACGCCGTGCCCGACGGCACCGGCGCCGGATCGTCGAGCGGGGCGGTCACCACCCGCAGGTCCGCCGAGTTCAACACCGACTGCGCCCACTCCGCCCAGACGTGGTCCTCCGGCACGTGGCGCAGCACGACCAGCTCGTCCACGACCGCCGGCTTGCGCTCGAAGCGCTGCACCGTCTGCCGGCGCAACTGGTCGTCCATCCGGGGCAGCCCGGTGATCCTGCCGTTCGTGATGTGGCTGGTCAGCGTCTCGTACGCGCTCAGCAGGGTGGTGCGGCCACCCGGCTCGTCGCCGAAGGTCGCCAACGTCTCCTCGTACGCGTAGTACGCCCGGTAGGGCACCTCGACGGTGAGCCAGTAGTGCTGCCGCTCGGTGTCCGTCATGCCACCGGGCAGGCCGGCGAACCGCTGCATGGCCAGCGCCCGGCCGGCGTCCCGCTTGCCCTTCTCCCCGTCGTCGACCCGCATCGGCACGGGCAGCACCCGCCGCGCCCGCCGCCCCTCGTAGTCGCGGACCCGGGCGGCCACCGCCGCGGCGCCGTCGATCCCCTGGTCGCTGAGGGTGAAGCAGTCGACGAGGACGTCCGGCAGGTGGATCGTGCAGATCTCGGCGACGTCGCTGATGCCGGTGCGGCTGTCGATGAGCGCGTAGTCGTAGTGCCGCTTCATGTCCTCGCGCAGCGCGTCGAAGAACTGCGCGCCGCCCAGCCGGTTGTAGAAGTTGTCCCAGTTCAGGCCGGTCACGCTGGTGGCGTAGTCGGGGTTGTGCCGCCCGGCCAGGAGCAGGTCGAGGCTGCCGCCGCCGGGGAACTCCCACCCCACCGAGAACGCGTACCGGTGGACCCGGGCGTACTCGCGGTGCCAGTCGCCGGGGCGGGTGCTCTCGGCGCCGTCCTCCTTGCGTCGGCGGGCGTTCTCCCACTCGTAGTCCAGGATCAGGTCCATCACGCCGCCGGTGGTGGCGACCTGTTCCGGGTCGAGGAACGGGGCGTAGAACCGGTGCAGGCCGGGGGACTCCAGGTCCCAGTCGGCGACGAGCACCCGCTGGCCGTTCGCGGCGAGGATCCACGCGGTGTTGGCCAGTGCCATGGTGCGGCCCGTGCCGCCCTTGTAGGAGTAGAAGGTGACGACCTGGCCTTCGCGCGATGGCGTCATCGTTCGTCCTTCCCTCGCGTGACGTCGAACGGCCGCACGGGCGGCGTCGGGCTGCTTCCTGGCGGTGCCCCGGTCGGCCGGACCGGCCGCAGGCTCGGCTTCGGGGTGGCCGGCCCGTCCGGCGGGTCGACCGGGCCGTGCCGGAGGAACTGCTTGCGGGCCTCGGTCACCAGCAGCGGCGCGCAGCGCTCGAACTCGTCGATCGCGCGTGCCGGCAGCACCCGGGGGAAACCGGCGTCCTGCAACGTACCTGCGATCGACTCCGGGACCGGCTCGCCACGCTCGTGCTCGGCGGCGATCACCAACGGGACCACCCACCGGGGCAGGCCCGCCAGCGCCGACCGGGCCGCGGCGGCGCCGGTGGCGGCGTCCACCAGCACGACGGTGGGGCTCCCCGGAGCCAGGGCCCGGGCCTGTGCCAGGTCGACGACCCGGGTCGGCAGGCCGAGTCGCTCGGCGGTCGCGGCCACGTAGTCGGCCACTGCCAGCTCGTGCTGCCCCGCGTAGGGCCGCCACCGCGCGTGGTCGGTGAGGGTGGTGACCACCAGCGCCGGGCCGCCGCTGTCGGTGACCGGATGGCTGGCCAGCGTCGCCGCCCGGGAGCGCGGCAGCGGCTGGGTCTCCGTCACCGTGACGATCCGCTCCGCCAGCGCGGTGAGGACCCGCTCGTACTGCCGTCGGTAGGCGCTGAGCTTGCAGAGCGCGCGCAGGCCGTTCTCGGCGTAGTCGGCGCGGTCGTCGGCGTCGGCGACCAGGTCGAGGGCCTGCGTGGTCTCCGGCCGGTCGCCCCAGGACGGCAGCGGCAGCCACAGCACCGGCAGGAGGTGCCGGTCGGCACGCGCCGGGCCCAGCCGGGTGAGTCGGCTGCGGAACGACTCGCGCTCGCCCAGGGCCCAGGCGTTGCGGAAGTAGTTGGGCGAGTGCAGGGGCACGAAGACGTGCGTGAGGCTGAGCGCCTCGGTGAGCGTCTGCCGCAGATCCGCCCCGGGGTTGACCAGACCGTCGAAGAAACCGGCGTCGAGGTCACCGGTCCTCGTGGCGCCGCGCCGGACGGCCGCGGCCAGGTCCTGGAAGAACCGGCTGACCCAGTAGTCGGTGTCCGGCCGGGGTGCGGCCGACAGCGGCACCGAGTGGGCGTAGCTGAGGAAGAAGTAGGTTTCCCGGCGGGGGACGGCGCGGGACTGCGGGAGGTCAGACCACGTCATGCCCGACCTCCTCGAACGTGTCGCGCAGCTGCCGCACGTCGCCCGGGACCTGCGCCCGCACCCAGTGCGTCTGGTACGCCCGCGCGATCCGCTGTGCCAGCCGCCAGACCACCGCGTCGTAGGCGTCCTTGCCGTTCTTGCCGAGGCTCAGCAGGCCGTAGATGCCCTCGTCGTGGTACTGCGGGGCGATGTCCGAGGGTAGCCGGGTGGGGGTGAACATCTGCCGCCGCGACACGACCTCCGGCAGGCGTCGACGGTCCACCACCGACCAGTTGACCGGGATCACCGGCGTCTCCCCCGCAGACGGATCGGCGCCCGGGCGGGTCAGCATCCGCCGCCGGGTGAAGGCGTCCCACTCCCGCGCGCACCAGGCGCTGTTCAGGTACTGCGGCGAGATCAACGGGATGAAGACCTGGCAGTGGCCGGCGGCGAAGGCGAGGTCCTCCGTCCACACCTGCCCGCCGTCGAGCATCCGGTCCATGAAGCCCGCCGTCCGGCCGGGGCCGAGGCCGAGCAGCTCCACGACGTGGTCGGAGAGGTCGACGAAAAGTTGGAAGACCTTCTGGTTGGTGTCGCGCGGCGGCGCCGCCACCCGGTTCTTCGTGCGGGCGTAGCTGAGGAAGAACACGGGGGCGCTCTCGTCCTCCCAGTACGTTTCCTCTGTCACCTACCGCTCCCGACCGGCGCAGCGAGTCCCGGCTGCCCACAGTATCGACAGCCGCCAACTCTCGGCTGCCCGGCCCGTCACCCCCGGTGTTCATCCATCCACCCCCGGGCGAAGTCGACCGCCGCCCGGAGGCCCACCAGCCGGCACTCGGCGCCCCCGACCCGACCGGGCCGCACCCCGCCGGCGTCGGTCAGCGCCCGGCCGATCAGCGGGAAGTCGGCGTCGTCGAGGTCCGGGGCGCGGAAGTCCCGCCGGACCCGCCGCCCGTCGGGGCCGCGCACGTAGCACCGGTACGCCCGCTCGGCGGGCGGCCGGCGCAGCCGGTACTCGGCCAGGTGGAACGCGGTGCAGGCGGACCAGCCGACGCCGAGCAGCAGCACGACGGCGTCGGCGGCGTAGAGCGCGCCGAGGGGCGAGCGTTCGCCGAGGTGGCAGGCGAGGTCGTGGACGGCGGTCAGCCGGGCCGCCCCGGGACCGAGGGCGGCGAAGGACGTCTGCGGATGCCGGCTGCGCAACGCGCCCGGCTGCCGGCGTACGTGCTCGGCGAAGATCCCCATCCCCTCGGACGGGCTGCGGTCCGGATCGAACGGCGCGATCGCCGCCTCCACCGCCGCCACCTCGGGGCCGGTCAGCCCGGCGGTCGCCGCCCGGAACGCCCGCGACGTGACGGAGTTGCCGGCCGTCTGGGCCGGTACGACCACCGTGCCGCCTTCTCCCAGCACGTCCCGCAGGGCGTCCAGCAGAGCCGCGGGGCCGCCCGCGACCGGCCCGACCCGGGACAGTGCGCAGTGCACCAGCACGGTGGCGCCCGGCGGCAATCCCAGCTCGCGCAGGCCCCCGGCCAGCGCCCCGCGCCCGAGGGCGGGGTGCCGGCCCGGTGCGGGGTCGGCCCGGCGCACGCTCGGCAGTGCGCCGCCCGTCACGGCCACCCGTCCACCGTCGCGCGCATCCGTCGGACGAACCGGTCGCCGGGGGCCGTCAGGACGCCGAGGTCGAGCAGGGCGTCGATCGCCCCGTCGGTCCAGTCACGGTAGCGGCGGAAGTGCCCCTCCGCGACCGGCCCGGGCCGCCGCCGCCACACGTCGGCCACCGCCAGGTGGGCGTAGACGCCGTGCAGCGCGCCCTCGACCGGCCGGGGATCGTCGCGCCACGGCACGGTCAGCGTCCGGGTGTCGTCGCGGTCGAACAGGTCGCAGACGTCCAGCGCCGCGCTGAGCTTCAGGTGCTGCACCTCGTGCACCAGCAGCACGGCGAGGGTGGCGTCGTCGGGTACGGCGGTGACGGCCACCGCGCCGAAGGCCGCGCCGGCGGCGGCGCTGCGGAACCGGCCGGTGCCGTCCGCGCGCAGCGGCACGACGGCCCGCAGCAGGGTACGGACCCCGGCCGCGTAGTCGGGCGCCTCGACGTCGATCCGCCGGACCGCCCGCGCCAACTGCCGCGTCCACCCCAGGGCGGCGGCGCCGGTCAGCCGGGGCTCCACCGGGACGTCGTAGCAGTCCCGGTGTGGGTCCGTGTCCTCCAGCAGCAGCCGGTGCCCGTCGACGCCGACCGCACGCACCGGCAGCCAACCGTCCGGGCCGTCCGCCCGCGCCGGGTCGCCGTCCCGGCCGGCGTCGGGGATGACCCGCCGGCCACCGACCCGGACGTCACCCTCGTCGGTGGCGAGCCGGACGACGCCCCGCTCGGCGCGCCCGGCGATCGCGCCGAGCGTCGGCAGGCCGACCAGCCCGTCGCGTACCGGCACGGGCAGGTCGGCCCGGACCCGGGCGTGCACCGCGGCGGCGGCCGCCACGCAGGCCAGGTACGACAGGTCGGCCGCCCCGTCCCGGCATCGCCGGGCCCAGCGCCGCACGAACGGGTGGGTCAGCACGGCGCGGACCGCCTCCGGGCGCCGGTCGTCGAGGTCGACCAGCAGCCGCCATCCCTCCGCGGCGACCGGGTCGGAGCCGACCCGGTCGCTGAGGGCGACCAGCAGGGCGCGCACCAGCGCCAGGTGGATCGCGGCGAGCTGCTCCGCCGAGCCCGCCGTTCCCGGCCCGGCGCCGAGGTCGTCGAGCACGTCCGGGCTGAGCGAGTCGGCCGGGCGGGCCGGCTCGTCGACGGCCGGGGCCGCCGTCACCACGCGGACGAGCTCCAGCAGGTCCGGGCAGTAGACGGACGGGTTGTCGAAGCCGTTGCCCGCCCGGTACCGGTGGGCGTAGAGCCCGCCGCCGCAGTGCCGCACCACCGGGCACGCCCGGCACGTCGCGCAGAGCCCTGCCAGACCCGTCTGCCGGACGGCGATCCCGGGGTGGGCCGCGGCGTCGTCCACCCGGTGCCGGAACACGTCGAGGCCGGTGGCCGCCGCGCCCTCGAAGGCCGACTTGAGCGAGTCGACCTGCTCGAAGGTGCCGTCGGTCTCGACGACGACCAGATCGGCCGGGCCGAGCCCGACCGCCTCGCTGCGGCTGCCGTGCCCGGATGCGGTGGAGATGAGGGACTCCAGCAGGCGGATCGGCACCGGGCGCCCGTCGGCCAGCCAGCGCCGGTGCACGGCCAGCAGCCAGTCGGCGTACGGCGTGGCGCGGCCGTCGGGGCGGGCGGGCGGGTTGTCCCAGTTGGCGTGCGGCAGCAGGAAGTCGACGTGCGGCGGCTCCTCGGCCAGCAGCGCCTCGTACACCCGGATGGGGTCGTTGGCCACGTCGACGGTGCAGAGGATGCCCGCGTAGGCGGACCGGTAGTCGGGACTGCGCAGCAGCGCCAGGGCCCGCAGCACCTGGCGGTGGCTGCTCGCCCCGTTGGCGTGCCGGCGGTGCCGGTCGTTGGCGGCCCGGTCCCCGTCGAGCGAGATCCCGACCTTGATGTCGTGGGCGACCAGCACGTCGCAGATCGCCGGGGTGAGCAGCACACCGTTGGACTGCATGCGCAGGTCGAGCCGCGCCACCGGGTCGACGGCGCGGCGCAGGGCGGCGGCGGTGGCGTCGAGTCGGGCGGCGCCGGCGAGCAGCGGCTCGCCGCCGTGCAGGACCACCCGGACGCCGTCGAGCTGGTGCGCCGCGGCGTGCTCCGCGATCCGCCCCGCGACGGCCTCCACCGTCTCGGGCGCCATCATCCGCGGCTGGCGTCGCCACGACTGGTCCGGGTGCTCGTAGACGTAGCAGTGGTCGCAGGCGAGGTCGCAGCGGCTGACCAGCTTGAGCACGTACTGCGACAGCGGGGCGACGTGCCCCGTCGGCTCGCCGCCCGCCCCGGCCGGGTCAGATCGCAGAGATGAAGGCCGCGACATCGACACGGGCCGGACGGTCCTCCCTGCGGGTGGTCACGCGGGCGACGGACCGGGCCCGGTCGAGGGAGATCCGGCCGAGCGGGGTGCGCCGGAGGTCGTCCAGTGGCGGCGGGGTCGGATCGGGCTGGCGTACGGTGCGATCCACGTCGGTTCCCCCATTTTGGTCGGGAGTGGACGGACGCCGTCCACGGCGACGGTCAACGACACTATCGACGATGCTATATGGCACAGCGCGTGATGTCACTGCTGCGCAGCGCCATCTTGCTCGATCATCTTCGCCATCCACCCCTCGTTGGACAGCGAGATGATCCGTTCCGTCTCCGCGACGAACGCGTCGTCGTCGGTCCAGCCCCGCCCGGCCTCGCGGGCCACCCGCAGCCGCGTCAACTGGTCGGCGGTGCGGGCGTACTCGATCTGGTGGTGCTCGTACTGCTGGGCCGACCCGTAGCCGACCAGCGCCGTGGTGACGGCCGCCGCGACGCCGATCCAGGCGGTGAGCCCGAGGTTGTCACCGAGCACCCCCACCGTCGCGGACATCAGGGCGGCGGCGACCGTCAGGGCGGTGGTGGCGTACCGGATCCGGCGCGCCGCCCGGGCCGTCCGGCGGGCCCCCGGCAGGTAGTAGTCGTCGACCTGCCGCCGCAGCCGTTCCGTCAGGTACGTGGCCACGTCCGAGACCGCAGGCAGCGGCCGGGCGGCCGGCGGCGCGTCGAGGGTACGGCCCACCAGATCGCCCGCGTCGTCCATGAGCGCGTCGAGTCGGCCGAGCAGGACGGCGTCCCGGTCGGCACCGCCGAACGGGGCGACCCCGGCGAGGTAGCGGTGAACGTCCGCCTTCAACGCCTCCGAGACCGAGCGGAGCCGGGCCCACGCGTGCACCGCGTCGCGGCCGGCCCACCGGGCCGCGACCGGCACCAGGAGCAGCGCCGCCGCCGCGACGATCGCGAGCGCCCGGCCGGCGCCGCGGTGGGTCTGCCCGAGATGGTTGGCGAGGGTGCCGCACACGGCCGCGCCGACGGTGAGCGCGGCGACGGCCAGGCGCGCCCGGGTGATCACGCGCTTGGCCCCGACGGCCGCCCGTGACCAGGCGGCCTGCCGCTGCCACACCGTCTCGACGACTGGCGAGGTATCGAAGTTGGCCACGATCGGATGGTAGGACGCCGCCGCCCGTTCCCGGCGCGGCGCAGCGCCGGTCGCGGCGACCGGGTCAGCGGGGCAGGAAGCTGTCGTACGCCTCGTCGTACCAGTCGGCCTCGTTGTGCCGGCGGACCGTGCCGTCGACGCGGGTCAGCATCAACCAGTTGTCGTTGAGGACCAGCGCGGCGTCCTCGGGCCGGTCGGCCAGGATCCGGCCCACGGTCCGCAGCATGTGGGGCCTTCCCCGCTCGGTCAGGGTGTCCTTGCGCATGTGGAAGTCGACGTCGACGTAGGTTTCGGGCTCCCACATCCACAGCCCGCCGTCGTTCTCCGCCTCGTAGTAGCCGTGACTGCCGGCGACGACGGTGACGACGTATCCGCACTCCTCGTTCAGGTTCGCGCGCAGCATCCGGTTGCCGGAGAGCGTCGACGTCTCGGTCGCTCCGGGAGCGGCCAGCTCCGCCACCGGCTCCAGCGGGACGTCACCCGCGAGCGTCAACCGGTACTCGATCGCCATTGATGCCCCTTCTCAGTACCGCCGGACGATCTGAATGATCGCACCGCCAGGTGTGACCGCTGCCAGCTCCTTCAGCTCGGGCATCGGCCAGTCGTCGAACTGCTTCTGCAGTGCGGCGAGATCACCCTGCCAGTCGTGGAGGTTGAGCACCACGCGTTGGGTCTGCTTCCGGTCGATCTTCCTCGCCACGGAGCTCCAGACGGATCGCGGCGACACGAAGGGCGTGGGAGAGTAGCAGTCGAAGACGTGGCCCTCGATGAGATAGTCCGGCGCCCCTTCGTCCCTCCCGGCGTCACCGGTGTCGAGCCGAGCCTGCGAGATCTCCTGCGTCGTCGGGTTCTGGTGGACCCGGTAGCCCCTGTCGGCGAGGGTTTCGGCACAGTCGTTCTCCAGTTCCAGCGATCGTCGCTCGGTTGGCCTCTCGTTGGGTGGGATGCGGGTGCGTGGGCCGGTCGGTGCGCCGCCGGGAACCCCGGTGGGTTGCCTGGTCCACGGCACGAGGCCGGAGGCGTCGCCGCCTGCGGCGGGGACGGTGGAGGCGTGGTCCGCGGGGGTGGGGCCGGTCGGTGTGGCACCGCCGGCCCCGGTCAGTTTCCCGACGACCCCAGTTGCCGCGCCTCGGCGATCGCCGTGTCGACGAACTGCCGGGCGGTGCCGGTGCGCTGCACCGTCAGCACCAGCACCTGCTTGACGTTCTCCAGCGCCTGCACCAGCGGCCCCGGCTGCCCGCCCTGCAGGACGGTGGTGACGAGTCGTTGCGCCTCGCCGACCTGGGCGATGGTGGCGGCGGCCGCGCCGCGCATGCCGTCGATCGCGGTGCCCACGGGGGTCAGCCCGGCGGTCGTCTCGTCCGGCGTGGCCTCCTGCGGGACGGCTGCGGTCGCCTTCGCGGCCTCGCCGAGCGTGGTGGCGAGGCCGCCCAGGCCGCCCCGGATTCCCGCGATGGCGTCCCGCACGCGGGCCAGGCCCGCCGCCACGGCGGCGAAGCCGGCGCCGGCGGCCCGCAGGGCCACCTCCTGGGCCTGCTTGTCGGCGGCGGCCGCCAGCCCCTGGGCCCTGTCGACGCCGGCCGTCAACGCACGAAGCTCCCCGGTGATCTTCTCGATGTGCGACACGGCGTCGACTTCCCCGATCGAAGGCAGTAAGGATGCTCGAAGCTGCAACGTAGCGACAACCGTCCGTCGCCACCAGACCGGTCACCCGGTCCGCAGCCACCACAGCACGTGGTTGTTGCCCGTTTCGGGATCCGGTCGGTCGGTGCGGATGTCCGTGGTGAAGCCCCAGTCGGTCACGCAGGCGTCGATGTCGAACTCGAAGGTCAGGTCGACGCTCTCGCCCGGCCTGAGTCCCCGGTGCCCGCCGTCCTGGGCGGGATGGCCGGGGGTGTCCAGCCAGTAGGGGCCGTCGTACGAGCCGTTCGGCAGGAACGCGCCGCCCCGCCACTCCAGGTGGAACCGGTCGGAGACCTGCCTGCTGTGGTTCGTGACGGTGAACGTCACGGAGACGTGGCGCGTCGCTCCCTCGCACGGCCCCGAGACGGGCCCGGCGACGGGCGTGGCCACGGTCAGGCCCAGGTCGACCGGGCGCTGTCTCACCGGGAAGCTGGTGTCCCCGCCCACCTGCCCGTAACCGTCGCCGTTCCAGGCGTACTGCCGCTCCTGGCGCTGCTGGTCGACGGCGGCGCGGGAGTCGGCGACGGTGGCCGTGAGGCCGCCGCGCGGGCGGGGCCCGATGCCGACGATGGCCGGCATCTCGGCGGTGGTCGCGACGACCTGGCCGAGGGTGGCGACGCGGCCGGCGGCGTCCCGGTCGAACGCCACCACCTGCTCCGCGCCGTGCCCGCACCGCAGCAGGGCGGCGGTCTCCAACTCGGCGTCCCCGTCGAGGTCGGCCTGGCGCAGTTCCACGACGCCCACCCTGGCGCCGCTGACCTTCGCCGACGATGCCAGCCGGACGAGGCCGTCGGCGCAGGTCGCGCCGGACGGACCGGTCCAGGGCCAGCCGGGTACGGCGACGGGCGCGGCGGTCAGCTCCGCCAGCGTGAGGGGGCCGCCGCCGCGGGCCGGGACCGTCCTCGACGAGGACGCGCTCGGTGACGGCGTGGCGCTCGCGCTCGGGGCGCTCGGCAGGCCGGTGGTGTCGACGCTGGCACCGACCGTGGCCGGGTCCGGGCCGGGCTGGCCGCGGCCTGTGCCCATGAACGCCGCCACCGGCAGCACTGCCACCAGTCCGGCGGCGACGGTCGCCGTGGTGACTCGCGTCCTGCGCCGTCGGGCGACCATGTCGCGTACGCCACCAGGGGGACGGACCGTGGGTCCGAGGTCGGCGGTCAGCTGGTCGAAGGCGTCGTCGATCAGCTGGACGTCGTCGTGCTCGCTCATGACACGTCTCCTCTGAGTTGGCTGGCCAGCGCGGCACGCCCGCGGCTCAGCCAGGACTTGACGGTTCCCTCGGCGACGCCCTCCTGGGCAGCGATCTCGGCGACGGAGAGCTGGGCCATGTGGTGCAGCACGACGGCTCGCCGGTGCTTCGGCGGCAGCGTGGAGAGGGCCCTGACCAGGGCGACCCGGTCGGGGTCGGGGCCGTCGACGACCGTCATTCGCTGCCTGCGGAGGAAGTTTGCCGCCGTCCGGCGGCGCCGGAAGCGGCTCGTGGCCAGGTTCCACGCCACCTGCCGCACCCACTGGGCCGGGTCGTCGTAGTCCCGGATCTTCTGCCAGCGGACGTACGCCCGGCAGAAGGCTTCCTGCACGAGATCCTGCGCCTCGGCGAGGTCCCCGGCGTACGCGTACAGCTGGAGGGTGAGCGACTGGAACCTGGCCCGGTAGAACTCGTCGAAGTCGGTGGCACGGGCGTCGTCCGGCGTCACGACCATCGGCTTGACCGGCATGGCATCACGTCGCCTCTCATCCCCGTGGCTGCGGCTGGCGTCAGCCGCCACAGGCACACGCGCGAGCGGACCGGTGGGTTGCACCTGGTTCCGTCCGGAGACGGGACCGCCCCCGGTCGCCGTGGGCGTCCGGGGGCGGTCCGTGGTGGGGTGCGCTCAGATAATGATCTTGAACATGTTCCAGCCGCTGCCGGCCTGGACCCGGGCGGCGAAGGAGCCGTTGCCGAGCCCGGAGTAGCGCCAGAGGAGGCCGCCCGCGTCGCGGGCGACGAGGTCGTTGCGACCGTCCTCGTCGAGGTCGCCGACGGCCACCACGCTGTTGTAGATGTTCCAGCCGGCGTAGACCTTGACGCGCGCGCTCCAGCCCTTGTTGCCGTTGCTGAGGTAGTGGTACATCACGCCGTTGGCGTCGATGCCGAGCAGGTCGCCGTGGCCGTCGCCGTTGAGGTCGCCGGCGCCGGTTACGCGCGGGTACATGCCCCAGCCGGAGCCGACCTGGACGCGGGGGTTGATCCCGCCATGGCCGGTGGTGGTGTAGAGCCACAACTTGCCGTCGGAGTCGATGCCGAGGATGTCGGGGTGGCCGTCGCTGTTGACGTCACCCGGCGCCAGGATCGACCGGTACATCATCCAGCCGCCACCCAGGCTGACCGTGTTCGTGCCGCCGAAGCCCAGGTAGCCGGTGCCCAGGTGCGCCTTCATGTACCCGTTGCCGTCGCGTACGAGCAGGTCGGGAAACGCGTCGCCGTTGTAGTCGCCGAACGGCACCAGG
Organism: Micromonospora sp. NPDC047730; assembly: GCF_043204765.1. Taxonomy (NCBI): domain Bacteria; kingdom Bacillati; phylum Actinomycetota; class Actinomycetes; order Micromonosporales; family Micromonosporaceae; genus Micromonospora; species Micromonospora sp. NPDC047730. Next base: position 7,378 of record NZ_JBIDCU010000002.1, on the reverse strand, counting down.
GCCGAGGTCCGCTCGGCGCCCGAGCAACTGAGGCACCAGTTCTCGGTGTACCCGTTGCTGTAGAGCTGGCCGCGCGGGGACGTGGGCAGCGTTCCGTACCAGTGGCCGTCGCCCGTGGACTTCACGCCGAGCAGCGCCGGCCCGCCCGCACAGGAATAGCCGCGGAAGGGGAAGGTGCCGCAGTGGACGAGCAGCTCGCCGGAGCCCACCGTGACCGGCGCGGCGGACTCGGTGGGAGCGCCGCTCAGCGTCCAGGTGTACGCCCCGTTGAGCGCCGACTGCCCCGACGGCAGCTTGCCGTCCCACCGCAGGTAGACGGACGTCCGTGCCTTGCCGCCGCCGGCGCGGTGGACCAGCTCGCCCGTCCACTTCCGGGTGATCGTGAGCTCCCAGCTCCAGAGCGGACGGCTGGGCCGAACGTCCGCCTGCCAGGGAAGGCCGGAGGAGCGCGGATAGACGGAGTCGTCCGCGATCAGGCTGCCGAACTGGGGCGCGGTGCCCGGCACTCCGGTGTCGAGCACGTGCACCGCCCGGTCGGCGTCGACGTACGCGACGCCGGAGCCGTGCCGGTCGACCGCCCAGCGGACGCCGCGACTGTCGGCGGGGGTGCCGGCGGGCAGCTCGGCGAGCGTCACCGGGGTGTGCAGGGCGCCGTCCTGGAAAGCGGTCATCCGCAGCGCGCCGGTCTCGTGCCGGACGAGGAAGCCGTCCCCGAGCAGGGCCGGCCCGGCCGGCACCATGAGTTGCGTGTTGCTCCGCAGGTCGCGGACGCCCGCGGGGCCGGTGTCGCCGCACGCCCAGTAGAGCCAGCGGGCGCTGGTCTGCACCTCGGTCGGGATGCAGGCCGTGCCGGTCGAGATCGTACGCGTGGCCTTCCCGGTCGACAGGTCGATCGCCATGAGCTGGCCGGCGGTGGTCGTCGCGCTCCACAGCGTGCCGAACCACAGGGCGGCCCCGGTCTTCGGCATGGTCTTGAGCACGTGGTCCGAGGTCATGCTGACCACGTACTGGTTGTCCGACGCGCCATCGCTCACGAGGAGGTGCGTGCCGGAGACGTCGAGGAGCCGCCCCTTGCTGGTGGGCAGCGGCGTCTGGTCGTAGCCACCCGTGGCCCGGTCCAGCGTGAGGGCGGTGTCCGTCGTGTCCGACGAGACCAGGTACGCGGCGCCGGCGTTGGTTCCGTCGACCAGGCGTACGCACGCCACGTCCGTCGCGCACGACACCGGGGTCGAACGGAGCACGACCCGCTCCCCGGACGTGTACTGGGGGTCGGGGAAGACCGGGTGGTTGGAGGCGACGTACTGGGTGGCACCGGTCTTCGGAGACACCTCGGAGTGCACGTGCCGCAGCAGGCCCTGCCGGTAGCTGATTCCGGCGTTCGCCACCGGGTCGCGCACGGGGAGCACCGGCGTGAGGCTCGGCGTCTCACCGGGCCGCCCCGTGACCCGGTGCACCGCCCAGTCCTTCGGGCCGGAGCCGCCGACCACCAGGGCCGTGCCGTCCGGTCCCTGCACGAGCGCCCGGAGATCCCAGGAGATCTTCGGCAGCAGCGTGGGTCGGGGCGCGGTGGTCTGCACCGGCACGTAGATCGCCGGGAAGTACTCACCGGTGTCGTTGTTCTGGCTTCGGCTGATCACCAGCCCGCCGTCGACGACGACGGTCCGGAGGAGGCTGTCCTGCGGGACGGTCACCAGCCGGGCCGAGGTGTCGGTGCCGCTGGTCAGGCCGGCGCGGGAGTAGAGGTGGTACTGGCCGCTGCTCGACATCCAGCCCACGGTGTCGCCCGAGAGGCGCCAGAAGGTCGAGGGGACGCCGTTGGGGATCCGCTTCACGGCCGCCGTGGCGAGGTCGAGCAGCCCCATCCGCTGCCCACCGTCGGCCAGGTAGCCGACCACCACCGAGGTCTCGTCGCCGGTCGGCGGCAGCCCGCTGGGCTTGGCGTCGGCCGGGATGCCGGTCACCGGCGTCGTCGTCCAGGTGCCGTCGGCGGCGGGGGTGCGCAGCTCCAGCTCCACACCGGTCAGCGGCGGCTTGCGCAGCAGCATCCGCTGCCCGTAGACGCCCCAGAGGATGTGGTCGGTGGGGATCTCCCACTGCTGCCAGCTCCGGTCGGCGAGGTCGAGCACGCTGACCTTGCCCGGCGCCGGCCTCGCGGGCACCTGGGCGGTGGTGAAGACGCTGTCGCCACCGGCCGGCTTCAGCGCCGACGGCTGGACGCCGGCCAGGTCCTCGACCACAACCGTCGCGCCCGTGTCGTAGCGCGTCCAGAGGTAGTCGAGGGAGTTGTTGTGCCGGTGCAGGAAGCCGGTGCGGCCGGCGAAGAACACGGCCTCGTAGGCGGGAACCGTGGCGTCCGCGGGCGGGATGACGGCGATCTCGCGGGGTGCGGTGCCGGGGTCGGCGGCGGCCGGCGTGGCCGGCGCGGTCAGCAGGCCGAGGGCGAGGATGGTCGCCAGGGCGCCTGCCGGGAAACTGCGGCCCAAAGAAGTTCCTCCTGGGTGGGGCTGCGCACAGATGCGCGCAGCCTACCGGCCGGGCAGCTCGTGGACGTGCCGCCGAACGGCTGATCCTCGCGCCGCCGGGCGGGCGGCTCAGTCCGCCCGGTGCAGCGGCCCCCACTCCGGTGACGCCTGCGCCTCGACCGCCCGGTCCGCCTCCCGCAGCGCCCGCTCCGACACCCAGGCGACGGGCCGGTGACAGTGCACCAGCGGCTCGTTGTCCGGCCCTCGGCCGCACTGCTCACCGACCAGCACCCAGGGGCGTACGCCGGGGCCGCGCAGCCGGCGCAGGTGGCGGTAGTCGTAGAGCCGCCGGGCCACCCACAGGCGCACCGGTCGGTCGCCCCACCACGACTCGACCGCGAGCGGGTTCGCGGAGAGGCCGGGCAGGTCGATGCCGGTCAGCGCGTCCTTGCTGGACTGGCCGGACCCACGCTCCCCGGCCAGATCCGCGCCGGGGCCCAGGGACCACCGGACGTACAGCTCCTCGTCGGGGTCGGCCCGCCGAAGCAGGTCGACGAGCTGGTCGAGCCCGTCGACGACCGGCATCACCACCTCGTTTCGCACGCCGCCCATGATGCTTCACTTGCCCCGCTCGGCGCTGGCCATGCACGACTTCGGCGGTGCGCCAGCCGGCCCGGAACCGGGCGGTCCCGGTTCCGGGCCGGGCGCTGTGCGTACGACCGCTCAGGCCGGCGTGGCCCGGGCCTTGCGGCGCCGCTCGGCCCGCCGCCGCACCTGGGTGTACGCGCTCGTCAGTCCCATCGCCCGGCGGGCCTCGACGACCGTCTGCCGCACCTCGTGCCGGGTCCGTTCGGTGCCCTCGACGATCAGCTCGTCGACCAACCCGGGGTCGGCCTCGAACCGCGCCCGGCGCTCGCGGATCGGGTCCAGGAACCGGTTGAGCGCGACGGCCAGCTTCTCCTTGACCTCCACGTCGCCGACCCGCCCGGCCCGGTACCGCTCCTTGAGGTCGTCGACCTGCCCTCGGTCTGGGTTGAAGATGTCGTGGTACGCGAAGACCGGGTTCCCCTCGACGGTGCCCGGCACGTCGGCGCGGACCCGGTTCGGGTCGGTGTACATGCCCATCACCGTGCGGCGGACGGTCGCCGCGTCGTCGGAGAGTGAGATGGCGTTGCCCAGGCTCTTGCTCATCTTCGCCCGGCCGTCCGTGCCGACCAGGGTCGGCGTCTCGGACGCGATCATCTCCGGCACGGGGAACACCTCTCCGTAGAGGTGGTTGAAGCGCCGGGCGATCTCCCGCGTCACCTCGACGTGCGCCGCGTTGTCCTTGCCCACCGGGACGACCTGCCCCTTCACGCAGAGGATGTCGGCGGCCTGGAGGACCGGGTAGCCGAGCAGGCCGTACGGCATCTCCTCCTTGCCGGAGTCGCGGGCCATGTCCTTCAGCGACGGCACCCGCTCCAGCCGGGGCACCGTGACCAGGTTCTGGAAGAGGGTGTTCAGGTCGCCGACCTCGGGGATGGCCGACTGGAGGTAGAAGGTCGCCCGCGCCGGGTCGACGCCAGCGGCCAGCACGTCGGTGACCATCTCCCGGGCGTTGACCGCGACCCGCTCGATGTCCTCGCGGGTGTTGCGCGTGGTGAGCATGTGCAGGTCGGCGATGATGAAGAAGCTCTCGTAGCGCTGGTGCAGCCGCACCCGGTTGGCGATGCTGCCGACGTAGTGGCCGAGGTGCAGCCGCCCGGTGGGGCGGTCCCCGGTGAGCATTCGTGGAACAGACACGGTGGTACGCCTTTCGTGCGTGACGGACGAGGTGCGCGCGGTCGCGCGCCGACCGGGAGGGTCCCGGGATCGGTCGGGGTCGGCTCAGTGAGCCGACCGCCATCGCCCGCCGTCGCGGAACCGCAGTCCGCCGGCACGAAGGAGGTCGATCATCTGCTCGCGGCCGTCGCCGGAGCTGGTGGGAAAGGTGGTCACGACGCCGAGCGGGAGGCCGTCGACCGGGTCGACGACCCCCGGCGCGTAGCTGATCGGCCGGACCATGCCTCCCACCGTAACCGGTCACCCGGCGCGTGACCCGCCCGGCTCAGGGCTGCCGGTAGGTCTCCCGGTAGTAGTCGCCGACCCGGTCCCGGTAGTCGGTTTCCCGGTGGGCGTCCGGGTCGAAGGCCGGGGACTCCTTGACCTGCTCCCGGGTGCGGTCCACGTGCACGGTGCGGTCCAGGTGGTCGACCCGCGTCACCGTGCCGACCGGCAGCAGCACCTTGCGGCCGAAGATCCACGGCCCGGTGTCCACCACCAGCCAGCGAGCGTCGGTGTCGTCGCTGGCCGCGTCGACCGAGCCGATCCGCCCGTCGGTGGCCTCCACCCGGTAGCCGACCAGGTCGACCGGAGTGCCGGGGCCCGGGGCGTCGGGTCCGTCGCCGGCGCCCTCCGGTCCGTCCGGCGGCGCGGTGTCGGGGCTCGCTTCGGCGTACCCGCCGGCGAGGGCGGCCGGGTCGCGCCAGGCCCAGGGGTTGAACGTCGACGGCTGCACGGGCCACCTCCGATGACGGTCGTTCGCGGTCGGGGAATCATTGCCCAACCCGCGCGACCGGGAAACGATTCGGCAATTTTCGGTTCACAGAAATGTCTCGTGCGAAATTCGTCATAGTCGTCGACCGCCGATGAGTGGCGGTGCCTCTTCCCAGGTGGCGCCGGTCGGAATTGGGCGACCGCACATCGAGGCGCAATGCGGAGTGTTCACCCGGCACATTCGTTCCGTGACCGCCGCCGACCATTCTGGTCCCGCATTCGTAGCAGGAAGAAGAGGGGGACGCAGATGTACCGCACCATTCGTCGGATCGGGCTCGTGCTCGCCGTCGCGGTCGGGCTCGTCGCCGGGGCCGGCGCCACCGCACAGGCCGCCGTCGTCAACCCGGTCACGCCGCAGGCGCTCTGCGGGCTCGGCTACACCGTCCAGGACCAGGACCCGATCCACCACGCGCAGACCGGCGTGCGGCTCGGCACCGTCTACCTGATGTACAACCCCGTCGTCGGGTACGGCTGCACGGTCACCATCAAGTCCGCGTACGCCGGCTCGCTGACCCGCACCCAGGTCTACCTCGCCGCGCAGTACCTGCCCACCCAGGTCGACGACGGCAACAGGCTGTGGGCGGCCGGCCCGGCCAGGGCGTACGTCAAGGGTGGCTGCACCATCTGGGGCGGCTTCATGGCCGACCCGACCGGCACGATCCACCACCACGACCGGGCGAACCCCGCGATCGGCGGAATCGGCACCTGCTTCTGACGGAGCTGGGGAGGCCCCGGCCCGAGGTGGGCCTCCCGTTTCCGCGGCCACCCGGTACCCGCCGGGCTCGGTCATCGGCTGGCACCGCGACGCCCCCGCGTTCGGGCCGACCGTGGTCGGGCTCTCGCTGGGCGCCGCCTGTCGGTTGCGCTTCCAGCGGGGCACCGGCGACGACCGCAGGGTGTACGAGGTGGAGCTGGCGCCGCGGTCGGCGTACGTGCTCGCCGGCGCGGCGCGGACGAGCTGGCAGCACAGCATCCCGCCGGTGCCGGCCCTCCGCCACTCGGTCACCTTCCGGCAACTCGGCGGCAGGTGACCGGGCACGCCCCCCGGGCGGCCCGTTCCTGGCCACCGTCGGCCTGCGGGTGGAGCCCCGGACTCCGCGGAGCCTTCCGGCCCCGGCCCCGGCCCCGGCCCCGGAACAGCATCTTGTCCGGGCCGTCAGGGTCGGCAGCCGGACCGCGGGCGCCCAGTGCCGACCGGGCGGAACCGGCCGCCGCGACGGGTCGTGACCTGGGCCTCGGCCGGCCCGCCGCCGCACCGGCCGGCCCGCTCGGCGCTGGCATACTCGGCACTCATGGTGCTGTCGCGGGGTTGGGCGCTCTTCCTCACCGGGGTCGGGATCTGGACCTGGGTGATCTGGCCGAGGTTCGCGGTCGCCATCTGGAAGGACCCGCGGTCCTGGTCCACCGGCACGGTCGGCGAGTTCCCCGCCACCGGCTTCCTCTGGATCCACGCCCTGTTGATCGCGGCGTCCCTGGCCATCGGCACCACCGTCGGCGTGCTCGGCGTCCGCGCCTGGCTGGCCGCGCGGCGTACCGACCGGTCGACGCACTGACGGAATCGCCGCCCGACCCCTCCGCACATCCGGGGACGGGGCGCCGTGCGCGCGGGGCACGACCTCCCGGAAGGACCCGAGCGTGCCGCACCGCCGCCGACCAGGCCGGATAGCCGGGCGGGAATGGTGTGACGGGGGACGCCACCCTCGGATTTGACGTGCAAACCCGCAGACGCGTAACTTTCTCTCTGCCAGCGCGGAACGGGGCGAACAGGGCGAAAGACCTGGAGTTCCCACCACACTGGTGTCGGGTCGGTCGGGAGTCAACTCCCGGACGGCACGGGCCGGGCGGGGCCCGCCGGATCTGCCGCGAGGCGGATTTGGTGGAGCGAAGCCGACCGGGTAAGGTTTGACGCCGGCAGGAAACCGGGCGAGCTCGCGGGAAACCGCAGAGCGGCCGGTCTGCCGAAATCCGATGATCAGGTGTGGCGGTTCGCCGCTGCGCACGTTCGTCGGCGCCAACCCGCACGAAGCACGACAGACCGGGACAAACGGTTTGACACGGCGGAGACGGTGAGGTAACGTAGTAAAAGTGCCCGGCGCGAGAGCGGCGGGGATGTGAACGAAATGCCCCGGGTCGGGGGCTCCACGGTGTGGGGTTTCCGGGCGGTGTGTGGTTGTTCTTTGAGAACTCAACAGGGTGCTTGATAAGCCAGTGCCAAATTGATTTATACCCCGGGACTGGTCAGGCCTTTTGGTTTGGCTGGTTTTGGATTCCTTTGGCAACACATGTTGTCGGGATGACTGTTTCAACAGGTTTTTGTTGGAGAGTTTGATCCTGGCTCAGGA